>UPXV01000006.1 GCA_900538465.1 uncultured Erysipelotrichaceae bacterium
AGCTTTCATGTCTATGTCGACTAAGCGAAAGCGTAATTAGTTTGTCTGTTTCCAGATATTTGTTTGTGCATGTAACGTGTGCCCACGGCTGCAACTCCATTCAAACTGACCCCTGTCGAATCCAAGACGCCCCCATTAGTAAGCATTTTTCAATGCTCTTTCAATGTCACGTTTAGAATCTTTTTCTTTAAGATCTTGACGTTTGTCATATAATTTCTTACCTCTTGCTAAAGCAATCTCTACTTTTAACTTAGAAGTATTGAAATATAATTTTGTAGGAACAATCGTTAAACCATTTTCTTTCACTTCTTTTTGTAACTTCTTTATTTGTTTTCTATGAAGTAACAATTTTCTTGTACGAAGTGGTTCGTGGTTAAAACGATTACCTTGTTCATAAGGAGCGATATGCATGTTTTCAATAAAAGCTTCATCATTTTTAATACGAATAAATGAATCTTTTAAGTTTACACTGCCTTTACGAACAGATTTAATTTCTGTTCCTTTTAATTCAATTCCAGCTTCATAAGTTTCTAATATAAAGAAATCATGGTAAGCTTTCTTGTTTTGTGAAACAATCTTCATGCATATCACTTCCTTTCTATCTTTTCTTTCTTGTTCTAGGGAATTTTCTAGACTTATTTATTTTACCTTTTTTCTTGTGATTTGTCTTCACTTTTTTGTCATTTAAGTGAATTGTTTTTGGTTTTTTTATTCTTGGTTTCATTCCAACAAGCTCAAAATCAACAGTTCTGTCTTTTTTGCTCGAACCAACAACCTTCACTTTCACTTTATCAGATAATTTAAAAGTCTTTCCTGTTCTCTCTCCTCTTAACATGATATTTTTTTCATCATAATGATAATAATCATCAGTTAAGTCAGTAATATGAACCAATCCATCAATTGTATTTGGTAATTCAACAAAGAAACCAAACTGAGTAATTGATGAAATCATTCCTTCAAATTCTTCCCCAATATGGCTTTCCATATATTCAGCCATCTTCATATCCATAACTTCTCGCTCTATATCAATAGATTCTCTTTCTCTAAATGAAGACTGTTCCGCTAAATAAGGAATCACTTCTTCAAAATGAGCACTTTCTTCTAACTTTTGATTAAACAAGAATGTTCTAATACATCTATGTACCAACAAATCAGGATAACGACGAATTGGTGACGTAAAATGTGTATAGAATTCATCTGCTAAACCAAAGTGTCCTAAACATTGTCGATCATAACGTGCTTTTTGCATACATCTTAACAACAACGTTGAAATCACTGTATGTTCTTCAGTTCCCTTAGAAGCCTCTACAATAGCACTTAATTCATTAGGATACACATGTTCTAAAGAACCTTTAATCGTATAACCTAATGGTTTAACAATAGCAGCAAATTGTTGAAGTTTCTTTAACTTAGGATGTTCATGAACACGATAGATAAATGGTAAGTCCATCCATTTAAAATGTTGAGCAACTGTTTCATTGGCTTTCAACATAAATTCTTCAATAATTTTATCAGATGCTCCTCTTGTTCTTAAAACAACATCTGTTGGTTGCCCTTTTTCATCAACAAGAACTTTCGCTTCATTAACATCAAAATCAATTGCTCCTCTTTCATCTCTTTTTTGTCTTAAAAGAGTGGCAAGTTCTTGCATCAAGAAGAATAAAGGAACAACTTCCTTATATTTTTGTTGTAAAGGAAAATCTCCATCTAATATAGCATTCACATTGTTATATGTCATACGATAAGAAGAATGTATCACTGATGGAATAATATCATGATTAATCACTTCTCCATTCTTATCAATTTCCATAATACAACTGATTGTATATCTATCTGTATTAGGATTTAATGAACAGATCCCATTTGATAATTTATGTGGCAACATAGGAATAACACGATCTACCAAATAAATAGATGTTCCACGTTTTACTGCTTCTTTATCTAATGGTGACCCTTCGGTCACATAGTAAGAAACATCTGCAATATGAACACCTAATTGATAATTCCCATTATCTAATTTCTTTAAAGAAATCGCATCATCTAAATCCTTAGCATCATCACCATCAATTGTCACAATAACTTCATTTCTTAAATCTACACGATTTTTAATATCACTTGGATCAATTTCTTCTCCAATACCCTCAATTTGTTCATAGACTTCTTCAGGAAATTCAATATCAACATCATGAGCATGAACAATAGATAAAATATCAACACCCGGATCATTTCGATGTCCAATAATTCTTACAATATCCCCTTTAATTTGAGGTTTAAATGTTTTAATTTCTACAACAACCTTATGTCCTGGCATAGCTCCATGCATATGAGCAGCATCAACAAAAATTTGTTTTTCAAATTTAGAATCATCAACTTTTACAAAATAATCTCTTTTCCCTCTTTTGACTTCTCCTACATAACGCATTTGTCCACGTTTGATAACACGAACAACACGCCCCTCTTCTTTTTGTCCATGACTAGGAATTTTTTCAATCAAAACTGTATCTTTATTCAAAGCATCTTTCATATTAGAATCATGAATATAGAACTCTCTATCTTCATCGACTTTCACAAAGCCAAAACCCTTTTTATTCATTTCTAAAGTTCCACTATAAAAATGTAATTGATTGATTAAATAATAATCATTAAACTTACTTCTTATAATTAAACCTTCTTCTTCCATTTCATTCATTAACTTAATAAACGAAACATAATCTTCAGTTTGATCCATATGAAAATATTCAGCTAATTCTTTAATTTTTCTTCTTGTATAAGTTTGATCCTCTAATAATTTCAATATCTCTTCTTTCATAAATTCACCTCCTTATTAGTTTACCCATTTCAAATAAAAATAGGACACAAGTGTGCCCTATTTGTTTAACCCATTCTTAGTAGAATTGCAAGAACAAAAAACGCAATTGCAAGACCAACAGTAATTCTAGAAAGTACCAAATCAGCTCCTCTTTCTTTTTGATGAGCAAAAAGATTAGAACTTTGACCAGTTAAGGCATTAACAATACCATCAGATTTACCACTTTGCATTAGGCATACAATAATAAGAGCAACTGAAACAATTATTAATAATACATTCAAAATCATTGTAGTACCTCCTTTTCTTTAAACTTTTATACACTAGCATTGCTATAATACCATAAGATAAAACAAAAAACAAGTCTTTCTCATATTCCTAATTAAAAACCAAAGAGTTATTGCTTCTTTTTGACAATAACTCTTTTTAATAAATTATCTTAAATCTCTTCGATTCGGAACAATATCCCCTGTTTCTTGATAGAATGTCAACATTCTTTCTTTCATTAAAAGAATCTGTTCTTTATACTGAGGTTCATCTATAAGATTGTTGATTTCTAAAGGATCTTTTTCTAAATCATAGAATTCATCCTTTTCATATAATCTTTTAACATATTTGAAATTTCCCATACGTATCATTGTTGCTTTGGTATGCTCAGGTCCTTCTTTTCCTTGTTCATGAAGACGAGGCCAATACCATGATTCTTTACCATGACCTTTTTCCATTGCCCACTCTTCGCCATGAATTCTTCCTCCTTCACAGAACACTGCATCTTTATGTTCATCATCACCTTTTAAAACATGAAGCAATGATTTTCCAAATTGAACATACTCTGTTTTTACACCTGTCATATCACAAACTGTTTCACATAAATCAACCAACTCAGCCAACGCTTTGGTTTTTCTAGGGAGGCATTCAAATTGCTTTGCTGGTTTAATTATTAATGGAATATTTGAGATAGGATTTTCAAAACAGTTTTGGACTTTTTCAGCAATATCATAATCTCCAGTATAATCGCCATGATCAGCAAAAACAAAAATACTTGTATCATCATAAACATTTAAATCCTGTAACTGTTTTTTTAACATTCCAAATTGATAATCAAATCGTGATACCATTGCTAAATAAGTTGCTTTTAATTCTTTATAATTATCCTCTAACCAATGTCCAATATTTTGATTTTTGCAAATTCCCTTTAACATAGAAGGTTTATCCAATATTAATGCACTTGGACGTTTTGGCTCAATTAACTCTCTATCAATACTTGAATACCAAGGTTCTTCACATGCATAAGGTGGATGTGGGTAGGAAATTGTTAAATATAAGAAGAATGGTTTATCACTCTTTCTTTCTTGTAAATATTGCAAGGCACTTTCTACACATCCCCAGTCACTTCCTGGTCGATGTGCTTCTTCTTTTGATATTTTTCCAATATAATGAGAATAATATCCTTCATCCCCAGGTTTTAATGGTAATTGAGGCATTTTAAAGTTTAACATTCTTTTGGTTAATTGTTTTGTATCTTCATTGATAATACCATCAAAATAAACATCACAATAGTCTTCTTTAGAACGATCTCCAGGTATAATATCATTTCTACCAACCCAAATGACTTCATACCCATTGTTTTTCATAGTTCTTAAAAAATTAGGTTCATCTTCATCTTGTAAATAATGCATGGTTCTATGCCCCGTTGTATGAGGGTAGAGCCCTGTCATAAAACTACATCTTGATGGAACACAGACTGGATTTTGGCAATATGCATTTTCAAATGATACACCTTCTTCTAATAATGCATCTAAGTTAGGTGTAATCGAAGCTTCACATCCCATATGATGCAAAGAATCATTTCTCATTTGATCTGCAACAAAGTATACAATATTCGGTCTTTTTTCCATTCTTTTCATCTCTCTTTCTTATTCTTTGATTACTGCGCTTTCTTCTAGGCAAGCTTGTTTATCAACAATTTTAAAGAATGGGTAATAAATTGCAAATGTTAAGAAGATTGAGAAAACTTGGAACAATGCAACTTGCCATCCACCTTGAATAAATCCACTAATAATAGGAGGCATAGACCAAGGAATTTGATATCCAATTAAAACTGGAAGAATACCAATGACTGTTAATCCATAAGCAAGCATTTGTGTAATCAACGGTGCCAAAACAAATGGAATAATCAATGTTGTATTTAATACAATTGGTGTACCAAAAACAACTGGTTCATTAATATAGAATATATTTGCTGGCAAAGCCAATTTTCCTAAAGTTTTAAATCTTTCAGATTTCGCTAAGAAAACCATCATAAGAACCAAAGCAATTGTCATTCCAGACCCACCAAATTGATATGTGTTTTTAAAAGCAGCAGAATAGATATTTTCTGGAGTTCCTCCAGCTTGATATACAGCTAAATTTTCTAAAGCTAATGGTATTAAGAAAGGATTTGTAATTGAATTAACAACATTTCCACCATGAATACCAAAGAACCATAACAAATGCAAAGCAATTGTAAAAACAACCATTCCACCAAAACTTCCACCAACTTTTTGTAAAGGTGTCGCAATAAATGTATAAATTAAACTATGGACACTTCCAAAACTTGTTAAACTAAACAAATATCCAATGATTAAGAAGATTGTTCCAATAACAACCATTGGAATTAATGAACTAAATGATTGAGAAACCATAGGTGGAACACCTTCAGGCATTTTAATAACCCAACCTTTTTTCGTAAATAAAATAAATAGTAAAGAAGCAACAATTCCAACAATCATTGCAACAAATAAACCTCTTGCTCCTAACCAATCCAATGAAATAGCAGTAACAACCTTATCATCTTTTGTCATAATTTGAGCAAGTGGTGTTACAATTAAAAAGCTCATTAACGCTGTTAAACCACCAGAAAAGCCATCATAACCTTCTTGTTTTGTAAAAGCATATCCAATTGCAACAACAGTATACAACGCAATTAAATCAACTGTTAACTTTGAAGGTAAACTTAACCAAAAAGCCAAACCAGACTCTGCTAACCATTCTGTCCAGGCTGTAATTGGGAAGCTTGCGATTAAAGTAAATATAGATCCAAAAATAGTTAATGGCAAAATAATCATGAAACCTTTATTAATTGCTTTTAGGTATCTGTTTTCTGCCAACTTTGCCCCTATTGGAAGTAATTTGTTTTCCAATAAACTCATGAATTTTTCCATAAATTCTCTCCTTCTTCTCATTTTTAGTAAAGTTTATCTGACGTCTTTGAAACTTTTTCCAATTTTATTATATATCTGGCAGAAACTTATTTCAAGTATATTTTGAAACTTTTTTTAGCATTCGTTGAAACTTGTTTTAAAAAGAGAAAGACACATTCATTTTGACTTCTGAAACTGTAAAATATATAATAGTTTTATACATACTTTTGAATATGATAAAAAGAGGTGATTTTGTGAACCCAATTCAAAAGATCGAGAATTCTAGAAATAACTATACAAATGTTGAGCAAGTCATCTACCAATGGATTAAAGAAGAACCTTCAAAAGTCATTCATCTTTCTATTGATGATATTGCATCTGAAACGAAAACATCAAAAGCTGCTATTATTCGTTTTTGCAAAAAGATTGGATATAGTGGTTTTGCAGAATTTAAATTTGAACTTTCAAGATTTATGATTTCTGGAACTTATGATGAAACAACAAAAGAGAATGTTGACTTAATTAAATCCATTACATCTTTGTATGGTGGTTTTTTAAGACAATTTCATGATCGTATCCAAATGGATGATGTTTCAAAGTTTGTTCATGAAATCAAAAAGGCCAAACGTGTCAAGATTATTGGAAATAATCGTACTGGACTTTCAGCCATGCAAATGCGTTATCGTATGTCTAAAATTGGATTCGATGCTGAAGCTATTACAGATATGGCACTTGTTCATTCTATCCAAGACATTGTCCAACCTGGTGATTTAATTATTCTGTTTACTGTCTATGCAAAAAGTACAGTCTATACGCAATTCATTGATGCTATTCAAGGAACAGGTGCAAAATTAGTGCTTATTACTGTTACTGAGAAGAGTTCTTATGAAAAATATAGTGATCTTTCATTTGTTTTGCCTTGTATTTCAAGAGCTTCAACAACATCATTTTTAGATGATCAAGCATTATTTTTTGTATTTATTGAAATTGTATTGGCCAAACTTGCGGATGAAGAAGACTAACCCCATGATATCAAATATCATGGGGTTTTCTATAATTGAATCATATCTTCTAATATATCATCTAATAACTTTTGGTATCCACACATTGATTGATTTAAGAATGTTCCTCTTTGTCTTTTGCACTGACCATAACAAATCTTTTGATATTTACATTTTTGACATAGTTGTGGTTGCTTGTTCTCTTGTAAGAATAACTGTGCTTGTGGAAGAGATGGCATTGTATTGAAATCATCAAATTGAGCATTCCCTAAACAATACTCATCTAAAACATAGAAATCACATGGATAGACATTCCCTTGACTTTCAATAACATACTGAATTTGACATTTTCCTACGAATCCACACTGTGATGGATATTGATGATGTAAAATAGCCATGATATTATCAAAAAGAGAAATGCTCATATAATGACCTTTTTTTATATCATTTGACCATAGTTCATATAATGTTTTATAAAAACTATAAAACAATTCAGGAGTCAATGAATATTCATCACTTTCATTATCTAAACTTGATAAACAAGGAATAAATTGGACATATTGAAAATGATTTTCTTTATAGAATTCATAAACCTTTTGAGGATGTAAAGCCAATTGTTTTGTAAGAACAGTTAAAATATTATAGTGAATATGATTGTTTTGTAATGATAAAATATGCTTCATTATTGTAGAAAAAGTTTTTTGGTATTGAGAGTCAAATCTAAAACAATCATGATTTTCTTGATAACCATCTAATGATATTCCTACTAAAAAATCATAATCTTTAAATAATCGAATCCATCTTGAGTCTAAGAGATATCCATTACTTTGAATTGAATAATGAACTTGAACATGATTTTTCTTTTTATCAACATAATCTGTAAACTGTTCAAAAAAAGTAATACCTGCCATTGTTGGTTCTCCACCCTGAAAAGCAAAATGAACACTCTTTAATTCTAAATCCATAAAAATACGATCAATTATCTTTTTCATAACTGATTCTTTCATAATTCCATGATTTTTTATTTCTCTATGATTGCTGACATCTTCATAAAAACAATATTGACATCGCATATTACAGCTTGATGAAGCAGGTTTTATTAAGACACTTAAATGTTGCATATTTGTTATTCCTCTCTATTGTTGTGATTGATAATTTTGGCCAAATGCCATACATATATCAAAGAAATCTTTTGATATATAAGATAAGTATTTATTTTTATGATATATCACATGATAAGTTCTTTCAACATTTAATTCTTCAACTGATATAGCTTTCACTTTTTCTTCCTCAATCGCTTGTTTGACCAATAAAAATGGTAAAGTTGAAATGCCGAGATTCGCTTCTACTCCTCTCACAATCGCTTGTGTACTACTGCTTTCCATTGCAAAACTCACTGGTAATTGATGAGATACAAAAATACTTGTTACGAGATTTGTAACGGAACTTCCTTGTTCTCTCATTAGGATTGGATAATCTAGCAAATCCTCTAATTTGATTTTTTTCTTTTTTAATAGTGGATGTTTTGAAGAAACAATGGTTGAAAGATGATCATGCATAAATGGTAATTGAACAATATTACTATTTTCTAAATTTGTTTCTACCAGCCCTAAATCTATTTTATTCTCTAACAAAAGTTTTTCTATAGTCTCTAAGTTATGAACATAGACTTTAATATTAAGATTAGGATACTTTTGTTTAAGTGTTTGAAGAACCTCTGGTAAAATATAATGACTAATTGTAATACTACTTCCAATTCTAATATTTCCTTCTTCTTCCCAATTCTTGATTCCTTTTTCCATTTCTAAAAATAAGGAAACGATATGAATTGCATAATCATAAAATTGAATAGCAGCTTGTGTTGGAAAGATTTTCCTATTCATGCGATCAAAAAATTTAACAGAATAATAATTTTCCATTTCTTTAATGGCCAAGCTTACAGATGGCTGAGCAATATGCATTTCCTTGGCTGCCAATGTAATACTTTGCTTTTCATAAACTTTAATAAAAATTTCAAGATGTCGTAATGTCATTTTCATCACCTTTCATAAATACATAATACTATTATTATATATATTATATAATAATAGTATTTTACTTATTTTTCAAGTTCGTATATGATTAAGACGGAGGTCGTCATATGGAAAAGAATAAATTAAGGAAATTATTTCTATCAACTTTATATTTAAGTGCTTTTACTTTTGGTGGCGGATATGTCATTGTCACTTTGATGAGAAAGAAATTTGTCAGTGAATATCATTGGATTGATGAAGATGAAATGTTAGATTTAATCGCAATCGCTCAATCTGCACCTGGTGCAATTGCAGTGAATGGTGCGATTGTTGTTGGATATAAAATAGCTGGAATTGTTGGTATTCTTGTTTCTGTCTTTGCAACAATTATTCCACCATTTGTTATTATTTCGCTTGTTTCACTTTTTTATGAAGCATTCCGTACTAATCTCATTATTGCTTTAATGTTAGAGGGTATGCAAGCTGGTGTTGGAGCCGTTATTGCTTCTGTTGTTTTTGAAATGGGCTCTGGTATCGTTCGTGAAAAGAATCCTTTTTCTCTTATCATTATGGCATTTTCGTTTATTATCACTTATTTCTTTAATGTGAATGTTGTTTATGTCATTTTGGTTTGTATTGTTTTAGGTTTAGTGAAAACATTTATGAAAAGGAGAGAACAAGCATGATCTACTTACAATTATTCTTAAGTTTTTTACAAATAGGTGCTTTTAGTTTTGGTGGTGGTTATGCAGCCATGCCTTTGATTCAAAATCAAGTTGTTGACCTTCATCATTGGTTGAGTTTATCAGAGTTTACTGATTTGGTGACTATTTCTCAAATGACACCTGGACCCATTGCTGTGAATTCAGCAACCTTTGTTGGTATTAAAATAGCTGGTATTCCAGGAGCGATTATTGCAACACTTGGATGTATTTTACCAGCCTGTATTATTGTAACTATTATTGCTTGGTTATATTTAAAATATCGTAATATGGAATCTTTACAAGTTGTCTTGAATACATTAAGACCTGCTGTTGTTTCTTTGATTGCGACTGCTGGATTAACAATTATTATTACTGCTATTTTTGGTGGTATGGGAATTTCTGTAGAGGCGATTAAAATTCAAATGGTTGTGATTTTTGGAATTTGTATGTTATTGTTGATGAAGTGGAAGATGAATCCTATTACGGTTATGATCTTAGCTGGTGTCTTGAATGTTTCTCAATATTTTATTATGAATCTATTTTAAAAAGGTATGTCATTTCAAATGATATACCTTTTCTTGTGTCTTTATATTGGATTGAAAAACTTTTAATAAGATGGGTGAACAAATCAAATAAAAGAAAAAATTACCCACGGCATGTAATGTATCAAATACTAACCCTGCCAAATAATAAACAATAAACAATGATGGTCCACCAATAACTAATTTTTCTAATGAAACAATGAAACCAAAAACATATCCCATCAAAAAAGCAAAAATTGCCATAACCAATATATGTGGTTCCTTATGTATCTTTGAATAAAAATCAATCAGAATTTGTGTCAATAAACAAATCACTATCCATGCTAATATTTGAAAGAAAGTCCATATTCCCATACCTAAGAAAATATTAGAAACAAGAGTTGTCACAATTGTCACTTTAATGCCAAATGATAATCCAAAAATCATAACACAAATAATGATAATTGAAGTGACAGGTTTTATATTAGGTACCCCTTGTAAAGCAATACGTGAAGCAATATTAACAGCTGCAATGATTCCAATAAGGGTTATTTCTTTAACTTTTGCTAGTTGAATAGATCCATTCAATATGGTCACCATCTTTCACATTATAACGACCAGCCCCTGCATTTGGCTGAACACCATTGACTTTATATAACCATCCGGATTGAGGTCCATGATCAAATTCATTCAAACCATTAATTCCTTGAATATAAATAATTTGACCAAAACCACTTGTTTTGAGAGTAATTCCTTTTTCTTTAGCAAAACTATTTAAAACATCATAAACACTCATTCCATCTTTAATGATGACACTTCCTTGTCCAATTATTGAATCAATTCCAGTTATAGAAATTGTGACTTTTGTTTGTGGAATATCCTTTTTTGGTTCTTCTTTTGGTGTTTGTGAAGTTTGATTGTCTTGTTTGGTTTGTGTTTCTTTTGTCTTTTTTGTTTCTTTTTTATCTGTTTGTTGAGTTGATTGTTTTTTTTCAGTCTTTTCAGTTTTTGATTTTGTTGAATCTTTTTTTTCTGTTGTTTTTGTTTCTGTTTCTTTCACAATCTCTGTTACTTTTTCTTTCTTGTCTTGTTTCACAGGAGTATCTGATTTTATCGCATTATATACACCTATAACACCAATTCCAGCAAAGCATAAAATCACAAAGATAATTGTTAATTTTTTTGTTTTATTCAAAGTTTTTTCTTCCTTTTCTGATTCCAACTATGCTCAATCCCAACAGAATAAGATATCCTAAAACATCACTTAAATCAGCTGTTTCAACAACTTTTTTCTTATCTTTATTAACTGGTTTTGTTTCTTTTTGATAAACAGGTGTTTTTTCCACTTCTTTTTCAGAAGTAGGTTCTTCTGTTTTTGATTCTAATAATTTTTGATACTTTTGATATGCTGTTTTATAAACAGAACCATGATAATAATAACCAATTGTTTGAATTCCCTGTACTGTTGGGAAGTAATCTTCTACACCTTCACCTTGAAATGATGACCAAAAACTTCCATCACTATTTTGAAATGTCAGTAAAACAGTATAAGGATTGTTTTCACCCTTATTATAAGTTGTAGATTTCACACCATTTTCATCGTATGTTAATAACCCCATTAATATACTCGCTTGTGTATTGGCATCAGCTCCATAACCATATCCATCATAACTTGCATCTTCTTTTTGTAATGTTGATAAATATGTCATTGCCTTTTCAATTGTTGACTGATATTTTGTCTTATTAACTAAACTCAAGGCTTCAATTGTCCAACCTGTTACTGAAGCATCGGCATATCCTCCAGCAAATCCAAATGCTCCATTTTCATCAATCATTGAAGCAAGATAATCTGTTGCTAGTGTCAATTGATTAGAATGAAGGACATACAAAGCATATACATTATAAACTTGATTGTTTGCTCCAAAACCATTGACTTCATTTTCAAAATAAACAGCACCATTTTCTTGAATTGCTTTTTCTAATTTTTCAACATAGTTGACACCCTGATAATTTCTTGGATCATCACCATGCAAAATCAAAGCAATAATTGTTTTGGATACATCTGATGCTTTATCAGTGACAACAACACTTTCAGCCAATTGTTTCCTACTTGAATCAACACCAATTGCTTCACATGCAATGACTTCTTCTGAACTTTGTAAAGTTGTCTTTTTTTGATAGTAGCTTTGAGCTGCCTGATAACTTTCTTCATAATTCATGGCCTTAGCACCACTGAAACTTGTCACAATCAAAAACATTGCAACAATAAAACTTGTAAAAATTTTTTTCATAATGTCTCCTCCTATGAAGTCTAGACAAAAAATAGGACATACTTGTCCTAGGATTTTAGACTAGAACGACTTTATTCTCCGTAAAGTGTATTCTAAGATGTTGGCATGTATTCCGGCTCAAGTTCTTCGTTTTAGCGTCTTCCCAGTTTCCCAGTGACATATTGCCTCAACTCCCTTTTACGGCTGCGGGACAGCTCAGGTTTTTCACCTGATTCCATTTTCAGAAAGTATCTCTACTTTCACCAACAAATTTATAAACTTTTACTTTGTCATTATATAATAATTTATTCTATTTTTACACATATATTTTATAAAAGATATTGGCCATAGATATTTCTACCTATGACCAACACTTCTTAATGTGTACAAATAATTAATCTGACAAGAATAGGTCTTTCTTCTTTAGAAAGTCCTAATTCTTCCATAGCATCTTCAAATGATATATTATGTTTCACTGCATAATTATTGATCATTTCTGCTTTTCCCTTTTTCTTACCTTCAAGAAAGCCTTCTTGTCTTGCTTTTTCTTCAAATTGACATATACTTTCACTCATTGCTTCTATTCCTCCTCGATCTTCTTTATAAAATTGTACTCTTTCTTTTAAAACATCATAATACATATCCTTTGGATCTACGCAAGTCAAATCATGAACGAATTTTCCTATAGGTGTCTCATCTTGATTGGCAGTATTTATATAAATCAAATCTAATCCTTTTTGTGCCATATGGTCATATTCACCATTTTCATCATGATCTACATAATAAATTGTTTTTCCTTCTTCAAATATGTCTTCATTTGTAATAATAACAGTTGAAATAATTGGTAAACGACTCCACTCATGATTTGGCCAACTTGCTTTATTCAACTCTATTTCTTGATATACTTCAGTTCTTGTTTTGGCTTCATACTCTTGTGGATGTACACACACGCCAACAAAATGTCTGCCTTCTAATTCAAAGATAAAATCAAAAGGAAGATTTTCTCTTTGAAATTCATATTTTGAATAAATAGAGATAATATCTCCTTCATTTGGAAAAACAATATCTTTGAACAATTGAATACAACGATAATCTCTAAAAACAATCTTAAAAAAAAGATTATCCATTAAACAACTTTGTTGAATTGCATTTTCATACATTTCCATTTCCTTTGTTACATCATCAATCTTTTCAGTATCCATTTTTTCACCTCGCTTTCTTTTTCAAATTGAGAAAGTTTTCTTGATTCATCTTTTTTATCAAATAACCCCCTCTACTATTTATATACAAAGATAAATCCCCATTTTTCTTTTTTTATTTTCATTTCACACAACCTTCACATAATTAAATAAAAAAAAGAGATTTCATCTTAGAAATCTCTTATATACGAACAATACGTTTACCAACCCATACACCTATCAAACATCCCATAACACTCAATCCAATATACAACAATGAAACACCATACTTACCCTTTTCAAACAAATTCATAGCTTCTAAAGAAAAAGTAGAAAACGTTGTAAAGCCTCCACAAACACCTGTCTTTAAAAACAAAGTCATTGATGAAGAAATATTCTCTCTTTCAGCTAAACCAACAACAATCCCAATCAACAATGCTCCTAACATATTTGTAATAAGTGTTAAAATTGGAAAATCATTTTTCACAGGAAAACAACTGATCCCATATCGTAAAATAGCTCCAATAGCTCCACCTAATCCAACATATATAAATTTATCCATAGTTATTCTTCCATTGCGACAACACTAAATCTTTGATCTTTTTCTATCAAAGTCACTGTTGTTGTATATTCTAAAGCATTTAAAATTTCATTTGTTTGATTAAATTCAACCTTTATCTTAATATCATAATAACTATAATCTTCTAAACCAGATAAAGCTTTATTTAAAGATTGTTCATTGGAAAGAATTGTATATTTAATAACTTCTTGTGTATTTTGTTTTTGTTTGATATATTCATTAGCATCTTTATAATATCCATTTTTAGCATAGGCTGTAAAATCATTTTTCTTATCTGAATAAAAATAATCAACGCCACCTATTTGATTTTCTTTTTTATTAGAAAGTGTAAAATAATCAACGACAAAATAAGCTCCTACCAATTGTCTTATATCTTCCTTATTATCACGATTAATTGCTGTTTTTAATTGATTATAAATATCACTCATTAAAGCTGTTTCTTGTGTTGCTTCTTTATATTCAATCTTAACTGGTTCTTTTTTAGGTGGTTTATTATCTTGATTAATTGTAAAAATCAATGAAAAAACAATTCCCAATACCACAACAAAAATAATTGCATATTTCTTTTTGGCTTTTTCAACAATCTTCCGATAAGGTTTTGTATCTTTAATTGATGGTAAATATTCACTCTTAATAAAGATATTCATAATCGTTAAAACAGGTTTATATTTACGATCTATCATATTGGTTGCTTCAACAAAGACTTCAAAAAATAACATTAATGTTAAAAAGAGAATTGTTGCAGCAATCTTATCATAAAGATAAATATAAGAACAAATTGAAAAAAGAATCGTTGCTCCATATAAAACCAAAACACTCTTTGTTTGTCCCAATTCCAATGAGAACATTAACTTATGATGTAAATGGTTTTTATCTGCTTCACTAAAACTCTTATGATGAACTTTTCTTCTCACTATAGCAATCAATGTATCCATGATAGGAACCATTAAAACAACAATCGGAGCTCCTAATGTAAAGAATGATGAGCTCTTATACCCAAATCCTAATAAAGAAATAACTGCAATCATATAACCTATAAATAAGGCTCCACAATCTCCTAAGAAAACAGAAGCAGGATGAAAGTTATAAACCAAGAAACCACCAATTGCTCCAGCAAGTAGTAACGATAACGATGAAATATCAGTACGACCATATGTCAAAGATGTTAATGAAATTGTTACCAAAACAATAATTGAAATTCCACCACACAATCCATCCAATCCATCAATTAAATTAACCGCATTACTAATCCCAACAATCCATCCAATTGTCACAATAATCGCAATTGCATGTGAAACAACAACTGGTAAAAAGGGAAGAGTAAATCCCTTTAAAGAAATTCCTCCATAAACAATCACAACCAATGCTGCAATAATTTGCCCCAACATTTTTAACTTCGGTGACAAATCATGGATATCATCATAAAAACCTGTTAAGAAAACAATAAATCCTCCTATTAAGATAGCATTAATTTGCGTATCCGTTTTTAAGAAAATCATTGTCCCAATAAGAAAACTTGCATAAATAGCATATCCACCTGTTCTAGCGATAATTCCTTTATGTATTGTACGTTTATTTGTATGAGCAATGATACCTAATTTCTTTGATATCTTGCTGACAACTGGAACCAATAAACAACTTATAATAAAGGTCACCACAAAAGACAAACATATTTCTAGACTCATATCATTGCCCCTTTCTTTTGTTTATTATAGTACAAAACAAAGGAAATTTATAGAAAATCTTTTTTCCCTTAAATATTTCTTTGAATAATGGTATAATAGGTGCGTACAAGGAGGAAAACGAATATGCACAAATTAGGTATTTCTGTATACCCAGACAAATCACCAAAAGAAGAGGTATACGCATACATGGAAAAAGCTGCTAAGTTGGGATATAGCAGAATTTTCACATGTTTCTTATCTATCCCTGAAGACAAAAGGGAAAGTTATTTAGTTGAATTTAAGGAATTTATGACAAAAGCTCATGAATTAGGATTTGAAGTTGCTGCTGACACAAATCCAGAAGTATTTAAATTAATTGGAGCAACTCCAGATAATTTAAAACCATTTGCTGACTTAGGTCTTGATATTATTAGAATGGATGGTAACTTTGGGACACAAGGTGATATTCAATTAACACGTAATCCATATAATATTAAGATTGAATTTAATGCAAGTATGGATATGGGTGTTGAATTATTAATTAACAAAGGTGGAAATAAAGATCAAATGATCATGTGTCATAACTTCTTCCCAGAACGTTATACTGGTTTAGATTTTGATTTATTTATGGAATATAATGCTTATTGGAAAGAATTAAATTTACACACTGCTGCTTTTGTATCTAGTAATAATGAAAATACAATTGGACCATGGCAAGTTTTCTGTGGATTACCAACAGTTGAAATTATGAGAGGATTACCAATTGATTTACAAGCACGTTACTTATTAGCAACTGGAGATGTTGATGATATCTTAATTGGAAACTATCCTGCAAGTGATGAAGAATTAGAATCTTTAGCTCATGTTAATTTACAAGCTATTGAATTAAGAGTTGATGAAGCCGAAGGAATTACTGATAACGAAAAAATGATTATGTATGAATATGCTCCTCATTGGGATCGTTATGATCATTCAACATTTATGTTACGTTCTTCTATGCCAAGAGTCTGGTTTAAAGAACAAAAGAGTGTTCAAGATGGTTCAGTTGCTACAGTTTCAGATAAAGAAATTGAATCTCAATCAATTCCTTATAGAGATCCAGGTAAGAAAGTCTTCACACGTGGAGATATCTTAATCGTTAATGATAACTTAGCTCATTATCGTGGAGAATTAGAAATCGTATTAACTGAAATTCCAAATGATGGTGAACGTAACTTAGTTGCAACTATCAAACCTGAAGAGTTAATGTTATTAGAATTCATTAAACCAGGTCATCATTTTAAAATTTTAAAATAGTACGTCAAAGGTCTGAGACAAATGTCCCAGACCTATTTTGTTTTATGACTTTCTCCATTTTTATAGTTAATTGTAACTCCTGGTTGAACATTATATACAAAGACATTAAATTCAATATCTAACCCTTGATCTTCTACTGACATAGCTTCCATCAATACACCCCTTGCAACCAAGTTATCTCCCTCATATATGGGTGTCACACGATACAAAACATGATGATTTGTTTCTTTCACATAATCAGCCACCATATTTTCAAAAGGTAACATACCCTGTGTATTCATATATCTTGTTCCTGTAATTAAATTCTTGTTGTTAGCATTTTCTCCAGTTAATTGATAGCCAATCAAGTGACAACGGTTATATAAATATTTCCCATCAACAAAATCATATTTCTTTGGTTGCCAACCACTTGGTTTCACTTGTCCAATAGAACCTCTTTTTTCTGTTGGCATTGTCTTTTTTGAAACATTTGCATATGCTTTTCCACATCTTCCTAACGAATCTAATTCACTATATTTTTCAAACGATTTCTTAGTCAAATCATCTTCATTAAAATAAGGAACATTATCATTGATTTCAATATAAGCTTTTCCACTATACTCAGGAATATCCTCAATTTCAACAATTGTTTCTTGATTATCATCACCTTGTAAATATCGAGTGGAAATATATCCTCCAACAACAATTGTTGTTGTGACAATAAGTTCTATTAAACGCTTTTTTGTTCTTTTCTTCATGAATTATTCCTTTCGATAAACTTTTTTTGTGATTTCATGAGAAGATCCTTGAAAATCTTCTTGAGACACGAAATGATATAAAGATAAATCAATATTCAAATAAACATCTTTTGGATAAATACGATTCCATTGAAATAAGATAATCTCTTCAATCTCTAAATGATTTAAATCTTGATTATCTTCTATTAAACAATAATGATCTCCAGCAATTCTTAAATAATTTTCATCTACAACAACATGATCAAGTGTATCCTTATACAACGAATAAGAATATTCATTCATATAAATCACTTCATTCAATTCTTTGATTTTTTCTCTGACAATTCGATCTTGAGATTGTCTTCTTTGATGAAACATCAAACCCATTTCTTGATCTACACATGCTATGATTTTCATAATCTACCTCTTTGATATCTATTTTATAACGAAAGAAAAACTTATTCAATAAATTGTTGAATAAGTTATTTACTCATTTCTTCCATATATTTACGTACTTGAGATTCTGTTGGAATCACTTCTTGTCCCCCATTATGAGAAACTTTTATTCCCGCAGCAATATTGGCATATTCAACAGCTTTAACCAAGTCTCCTGTTTTTACATATTCACTTGCTAAGGCTCCTGCAAAAGTATCACCTGCACCTACAGTATTGAGTGCCTTTACCTTCAAAGCTGGAACATATGTTGCTTGTCCAGATTGATAAACCAGATTTCCTTGGGATCCCATTTTGATAATACTATTTTGAACACCTAATTCTTGTATTTTCTTTGCTGCTTTTAATGCTGATTCCTGACTATCAACATGAATCCCAGTTATCATTTCTGTTTCTTGCTGATTGGGTGTAATCACATCAGCATATTTTAAGACTTCTGGGAAATAAGCTCCTGCAGGTGCTGGATCAAGAATAACAAACATTCCTTTTTCTTTAGCCAGTTGCATTGTTTTTATAATTGCTTGAGGGCTTGTTTCCATTTGTAGTAACAAGACCTTTGCATCAATATTTGAAAAAGTTTCTTCAATATAATCTAAAGGAATTGTGAGGTTAGCACCTAAACTTCCTGCCATTGTATTTTCACCATTTTCATCTACAAAAATAACATACATTCCTGTTGAAGACTTTTCACTTCTTAATATTTTATCTGTTTGGATTCCATAACTTTCTAAATTTTGAATCATTTGATTTCCCGAACTGTCTTTTCCAACAGAGCTTATAAATAACATTTGACTATCTTGCTTTGCTACAGTAATGGCTTGATTAGCTCCTTTTCCCCCAGGAATTGTTTCTATTTTTTGAGCTAACACAGAATCCCCATAAGATGGATATTCTTTGACATGTGTAACAATATCTAAATTTATACTTCCAAATACAACAACATCATATGTGTTCATTTTTATCTCCTCTACAAATCAAATAATTCCTTAAGCTTATGTGCAACTCCATCTTCATGGACACTTAAACAAATAGTTTCTGCTTTCTCTTTAATAATATCAATAGCATTTCCCATCGCAATAGGATGAGCCACAGTTTCAAACATTTCTACATCATTAGGACCATCTCCAAAACAATAACTATCATTGATATCAATATGAAGTTCCCTCATAACATCCAATATTCCTGTGGCTTTAGAAACATCTTTGGCATAAACTTCCATACTATGATGATCAGGATGCAATTCATAATTAAATTTCTTATAACATGATACAGCATAATTCAATTCATCTTCATCTTTTACCCATACTTCCATTTTAACTGTTTGATGAATAATTTCATCTTCATCATATTCAAAACAAAAATTTTCAAAATCAATATTACAATGAGCATAAAATTCCAATAAACATTGATTGCTTTTTTTCATATAACAAAATCCTGGTGTTTGTAAGACATATTCAATATTTCTTAAAGACAATTGATGACATAATTCTTTAACATCATCATAATTCATTGCTCTAACTTCTAGATCTTGATTTTGATATTTTATATTGGCTCCATTCGCTAGAACATATCCATCAAAACCAATCTCTCTAACATTTTTAGCAATATACCCATATGGTCTTCCACTCGCAACAAAACATAAATGCCCTAATGCTTGTGTTTTCGCAATTGCTTCTCTTACAGCAGTCGTAATCCCTCCAAGCTCAGACGTATATAAAGTTCCATCAATATCAAAAAATATAATCTTTCTATTCATCATCTATCCACCCAAAATGTTTACAAGCATTATAAATTCCATCATCACTTGCATCAGTTGTAATATAAGTTGCTTTCTCTTTTAATTCATCAATCGCATTGCCCATAGCAATCGAAGTCCATTCATCTATAAACATACTTAAATCATTTTTTTCATCACCAAAGACAACAACATCACTATAATCACCACCAAAATGATCAACCATGGCTTTAATCCCTACTGATTTATCACCTGGTTCTACAAATAGATATTCTTTATGAAAACGACACCAAGGTAAGTCTTTTAATGTCTCTAATTGTTCTTCTTCTGGTGAAAAACAAGCTATATAAACTTTATATATCTTATCAAAATCTCTTGGATCCAATCCTTCTTGGACAACTGTATCCATATAAATATCATGTGTAAAATCATAAAAACGGTTATCTGGAGCTAATCGTCTTGTTTCATTATCAGGTGAAATTGCCCAAATAAAACCTTTTTCTTTACACTCATCAACCAGTGCAATACATTTATCATAATCAAGTGGTTTAATCTCAATCAATTCCTCATTAATTGTAATTCCATTCCCACCATCACTCACCATATTTTTAAAACCTAATTCTTTCATATGATCTTTAGCCATAGCATAACTTCTTCCCGTAGCAATCGCAAGAAAATGTCCAGCCTCTTCTAATTTCTTTAAAGCTCGTTTTGCTGATTCAGGAATATATTGATTTCCTGGTGTCCCTACTGCTAAAGTTCCATCAATATCAAAAAAGAAATATTTTCTTTGACCCATACTCACACCTCCGTTGATTATTCTAACAAAATTGAAATGATTTTGTTGATATTTACAAGATTTGAAAAGAAAAATATTATATTTCTTTGTCCTCTATTTTTGAATTTTTATAACATTGTGCTATAATATAACTCGGTGATAAAAATGGATAAGGAATTTATTTGTCGTAATATTATAAATATACTAGATGTTCATCATTGTCGGGAATGGGAAATATTTGCTGGAGAAGATCTTGAACAAGTTCTTCCTAAGTATTTAAGAAAGTTAGTTGAAGATGTTCCACAAGTTGAAATTGATATAATCATGGATAAGAATAAACAAACTATTGATAAGATTGCTCATAATCAACCCATTACCATTACTGAACATAATCATTTTATGGAAGATTTAAAAGTCTTCAAAAGAAAACACCTGATTAAAAAAACAGGTGCAATTTAACTTTATAACAAAAAAAGAAGACTTGTAAAATCTTCTTTTTTTTATAGAAAAAGAATGAGGAAACTCATTCTTATTTTAAATATTGTGTGTTTTCTAACATAATACCGCAACCTTCAGCAACACAATCTAATGCATTGTCAGCTACGAATACAGGAACTCCTAAACCTTCTTCTAAATATTTATCTAAATTATGAAGTAAAGCTCCACCACCAGTTAAGAAAATACCTTTATTAACAATATCAGCTGATAATTCAGGTGGTGTTTGTTCAAGAACTTGTTTTGTTGCACGTAAGATTGTCATACAACATTCTTCTAATGCTTCTTGTGTTTCTAAAGCACTTAATTGAATTGTATGAGGTAATCCAGTCACTAAGTCTCTACCTCTTACATCCATCATTTCTGTAGAAGATGCACCATATGCACTACCAATTGTCATTTTAATTTCTTCTGCTGTACGATCACCGATTAATAATTTATATTTATCTTTAACATATTTAATTAATTCAGCATCCATCTTGTCACCAGCAACTTTTAATGATGTACTTGTTACAATATCTCCTAATGAAAGAACAGCAACATCTGTTGTTCCCCCACCAATATCAACAACCATATTACCAGATGGTTTAGAAATATCCAACCCAGCTCCGATAGCTGCTACTTTTGGTTCTTCTTCAATATATACTCTTTTTGCACCACATCTTAATGCAACATCCTGAATAGCACTCTTTTCAATAGAAGTAATATTAGAAGGACAACAAATTAAAATTGTTGGTCTTGAAAATACTCCTTTTAAATTCAATTTATTAATAAAATGAGTGATTAAAATTTCAGTAATTTGAAAATCTGCGATAACACCATCTTTAAGAGGACGAATAGCTTGGAACTTACCTGGTGTCTTACCAAGCATTTCTCTTGCTTCTTCACCTACAGCGATTGGTCTATTTGTTTCAGTATTGATAGTTACAACAGAAGGTTCATTGACAACAATCCCTTCACCTTTAACATAAATAAGAATGTTAGCTGTTCCTAAGTCAATACCAATTTCTTTTGATAATTTCATAAACATTCCTCCTATAAGCATTTCTATTGTAACATTTTTTGTGGTAAATACAAGAAAAAAATAATAGCGATTGAAAATCGCTATTTAATCGTATTTAGTGGTTGTCCAAGATACTTTTCTGGGTTAAATAATTGATCTTCTTTTTGAAGAATAAAATGCAAATGATTTTTTAAATCAGCTTCATATACATTCTCACCACTTTGACCAATAATATCTCCTTGTTTTACTTTTTGATTCACTTCAACAGAGACTTTTGATAACGATTCATATGTTGTAGAAATTTTATCACTATTGGTAATTGTGACAACCCAACCCAAAACAGGATCATTTGTCTTTTTGGTTACTGTTCCACTCATGGCTGCTAAAACATCAAATTTTTCATTCTTATTAGAATAATCAATACCTTGATTTGGACGATATACACCTTCAAATAAAATTAATGATTGATTTTGTTTTGCAGAATCATCATCTTTATTATAGAAATATCTGACTATTCCTACTCCATCTTTAACTGGGGCATTTAGATTTTCTATTTTCTTTTCTTCTTTCTTATCAGTTGGTTCTTTCTTTTCTACCTTAGCAACTGAATCATCTTGAAAATTCTTTGTATGATTATCTAAAATTTGTTGAACAACACCAATACCACCTAAGAATAATGCGACTGCTAATGTCATACCAAGTGCTTTTTTGTATTTAAATGATCTTCTCTTCATACTTTCACCTCAATGTAAGTATGAACAAAAGTTATGAGTCTATACGTTGAATTTGAATATTTTGATAATAATGATTTAAAATGTCTCGATAACTCTTTTTTTCTTTTGCCATGGCTTGTGCTCCATATTGGCTCATTCCAACACCATGTCCACTTCCATAAGTTGTAAAAGTATATCCTTTTGATGAAAATGAAATCTTAAAAGAAGATGAAGCCAATCCTAATATTTCTCTTACTTCTCTTCCTGAATAAGTTTTTTGATTAATCATAACTGTTTTTACATAACCGCTTTTGGTATGAGCAGTCACTTCAATTTGTGGTGATGAAACATCAAAGGCATCAGCCAATTGTTTTTTTGTAAAGGTTTTTTGTCGCTTGTTGGTTGGATCTATAGTTAAATCCCAATGACTATCGACTGATTTTAAATACGCTACTGTTCCTTGAAAGTAGTCTTCACAATTAGCAGTTTTCCCATTACTGCTTGAAAAAAACATTGCTGAAATATATTCTCCTTGATAAGTCATCACTTGATATTGTGTCTCTTTAACTGCTTTTTCTAATTTTGCTTTATTCTTGGTATAGTTTTTACCCCAATTCTTCTTCATTTGACTATCTGTTAAATAAACTTGTGAGTTGGTTGTATTATCTACTTTTAAATGTCTTGATAATACAAAAGTTCTAGCTGCTACTGCCTGAGCTTTTAATGCTTCTAATTCAAAACTCACAGGCATTTCCCCGGCAATAACCCCAACAACATATTCCTCTAATGGAATAGATAAAGTCTTTTCTTTTGTCTTCACTTGTACGATATAATTCTTTTCTATATTTTGTGTTTGATAATGAGAATTTATAAAGGTAATTGCATCTTGATAATGAAAGCAACCAATGATAAAAATCAATACCAAAATAAAAAGAAGTTTTGTATATATTGTTTTCATACCACAATATATGCAAGACTTCTATTTTTATAACTGAAAACTTAAAGTTCCAAACGAAAGAATAAAAGAAGCAAATAAATATCCCAATGCTACTGAAGCAACAATATAGAAAATATAAAATTCTCTAATCTTACTTCTTTTGACATACTCTTCAAATTTAAAACAACTTAAACCTAGCATTGCTAAAATAATTGAAACAACATAAACAACAATATTCACAATATGATAAACCATAATCTCACCTCACAAATTCAATTTTTAATATCTTATCATATAAAGAGACACAATACCCTATACACAAAGCATTTATAATCGTTCCTATCCCAACACCAACCAGCGAACCAATAAAAACAAAAGACAACAAACATGACAATGCAATAGTACTTAAATCAAACGGTATTTTTATTTTTCCAAAAGGCTGATGAAAGACTTGAGATATTGTTTGAACAATACCATCAGATGGATTTAAGACAATATCACTCTTGATCATAAAATAAACACCTAAAGCAGTAAGAAATGTTGCAATAATTAATAATGATATTTGAATGATTAATGTATTTGCTTGTGTTGTTATAACCAAATCATAAATATCTATTAATTGTCCAACGATAAAAGAAAATGGAAATTGAATCAATATCTTATAATCTATTTTCTTTAATAAGATTGTTTGTATCAAAACAAATACAAAATATAAGAGTGTAATTGAATTTCCTAAAGATATTGTTGTGATTTGTGAAAACACATATGGAAGAGTTGTGATAGAGCCAACACCTAATCTGGATTTTGTATTGAAAACAATTCCTATTGATAAAGCATTTATTCCTAAAACAAAAATAATCCATCTTTTTATATTGAATGACATAAAAACATTTTCTCTTATTTCTAATAATTTCTTTTCCATATTTTATAAAACCTTTCTCATACTCTTTTACATTATAGTCATAATTTAGTACAATAACAACAGGAGGAAACAATTTATGAAATATTTTAATTTACCACATACAGATTTAGAAGTCTCAAGAATCGCATTAGGTTGTATGAGAATTGCAAGTAAAAGTGTTGATGAAGTTGAAGAATTGGTTATGACTGCCTTAGATTCAGGAATTAATTTCTTTGATCATGCTGATATTTATGGTGGTGGAAAGTCTGAAGAAATTTTTGGTGAAGTCTTAAAAAGGCATCCTGAATTTCGTCAAAAAATGGTTATTCAAACAAAATGTGCTATTGTTCCTGGAAAAAGATATGATTTTTCTAAAGATCATATTGTAAATAGTGTGAATGCATCTTTAAAAAGATTAAATACTGACTATGTTGATATTTTATTATTACATCGTCCTGATGCTTTATGTGATCCAAAAGAAGTTGCTGAAGCTTTTGATGAATTATATGAAGATGGAAAAGTCAAATACTTTGGTGTTTCTAATCATACGCCTTTACAGATTGAACTTTTACAAAAATATACAAAACATCCAATCATTATTAATCAATTACAATTATCTATTGTTCATTCTGTTATGATTGATGCTGGATTAAATATGAATATGAAAGAAGCCTGGGCACAAGATAAAGATGGTGGCGTTTTGGATTATTGTCGTTTAAAAGATATTACTATTCAACCATGGAGTGTTGTCCAAGCCTCTTGGGCTGAAGGAACATTTTTAGATAATCCTGATTATCAAAAATTAAATGATGTCATGCAAGAGCTTGCAGATGAATATCATGTAACGAAGAGTGCTATTGCGATTGCTTGGTTACTTCGTCATCCTGCTTGTATGCAACCTATTGTTGGAACAACTTCTCCAAAACATTTAAGAGAAAGTGTTCAAGCGTGTGACATTGAATTAACACGTCAACAATGGTATGATCTTTACCTTGCTAGTGATAAGCCTCTTCCTTAAGGAGATATATGAAAATAGAACTCAAAACTTTAGATGAAATTGATCCCTATCAATTGGCTCATCAAGCCAATAATCCCCATATTGGTCAATATTTAAGAAATTCCTTTCCCTATCCTTACACATTAGATCATGCAATGAAATTCATTTCATTTTCTTTACAACATCAAAGTTTAGATTTTGCTATTGTAGTAGATAATCAATGTGTTGGTTGTGTTGGAGTCACTTTTCATAAAGATATTTATTTAAAAAATTGTGAAATTGGTTATTGGTTAGGTTATGATTATTGGAATCTTGGAATTATGAATAAGGTTATTGCAATGTTATGCCCTTATCTTTTTGAAAACTTTACTATCACAAAAATCTGTGCTGAGGTTTTTGCTGAAAATCAAGCTTCTGCTCATATTTTAGAAAAAAATGGTTTTGAAAAAGAAGGCTATTTAAAAAAACATGTCTATAAAAATGGAAAATATTATGATTTAATCCTCTATGGATTAAGAAAGGAGTCCTATGAGAATAAGAAAATCTAAATTGTCTGATATTGAAGCTATTATGCGTCTTGTCCACCAAGCACAAAACTATTTTAAAAATGCTAATATTGATCAATGGCAAGATGGTTATCCTAATGATGAAGCAATTGAAAATGATATAAAAAAGCAATGTAGTTATGTCTTAGAAGATCAAGCAGTTATAGGAACTATGTATTTTGCGATTGAAGATGATCCTAATTATACGACCATTCAAGGACAATGGCTTACCCAACAACAACCTTATGCTGTTATACATAGAATTGTTGTTGATGAAAATATCAAAGGTCAAAACATGGCTGGTGTTTTGTTAAATTATGTTATTGAATATTGCCAAGCACATGATATTGCAAGTATTCGTATTGATACACATGAAGATAATTTATCAATGCAACGTTTTTTAACAAAACATGGTTTCCAAGCATGTGGTGAAATCACATTGGAAAGTGGTGCACCTCGCATTGGTTTTGAAAAATTATTGAATAAATAAACAAGCGCCTTCATATATAAAAATATGGAGGTCTTTTCTTATGAAATATTATGTTGATAAACCTTATCCACCTATTGATGAATTGGATATAAATGTTGAATATGGTCAAATGATGCTTACCAATGTTGGCGGGCTCCATTCAGAAATGAATGCTGTTAGTTTATATTTTTATAATCATGTTATGTGTGAAGACAGTTGGAGTGAACTTGCTGAAGTTATGCAAGGCATAAGTCTTGTCGAAATGCATCACCTAGAAATCTTTTCTAAGATGTGTTGTAAACTTGGTGTCGATCCTCGTTTATGGGATTGTCAAAATGACTTTTTAGAATATTGGTCACCTGGCTACAATGTTTATCCTCGTCAAATCAATACGATGTTAGAAAATGCAATTATTCAAGAACAAAACACTATCACAACTTATCAATATCAGTTATCTTGTATTGATGAACCCATTATTCAAGATGTCTTAAAAAGAATTATTCTAGATGAACAATTACATGTTGAAATATTTGAAAAAATGTTAAGAGAATATCATCAACAAAGTGAAACTGATTTTTAAAAATCTATTTTTATCTTACTTAAAATAAGTTATTAAGCAACATAAAAACTCTGTCATTCTTTTGGCAGAGTTTCTTTGTTTATTCAATTGGTTCTTGATAGAAACGTCCTGTAACACCTTCTGATTTCACAACATTAATAAAGACTTGAGTATCTAACTCTTTAACAAATTGAATAACATCTTTCACTTCATCAGCCCCAACAACTGTATATAATAAAGATTTATTTTCTTTTAAATAACAACCTTTACCTTCTATTCTTGTTACACCATGATGCGTATATGTCATTAATTCTTGTTCAATCACTTCTGCATTTTTAGTCACAATAAATAATGTAACTTTTTGATCTCTTTGATGGAATCTTTCTATAATTTGTGTTGATACAAATTGGAAGATAATTGAATACATAGCTGCTTCAAATCCAAATAAGAAACTTGCTGTAATCAAAATAACAACATTAATACCAAATACAAAGTTCCATGATGGTTTCTTTAACTTATTGGATAAGTACACAGCAATAAAATCTGTTCCTCCACTTGATGCCTTTCCAGATAATGCAATAACAATCGCAATTCCATTTAAAATCCCACCAAATACAGATACTAATAATGGATCATATGTAATTGGTGTCACTGGTATCAAGTCTACTAAAAATGAATTTAAAACAATCATTAAAACAGAGTAACTTGTAAACTTTTTCCCAATCATTTTAAATCCAATAAATGCAGGTAAAGCATTTAATGAAATATTAATAATAGAATAAGGTATTGTGATTCCTAAAAAAACATCTGCTGATCTTTGTAATAATAATGATAATCCTGTAAATCCCCCAGGAATTAAATTTCCTGCTCTTACAAATGACTTAATATTGACTGACATAATAAGTGATGCAATCAATACACATACAATTGATGTCAAATGTTTCTTCCACTCTTTTTCATCTTTTGTCTTTGCGTAAACCATAGTGTCCTCCCTAAAATACGCACTTATTATACGCTTGTACAAACACGAATACAATATTATTTTCGCTTTTTTTCTACATAGTTTTCAATATCTTTTTTTATACTCTCTATGTTTTTTGAGTTTTAATAAAATGTATGTACATTAAAACAATAAAGGAATCCTTTATTGTTTTAATCTTCCCTCTTTTAATAGTCTTAAGAGTTCTAAGTTTTGTTTTGCACTACCCGTATAATTATCTATACCATTTCTTCTTGCTATCTCTCTTCTTGATGCAAAGGAAGCATCAACTCCAATTTGTGTTAAAGCATCAACTAATGAATCTCCTCGAAAAGTTGGATTTGATAAATAACGCATTATTCCTGTTATACTATCATTATTGACCCATCCTAATCCATTACCAATTAAATATGGATTTCTAGCACCTTCAACTATTCTTGTAATAGTTCCATGATTCATATATGGAATCAATGGTATACTGCTTTCTGAAGAAATATAGACATGGTTAAAAGTCACATGATCTCCAACTTGATATCTTTCTTGTGGCGTCTCTGTATCAGGTCTATCAAAATTGTTAAAGCCACCTTCCCTAATTTCAGTTGGAAAGTCTCTAAATGCATAGTTTCGATCAACTGGTGCATTAATTCCTTCAACAAATCCTTTATCCGTATATTGCCACATATCAAATCCTTCTGCTCCTAATTCCTCAGCATATCTTGCGACCCATCTTGTATAACGTTTAAATAACGCTCCTGTTAATTTAGATGTCCACCAATAATAAGAAGCATAGAATCCTGGGAAATAATTATTTCTTGCTAACTCATCTGCCCAAACCCGACAGTTTCTTTCTATTTGTTCATTTGTTAATCTGCCAATTCTTGGATCTTCTAAGTCTAAATAAACGGGATACTCCATTTTATAATCTTTTACTAATCGCATAACATGACGTGCTTCTGAAAGAGCAGCTCTTTCATCAGTTGCATATGAATATAAATAGACTCCAAAAGGAATTCCTAATCTTGTACATTCATCTGCATTTCTTTTAAATGTCGGATCATCTTGTCCTGGTATATCTTGTCCATAACCACATCTTAAAATAGCAAAATCAATATGCTCTTTAACCAATTCCCAATCTATCTCACCTTGATATTGTGAAACATCAATACCTTCTCTAACCATCAATTCACCTCCCTCAAAATACTATATGTCAAAATGAAAAGAGTGCCTTTACATTTGACACAATTTTGATGACTTTATATTATATGTTTCATTTATAAGAGAATGACTTTTCTTTTTTTATCATCACCATCAGCAAATAAATAGTTTATTCATACCTTTATAATAAGGCTGTTGTCGATATTTAACAAATATTGGTACTCATTTCTTAAAAATATGTGTTATAATAAAAAAGCAGAGGTGATGAAATGAAAAAATTATGTTTAAGTCTCTTAGCAATATGTTCTCTATTTGCAATGACAATTTCTTATAATCCTATTAAAGCAACGGATTTTGAAGGAAATGAAGATAAGTATATCAAAATATGTTCATCTAACTTAACAAATTCTAATAAAAAAACTTGTCAGGAGTTTAATGAATATTTAAGTAAAAAGAATAGTGATCTCAAAAAAGAAATAAAAGAGACAAAGAAAGAATTAAACGATACAAAAAATGATATTGAAACTGTTTCAAGTAAAATAAGCACATTAAATTCTCAGATTTCTTCAAAAGAATCTGAAATTAATTATCTTTTATCTTCAATTACCAAAATTGAAAAAGATATTTCAAAAAAAGAAAAGCAAATGCAAGATCGATTATATGTTATGCAAACTACATATAATTCTAATTGGATGATTGATTTCTTATTTGGTTCTGAAGATTTTACAACTTTCTTTTCTAGACTTGCAAGTATCAATGATATTACAAGTTATGAAAAAGAACTTGTTGAAGATTTAAATAGTCAAAAGAAAAGCTTAAGTAAGCAAAAAGAAACATTGCTTAATGCAAAAGCTGCATTACAATCTCAAAAGAATACTCAACTTGCTTTGCAAGATAAGTTAGAGAGTTTAAAAGCTTCTCAGCAAAGTCAAATTACAGCTAACCAAAAAGAATCCAAAAAAGTTTCTGCAGCACAAAAGAAAATTGATGATGCATTGACAGAATTGATGTCTAAAGCTCCTAGTGGTGGAGGTGGAGGAGGATCCTATGTTGCTGGTTCTTCTGAAGCTGGAAATGCAATTGCTCAAAAAGCTTTAACACGTTTAGGAAAACGTTATTGGTGGGGTGCAAATGGTCCAAACTATTTTGACTGTTCTGGTTTGGTTTATTGGGCTCACAATCAAGCTGGCGTGAAATTAGGTCGTACAACAGCTGCTGGATATTCACGTGCTGGTAAATCAATTTCAAGATCACAATTACAAGCAGGTGATGTGATTACATTTAGTTATGGTAGTGGTGTTGCACATATCGGTATCTATATTGGTGGAGGAAGTTTCGTTCATGCTGCTGGACAAGGTTCTGGTACAGTTGGACAATATCCAAACCAATGCGTAAAAACAGCAAACCTTGCTGGATATTGGGAAAGATATGTTTATAACTATCGAAGATTATATTAAAAGATTTAGGATTCAATTCCTAAATCTTTTTTTACTTCTCGTTTAATTGTTCTTAAAATTTCATAGCTTTCGTCAAATTTATTTTGATCGACTCCGTTTAAAGGTAACTCAATAATTTCTTTAATTCCTTCTCTATTAATGACACATGGAACTCCGATATAAATATCTTTATGTTTATACTCTCCATCTAAATAAGCACTTACACATAAAATCTTATTTTCATCATTAAAAATAGAATTCACTAATTTATTTAAAGCTAATCCTATTCCATAGTAAGTTGCTTTTTTTCTTTCAATAATCTCATACGCAGCATTTTTAACTTCATTGTATATTTCACTTAAATCATTCATATCTAGTTTTTGTTCTTCTACATACTCAATTAATGTTTTACATCCTACATATGTATTCATCCAAGAAATAAATGACGAATCACCATGTTCTCCTAAAATATACGCTTCAATATCATCACTTGAAACACTTAAATATTCACTCAATAAATATCTCATACGTGCAGTATCTAATAAAGTTCCAGTCCCTATAACTTTATGTTTATCAATTCCCATTGTTTTATAAGCAACATAACTTAAAATATCTACAGGATTACTTGCAACTATAACAATTCCATGAAAGCCACTTCCTTTAATTTTCAAAGCTATATCTTTCATAATTCTAGTATTGATTTTTGTTAATTCTAATCTTGTTTGACCTTCTTTTTGATTGGCACCTGCACAAATCACAACAATATCACTATCTCGACAATCCTGATACGTTCCCGCTTTAATTTTCATTTTTTTAAAACTATAAGGAAGTCCATGATTTAAATCCATTGCTTCCCCTTTTGCTTTTTCTTCATCTATATCTATTAAAACCAATTCATCTATTCCACCAGTATTCATTAAAGAATAAGCCATACTCATTCCTACCATACCTGTTCCAACCAAAACAACTTTTCTACTTTCCTTCATTATCATCACCATATCTAGTATGATTTATATTTTCTATTTTATACAAAAGAAAAAACCTTTATTCATTTAAAGGTTTTTTCATAATCATTATTAAGCTGACACCTATTAACATAGATGCTAATAAAGTGATTAAAAATAAAATTGGATTATCTATGAAGAAGATTGTAAAAATTCCTCCATGTGGGAATAATTGTCCACACTCAAAAAACATAGCCATTCCTCCAGCAATAGAAGAAGCAATAATACAAGGTATATGAATTCCTTTTTTATCATTTTTCATATAAGGAATTGCTTCTTCACTTACAAAACATAAACCTTTTATAATACAATGTATTTTATTTTTTCTTTCCTCATCAGTAAATATAGAAGGAGATAAATACATTGCAACTCCAATCATAATTGGAGGAATCATTCCACCAAGCATAGCTGCACACATAAGACCTGTTTTTTGCTCAAAGATACAAATCATTCCAAGACAATAAGCAATTTTATTAATAGGTCCACCCATATCAATTGCCATCATTGCACCAATGACTAATCCTAATATAACTGAGACTATAGGATCATTAAATAATGAGAAATTTGTTTTTAAACTATCTATAGAATTTTGTGGAATAGCTTCTAAAATCACTACCATAATCAAAAATCCAACCAAAGGTGCAATCAGATTAGGAATAAGACTATGTAAATCTTCTGGTAAATAATGACACAGTTTTTGTATAGCAAGAACAATATATCCCGAAGCAAGTCCTATACAAATAACTATAATTGCCGAGGATGTGATTCCTGCATAATTAGATATAAAAGAGGCAACCAATGCAACGACAAAACCACTTTTCCCACTAATACTATCAGCAATAAAAGATGGTAAAATAATCAATGCTAATGTTAATGAAACTTGACTCGCATAAGGAATATAATTAGCAATTGCTGATGAAGCAGCCCCTTCTGCTTGATTTTGTTGCATGATATCTGTTAAAAATGGAGTGATTTTTGCAAGAATACCATAAATCATTAATAAAGGAATAATTTGAGAAAAACCATTCATCATATGATTATATAATTTTTTGAAAATATTCTCTTTTACTGATTTTTCTTTTTGAATTGGTTGTTTGGAAGTTTCTATATTTTCTTCTTGATTCATTGCTTCTTCAAGTAATTCTTCAGCATTATGAATTCCTTTGGCAACTGGAACTTGAATTATTCTTTTTTGAGAAAAGCGTTCCATTTCTACTTTTTTATCTGCAGCAACAATAACACATTTTGCTTGATCAATATCCTCTTGTGTTAATTTGTTTTTGATACCACTTGCTCCATTCGTTTCAACTTTAATATGAATTCCCATTTTCTTTGCAGTTTCTTCTAATGATTTGGCTGCCATGTATGTATGCGCAATTCCTGTTGGGCAAGCAGTTACAGCAACAACATCTAATTTTTCTACTACGGGTTGATCTTTTGAAGTTTCTTTATTGATAACAGGTTGAACTTCTTGTACTGGTTCTTCCATTTCACTACAAAGAATATCAATAAAATTTTTAGGCGTATATGCATTTAATAAATATTGAACAGTTTTTTCATTCATAAGTATTTGACTTAATTGAGCTAATATTTGTAAATGTTTTGAACCACCATCTTTTGGAACTGCAATCATAAAAAATATCTTAGCAGGTTGATTATCTAATGATCGAAAATCTACCCCTTCTTTATCTACCATAGCAACCAATGATGGATAATTAACTGAATCATCTTGAGCATGTGGAATGGCAATCATATTTCCTACACCTGTAGAAGATAATTTTTCTCTTTTATAGATAGCTTCTTGAAATGCCTCTTTATCATGAATATGCTGACATTCAAAATGCTTATCTATCATTCTTTCAATTGCTTCTTCTTTGTTTTTGTTGTGTACATAAAGAATGACGCTATCTTCTTTAAGTAAATCTTTAATATTCATATTCTACCTCTTGAATTGTCTTTAATAATGTATTGACTTCTTCTTGAGTTGCTAAATTTTCTGAAAATGCACTTGCACTTCCTGTTGCAACACCCATTTTAAATGCTTCTACATAATCTTGTGTTTTTGCATATCCAGCGACAAAACCAGCAACCATTGAATCTCCTGCTCCTACTGAATTTTTCACAACTCCTTTAGGTGCTTCACAAAAATATACTTTATGATTTTGACAGATCATCAATGCCCCATCGCCTGCCATAGAAATCAAAACATTTTTAGCACCCATTTCTTGTAATTTCTTTGCATACTTTACAATATCATTCATTCCAGAAAGTTTCACGTGAAACATTTCTTCCAACTCATGATTGTTTGGTTTAATTACAAAAGGTTTATTTTTCAAAACATTCATGAGTAAATCACCCGTTGCATCAACAACAATTTCAACACCTTTTCCATTCAAAGACTCCATAATTTCACTATAAATGTTATGAGAAACACATTTTGGAATACTACCAGATAATACAAGAATATCCCCTTCTTTCAAAACTGAAAGTTTTTTCATAAGTTCTTGAATATGTTCCTCACTAATCATTGGTCCATTTCCATTCACTTCACTTTCTTCATCACTTTTCATTTTAAAGTTAATACGTGAATATCCATTTTGAACATCAATAAAATCTGTCTCAATTCCATAATCAGTTTCTATTCTATTCTTAATCTCTTGGCCAGTAAATCCAGCAATAAATCCTAACGCTTTACTTTTCATTCCTAAGTTATTCAACACAATAGAAACGTTGATTCCCTTACCACCTGGTAACATATATTCATGTGTTGTTCTATTGACCTTTCCTAATTGAAAATGATCAACATTGACCATATAATCAATAGACGGATTAAATGTAATTGTATAAATCATATATCAGATTCCCCCTCTTCTATAGTCTTATTATACTTTATTCAAAAAGAAAAATGAATATATTTCTATACTCATTTCTTGTGATATTCTTGATAAACTATATTTTTAGATAACCCTCTTTGTTTGGCGACTTCTTTAATTGCATCTTTTGTTGTCATACCTTTTTCAATATATTCATTAACATGTTCTTCTATTGACTGTTCAAAAACAACTTCTTCTTGAACATTTTGACATCCTTCCACAACAATAACCATTTCACCTTTCATATCATCAATAACAGATAATATTTCTTCAATAGTCCCTCTGTTGATTTCTTCATGTTTCTTTGTTATTTCTCTACATAAAGCAATATTTCTATTTCCAAGTATATCTAACATTAATGATAATGTCTTTTTAATACGATGAGGTGCTTCATAGAAAACAATGGTTTCCTTATAATTTTTTAAATCTTCTAATTCCTTTTTCTTTTTCTTATCTGAATGATCTAAAAAACCATAGAAAAGAAATGGTTGAGGAGCAATTCCTGAAACAACCAATGCATTTAAACAAGCATTTGCTCCTGAAATAGGAACAACATTATATCCTTGAGCAATAACTTCTTTGACCAATTCATAACCAGGATCACTGATTGCTGGATACCCAGCATCACTCACTAAGGCAATATCATTATTTTCTGATAATAAATTTATAATTTTAGGTATTGAGGATGTTATATTGTGTTCATGATGAGAGATTAACTTTGTAGAAATTTCAAAATGATTTAATAACTTTATCGTATTTCTTGTGTCTTCAGCAGCTATAAATTGTACATTTTTCAATGTTTCTACAGCACGATATGTCATCTCACTTAAGTTCCCTATTGGGGTTGCTACTAAAAATAGAGTTGGTTGCTTATTTTCAAAACTTTTTTGTCTATTCATCATCATATTCTCCAAACATTTTTCTTATTTCTTTTGTATAACTTCCATCATCTTCATGCGCATAGAGTGGTGCTTCAATTTTAACACCTTTATTTCCTTTATACATACCTTCTATTAAGAAAATATGAGAATCTTTTCCCACTTTAGGATAAACAAATTGTATTCTTTTTGGTTCAATATCATATTTCTGCATACAATTAATAATTTCAATCATACGATCAGGTCTATGAACCATCGCAAATCTTCCTTTGTTATCTAAAATTGCTGCAGCACATTGAATTATTTCTTCAAGACTAATTTTTATCTCATGTCGAGCAATTTGTAAATACTCATTATCATTCAAGTTACTTCTTTCTCCTACTTTAAAGAAAGGTGGATTACAAACAGCTAATTTCACTTTTTTAGCATCTTGAACATAATCTTTAATATCACTATGAACAATTTCTATTTGATCTTGTAAATCATTCAATTGTACATTTTTAACTGCTAAATCAACAGCTTCTTTTTGAATTTCAACACCAATAATTTTCTTATCAGTTCTTCTTGATAATAAAAGTGGTATAGCCGCATTGTTTGTACCAAAGTCAACAATTTCCTGTAAGTCTTTATTTAAAGTACAAAAATGAGCTAATAAAACAGTATCCAAAGAAAAGTTGAACATATCTTTCCTTTGGATAATTTTCATATTCTTATAAGCTAATAAATAATTAATGACTTCTTGGTTCATTTTTGTGTTCCTTTGGTGGTAAAGTTTTTACTTCACTTAAATTCACAAAAGATATATTTCCATCGTAATCAATTTTTACAAGATCACTAATCACATTCATTCCTACCACTTTTACAATTTTATCTTCATATTTAACTTTAGATCCAATTTTAGGGAAACGTTGTTTCTCAATTGTATATGTATCATCTTCATACTTTAAACAACATAGCAAACGTCCACATGCTCCTGAAATCTTATCAATATTAATAGCAAGCATTTGATTTTTAGCCATATTAATAGAAACTCCATCAAATTCTCCTAAAAACGAAGAACAACATAATGGTAATCCACAAGATCCTAATCCACCAACAATTTTAGACTTATCCCTAGGTCCAATTTGTCTTAATTCAATACGACATTTAAACACACTTGCGAGTTCTTTCAATAATTCTCTAAAATCAACTCGGCTTTCAGAAGTATACATAAAGATAACTTTAGAAGCATCCAATGTATATTCGCAGCTTACCAAATGCATATCTAAATCATATTCTTTCACGATATCTTTACAAATTTCAAAAGATTTTTCTGCTTTTGCTTTATTAAATTCATAAAGATCTAAATCAGCACGATTGGCTTTTCTCTTAATCTTTTTTAATTCAGTATCAAGATTAAATTCACTGATATCTTTTAAATCTGAAATTAACTCTCCTAATTCTAATCCTCTAATTGTTTCAACAACGACTTTATCGCCTTTATGTACATCTAAATGCGTAGAAAAATAATATGACTTCCCTACATTGTTAAAACGTACGAGTGCTAATCTTTCTTCCATATGTACTCCTTTCTATAATTTATACATCAAACTATCCATCAATAACAGAACATTTGCATTAGTACTTAATAAATACTCTGTATTTAAAACCAAATTAATCTTTTCAATAATATTCTCTGTAGAATCATCAACCTTCTCAAATAAGCTTCTAAAAGAAGGATAAGTTAATTGCATAGAATGTTTCACGTGAAACAAATCTCTTAATCCAAGAACAAGCATATTTAAGAATAATTGAATCATTTCTTTGTCTTTGAAATCTTTCATCAAATGTGTTTCTACATTAATAACAAGATTATCTCTATGAAAATATAAATCATCTATAAAATGATAAACTTCTAATTTTAACTTTTCTAAAATCTCGGATTCTATATATGGTTGACAATCTTCATATGATTCAAATAACTCAGAAAGGATTTGAACATCATCTTCTGAAATATCATCTTTATATAATTTTTCTTTTAAAGCCTTCTTTGATTGAGGTAATAATTGTATAACTTGACATCTGGATTGAATTGTTGGTAAAACTCTATGAATATTTTGACATGTAAATATCGCATAGACTCCAGCAATAGGCTCTTCAAGAACTTTTAATAAACTATTCATCGCTTCAGCAGTTGAATTTTCAATATTTTCCAATAAATATATTTTTGCTTTCCCTTCCATTGAGGATTTAGCAAATTGTTCTTGAATATACTCAATTTTACCTTTTTTAATTGTCTCTTCTTTCCCATTTGCATAAATAAAATCACCATAGTTATGTTCATCTATTCTTCGACAATCATTACATTCATCACATGCCAATACAGCTTCATCACAAATTAAACTTTTTGCAATAAAATGTGCAGCGACACTACTATTTTTCCCTACCAAAAGAAATGCATGAGGTATTTTTTCATTTTGAAAACTTTTCATCAAAATTTGATAAAGAATTGGTTGTTCATTTTTTAAGTCTAATTTTGAACTCATAAAACTTCCCTTATCTTATCCAAAACTTGAGTAAGAACACCTTCTATATCTAAACTTGCATCAATCTTGACGATTCTTTCTGGAAACTTATCACATATTGATAAATAACCATCATAGACTCTTTGATGGAAATGAATGTCTTCTAAATCAAGACGATTAACTTCTCGATCTTTATTTGCATAAACTCTTCTTAATCCATCTTCTGGTTGAATATCAAAAAAGATTGTTCGTTTTGGTAAAATGTTTTCTGTAGCAAATAAATTCATTTGATACACTTCATCAATGCCAATCCCTCTGGCAATTCCTTGATAAACCATGGAACTGTCAACAAAGCGATCACAAATGACAATCTTCCCTTCTTCTAATGCTGGGATAACTTTTTCTACAAGATGTTGACGTCGACTTGCGGCATATAACAAGGCTTCTGTCTTTGAATCCATATTTGTATATTTGACATCATGTATAATATCTCTAATTTTTTCAGCTATTTCAACACCACCAGGTTCTCTTGTTAAAGTGACTTGATAACCTTCTTTTTCTAATATCTCTTTAACCATTGCAGCAATCGTTGTTTTCCCACTGCCTTCTCCACCTTCAAATGTAATAAATATACCTGACACATTAACACCTCATTCCACCCTCTATTATATAAAAAATCCGCCAAGATATAAAGCATTATTTCTTAAAGCTTTATAAGACAAACTTTAAAACAATACAAAGGATAGCTCCATAGATATCAAAAACAGAAATCATAATAATATTAAAAATATTTAAAGATATTGTCATATGCGTTATAGTTTGTAAAGAATTAAATATAAAAATAAATATTGTTGCCATAAGCAATCTCATAAAAACCTTTGTTATTCTATGAATCAAAAAAATCACCTCATTAATTATATGAAGTGATTACAATTTCTTTCGTCCTTCTAATGACTTTAATAAAGTTAATTCATCAGCATAATCCAAGTTTCCTCCAATTGGCAGTCCATTGGCAATTCGAGAAGCAGGAATGTTTTGTTTTGCAAGAAGTTTTGCTAAAAACAAAGCTGTTGTTTCTCCTTCACGTGTTGGGTTCGTTGCAATAATAACTTCTTTAATATTGTCATTAAGACGTTCAAATAGTGATTGAATATTCAAATCATCTATTGTTTTACCATCCATAATAGACATTGTCCCATGTAAAACATGATACAATCCATGATATTCTTTCAATTTTTCCATCGCAAAAACATCTTTTGGTGACTCTACAACACAAATTGTTGTTTGATCTCGAGAAGGGTCTTTACATATTTCACAAAGATCATCTTCACAAATATGACCACATTTTTGACAATATCTTATATTTTCTTTAAAATCAATCAATGCTTGAGAAAATCTTTGAACTTGTTGTTTATCCATAGATAAAACATGATAGACCATACGTTCAGCACCTTTTGTGCCAATTCCTGGTAACATTTTAAAACATTCAACAAGTTCTTCAAAACTCATTGGATATTCCATTATAAGAATGCCGATACATCTACACCATTTGTTATTTTATTTAATGTATCTTCCCTTTCTTTTTCAATTTCTTTCATTTTTTGATTCAATGTTACAATTAATAAAGCTTCAACATCTTCTTTTGATTCTTGATTCATCATTGATTGATCAATATGTAATTCTGTAATCTCAAAATCACCTTTGATTTTTCCATTAATAATATTGTTTTGAGATGCAAAATCAAATTCTTTTTCATTAAAAGTTTTCTTTGCTTTATTTACCTTTCTTTGCATTTGTTGTGCTTGTTGCATTAAATTTGCAAAATTCATTTTCTAATCCTCCTTAAATTCTACAATATCTCCAAAAAGTTTTACAGCAAACTCTTGAGCTTCGTTTAAATCAACATGATCTAAGTCATGTGAGTCAATATGTTTAAGTGTTAATTCATGTGGTGCAGGCAATTGCCCCTTTTTCTTCAAATCAATATAATGACTTCTCATTTGAATCCAATCATCTTGTTGAATCGCAATAAATCGATATTCCTGACCAAGTATTTCAGCCAAGAAAGAACTTAATTGTTTGTAATTCTTATAATAATTGACTGCATTAACAGCTGGTTGATATTCAAAAGCAATAATCAATCCACCTTGGCATGCTGCCACAGCTGAGCCATCACATAACATTGAAGCACTCTTTGCAGTATTTAAATTTGCTAAATAACGTTTAATAATTGGCCATCTTTCTTGAACACTTTCTAATATTTCACGACGAGCTTGAACAAGAATATTTAAAATATCTTCTTCATCTATTTGAATATTATCATCAATTTGAGATTGAACTTCTTCTTTCTTTTCAAATTCAAAAGTTGGAACCTCTTCACTTGGTGTAGGCTCAACTATAACTTCATCTTGAGTAGGAATCATATCTTCTTCTATGATAGGTTCCTCTCCTATATTATCATCAATAACTTCATCCTCAACCAAAAGATCTTCTTGTATAATCTGTTTAGGTTCTTCTTTAGGCTCTTCCTTAGTTTCTATTATCTCTTTAACAACTTCCACTTTAGGAGCTACAGTTTCTATTGATTCAACACGTTCACTTTGAACTTGATTACACATTTTTAATATAGCTAACTCAAAATAAATCGAAGGATTAATGACTTTCGCATATTTTTCTGTAGCATCCATTAATATGTCTATAAATGCAAATGCTTCCTCACAAGAAATAAAAGGAACAATCATATCTAAATAATATTGTGATAATACAAATAGAATGGATGCATCATTGGTATTACGATAAATAATAATATCTTTTAAAATATCAACAAGATCTAACGTTAATCGTTTGATATCAATCCCATTCGTTTTCATCTCATCTAAAAGAGATAAAGACTTCTTCATATCCTTAGTCAATAAAACCTTAATAAAATCAATTTTATTTTCTAAAGATACAATTCCATATATATGATTCACATCCTGAACTGTTAAATGTTGATCATTAAATGCTAAACATTGTTCAAGAATAGACAATGCATCTCGCATTCCCCCATCAGCAAGTTTAGCAATCATTTCAAGAGCTTCATCATCACACTGATATCCTTCTTCATCAACAACAATTTTCATTCTTTTGACAATGTCTTGTAAACTTAACTTTGTAAAATCAAATCTTTGACAACGAGAAATAATTGTTGGAAGAATTTTATGAGGTTCTGTTGTTGCAAGAATAAAAACAACATGAGCAGGTGGTTCTTCTAATGTCTTTAATAAAGCATTGAAAGCTCCAGTAGACATCATATGAACCTCATCTATAATATAAACTTTGTATTTTCCTTTTGTTGGTGCATATTTAACCTTTTCAATTAAACTTCTAACTTCATCCACTCCATTATTACTTGCTGCATCTATTTCAATAACATCTGGATGAGTTCCTTGAGTAATTTCCTGGCAATTTTCACATTCATCACAGGGTTTTGGTTCACCTGTACAATTGATAGCCTTAGCAAGTAATTTTGCAATGGTTGTTTTTCCAGTTCCTCTTGGTCCACAAAAAAGATAAGCATGCGCAATTTTATTTTCTGTAACTGCATGCCTTAATGTTGTAATAATATGTTCCTGTCCTGCAACATCTTCAAATTTTTGAGGACGATAAACACGATATAATGTCTTATATGCCATAAAATCAACTCCTTGCTCAATTATACCATTTCAGCTTATCTAATGCAAAAAAAGAATAATGATTTCAACCATTATTCTTCATACCTATTTTTATAAGAATACTTAACAAACATTTATAAGTATTTCATGAACGATTTCTTTTTGTTTTAAAATAATCAGATATTAACAAACTACACTTTTCTTGTAATATACCCGATACAATAACTGGATAATGATTAAATTCATGGCAACGTATATATTCAGAAATTCCATGCCAGCGTTGTCCAACAGCTCCAAAAACAACCTTATCAATACGGCTTTGAATAATAGCACCACTACACATAATACATGGTTCTAGTGTTGAATAGAGAACACATCCTTCCAGATGCCAACTATGTAATTTATGACATGCCTGTTGAATTGCTAACATTTCAGCATGAGCAGTCACATTTTGCAAAGTTTCTTTTTGATTAAAGGCACTTGCTATGACTTCTCCATTTTTTACAATAATTGCACCAATGGGAACTTCGTCAAATTGTTTTGCTTGAAGAGCTTGTTGATAAGCAAGTTCCATATACTTTTCATCATCCATATGTATTAACTCCTTTGAAAAAAAGCCACTACACATAAACGGTCATTCTTAATGCTGCTACCTTCCGGTCCTGACATGGTTCGAAGCCGCCTATTGTAATGGCAAGAATTATTATAACATATTTCAAAAACAAATCAATATGCTATGATAATTTATTTCTTTTCAAAAATGATTCTAAATCTTTATTCCATTGTTCATAATTTTGATCACCACGATGATCTGTCAATTGATAATTTTGTTCAATATATTTTCCCATATATTTTGTCACCTTTTGAGCTCCGCTATAATTCAAGTGATTTCCTCCATCACGAGTATCAGTAGCCCAATCAAAACCAGTATCATATTGGTTCATATTAAAATCAATGAACGGAATTTGATTTTGATTAGCAATCTTTTGAATTGCTTTATGACGTGCAGTCGTTGCTGTTGTTGCTGATGGGAACCAAACAAACAACACTTCACATTGATTATCTCTTGCTAGTTTAATAAATTTATCTAAATAAAGTTTTGTTGTTGTTGATAATTTTGAATTACGTTTCTTTTTCATATATTTAAATCCTTCTGGATTAGATTTTACATTGTTATGAAAAATATATCCTTTGGATTCCATTCTTGCATCATATTGAGGATCTAAATTTTTAAAATCATTTCCTCTTAGACTTTTCCAACGACTATGATATTCAAAAATTGGAAATGTATGTTTTAATGTATTGTTAACCAATTCATCAAGGTCATCGACTTCACTTTTTGTAAACAATTCATCAACTTCCAAAATAACAAGTTTAGGTTTTTGAACTTTTAAAACTTCTTTAAATAAATTATAAGCACTAAATATATTTTGATAAGGTTCAGCACATGTATATGCTGTATATCCATGATTTTTCCATAAAAGCAATGGGTTCATAGCACTATATAAATCACTATTTCCAACAGAAATGATATCTATTGATTGATTTTCACCATAGAAACCTCTTGCATTCTCATATTTAATTCCACTTTGACTATTGTTATTCTTAGGAACAAAAATAGGTGACAAAGTGTGTAACAATAAAGCACAAATAACTAAAAAGGCAACAATCTTAGATAGATTTAATAAGTTTGTTTTATATTTATCCATAATTATGCCTCCTAGAACTGTGCATAGATAAAGCTGACAATGTCATAACCTCTACCGTATGCTCCAAAAATAATAACAACAAATAATCCTGCAAGATAGAATCCCCAACGAGGAATAATATTCCATTTTGCAACACTTTCACGAATATGAATACCTTTTTCTTTTATCAAACCAACAACAAAGACAACAACTACACCAGCTAAAATAATTAAAATATCTGGCACACTTAATCCAAGATGAGCAATTGGTTTGAAATCAAGATTAAAGTTTTGAAAACAAGAAATAAACATATGCCAAGCTGAAGATAATGTATCAGCTCTAAAAATTAGCATCCCAATATTCACAATCACAACAGTACGTAAAATTTGGAATAACTTAAAATATCTTTTTTCTTTTTGAATATGCAAAGCATTTGTAATCTTATGGAAAACAGGTTCCATAAACATACCAATAACCATTAATATATAATAATACATACCATACATCACATACTTTAAACTTGCTCCATGCCATAAACCATTACAAATCCAAACAAAGAACAAAGCTGTTGTAGCTGGTAAAAGTTTTGATAAATACTCATTACAATGATTTTTAACAAAATGATTAAATTTCTTAAATGGATTAGACAAAGAAACACTATAGAATACATAGTCTCTAAGCCAAGCCCCTAAAGTAATATGCCATCTTTGCCAAAATTCATTAATACTCTTTGCAAAGAATGGTTGTTTAAAGTTTTCTGGTAAGTTGACACTAAAAATCTGTGCACTTCCTCGAACAATATCCATTGCTCCTGAAAACTCTGTATATAATTGAATTGTATAAAAGATAATTGCAACAATAACACTTAACCCTGAAAATTTTAAATAATCACCAAAAACAAAGTTCACAAGCATATTTGCTCTATCAGCAATCACAATCTTCTTAAACATACCCCAAACAATTAATTGAGCTCCTTGTGTTAAATTCTCATAATGAAATGAATGTCCTTCATACAATTGTTGTGCCACTTGATCATATCTTGCAATTGGCCCTTCCACAATTGTAGGAAAGAAAGTTAAAAATAAGGCAACTCTTCCAAAATTTTGATCAGCTTTGTATTTACCCCTATACACATCAATCACATAACTTACGGCTTGTAATGTATAGAAGGAAATACCAAGTGGTAAGAATAACTTTAACATAGGTGCATGAACATGAAGATGATCTAATAAAGCAAAGTTTAAAACATCTGCAAAAAAGTTATAGTACTTTAAAAATGCTAGTGTCCCAATGTTTAGAATCAACATCAAGATCACTACCATTTTCTTTTGCCATAAGATTTTCTCTTTAAATGCTTTTTTCTGCTCACGATCTAATAATTTTTTGACACTCTTAAATAAGTCATTAATCCTATCAATCCATATAGCACTTATATATACAGATAAAGTCGTTAATAAGATAAAGATAACTAACCATAAACGACTCGCAGCCACATAATAAATGTAACTTGCTGCTAATAAGATTGTCCACTTATATTTTTTAGGAAAAACTGTATAAGTAAGAAAAGTGATTCCTAAAAAGAGTACTAAATAAACATAAGATGTGTAAACCATAATTAATCTTCATCTTGTAAACGTTGAATCAACGCATACATGACTTCAACATTTTGGAAATTTTCAGGTAATATATCTAAAGGTGTAATTTCAATATCAAATTCATCATTTAATTCAACTGTTAAATTCATAACATCTAATGAATCTAAGATTCTATCATCAATTAAATTCTTTTCATTTTCAAAATCAACTCCAGGTTTTAAACCTTTTAAAATATCTAATAATTCTTCCATTCTATTTTCCTCCCAATTCTTCATAATGACCCTTTAGCCATTTTCTATCTATTTTACCGTTTTGATTATAAGGCATTACTTTCACTTTAGCAATAACATTTGGATGCATATAAGGTGGTATTTTGTCTGAAACCTCTTCCATTATTCCTTTATCATCAATTTTTCCTGTATATATCAAAACAATTTTATCTTTTTGTTCATCAAAAATAACTGCACAACTTTGAATTTTTTCTAAAGAATTCACTGCTGCTTCTATTTCTCCAAGCTCAATACGGTATCCCATATGTTTAATTTGAAAATCCTTACGTGTAATATAAATCAATTCTCCTCTTTCATTATATTTCACCAAATCTCCTGTACGATAAATAATTTCAGGATAAGCCTTATTTAGTGGATTTTGCACAAAAGCTTCTTTTGTTTTTTCATCATTATTATAATATCCTAAAGCGAGGAAAGATCCTCTAGCACATAATTCACCTTCTCGATCATCTAAGACTTCTTGATTGTTTTCATCTAATAAGAAAACATCACAATTATTACATGCTTTTCCAATTGGTAAAACTTCATCATCTCTAAATTCTCTATCAACAATATAATATGTGCAAATATCTGTCGTTTCTGTTGGTCCAAATAAGTTAGCATACATAGCATGAGGAATTTTCTTTATCCAATAATTCAATTGTTTTGTTGGCATGACTTCACCAGCAAACAAAATCTTATTGACATATTCCAATTGTAAATAATCTAAAACTTTAAGATTAGCAACAATACATAATGCTGAAGGTACCCAATAAATTGTATTCACTTTCTTTTCATTCATATATTCAATTAATTTAATTGGGAATGAAAATAATTTTTTAGGTAAGATATGAAGTGTTGCCCCTGCCATAATCGTACTAAAGACATCTGAAACTGACATACTAAAGTAAAATGGTGTTTGACTACCGAATTGAGTCTCTTCATTGATATCAAATGTTTCTTTATACCATGATGCATAGTTCATAACATTACGATGTGAAACAACTGCTCCTTTTGGCATCCCTGTAGAACCTGATGTAAATAGGGCATATAAAGGATCCGTATCAATCATGGATTGTCTAACTTTTGATAATGCATCTTCATCAATTTCAACCTTCATTAAATCTTCATAAAAGTAAACTGTTGAATGTAAACTATTTGCTAAATCTTGATGTTGATAATCAGAGATTAATGCAATAGGCTCTAATGTTTCAAAAATCTTTTCAATACGTTCTTTTGGCATATAGGAATCAATCACTACATAAAAGTTTCCACTATAAACAACGCCAAAGAAAGATGTTAAACTTTCAACGTTTTTATCCATCAAGACAGCGATTGGTTTTCTTTTGCTTTTTAATTCTAATAATTTTGTTCCTACTCTTTTAGAACATTCAACACATTCTCCATAAGTCATATCTTTATTTTCATCTGTAAATGCAACTTTTGTAAAATATTGTTGAGAAGATTGTTCTAAATATTCAAGGATGTTCTTCATAAAATATCCCCTTTCTATCATTTCTAACACATTCTAACAAATAAATGTGTAAAAATTGTGAAAAATTGTAAAAAGAAATTCTAAAGAAAAAGAATGAGTTTTGTACCCATTCTTAACAAATCTTATCTTTACCACCCATATAAGGACGTAAAACTTCTGGAATACTGATAGTACCATCTTCGTTATAATTATTTTCAATAAAAGCAATTAATGCTCTGGTACTAGCAAGTACTGTATTATTAAGTGTAGCTACATAATATGTTCCTTGTTCCCCTTTTGTACGAATTCCCAAACGTCTTGCTTGAGCATCTCCTAAAGTAGAACATGAACCAACTTCAAAATACTTTTGTTGACGAGGAGACCATGCTTCAACATCACAAGATTTTTCTTTTAAATCAGCCAAATCACCACTACAACATTCAAGCGTTCTCACTGGAATATCTAAGCTTCTAAATAATTCAACTGTATAAGACCACATCTTGTCATACCATTCCATAGCATCTTCAGGTTTACATAAAACAACCATTTCTTGTTTTTCAAATTGATGAACACGATAAATACCACGTTCTTCAATACCATGTGCTCCAACTTCTTTTCTAAAACATGGAGAATAAGAAGTCATTGTAATAGGTAAATCTTCTTCTTTAACAATTTGGTCTTTAAATTTACCAATCATACTATGTTCACTTGTTCCAATGAGATACAAGTCTTCACCTTCAATTTTATACATCATTGCATCCATTTCTTCAAAAGACATAACACCAGTCACAACGTCACTTCTAATCATAAATGGAGGAATACAATAGGTAAATCCTTTATCAATCATAAAATCTCTTGCATAAGAAATCATTGCTGAAGATAAACGAGCAATATCTCCCATTAAATAATAGAATCCATTACCACTTGTTCTTCCACTTGCATCCTTATCTAATCCATTGAATTTAGCAATAATATCAGCATGATATGGAATTTCATAATCAGGTACAACTGGTTCTCCATACTTTTGAATTTCTACATTTTCACTATCATCTTTACCCACTGGAACAGAAGGATCAATAAAGTTAGGAATCTTCATCATAACTTCTTTTAATTTTGGACCAAGTTCTGCTTCTTTTTCTTCTAACTCTTTTAAAGTTTCAGCCATTTCACTAACTTTTTTCTTGTTTGCTTCAGCTAATTCTTTTTTTCCTTCACGCATAAATTGACCAATCTCTTTTGATAATTTATTACGCATTGCACGAAGTTCACTTGCTTTTGTTAATGTTTCACGATAAAGTTTGTCTAATTGTGCAGCATCATCTACTAAGTGTAAACGATCATGTTGGAACTTCTTTTTCATGTTTTCTTTGACTGCTTCTGGATTTTCTCTTAATTTCGCAATATCAATCATTTTTCATTCTCCTTTTCTTGATAAAATAAAAACACCTTTACAAGGGACGAATATATCGTGGTGCCACCCTATTTCATATCTATCTGATATCTTTATATGAGATAACGGATCATCCGGAAGTGATTAGCTTCTCTTGTTGGTAGATTTCAATATGTCCTCATACTGATTTACACCATCCATCAGCTCTCTTTTTATGATTTCATATTTACTTAGTCAACGCATTGATTTAACAAATTGATTATACCACAACCATAATGAAGTTCAACCATCTTTTTTTATTTTTATAATATTATTTGCTTATTGCATATTATATATAATTATTATATAATTTTATTGAAAAAAATTCATAAATTTCTTCTAAAAAAAAGAAAAATGAAAATTTTCTTTGTATATATATAGTAGAGGGGCTATATAGAAAGGAAGAATTTATGCATATGGAAAATCAAATGATTTCATCTTTTTGTTCTGATTATTTTTTTCATTATCTTTTATACAATTGCAAAGAGGCACGTATATTAATTGCAAAACATCTTTCTCATTATCCTATACAGTATACACATATAGAAACTCCTGAAGAATATCCTATTAATAATCAATTAAAGAAAATGATTTTAGATATTGTTTTTACAGATCAATTTGGGCGCTTATATAATGTTGAAATGCAAAACAAAACAATGACAAGGACTGTTCTCATTAGATTTATTAGCTATGCTGCTAAATTATTGGAGAGAGAAATTAAAAAAGGAGGAGATTATAATGTGGATAGTATTAAATGCTTAGTTATTTATACAGGTACACCTATTAAGCATTTTAAGCATTTCTCACATCATTTAGAATTTATGGATAGTGACTATTGTATTAAGATTGAAGAAGGACCTATTTGTATTGAAATTATACAAACACAAAGAATGGAGAAATTAAATATGGAAAGGACTTTTCAAAATGAATTTGAACAATTTATTTATCTATTTGAAGATGAAGAAAATCACAAAAAGGAACAATTAAACCCTTTATGCAAAAAAGTTGTTAAACTTTATGAAGATTATTTAAACTCTGATCAGTTATTAGCATATTATCAACATGAACGTGATTTAAGAGTTATTCAAACAGAAATTCATAATGCAAAAAATGAAGGTATTATGGAAGCAAAACTAGAAAATGCAAAGACTCTTATTTCTAATATCTATCATATTGATGATCTTGAATGGTTAGATAGTTGTACTTTAGAACAACTTGATTATATGATTAGCATTATTACAAATGGATATACATATGAAGATTTAAAAAAACAAGTTTTAAAAGAAAAAAATTCTCAGTTTTGAGAATTTTTTAACTATGATATACTTTTTCATCTAACATATTTTCTTTTTTAGCAACGATAACTGAAGTGGAAGCATCCCCAACAACATTCAATGAAGTCAATAACATTTCAATAGGACGATTAATTGCTAGAATTAAAGAATAAGATAATAATGCTGCATCATTTGTATATCCCATTCCAGTAAGAATCGTAAATAAGATAACAGCACCAGCACCTGGAGCAGCAGGTGTTCCAATAGAAGCAATTAAAGCTAACACAGCTATAACTGCCATAGAAGTGAAGGTCACATCATATCCAGAACTTGCTGCTACAAATATAGCGGCAATGACTTGCATAATGGCTGTTCCATCCATATTGATTGTCATTCCTAAAGGTAAAGTAAATGAAGCAATCTGATCACTAACTCCTAATTCTTCAACTGTTGTTTGTTTATTTAAAGGAAGTGTTGCTGCACTAGAAGACGTTGAGAATCCAAATAATGCAACTTTAGCCATCTTTTTCATAAATGGTTTAGGATTTAATTTTGCCATAATCATTAAGTATAATGGATAAGCAATAAAGAGATATGCAAATAAAGCAATCACAACAGTCACAACATAAGCTAAAGCAGGCATCAAATAATCAATTCCATATGCAGCAAATGTTCTTGTTAATAAACAGAAAATAGCAATTGGTGCAAATTTATTAATAACAAATGATAAACAAACAGAAATAATATCACTTAATTCAATAAATAACTTTTTAATTGTCTTTGTTTTTTCCTTTAATTGATTCATTGCTAATCCAATCGATACAGCCAAGAAAACAATTGCCAGAACACCACCATTATTTGTTAAAGCTGAAACAAAGTTATTTGGAACAATAGACATCACAATACTTAATGGATTTGTTCCGACAGTTCCTTCCTTAATCGCAATATTTGTTGCATCCACAGCATTAAATGCTCCCATATGATACACAACAGAACCTATCACACCAGCAAAAATCAAAGCACAAACTGTTGTTATAAAGAAAGTAAGAATTGTTTTAGAAGAAATTCTTCCTAACTTTTTTGTATCAGTGACAACACAAATTGCCAATACAATTGAAACAAAAACCATTGGAACAATAATCAATTGTAAAGAATTTACAAACAATTGACCAATAATATAGAAAATTCCAATTGCACTTGTTGCTCCTTTGGCAGTAATATCTTGGAAAAAGATATTATTAATTGTTGTCCATAAATCAGTTTGACCACTTGAAACCAAATGCTCTCTTAAAGCAATACATCCAAAGCCAACAATTAAACCACATATAAGCGCAATAACCATTTTTATAGCAAGTTTTTTTCCATTTTGATTCGACTTCATATATAACCTCCTAAAATTTTACCCAAATTGCTAATATTATACTATATTCAACAAATATTTCAAGAAAAAAAGCAGAATATATATCTATTCTGCCACACTTACAATGATTTCATAATCATCAGATGAATTATTTGATGATTTAATAAAAGTTTTTACTGTCGATTCCACCTTTTTTTGTGCTTCTTCTAATAATCCTTTTTCAATAACTCTCTTTTCCATTTTTTCTTTTTGATCAATCGCAAATTGATTATAATCTGTTATACTAATCTGATTAAAAATATTTTGTGTTTCATCAAAAACTTCAATACTCTTCTCATCAATTTCATGAGATAAGATTTTTGTCTTTGGTAGAGTAACTTCAATTTTTTTCTTATTGACCTTAACTTCAACTTGTGTCATATCAACACCAGCTTTTATTTTTCCATCATAAGAAATAATAAAACTCTTTGTTGTAAAAGGAACTTTCCAACCATAAAAAGTCGCTTGATTTTCAAATTTTCCCATATTTGTATAATTATATTCAACAGTTGCAAGTTCACTTATATCTTGAATTTGTTGAGCCAATAAATCACTAGTGATTTGTGTTGGTTCTTCTCCACTTGGCCACATTTTCCCAACCAAAAAGAAAACAACTGCAATAACTACAATAATAATGATATTCTTAAATGTTTGATTCAAATGAATAGTCTTTTCTTTTGCCATATTTTCACCTACTTTAAACTAATTGTATGAAAGATTGCTAAATTTGTCAATTTATGTTTTGTTTTATGATAAAATAAAGTCAAAGAGGTGCTTACAGATGAAAAAGAATATTATGATCATATGTTTAATTCTTGTAGCTATAATATTCATTGTTATTGGTATTCAAATTCATAATACCTACCCTTCTCATTATTATCTCAATCCTGAAGAACAAAAGCATGTCATCGCAAAAATCAACAATATTTCTGATATAGAAAACATCAAATTATTAGATTCAATAAGTGAATCTAAAGACAATCAAAATAACTATATTTCTTATTTTTATACTTATCATGGAAAAACTTCATTTATCCTATTTCAAACAAAAGATTCTATGAAATATACCAATATCTTTCAATATAATAATTTAACAATAAGTAAAATTAACTTTTATTCTGTACAAATAGATCAAAATAATATTTGTCTTTTTGGAATAAATCCTACTGATCAAAACTTAAAAGCTACTTTTTATGAAGAAAATTCATCTGTAGAAGTAAGCTTAGAAGGAGGAACTTATTTTTCTCATATTATTTCTTCAAATTTTGATAATTCTAATGGATTTATTATTTCTTTAAATAATAATGAACAGTATAAAATTATAAAATGTGATATGGAGGAAAATTATGAATAAAAAATATATCAAAATCATAACACTCTTATTTATTGCTGTTGCTTTAATTATAAGTGGAATTTTTATGAATCAAATTGATTATAAAAAATTAAGGTCAGAGAAAAGTGCTATGAAATATATTGCTGAATTAGATAATATAGAAGACTCTTCAAAAATTATTATTAGAAAATCAGCATCATACTTACAAAATAATACAAATGCTAAATTTTATCTTTATCAATATAATGATTTACTTTACTTAAAAGTATTCAAATATAAAGATAATACTTATCAACCTTTTGGTGATTATACAACTTTTCAAACAAATGCAACTGAACTAAAATATTGTTCAATGGAAACACAAGATAATAAAATTATTGTGGTTGTTTGTGGTTATAATAATGATTCTGATATTGATCATTATAATATTGTTTATGGAGAAAATATGGAAAATGATTTTTCTATTAATGATGGATATGTACTCAATATTCATATTCTTAAAGACAATTATCCATGGTATATTGAAAGTTATGATCAAAATAATGAATATAGTTTTCCTATTCAACCTATGTTTTATTCTGTTAATGAACCCCTTTAGAGTAGAAAAGGATTCCTTGCTAGGAATCCTCTTTTTTATTCTTCAGTTGTTTCCTCAGGTTTTTCTTCCTCTTCAGCTTTTTCAACAACTTCCACACTTGAAACTGTTGAACCTTCTGAAACTTTAATCAAACGAACACCTTGAGTATTTCTTCCAGCTGTTTTGACTTGTTCCATTGGAAGTCTAATGACAATACCTTCACTTGTAATAATTAACAAGTCTTCATCACCATTAACAGCTCTTAAAGCAACCAATTGTCCTGTTTTAGCAGTAGTATTAATTGTCTTAATACCTTTACCACCACGATGTGATTCACGATAATCTTCTAATGGAGACATCTTACCATAACCATTTTCACTAATAGCCATAATAAATTGACCTTCTCCATCAGTTGTCATTCCAACAACATGACCACCATCAACATTAATACCTCTTACACCAGATGCTGTTCTACCCATTGGACGAACATCTTTTTCACTAAATCTAATTAACTTACCATTAGATGCAGCAACTAAGATTTGATCAGCATCAGAAGTTAATTTCACAGCAACCAATTGATCTTCATCTTTTAATGTAATCGCAATCTTACCTGATTGACGAATATTTTTAAATTCTTCGATTGATGTTTTCTTAACCAAACCATTTAATGTCACAAAGAATAGATATAAATCTTTATCTTCTTCAATATGATTTTTATCAATAGAAATCATAGATTTTACATATTCATCTTTTTCAAGATTCAATAGATTGACAACAGGTAATCCTTTAGCTGTTCTACCAAATTCAGGAACATTGTATCCCTTAATACGATAAACTTTACCAAAGTTTGTAAAGAATAATAAATCATCATGAGTACTCATATGAATTAAAGAATCAACAATATCATCTTCATTTGTACTCATACCCTTAATACCTCTACCACCTCTATTTTGAGTTTTATAAGTATCTACAGGTGTACGTTTAATATATCCATTTGTTGTGAGTGATATAATCACATCTTCAACAGGAATTAAATCTTCATCTTCTAAATCAAATGTTCCTTGAATGATTTCTGTTCTACGTTTATCAGCAAATTTTTCTTTAATTTGTAATAATTCTGTTTCAATGATTTCAAGAATTCTTTCTCTTTTTTCAAGAATATCTTTTAAATCAGCAATTAATGCTAATAACTCATTTAATTCATTTTCAATCTTTTCTCTTTCCAAACCAGCCAATCTTTGAAGTTGCATTTCACGAATCGCTTTGGCTTGTCTTTCAGACATATCAAATTCATCCATCAATCTTTGTTGAATGATTTCTGTTGTTCTTGAAGTACGAATTAATTCAATAATTGCATCAATTTGATCTAATGCTCTTTTTAAACCATCTAAGATATGCGCACGATCTTCAGCTTTCTTTAAATCAAAAGCTGTTCTTCTTTTGATAACTTCTTCTTGGTGATTTAAATAATATGTAATCATTTGTTTTAAATTCAATGTTTGAGGTTCGTTATTAACCAAAGCAATTGAATTTACACCAAAAGTTGTTTGTAAAGCTGTTAATTTAAACAATTGATTTAAAATGACTTCAGGTTGAACATCTTTACGAAGTTCAATAACAATTCTAATTCCTTCACGGTTAGATTCATCACGAATTTCCGTAATACCTTCAATACGTTTTTCTTTAACATGTTCAGCCATCTTTTCAATCAATCTAGCTTTATTAACCATGTATGGTATTTCATTTACAACGATGGCTTTTTTACCACCATGAATGTCAATAATATCTGTTTTGGCACGCATGATAATTAAACCATTACCTGTTTCATATGCTTTTTTAATTGCTGATTTACCTAAAATATAGGCTCCTGTAGGAAAATCAGGTCCTTGAATATAATTTTCCATTAAATCAACAACACTAATCTCAGGATTATGTGATACAGCAAGAATAGCATCTACAACTTCTCCTAAATTATGAGGAGGAATGTTTGTTGCCATACCAACTGCAATACCTGTTGTTCCATTGACTAATAAGTTAGGAAATCTAGCAGGTAAAACTTCTGGTTCTCTTTCTTCACCATCATAGTTAGGTACAAAATTAACTGTATCTTTATTAATATCTCTTACCAATTCCATTGAAATCTTAGACATTCTGGCTTCAGTATAACGAGAAGCGGCAGCTCCATCACCATCAATAGAACCAAAGTTTCCATGTCCATCTACAATTAAATAACGATAAGAGAAATCTTGGGCCATACGAACCAAAGCATCATAAATTGAAGAATCTCCATGAGGATGGTATTTTCCCATAACTTCCCCAACAATACGGGCAGATTTCTTATATGGTTTATCACTATAACAACCAAGTTCATTCATCCCATGAACAATTCTACGTTGAACTGGTTTTAATCCATCTCTTACATCAGGTAATGCTCTTTGAACAATAACTGACATAGCATAGTTAATGAATGATTGTTTCATTTCCGTCGTTAACGGTCTTTTTTTAATTCCACGTTCTTCCATTATTTCTCTCCTTTACTATAAATCAAGTTCTGCTTCTTGAGCATTTTCTTGGATAAATTCACGTCTAGGTTCAACTTTTTCACCCATCAACATATCAAACATAGCATCAGCTTGCATAGCATCATCCAAATCAATTTGCCATAAAACACGATTTTCTGGATTCATAGTTGTTTCCCATAACTGTTCAGCATTCATTTCTCCAAGCCCTTTATAACGTTGGATTGAATATTTAGCAGTTGGTCCTAATTCTTGTTTCATTTTTTCTAGTTCATAATCTGAATATAGATAATGATCATCTTTACCATGTTTTAATAGATAAAGTGGAGGTTGAGCAGCATAAACAAAACCTTCCTCAATCAATGGTCTTAAGAAACGATATAAGAAAGTTAACATTAAGATACGAATATGACCACCATCAACATCGGCATCGGTCATAATAACAATTTTATGATATCTTAACTTACTAATATCAAATTCATCACCAATTCCTGTACCAAAAGCTGTAATCATAGAACGAATTTCAGCATTTCCTAAGATTCTATCTAATCTTGCTTTTTCAACATTTAAAATTTTACCTCTTAAAGGTAAGATAGCTTGTGTTCTTCTATCTCTTCCCATCTTAGCACTACCACCGGCAGAATCCCCTTCGACGATGAAGACTTCACATTCACTTGGATCCTTAGATGAACAATCAGCTAATTTACCAGGTAATGCAATACTATCAAGAGCTGTCTTACGACGTGTCATTTCTCTAGCACGTTTTGCAGCCATCCGAGCACGACTTGCAACAATTGCTTTATTCATGATAATTGAAGCAGTGTCAGGATTTTCTAATAAAAATTTATCTAAAGCTGCTGAAATAATATTACTTGCGATTTTTCTCACTTCAGCATTTCCTAATTTTGTCTTTGTTTGTCCTTCATATTGAGGATCAGGATGTTTAACTGAAATAATTGCTGTTAAACCTTCACGACAATCATCACCACTTAAAGATTCATCATCTTTTTTCAAGAAGTTATTATTTTTAGCATAGTTATTAATGACTCTTGTTAAAGCAAGACGGAAACCTTCTTCATGTGTTCCACCTTCATGTGTATTAATGTTATTACAGAAAGAATAGATATTTGGTTGATATCCATCATTGTATTGCATACCCACTTCCACTTTAATATCATCAACTTCATCTTCTACATAAATAATTTCTTCATGAATTGCTGTTTTATTTCGATTTAAATAAGCAACATATTCTTTAATACCACCTTCATAGTGATATTCATTTTTCTTATGAGGTTCAATACGATGATCTTCTAAAATCAATTTTAAACCTTTATTTAAGAAAGCCAATTCTCTAATTCTTTGATTTAAAGTTTCATAATCATACACAGTTGTTTCATCAAAAATCAATGGATCAGCCTTAAAAGTAACAGTTGTTCCTGTATCATCACAATCACCAATAATCTTTAAATCACCAACAGGAGCTCCACCTTTTTCAAAACGTTGATAGTAAATGTGTCCATCTCTATGAACATGAACTTCTAACCATTCACTTAATGCATTAACAACACTGGCACCTACACCATGAAGACCACCTGAAACTTTGTAGCCACCACCACCAAATTTACCACCAGCATGTAATACTGTTAAAATTGTTTCAACAGTACTTTTTCCAGTTTTCGCATGTTTACCTGTAGGCATACCACGTCCGTTATCAATAACTTTGACAATGTCATCTTTTTCTAAAATAACTCTAATTTCATCACAAAAACCAGCTAATGCTTCATCAATAGAGTTGTCTACAATTTCCCAGACAAGATGGTGTAAACCTCTTGCAGAAGTTGTCCCAATATACATCCCTGGTCTTTTTCTAACAGCCTCTAATCCTTCCAATACTTGAATATCGGACTCATCATAGCTATGTTCTACTTTGTTTTCTTCCATTGTCTTCTCCTTTCACTTGCCCATTTTCAATTACAATTTTTTTAGCCATATCTATCACTTGATGATGAATACCATCTACCGATGTAGAAGTTAAAAATGTTTGAACCTTACCTTGAATCAAATTCAATAACTTCGTTTTTCTCACATCATCCAATTCACTCAACACATCATCTAACAATAAAATAGGATATTCCCCTATTTCTTTTTTAATCAATTCTAATAAACCAATCTTTATTGCCAAAACAATTGATCTTTGTTGACCTTGAGAAGCATACACCACAGCATCCTTATCATCCAAAAACATCAACATATCATCCTTATGAATTCCATCCATTGTTTGACTATAACTTATATCTCTTTGATAAGTCTTTTTGTATTTTTCTAAAATACCTTCATAACTTATATCCTTATAAACACTTTTATATTGAATATGTAACTTTTCTTCATGAAAAGAAATATAATCATAAATTGTTGCTGATATTTTATCCAACAAATCAACAAACTCAATTCTTTTTTTAATCAAATCAACTTGAATTCTCGCCATTTGTTCAGATAAAACTTCTAAATACTCATCATAACCTTTATGTTTTTCATGTAACATCTTTAAATACTTATTTCTTTCTTTTAGTAACTTATTGTATTTATTTAGATTATACATATAGATAGGAGATATTTTTGATATTTCTATATCAATTAACTTTCTTCTTAATCGAGGACTCCCTTTAATCAACATCAAATCTTCAGGAATAAACAAAACAACATTCAAATATCCAACATAATCACTTGTTTTCTTTATTTCCTTATGATTAATAATTGCTTTTTTACCTAAAGTTGATAAAACAATTTCTAAATTCATATCTTGTTCATGACTGACAATTTGACCTTGAATTTTAGCAAAATCTTCACCAAAATAAATCAATTCTTCAATCAAATTTGTTTTAAAACTTTTTGACATTGATAATATATAAATAGCTTCTAATAAATTGGTTTTTCCTTGTGCATTCTTACCAATAAAAATATTAATAAAAGGATCAAATTCAACAAAACAATCCTTATAATTTCTAAAATTCTTTAATGTAATTTGATTAATCTTCATTTTTAATAATATAATCAATTCCATCAAAAGAGACTTTATCTCCATCACGAAGTTTCTTTCCTCTTCTGACTTCTACCTCACCATTGACAAGAACTTCACCATTTACAATAACTATTTTAGCGATTGCTCCAGAATCAACAGCATTGGCATATTTTAAAAATTTACCTAATGTAATATACTCAGTATCAATTGTTATTTCTTTCATTTTTTATCACCCTATCTTTTTTCACACACGATTTATTATAACACAAAAACATCAAAAATGATAGATTTTATGGCGTATATTCAATATTTATTCAAAAACATATAAAACATCTATTTTATATAAAAGTGTCTTAAAACGAAAAATAAGACGAAAAAAGAAAATGTAGGTCATTATAACCTACATATCCTCTTTCAATGTTTCAATTATATTTTGTTTTCTGAATTTCATTAAACCAACTCTAAATGTCACTAACATAACCATCATAATCACAATAAATGCAATCACATAAGCTACAAAAGAAGGAACAAAAGAAGTATCAACACCTGCCATTTGTTTATAAAAAATCCATTCAACCCCTATACAAATAGGAAGACCATAAATAAATGTCTTCAATCCATAAATAAAACTTTCATAAAATAACATCTTCCTTATATTTTTAGGACTCATTCCAACACTCAACATCATTCCAAGTTCTCTTTTTCTTTTATCAATACTTGCACTCATCATATTAATAATATTTAACATTGTAAATAAAATCATAATACATACAAAACCATAAATAAAGGTTTGAATAATGATAAAACTCTGTCTATTTTCTGATACAGATTGAGCATAATCATACACACTATAATTTAAATTTTCTAACTCATTTGTTAGTTCTTGATGTTGTGTTGAAAAAATACGACATTCTATGTGAATAGAAGTATATTTTAGATCTATTTGTTGGATATATTCCATTGGAACAATAAATAAAATTTCCATTTCATTATGAATATTTAAATTATCTAAAAATTCACTTTTCTTAATAAATTCTAAAGATTCAAAATTTTTTAATTTCACTTTATGATTTATTTCTCCACCATTTTTATTATACTCTATATCATCAATATAAAAATTTTTCATAAAATGATTATCAATCTTTTGAAAACGCTGAGAATATTCTTTTCCGTCTTGATCTACATAATAACCATTAAAAACCAAGGCTTGATTTTGATTATAAGTTAAATCATTATCCTTACAAAGTTCTTTTCGTTTATTTTCACTTAATCCAACAAGCGTAATAGGAAAATCTTGACTTGATGAAACAGGTATATCTAAATAACTTGAATCAATATTCGCATACGCTGTTAAACTTGCTGTAAAATAATAACTATCAACTTTATCATTTTGTTGAAGTGTTTGATCCAATTCGTGATAATAATCTTTTTGATAAGCAAAATTTGATTCAATATCAAAACGATTAAAATCATTATGATTATTTATTTCTTTTAACATATACTTTCCAAAACTATATATACTAATAAAAGAAGTCATAGAAATCATTAATGATAAAACAATGACACGTGAACGTCTCCCTTGACGTTTATAATTTTTTAAAGCCATTTGACCATAAATACTTAAAAAGCGATGAGATAAAAATCCTGTTTTTAATTTATGCGATTTCACTTTAATTTCATCACTTTTCTTTAAAGCATCAATAACTGAAATTTTAGATATTTTTCTAGCTGGTAAATATAAAGAAATAAAGATTGTAAAAAGTGAAATTATAAAAACAATGAAAAGATATAATAATGAAATTTGTGGATGAATTGGAATATCTAAAGTTTTAATAATTTCTAGCTGATTAATAAAGAAAAATGTAATGCTTAAACCAACAAAACTGACAATAATACCTAATGGTATTGAAATCAATGATAGAATAAAACCTTCAAAATAAACTGATCTTTTCTTTTGTTTAGGCGTTGCCCCAACACTTGATAACATACCTAAATACTGAATACGATCATTTGTTGATAAATTAAAAGCTTGATAAATAATAAAGACAGAAATGAAGATGATAATAAGAAGAATAATTGCTATAAGGTTATAAATTCTTAAAAATGCTGAATGAGAGTTTTTTTCAAAGATATTTTGAATAGCTAAATAAGAAGAATTAAAATCTTTTACGACATCTGTATTTGTCAGTTTTTGAAGTGTTTTTTCTAATTTTTCTTCATGGCTAAAAATATTTTTTGATACATCTTTATCTTGAATATAGACAGTATAATAATCATTCAAATCAATATATGATAAAGCACTAAAAGAACCTTTAAAATAATTTTGACTTTTATATTCATCTATAATTCCTACAATTGTAAAAGAATAAGTCTTTTTATATTCCTCATTATAAAGATTTAATGTATCTCCTATAGTCTTTTGGAGTTGATTAGCTTTTAAATAATAACTTGAAATAGCAATTTCTTGATTATGAATAGGTAATCTTCCTAATTGTAATAAAGATTGATAATTTTCTTTTTCAAAATATAAAGAATCTCCTCTTTTCATATTTAAGAAGCTTTTATTATTTAATTCATTATCTCCATAATAAGGATGTGTACTAGAAAAATAATACTTCTTAATATCTTTATCTTTTCTTATTACATCTAAAAACTCTTGATTATTTGAAACAAATTTATAATGATAATCACCTGTTGTTTTTTCAATATAATTTTTATAAAATTGTTGACCAGAATAAAAAGCAATACCAACACAACTGATCATAATAACAGACACCATAATACAAAGTATTGTTAAGATAGACCTTTTTTTATTTTCTTTTAAATATCTTAAAGTCAATTGATTGATGATTTTCATTTTCTTAAAACCTCATCTTTTTTAATTTGTCCATCTTCAATAACAATTACACGATCTGCCTGCATTGCAATTCTTTCATCATGAGTAATCATAATCAATGTTTGTTTATATTTTTGTTGTGTTAATTTTAATAAATCTACAATTTCTTTACTATTTTTTGAATCAAGATTTCCTGTTGGCTCATCAGCTAAAACAAGTGATGGTGCATTCATTAAAGCACGGCCAATAGACACACGTTGTTGTTGACCACCAGATAATTCTTTAGGTAGATGATTTTTTCTATCTGATAAATTTAAGATTTTTAATAATTCCTCTAATCTATTCGTATTCACTTTTTGATTATCCAATAAGATTGGTAGTGTCATATTTTCTTCTACTGTTAAAACAGGTATTAAATTATAAAATTGGTAAATTAAACCCACTTCTCTTCTTCTAAAAATAGCAAGTTGTTCTTCATTTTGTTGATAAACATCTATTCCATTAACAATCACTTCACCACTGGTTGGTTTATCAACACCACCAATTAAATGTAACAAAGTACTTTTTCCTGAACCAGATGATCCTACAATCGCAATAAATTCTCCTTTTTCTACAGAAAAAGAAACATGATCCAATGCTTTGACTTCATTTTCACCCGTTCCATAGATTTTTGTTAGATTTTTAACTTCTAATATTTTCATATACATTCCCCCTTTCACCCCTATTATATCTATAACACATGACAACAACATGACTATCAAGTGACAATTTTGTCACTAAGAAAAAAAGTTTAGATAACTTCATGATAGAAGTGTATCGTAAACTTGACTCCTGGATAAGTGTTTTCAACACAAATTGTTCCATTTTGTTTTTCTACAATCATTCGACTAAGTGCTAAACCAATTCCTACACTCTTTTCATCTGCATTATGACCTTTATAAAATCTTTCAAACAAATGTGGTAAATCATCTTGAGAAACACCAGGTCCATTATCTTTTATTATAATTTCATCATATAAAGGATTATGAGATATATTGATTTCTATAATGCCCTCATCTTGAATATGTTCAATACTATTTTTTAAAATATTGGATAAAGCTTCTAAGGTCCAATGATAATCAATATTTTCTAGATAATGAAAATCATAACTTTTATTAATTTTAATATCTTTTAATTCTAAGGCAATTTCAAAAGGTTTAATTAAATCTTGAAGAAAAGCTTCGTTATCAATCTTTTCTTTTTGAAAAGTAATTGTTCCAGCATCCAATTGTGCCATTTTTAATAAAGAAGCAACCAACCATTCTATTTTATTAAGTAAAAGAAGTTGTTGTTTTAATAATATTCTTTTTTCTTCTTGAGAAGCTGTTTTTAATCTTTCTTGAATTAAATTCAAAGATGTTAATGGTGTTTTCATCTGATGAGATATATCTTCTAAAGCTTGTTTTAATAAGATTTTATCTTGATTTAAAAGATGATTTTGTTCATAAAGACGATTCACTAATTTAACAATCTCACTTTCTAAAATAGATAATTGTCCTTCATAAAATTGTTGGACATATAAATCAGATTGTTGAAATAAAACATGATTAACTTGCCTTGATATAGTTTTAATTTTCTTGTGTTGATTATAAATATACCAAGATAACATACCAATAATGATTAATAAAATGATATATAACATACTATTCTCCCAATTTATATCCTAAACCTCTTATTGTTTTTATATAAATAGGATTTTTAGGATCATCTTCTATTTTTTGACGTAGTCTTTTCATATAAACAGATAAAGTATTATCAGATACATCTTCACCTGTAATATTCCAAATCTCATCTAATAAAAAATCTCTTGTTAAAAGTTGATGAGGATGAGAAAAGAAGATTAATAATAATTTATATTCTAAAGCCGATAATATAATTTCTTGATTTTCTTTAAATATTTGACCAGTTAAAGTATTTAATTTTATATCTAAATATTGATACATAACATCCTGTTTTTGATAACGTCTTAAAATATTTTGAATTCTTGATAAGAGAATTTGTGGACGAAAAGGTTTAGATATATAATCATCTGCTCCTAGATTAATCCCCGTTACAACATTATATTCTTCATTACTCGCAGTTAAAAAAATAATAGGAATATCTTTTTCATTCTTAATTTCATGATATAAAGAAAAACCATGACCTTCTTTTAAAGATAAATCTAATAAAATTAAATCAAAATGTTGTTTTTGAATCATTTCCATCGCTTTTCTTTGACCATCAGTATTCAAAATCAAAAAGCCTTCTTGATTTAAAAAAGAAGTCAAATGACTAACAATATCTTTATCATCTTCAACTAATAATATTTTTTTCATAACATCACCTTCCCCATTATAACAAAAAATACTGATCATTTATAGACCAGTATTTTCATCCTCCATATGAATATAATAACGATTCTTACCACTATTCTTAGAAACATATAAAGCTTGATCACATTTATCAAACAATTGATTATGATTTTTCTCATCTTTGACAAAAGCAACACCAACAGAAGCAGAAATATCATATTTCTTTCCAACATCAATCTTTTCAATATCCTTAACTATCTTTCTTAACTTTTCTTCAATTTCAGCATAAGATTCTTGATTATATAAGAAAGCTACAAATTCATCTCCACCAAAACGTCCTGCATATCCATCTTTATAACAAACTTCATCTAATATCTTTGCAACTTCCTGAATCACAATATCACCTTGCGTATGTCCTAAAGAATCATTAATCATCTTAAAATTATCCAAATCAATAATCATATAAGCGCAATAATCAATATGAGATTTATGAGCTAAATAATCATCTACAAATTGATTAAAAGTTTGACGATTATATAATCCAGTTAATCCATCTCTTTGAGACTTAAATTCATATTCCAATTGCTTACTCTTTTCATCATTAATATTAATACTATAAGCAATCATTAAGATTTCATTATTACTACTTTGTCTTTCAAACTGAATTCTAAAACGTACCCATTCATATTTATCAGATCTTTTATTTAATTGACGATATTCAATCTTATTTTTTCCATTGTTATGGTAAATATCTTGAATATTTTGATAATCAAAGAAATCTTTCACTTTATTATAATCACTGTGATGAACCAATTCTAAGAAATGAACTAAGAATTCATCTTCATAATTCACATCAATAATATTATGATATTTTCCTTCTGATTGATAAATTACAACTTTATGATTCTTTAAATTCAATGCAAACATAAATAAAGCATGAGAATAAACAGAATTCTTAAACATTTGATCTTGAATCAAGACATTATATTCATTCATTTCTTTTGTACTATTTCTTAAAACACCCATAATCATTTGATTTTCTTTTACCATTGAAACATGAAACCATGTATCCTCATCTTTACTAATATAAGGAAATTTTGCATCAAACATATTCTTTTCTTTCCCATTAATACTTTCATTAAACTTATTAATTAGTAAAGATTCGTGTTCTTTTGAAACAAAATTATAATTGTGTAAATTCTTTAAGAAATGATTTAACATAATTTTAGGATAATCATTCCAAGCATCTAATACCAAACTATCTTGATCAATGTTATATTCAAACATACGATCACTTGTTTGTTTTAATATCATTTCTATTTTTTTATTACTTTTTTCTAATTTTTTATTTGTTTCTTCATTAATCTTATTAATTTTAATAAAATATCTTACAATCAAATAAAGCATAATGAAAAAAACAACAGATAATTTAAATATCAAAGATAATGTAATATTACTAACTATTTTATTTTGATGTGTAGCAATATTTTCAGAAATAACTGTAAATACATACCAATTATTAATTTTAGCAGGTGTATAATAAATAATACGCGTTGAACCATTATAAGAATATTTTAAAAATCCAAACTTATCTACCTTAATATTTTCTAATAATTCTTCATAACTCCCACTATCATATTCAACATCATTTTTTAAAAAATCAAAATAATTTTTTCCATAATATAAAGTATTTTCATTTTCCATTTTTGTAATAATTTGACCACTATCAGTTGTTATAAAAACATAAGCTTCATTATTAAACAAATCATCATATATATAATCATTATTTTTATTATTAATTTCAATAATTCCAGAAATTCCTCCAATAACATTTCCGTTTTGATAAACTGGATAGTACACAGCTATGACTTCTTTTTGATTATACTGTGAAACAAAGACATCTGAAATTCCACTATTTCCCTTAAAAATTTCATCAATATATTTTTCTGATGATTTTATAGATTCATGTGTTTTAAAATTATATAACTTCTTATTTGGTTTTATATACCAAACACGATCAAAATTGATTTTATCAGTTCTCACATTATCTAAAATATCTCCAATATATTCTTCAGAATATGTATTTTCACCAATTAAATGAGATGCATTAGATATTGTATTTTTTAAATTATTAAATTTTTCATTATAAATATTTGCAGTTTGTTTTCCAACATCTTTTAAATGATTCATGGTTCTATTTGTATTTAAACCGTTGATTTGAAAAATAAAATCATAAAAAGAAAGGAATAAAAATATAATTAATAATAAAATTGTTATTGATTTAAATAATTTCTTATGTTTTCTCATATTTTTTCCTTTCTGTAAATAAAAAATAGGTTAAAGCAACCTATTACAAAAGTGTAACTGGCTGCCATTTTAAAGGCCCTTTAGCTTTGCGTCACTATTTTTCAATAGTTTTGCCTTTATTTATTCTTTCTCATTATATCATATTCAAAGTCTTATTCAATAAAACATAAAGTGAAAATAAAAAAAGTACTCAACAAAAAGAGAGTACTTTATAGAATTAATAAGTTCTTACTGGTAAAACAAGTTGAATAATATCTTCTTTTTCAAAATCTTTAATAATGAATGGTTTCATTTCTCCAGTAAATAAAACTCTTACTTTTTCACCATTAATACTTTTAATAGCGTCATTTAAATATTTTGCACTAAAAGAAATACTTAATGGATTTCCTTTATAAAAGGCTTTTGAAAGATTTTCTTCAACTGATCCAATCTCTTGTGAATATGATGAAAGCATTACATTATCTTCATCCATTGATAATTTAATAATATTAGTTTGTTCATTTGATAATAAAGATGCTCTATCAATAGAATTTAATAAACTCACACTATCAATTGTCATTGAATAATCAAAATCACTTGGAATTAAACGACTTGTATCAGGATATGTTCCATCAATTAATCTTGTTTGAATCAATACAGAATCAAAGATAAATAAAACCTTACGATCAGAAACATATAAATCAATAAGTTCATCTTTTTCAATAATACGGCTAATTTCAATTAAACTCTTTTTAGGAATGATAATATTAAATGAAACATCAGAATCAATATCTAAAATACGTTTTGCTAAACGATAACTATCTGTTGCGATACATTCTAAAACATGATCTTTTGCTTTAAAATTAACACCAGTTAAAACAGGTCTTGTTTCTTTTTCACTCGTAGCAAATGATGTTTGTTCAATAGCTTCTTTTAAATCAGTTGATTTCATTTGAAGATTGACACCAGATTTATTTAAATCAATTCTTGGATAATCAATATAAGACGTTCCATTTAAATCAAATTTAGAATTAGCACCTTCAATTCTTGTAAGTGTTCCATCTACAATATAAATATGTACAAATTCAGAATCAATCTTTTTAATAATTTCTAAAATATAACGAGATGATAAAACAACAGAACCTTTTTCAATAATATCAATATTTTCTTTGATACTTGTTTGAATAGTAATATCACTATCACTACCAGTTAAAATCAATTCATCATCTTTTAAATCAAATTTAATTCCTGTTAAAACAGGTAAAGGACTTTTCATAGAAACTGCTCTAGAAACTTTTGCTAAAGCATTTAATAATTCTAATCTTTTAATTTTAAAATTCATCATTTTTCTCCTTTTATTTATTATTATTTAAATAATATCATAATAATAATACTGTGCACAATATGAATAACTTTTAAAAACTATGAATCTATCAATGTTTTTTATATTTTTGACTGTGGATAAGTTGTGGGTAAGTGTGCATAACTTTTACACAAGCTTCTTTTTGATATCATCTATGGCTTGTCGATAATTCATATCTTTTTCTAATTTCTTTTGAACTTTATCACAAGCTTTCATAACTGTAGAATGATCTCTTCCACCAAATTCATGACCTATTTGAATAAAAGAAATATCTTTAATCAAAACTCTAACTAAGTACATAGCAATATGTCTTGCGACAATAATATTAGATGTACGTGATTTTGAATTAATTTGAGTGACGGTTAAGTTATAGTAATCAGCAACACATTTTTTTATATTACTAACAGTGAGTTCTTTTTTTTGTGTTGGTTGACTGGTATATGTATCACTAAATGCTTCTAAAGCAAAGTTTAAGTCAATACTATCAGATTTTTTACCACAAATAAGTTTATAGAATAATAAACGTTTTAAACTTCCTTCTAACTCTCTTACATCGGTATTAAAATGAGAAGCAATAAAATCTAAAACTTCTTCATGAATAGGATAATCCACATTTTCTATTTCAATTTTTTTACGTAGAATGGCTTTTGAAGTTTCAAATTCTGGAGTATCAATGCTGACAGTTAAACCAGAAGAGAAACGACTTACCAAACGACTTTCCATTCCTCTTAAATCACGTGGTGGTTTATCAGATGTAATAACGATTTGTTTTTTATTACTGATTAAACTATTAAAAATATTAAAGAATATTTCACTAGATGATTCTTTTGTTGCCATAAATTGAATATCATCTATTAATAGGATATCAATATGACGATACTTATAATTAAATTCATCAATTGTATGATTTGATAATGATTGAATATATTCATTAACAAAGTTTTCACTTGTTGTAAAAAGAACTTTTGTAAATGGATCTTTTTTCTTTGCATAATTTCCAATAGCGTTTAATAAATGGGTTTTTCCTAGTCCAGAATTACTGTGAATAAATAATGGACTATAAGATATACCAGGTTTCATGGCAACAGCTAAGGAAGCATTTTGAGCGATACGGTTACTATTTCCTACAACAAAGTTTTCAAATGTCAAATCACTATTTAAATTATCACTAAATTGTAATAAATCATTTTTTTGTTGAGTTGATTTATTGTATTCTTCTTCAGTAATTAAATGAAGATGATAATGGCCACTGGTTAAAGTATTATAGATTTCTTCTAATTTATCTATATAAGGAAGAACTCCATCTAAACTCCATTGAGTATCTACAGTGACAGTGACATCTCCATCAAGAATATCTCTGACTTGTAAAGTTGTGAAAAAGGAATCAAAAATAATCCGATCTTCTATCTGTGTTTTAAATATATTCAGGGTTTTTTGCCAATCTGTATCAAGATTATTCACATATTCACCTTCCTTCTGTACCTATTATAGAGGAAATTGTGAATAAATAGAAGAGTAAAAAAATAATTCACAACTTATTCACAATGTTATGCACATCAAAAAGTGCTGAAATATCGGTATTTTTTTAATTATACACAAATTTAAAATAAGAAAGTTGTGCACAATTATTTATACACTGTGAATAACTGTGCACATTTTTTAAAACTTATTCACAATCACAAGTTGTGCATATCTTTTTCACAATCAAAACCTATATGTATCAAGGGTTTAGAGATAGTTATTCACAATTGTGGATAAATCATTTCACATTGTGAATAAGTTGTGAAAGACAAGATATAGGCACACTTTAATATATGTCTCAATATTAAAAATATGCTTATTTTCTTTATATAAAATCACACTTAAATCTTACAAAATTCATTATTTTCATTGACTTATAAGGGTAAAACTCATATAATAATGGGGCATATGTTACTGTGTATAAAAAAATATTAAAATTTTGGAGGTGTAATCAATGAAAAGAACATATCAACCAAATAAGAGAAAAAGATCAAAAACTCATGGTTTTAGAGCTAGAATGGCAACAGTAGGCGGAAAAAAAGTTATTGCTCGTCGCCGTAAAAGAGGAAGAAAAGTATTATCTGCCTAACAAAAATTCCACGTTTATGTGGTTTTTTTTCTAAAAAAATATGAAAAAAGAATATCGAATTAAAAGAAATGAAGATTTCCAATCTATTATTAAAGATAAGAATTCTGTTGCAAATCGTAAATTTGTTATATATTATAAGGTTAACGATAGTCATTTAAGAGTGGGAATCTCAGTTAGTAAAAAGTTAGGTCATGCAGTTGTAAGAAATAAAACCAAAAGACAACTGAGAATGATGATACAAGAGGTTTTTGATAAGAATCAAAAAATGGATTTTATTGTTATTGTGAGAAAACAATTTTTAGAGAGTTCATATCAAGACAATATGAAAGATTTAAAATTTCTCTATAACAAAATAAATAAAAGGATGGAAAAGTAGATGTATTTAGATCAACGCACAAAGAAATTTTTAAAAGTATTTGCGTTAATTGCCTTTGTCTTTATTCTTACTGGATGTGGACAAAACCTAGATTCTAATGGAAAATTATTAGAGGCTCGTGCAATTGATGCTTCAACTCCTTGGAGTTTAGATGCTGGATTTTTTGATTTCATTTTAACAATCCCTATTGCAAAAGGTATCTTATTTATTAGTGATGCTTTAGGTAATGTTGCTTGGGGTGTTATTGGAATGACAATCTTTATCAACATCTTAATCTTACCAATTATGATTAAATCAACTGAATCTACTCAAAAGATGCAGATGTTACAACCAGAAATGGAAAAGATTCAAAGAAAATATGCGGGTCGTAAAGATCAAGCATCACAAATGAGACAATCTGCTGAAATTCAAGCTTTATATAAAAAGCACAATATCAGCATGTTTAGTTCATTTACAACATTCTTAACTTTACCAATTATGTTGGCAATGTGGCAAGGTGTTCAAAGAATTAGAATTTTATATACTTCAACTTTATTTGGATTGAATTTAGGGGCAACACCAATGTCTCAAATTACAAATGGAGAATGGGTTTATATTGTAATTGTTGCAGTCGTTGGTATTACACAATACTTTGCGATTGAAATCAACAACATTATGTTAAAGAGAAATCCACGTTATAAGGTTTCTAAACAACAACAATCTATGAAAACAATGAATATTGTTATGACAGTTATGATTGTATGGTTTGCATTATCAATGCCAACAGCAATGTCATTATATTGGATTACAACAAGTTTAGTAACAGTTGTAAGAACAGTTTATATCCAAATTTATCACATTGAAAAGAAAAAAGATTAATAAGGACGGATTAAATTATGAAAACATATGAAGGAAAAAACGAAGAAGAAGTCGTTCAACTTGCTTGTCTTGATTTAGGAATTACTCCTGATCAATTGAATTATGAAATTATTCAAGAGAAAAAAGGTTTATTTTCTAAAAAAGTTATTATTGAATGTTATACACAAGATATGGTTCAAGAATATTTAGAAAATTTTGTTAGAAAAATTTTAACTGATATGGAATTTAGTGTTGAAACTGTTTCTTATATTCAAGATGGTCGTATTTATTGTAATATTAATACTGACAATAATTCTATTTTAATTGGTAAGAATGGTGTTATTTTAAGAGCATTAACTTTTATTGCTAAAAATGCTGTTCAAAATGAATTTAAAAAGAGAATTGAAATCAGTGTTGATATTAATGGATATAAAGAAAGTCGTTATAAGAAAGTAGCGGCTATGGCAAAAAGAATTGGAAAACAAGTTTTAAGATCTAAAGTTGATGCAAAACTTGATCCATTACCAGCTGATGAAAGAAAAGTTATTCATCAAGTTATTTCTGAAATGAATCATTTAAAAACTGAAAGTCAAGGCGAAGGTAAGAATCGATTTATTACAATTTCATATGTAGACTAAACCCTAGAAATAGGGTTTTTTATTTTTTAAGCATATTATTTGATATTAAAAAAAAGAGTTATATAATTAAATTGTAATAAAAAAAGTTACAGTTTAGAGGTGAGAAGAATGTCAAGTGAATTCATTATTGCAATTCATGTTTTGGCTTACTTGAGGAAAGAAAATAAACAATTATCAAGTGAAGAGTTAGCAAATAATGTTTGTGTTAACCCTGTAAGAGTTAGAAAAGTATTGTCTCAATTAAAAAAAGCAGGAATTGTTAAAACAAAAGTAGGAGTTAATGGTGGTTATTACGCTGAAATTGGAAGTGAACAAATCACATTAAAAGAAGTATACGATGCAATCCATACTAAGATATGTCAAACTTCATGGCGGAGTGGCGATATTAATAAAGATTGTATGGTCAGTAGTGGAATGTCACATGTTGTTGATAATTTATGTAATGATTTAGAAGAATTATGTCAAAATTATTTATCAACTTTAACGATCAAAGATATTTTGATGCAATTGGAATATATCTTTGAGGAAGGAAAATAATATGAATACAAGAGAACATAGTGAAATGAAATTAAGAGGTAATAAAGATGTAAGTTATTTAGGTTATAGTATTGATCAAATGATTATTGATTTTATGAAAGAACAAGATATTCCAGGATTAACACTAGCAATTGTGCAAGCACCTTATATTCCTAGAGTTGTAGGATATGGAATGAGTGATGTGAAAGAAAAAAGATTGGCAAGTGTTAATACAATGTGGCCAGTTGGAGATATTTCTCAAGCCTTTTGTGCTGTGGCAATTATGCAGTTATTTGAAGATGGTTTATTAGATTTAAATGAATCAATTAAAAAATATATTGATGATATACCTGAATCATGGGAAAACATAAAAGTAATAGATTTATTACATCATGCAAGTGGTTTGGCTGATTATAGTGAAAGTATGGAGTTTAAAGCAATTATTGATACATTAAAAGATGAGCCATTCCATTTTCAACCAGGAGAATCAGTTGAAAAAGTTGCAACGAATTTCTTATTATTAAGTGAAATCGTTGAAAGAGTGAGTCATCAAAGTTATCATAATTTTGTTATGGAAAGACAAATACATTATTTAAATTTAAAACATACAGGTTTTTATGAAGATTTAAATCAATTTAATCATGAAGATATTTCTAAAACAGAATTTGTTCATCAACTCTTTAAAAAAGATGGAAATTATGTAGATCCAACAGAAATAGCAAAGAGTTATGATGAGAATGGACAAGAAATTGATATTCAAAAAATAACTTCATTAAGAGGATATCATGATATATGGTCTAGTGCTCAAGATATTTCGTTTTGGGATATTGGTTTAGCAGGTGGAATTTTAATTCATGAATTAGAAAATCGTCAAAAAGTTTATAAGGCTTGGCATTTACCAAATGGTCAAGAAGTTCCTGGTGTTGCTGGATGGCAATTCTATAAACATCGTGGCTTAATGGATATCAAAGGAAGTATTGAAGGTTATTCATCTTTCTTAAGTCGTTTTACTGATCCTCAGGAATTGGTTTGTGTGACTTTATTAGCCAATAAAGAAAATATTGATTTTACGAATTTAGGAAGAAAAATAGCTGCTGCATTTGGTGATTTGTTATCAACAAATTATGATGATAATCAGTTGTATTTGATGGAAGGACAATTTTCAGTTGAAGAAACTATCAAAAGATTAGAACAAGAATTACAAAAAAGACAAATTCCTGTTTTTGCAAAGTTTGATCATGCGAAAAATGCAAAGCAAGTGCATATGCAATTAAGACCAACAACAGTCTTGGTATTTGGTTCCCCTCAAGTAGGAACAAATCTCATGATAGAAGATCAAAGTATTGCTCTTGCATTGCCATTAAAAATAGCTGTTTGGGAAGATGAAAATGGTTGTACTTGGTTAGCATTTGAAAAAACAGTGAAAATGGCAGAGCATTATGGATTATCAGAACATCCAATTATTATAAAAATGCAAAAATTATTAGAAGATATTGTTTATGTTGCAGCAAATCTTTATGAAAGAGGGTAAAAATATGTTAAAAGAAGGAACAGTGGTATACTTTTTAATGAATGGTTATGTTATGTCAGGTCAAGTTATGAATGTGGAAGGAAATGAAAAAGAATATACTTTTAGTATTGAGGGATATTCTGGATGTGAAGGTCCACATGTGATTAATGCAAATCAGATTCATTATACAGTCTTTTTAAGTCAGCAAGAAGCTGAAAAATATAAAGATAATCCGCAAATGTATTTGGCTGCTTATTGTTAAATCTCAGTTGATAACTGAGATTTTTCTTTGAAATCATAGATATTTTAGATGGATATTGTTATACTATAAGAGATAAAAAGGAAGTGAGAAAATGAATGATGATATTATTGTTGCGATTGCAACTTCTCGATTAGAAGCGGCAATATCTATTATTCGATTAAGTGGTCAAGATTGTATTGCTTTTGTTCAACAATTTTTTACTGGTAAAATATTAGAAAAAGCAAGTCATACAATTACTTATGGATATATAAAAGATGAACAAGAGAGAATAGATGAAGTATTGGTAAATATTTATAGAGGTAAGAAAACATTTACTGGTGAAGAAATGGTTGAAATTAACTGTCATGGTGGTGTTTATATTACACAGAAAGTCTTAAATCTTTGTTTGAAAAAAGGTGCAAGGATGGCTGAACGTGGGGAATTTTCAAAACGTGCTTTTTTAAATGGGCGTATTGATTTGTCTCAAGCTGAAGCAATTAGTGATTTAATTACTGCTAAAAATGATTATGCTGCTTCTTTGGCTTTAAAAGGTATTCAAGGAAATATTAGTCATTTTATTGAAGATTTGAGAGAAGATTTGATTCAAATTATTACTCAAATTGAAGTCAATATTGATTATCCAGAATATGATGATGTTGAAGAATTAACGGCTCAATCACTTTTACCAAAGAGTCAATCTTTACAAAAGAAGATGAATCATATTATTGAATCATCAAAAAATGTTCATTTATTAAAAGATGGTATATCAACTGTTATTATTGGAAAACCAAATGTTGGAAAATCAAGTTTATTAAATGCCCTGTTAAATGAAGATAAAGCAATTGTAACTGATATTGCTGGAACAACAAGAGATATTGTAGAAGGAACAATTCGTTTGGATAATATTATTTTAAATATGATTGATACTGCAGGTATTAGAGAAACAAATGACATTGTTGAAAATATTGGTGTTCATAAATCTAAAGAATTGATTCATAAAGCTGATTTGGTTTTATTAGTTATTGATGGTTCATCTCCATTAAGTAAAGAAGATGAAGAATTATTAGAATTATCAAAAGATACACAAAGAATAGTTGTTGTGAATAAAAAAGATCAAGGACAACAAAATCATATTGAAGGTATTTCTATTAGTGCTAAAGATAATGATATTGAACCTTTAATTCAAGAAATCAAGAAGATGTTTGAACTTGGAAAAATTACAGCAGGACAAGAAGATATTTTAGCCAATGCAAGACAAATTCAACTCTTAGAAAAGGCTAAACAAGCTCTTGATAGTGCTGTTATAGCAATGGAAAATCAAATACCAACTGATCTTATTGTGACTGATTTATATGAAAGTTGGGAAAATTTAAAAGAAATATTAGGAGAAAGAGCAAAAGAAGATTTATTAGATGAATTATTCAAACGCTTTTGTATAGGTAAATAAGAATGGGAAAATATGCTTTTTTATCAGAGAGATTTTATAAATTCTTTAAATATTTAAGAACCATTGGTCTCATTAGTTTAGTTATCTTTTTAGGTGTAACTGCCTTTAATAGAGGAAATCAAACATTATCAATCATTAGTTATATATTTATGCTAATTATGTTAGCTTGTTTATTTGAATGTATTATTTTATATGTCTTACATATTGTTTTAAAGAATAAGTAAAAAAGAACTAATTGACTAGTCAATTAGTTCTTTTTCATTGCTGTTCCAAAATGTAATGCAATATATGCAAGCTCATGTTCATTAAATTCTTTTCCATAATGCTTCTTTACAATTTGATTAAAGATAGTTGCACAATTATATTCTTGAGAATGTTGTGCTTGAATTTGATCTTTAAGTGGATTATTTAATAATTGTTGATCATTTTGTAAACGATCTAAAGCTGGATAAAAGTGTAATGTCATTCCAGTATAGAAATCTTCATTTTTTCTTAAATCAAGATTTAATTCATTTTTAATTTCTTTTAATGTCTCATCAATGATTTCTTCCATTTCATCATCACAAAGATCATATTCAATATTGAAATCAATATCTAATAAATTCATGTTTGCTAGATACATTGTTGTATAATTGATTTGATTCTTATCAATTGTTACATTGTATCTTTTTTCTAATGCTTCAATGATTTGTTGAGAAATAGGATAATATTCATGTTCTTTTAATTGATTGATTTGACTTTCACTTGTAGAGATATATGTTCCATTAAGTTCTCTAGAAATACATAAAGATAAATGAATAATCAAATTATCAAATGATATACTTGAAATATCAAGATTATTCTCATCAATAATCGTTTTTACAATTTTTTCAATGTCATTTTTACGCATGTCAAATTGACTATCTAATTCTATAACCATATACATCGTACCTCGCTTTTCATATGATATATTATTTGTCATCAAAAGTCCATAATAAAATTATTTTTTTCTAAACGTTAAAAGCACTTCAACATATTCACATTGTGTCGTCAAACGAAAAGGGAATCCCCAAGACCCATATCCACTTGAAACAACCAAAGAAAAGTTATCCTTTTGAAGGAATCCATAAACATCATCATACAACTGTGCAGTGACAAGAGTTAAAGGAAAAGATTGACCACCATGTGTATGTCCTGATAACTGTAAATCAGCAACATGAGTCATGTCTTGATAACGTTTAGGATTATGGTCTAAAACAAGAGTAGGTAAATCTTTATTCATATCCTTCATCGTGTTAGAAAAAGATGATTGTAAATGCGTAGAAACATCTTCTCTTCCTACTATATTAAATAAACCATTCACACATACATAGTTTTCACTTAAATGATGAATATTATATTTTTCATAGGTTTTCGAATCAACAAATTGAGCATAATGTTCATGATTGCCATTAACTGCATATAAACCATATTGACTTTGAATATGAGAAAGTTCTTTTAAACTGTCTTCAATAAGAGGTGTTGGAGTTGATTCATCAAATAAATCACCAACAAAACAAACAATATCATAATGATTATGATTTAATGTTTTTACAAGAGATTGAACATCTTGAAGATATGTCCCTGTCCCTATATGCATATCACTTATCATAGCTATTTTTAATTGTGACAGAGAACTTTCTTTATCCACAACAATATTATAATTTTTACAAACTTTATGAAAATGCGAATAAAATCCAAAACTTGTTAATGTTAGAGAAAGAACACCAATAATAATAAATAATTTTTTATGGTATTGTAAATGAAAGAAACGACAAATCAATTGTGTTAAAATTGATATAATACTCATAATCAATAAAGTTAAAATATAAAACTGAGCAAGTAATGTTAAGCTAAAGAAAAAAGAAGAATAAGGATGAATTGATATTTTTATAATCATAATAATTAATGATAGAAAAGATAAACATCCTAAAATGATTTTATATTTTAAAGAATGATGATGAAAAAGATAAAGAAAATAAAGAAAGGGTGCTATAATAGTAAAGAGAAAAATAAATGTAAAAAAGAATATCATAAAAAAATACCTCATTTCTTGGCTACAAGTATACCACATTTCTATAAAAAATAAAGGTTGCTTTCATATAGTTGTTGTGATAGTATTAAGTCAAGATAGAGGCGCAAGAGTTAAGAATTCTTTTATAATAGATGCAACTAAAAAGAAGGAGGAGCGATTGCCGAAGGAATTATGGTTTGCATGTCATGATTTCCTGGGGGTATAGAGAATATCTATGCCACTGTCACTTTAAAATATTAAAGTGGGGTGCTATTGCGTTGATATAGATTTATTTCATTGCAATGGTGTCATTGCAATTTTTTTATAGAAAGAAGGAAAATTTATGGAAAAGTCTCCAATTACACAAGTTGAATACAATGATCAAATTATTCAAGTTAAATTATTAAATGTTGAAAAGAATCCATTATTTGTTGGAGCTATCTTTAAAGAAATATCAGCAATGAATGTTAATGTTGATATGATTTCTCAAGTGATGTTAGAAGATGAATTGAGAATTGATTTTACTTGTCAAAATAAAGATCAAGAAAACTTAAATAAAGCATTAGAAATTGTAAAAGAAAAACATCCAAGAATAATGATTTATCAAAGCAAGAAAGTTGCAAAAATCATGGTTGAAGGTGAAAAAATGAAAGATGAAGTTGGTGTTGCAGCAAATATTTTTGAAATTTTTGGGAAACATCAAATTCCTATTTTACAAGTCACAACATCAGAAATATCAATTTCTTATGTTATTCCTAGTGATATGATGAAATTGGCAGTTACAGAAATAAAAAAGGCTTATCAATTATAAGGAGGATATAGATATGAAACCAATTTTTGAAGGTAGTGCTGTTGCACTTGTGTTACCCATGCATGATGATGGTCGTTTAGATTATGAAGGTTTTAAAAGACAAGTTCAAAGAATGATTGATGGTGGTGTTCAAGCTTTATTAGTTAATGGAACAACAGGTGAAACACCAACAATTACAATTGAAGAAGAATTTGAATTAACAAAGATTGTTGTAGAAATGGCTTCGGGAACAGGAATTAAGGTTATTGCTGGAGCTGGATCTAATGATACAGCAACAGCTTTGAAAAAAGCTGAGTTTGCTAAAGAGGTGGGAGCTGATGCTATTTTGGTTGTCACTCCATACTACAACAAAACAAGTCAAAGAGGATTAATTGAACATTATACATATATTGCTGATCGTGTGGATATTCCAATGATTTTATATAATGTTCCTGGTCGTACAGGAATGAATATTGCAGTAGATACAGTTGTCGAACTTGCAAAACATAGAAATATTAAAGCTATGAAAGATGCAACTGATAATATTGCATATGCTATGGATGTTTTAACTAAAACAAGAGATTTAGATTTTGATATGTATAGTGGATGTGATGATAATATCTTGCCATTTATTGCAGCAGGAGGAAAAGGTGTTATTTCTGTATTGTCAAATGTTTATCCAAGAGAAACAGAAAAATTTGCTCAAGCTGTATTACATGGAGATATGGAACTTGCAAGAACAATGGCTTATGATTTTAATGATGTGAGTAAATATTTATTTGTTGATGTGAATCCAATTATGCCAAAAGCCGCATTAGCAAAATTAGGTGTTTGTGGAGAGATGGTAAGAAGACCACTTATTCCAACAACTGAAGCGAATAAGAAATTATTATTTGATGCTATGGCAAAATTTGAAGAAAAGGGTTATTAGTATGAATGTTATTGTATATGGTTATGGATTAATGGGTAAAAAGGTTGCCCAAGCAGTGAGAGACAATGAGAAGATGAGTCTTGTTGGTATTGTTTCTCCTGTCTTTGATGAGAAAATTGACGAAAATATGTATGCCTCTTTACAAGAAGTGAAAGAAAAAGTAGATGCTATTATTGATTTCTCTCATCCTAATAATTTAGAAGATATTTTAAAATTTGGTATTAAAAATCATTGTGCTTTGGTTATTGCAACAACTGGCTTCAATGATCAACAAAAATTACGCATTGAAGAAGCTTCATCACAAATTCCAATCTTCCAATCATATAACACATCATTTGGTGTTTCTATGTTAACAAAGATTATCAAAAATGTTGCAAAAGAATTTTATGAACAAGGGTATGATATTGAAATTATAGAAAAACATCATAATCAAAAGATAGATGCCCCTTCAGGAACAGCTAAACTTTTATATGATGTGATTCATGAAGATATTGAAGAAACAAAAGAAGTTTACGATCGCAGTCAAGTTCATCATAAACGTGAAAGAAATGAAGTGGGTATTCAATCAGTTCGAGCTGGAACAATCTTTGGTGAACACACAGTCTTGTTTGCTGGACATGATGAAATCATCGAAGTGAAACATACGGCTTTATCTAAAGAGGTCTTTGTTCAAGGAGCTATTTCAGCTTGCAATGCTATTGTAGATAAAGAAAATGGATTGTTTACTTTAAAAAATTTATATTAAAGGGGATTAAAAATGGTTTTACAAACAGAATTTGCACAAATTAGAGATAACACATTATATATTGATGATGTCAATGCAATGGATTTGGTGAAACAATATGGAACACCACTTTATGTAATGAGTGAAGGACACATTCGTCATCAAATGAATGAATTAAAAACAAAATTCTTAGATAAATATGAAAATGTTTTACCATTATTTGCATCTAAATCTTTTAGTTGCTTAGAAATCTATAGAATAGCAAATGAATATGGAATAGGAATTGATTGTGTTAGCGCTGGTGAAATTTCAATTGCTTTAAAAGCTGGATTTGATCCACATAAAATCTATTTTCATGGAAATAATAAGTTACCATCAGAAATTGAATATGCTTTAGAACATGATGTAGATCACTTTGTGATTGATAATTTTCATGAAATCGAATTGGTTGAAGACATTGCATCACGTTTAGATAAAATTGTTTATGCAACTGTAAGAGTTGTTCCAGAAATTAAAGCTGGGGGACATGGTTTTATTCAAACTGGTCATAAAGATACAAAGTTTGGTTTTAGTGCAAGACATGACATTTATTTAGAAGCAATTTCAAAGATTGTACAATCAACACATATTCAGTTTGAAGGTATTCATTGTCATATAGGTTCACAAGTTTTTGATTTATATGCTTATATTAGTGCAATGAAAAGATTTGTTGGTTTTGCTTATGAAATCTATGATAAGCTAGGAGTCATGGTGACAAAGATTAATGCTGGTGGTGGATATGGAATTGCCTATACTAAAAAAGATGAACCATTAGATTTTGAAGTCATTACGACAGAAATCATGAAAACAATCAAAGAAGGTTATGATAAACGTGGTTGGGATATGCCAATGGTTTTGGTAGAACCAGGTCGTTATGTCGTAGGAAATGCAGGTATTACTTTATATACAGTTGGAACAGTGAAAGAAATTCCAGATGTGCGTACATATGTAAGTATTGATGGTGGGATGACTGACAATATTAGAACATGTCTATATGATGCTGATTATGATGGTGTTATTGTTAATAAAGCTCAAGAGCCAAGAGATACAAAAGTAACAGTTGCTGGGAAGATTTGTGAATCTGGTGATATTGTTGTGAAAGAAGTTATGGTTGCAAAACCTGAACCTGGAGATATTTTTGCTCAATTTTCTACAGGAGCATATCATTATTCAATGGCATCAAATTACAATCAGTTACCAAAACCAGCTGTTGTCTTTACTTATCAAGGAAAATCAAAACTTGTTATAAGAAGACAAACATTTGATGATTTAACATATTATGATGTAAATGAAGATTATAAATAATTGAAAATACAGAAGACCTGTTGTTCTTCTGTATTTTTTGTTTATAAAGTTAAAAATTTCAAATAAGTTTGTTGTTCATATTTAGGAATATGTAATTTCTTCATGGCATCTACAAAGGAAATATGTTCTTCTTCAGAAAGATTTCTAATCATCTTTGTAATTCCAATTTGTTTTCCTTTTTCAATTCCTTCTTGAACTCCATTATTCTTGATGGATT
>UPXV01000007.1 GCA_900538465.1 uncultured Erysipelotrichaceae bacterium
ATACCACATAATCGTTATTATGTGGTGAAATCAATAAAACGCTTTATATAAGGTGGAAAATTTAAAAACGGGAGTTAAAAAGGGATGAAAAAAGAATTAATTGACAAATGTATGCAACTAACGAGCGAAACAATGGAACGTTATTTTCATGGAGATGTCAAGTTTGTTGCAGATCATCTACATAAAAATTGTTTATGGATAGGAGCTAGGGCAGATGAGTTATATCAAGGTAAAACTGAAATAACGAGTATATTAAATAAAGATCAGCCTCATTTACCTGATATTTCCTTGACAGCACAACATTATTTTTGTGCTGCCCATGACACACATAGTTGTACTATTGCAGGAAGTTATATTGGTGTTACAAATCCTGATACAGGAGAGATATTTCGTCAAATGCAAAGATTAAGCTTTGTATGGAAAGAAGAACGAGGAGAATTGTTGATTATTCATATGCATGTATCTAATCCATTAGATATTCTTGAGGAAGGAGAAAATTTTCCCCATGCTGTTGGACGATATACAAAAGAATATCTTGATATGTTAATTTCAAGACATGTTGAAAAGAATGATGTTATTACGGTCAAAGATCAAAAGAATATACATCATGTTATTAATATAAGTAGTATTCTTTATTGTGAATCATTTGATAGAAATACAATTATTCACACAGAAAATGGAGATGTTTTTGGACGTATACAATTACAGGAAATAGAACAGATTTTAGTCAGTATGAATCCTGTCATGTTCAAACGTGTACATAAAAGTTTTTTGATTAATAAATATTATACAAATTCAATTTGTCGTTATGAAGTCAAATTACGAGGTGGATGTCGTGTCCCACTATCTCAGGAACGTTATATAGATATATATGAATGGTTGATGGAAAGAGAAGTCAATGATGTAAGTGAGGAATCTCAATGAGAGAGAATATGGTTTATACACATGAAGAGTATCGTAGTGCTGGTATTGCTCATTTACAAAAGGAGCATGACGAAAATGAATTTTATTATCATAGAAAACTTATTTCAGAAGATACTGCCAATCAGATTGTCAGAGAATATCTTAATCAGAAAAATAGAATGAAGAAAAATGGGAAAGAGGAAGAGAGTGATTAGGTGTGGCAGTATCTATTGGGAGTCAATTAGAATTGCTTAGTAAACAATTGGCTGATTTATATTTTGTAAAAAGGGATTATACTTCATTAATAGGATTTTTATCAAAAGATATTACATGGATTGGGACAAGGGAAAAAGAAATCTGTGAAAATATTGAAGATGCAAAAAAGCATTTTGCAGAAGAACAGAAAAACGATAAAGGATATTTCATAATAGAAGATTCTTGGATAAAAGCAAAAGAAGTTGATGATGAAACAGGTATTGTTTTGGCAAATTTTAAACTTCGTATGTCTAAGGATTATGAATTGAATATGCAACAAAAAGTTCGCTTTAGCATTATTTGGAAGAAACAAAAAGGTTTGTGGAAAATCATTCATATTCATAATTCCTTACCAGATATGTTGATTGATAAAAAAGTTTCTTTCAATGAGGAAATAAACAAAAATGCTTATAATGATATGAATAATCAGCTGGATAAAGTAAGCAATACAGATAGACTAACAGGTATCCATAATACGACTGGTTTCATTAATGATGTAGAAAAAATATTAGAAATGAATCCCAATAAAAAATATGCCATTATAAAACTTGGTATCAGAGATTTTCGTTATATTAATCGTATGTATGGTTACAACTATGGTGATAAGGTCTTAAAAAATATAGCAAAAAATCTATCGAGAAGTTGTCATAATAATGAAACTTGTGCACGTATAGAAAAAGATATATTTGCTCTTTTTTATGAGTTTAAAAGTAAGGAAGCAATAGAAAAGCGAATGAATAGGGTACGTCAAAAAATAATAGACAAACGTATCTTAAATAAAATGAAAAGTTCAATCAATTTCGTAACTGGCATCTATATTATAGATAACTATAGAAATGAAGCGGTTATAGATATGTTGGATAAAGCTCTTTTAGCACAAAAGAGCGTATCAAAAACAAGTATTCTAGAACAATATATTTACTATGATGACTGGATGTCAGATCAACAATTCAATTGTAGTCGATTATTAGATGAAATAAAACCAGCTATGGATAATAACGAATTTCAATTATATATCCAACCTCAATATGATATAAGAACCAATGAATTGGTTGCAGGAGAAGCGCTTTGTCGTTGGATTAAAAAAGAAGAAATCATCCTACCAAATAATTTTATTCCTTTGTTAGAAGAAAATGGTATTATTCTTTCATTTGATTTCTACATGCTGGAACAGCTATGCAAATTTATGAGAAAGTGGATAGATGCAGATTTGAATGTTGTTCCTATATCTATCAATCAATCACGATTGCATATTGGACAGAAAAATTATATTGAAGATTTTTGCGCTATGGTAGACAAGTATAATATTCCACATCATCTTATCATATTTGAACTTACAGAATCAGCATTCGTAGAAAAACAAGATGAAATGCTGAAATTAACATCTCAATTACATCAACTGGAATTTCAATTGGCAATAGATGATTTTGGAACAGGTTTTGCATCATTAAATCTGTTAAGTGTTGTTTTGGCGGATATATTAAAGATTGATAAGAGCCTATTGGATGATGTAAAAAACAATCAAAGATCAAGATCTATCATACAAAAGATAATAGAACTTGCTCATGATATTGATATGAAGGTTGTCTGTGAAGGCATTGAAACACAACCACAATTCACTTATCTCAATGAAATTGGATGTGATATTGGACAAGGATATCTATTAAGCAGACCAATCAGTTCTAAAGAATTTGAAGAAAAAATACTAAGTCTATATGCATGAAAAAATAAACAAAAGACTTATTAAACATTAAGAGGGAGAATTATGAAGAATAAGAAACTAAGCCTAGTGTTGAAAAAAATCATCAATATATTGCTGTGTATCATACTGATACCAGTCATTATCATTAATGTTATGTTAATCATCAATGGTTTTACTAACAAAACTGATATGCCAGATGTCTTTGGATATAAACCAATGATTGTTCTATCAGGTTCTATGTCCCCTACATTTGAAGCAGGTGATATGATACTCATCAAGAATGTAAAAGATCCATCAGCTTTACAAAAAGGCGATATTACATGCTATTTAATTAGTGGGAAGGCAACAACTCATAGGATTATCCAAGTTGCGCAAAAAGATGGACAAACCGCCTATGTCACTAAAGGAGATTTCAACAACGTTGAAGATAGATTGGCAGTGATGCCAAATCAGATACAAGGAACATATACAGGTATCAGGATACCACATTTAGGAGATTTCCTTATGTTTGTGCAAACAACACAAGGCATTTTGATGTTTATAGGAGTGCCATTTATTCTATATGTTTTATATGATGTATTCAAACGTAGAAAAGATGCAAGTAAAAAGACAGCTCAATTGGAAGCAGAACTTGCTAAATTGAAAGCAGAAAAAGAAATAAAAACAGAAACACCAAAAGAAGATGTAGATCACTCTTAGGCAGGGCACAGCCAAAAGAATGTTTACATATATAAGAAGGAGTGCCAGCGTGGCATTTCTTCCAAGAAAGTTAAGGAGGAAAAAAGATGAAACGCAAGAAAAGCATAATGGGTCGTCTGGCTGTCACAGCTGTAGCACTGACTCTTATCTCAACAAGCCTCATGGGATCTACACTGGCAAAATATGCCACTGAAACAACTGGTTCAGCTACTGCTGTAGTAGCAAAATGGGCATTTAAAGCTGGTAGTAGTGAAGGTGCAGAGCAATTTACTTCTTTTAAATTAGGAGAAACAACGAGTTCGGCAGTTGTTGCGAAAGAAAGAATTGCTCCAGGTATGACCGGTACAGTACCCATTTATTATGATCTAAGTGGTACGGAAGTAAAAACAAAATTGGTTATTTCAATTAAAGTTGATGATGTTAGTAAACTACCTACTAATTTCACTTTGAAGTATGGTAGTGGAACAGAAATCAAGAAATCCGATTTAACCGATGATACATATAGAGAGTTATCATCAACTACTTTTGAAGTTGATACGACAACTGGTGTTCTTCCAGCAGCCACAGCTAAAGGAAATGGAAATGTAACTTGGGAATGGGGTGCTGGAACTTCTGATGCATCAACAGATGCAACGAATCAAGCAGATACAACGGATGGTGCAGCAGCTGGAACAGCGAAATTCACTATTAAAGTAGAAGCAGTACAACAAGTAAACTAATAATATGAGTCGAGCATGATTAGTGCCAGCCATGCTCCCCTTATCAAAGCATACAAGTTCTTTTTGTATGTTTTGACAAGAGAATAAGTGGCAATATAAATGAAGGAGATAACAATGATGGATGATAAAGAATTAAAAAAGGAACTCACACCACCAGAAGAAAAGAAAAAAAATAAGAGAAAGTATTTGATACTACTCTTGCTTTTTGCTTTTCTTACAACTATTAGTGTAAGTTTCATACTTCAACACAACACAGAAGATCCTATTGTCATAGACAATATTCCAATTGAACCTGCTAAAGCAAGAACAATTCATGTTTCTGGACGAGTGCTCTATGAGGATGATACTCCCTATAAAAAAGGGGATGTACATTTACATAGTGAAGTCAGAAAAACAAAAACAGATGAAACAGGATGGTTCTTATTTGAAAATGTCAGTGCCGAGAAACATACGTTGAAAGTTGTTGATAAAAATGAAAAAGTTGTTGCAGAAGCTGTGATTAATGTAAATCAGATAGAGAAAAAGGAAATGATTGATATTGAAAAGAAAAGTAAAGGAAATTATGTCATTAATGTACCTTACGTTATTCGTTATTTAGAACTTTCACTGCTGGTGTCTGATGATAAATTAATTATTGTTGAAGAAAAAACATATGCTATCTGTGATGAAGGGAAGATACATACAACAACTGGTATAATTACAACAGAAGATGGAGCAACTGTACTAGAAAGTGGAACTGTTCTTACAGAAGGTAATATGATTATTCATCATCCACTTGCGATTGATAGTGAGAATAAAATTCATCATATAGATGAAAACGGAAAGACTTTACCTGATGGAACAAATGTCGATAGTAATGGAAATATTACACTTCCAAATGGAACAGTAATAAATAGTAATGATAAAACGGTTACACCTCCTCATCATTCAGATAATACAAATGATGGAAATAAATCTAATACCGTTGAACAAACAATACCTAATGATACCCCATCACATATAGATCCTGATGGTAATGTAAAGCCGGTTGTACCAGTGAAACCAGAAGATAATAATGATTCGGATAATTCGGATAAACCAGTTAATCCAGATAAACCAGTTGATCCAGATAAACCTGTTGATCCAGATAAACCAGTTGACCCAGACAAACCAGTCAATCCTGATGAACCGGATAATCCTGATCCTGAGCCACAGCCAGATCCAGATAAGGGTGAAGGATACATCTATCGTAATGCAGATGTAGGTTGGAGTGACCAATGGACAGGAAATTTATCAGTTGATTTATTTGGAAGTGAAAATGCTAAAATCCAACCAGGTTCTTATGGACGTTTTCTATTTAGAGTAGAGAATAAACGTCAAAGTGATTTGAAGTTAATCATGCAGATTATGCAATATGATAGTTATGAACTTCCATTACGATTTAGATTAGGCTCTCTTAAAACAGTAAGTGATAATTTACCTAAAAATCTTAAGTGGCAGACATGGAATAAAGATAATACAATTCAGTTAGTAACTGATAAAGATACTATTGGAAGTATGACATCTGGTAATAATTCAATCATCTATTGTATGGAATGGGAATGGCCATATGAAAGTGGCAATGATAAGCAGGATACAAATGCTGGTATCAAAGCAGGTCAATATGCACTTGATCTTAAAATAAGATTGGAAGATACAAAATCATTATGAAGTATTTCAAAAAGATTTTACACATCATTTTAAATGGATTATTAGCTATTCTCATATTTGTCATTTTGATATTAGCTATAAGTCAATATGTTCTCCAAAAATTCCCACCAGATATTTTTGGGTATGCACCAGTGGATGTGTTAACTGGTTCCATGGAGCCAGTCTTTTCTCCAGGAGATATTATTGTCATTAAGAAAAATACAGACTATGAAATAAATGACATTGTGACTTATACATACCAGGATACATTAATCACACATAGAATTATAGGTAAAGTAGCAGCAGGTTATATCACTAAGGGTGATGCAAATAATGTTCCTGATACTGAACTGGTTAATGATAATCAGATTGTTGGTAAATACCTATTTGCGATACCTTTTATAGGATTGTTGAGAATATGGATAAGATCTCCAATTGTTATTATATTGATTCTTTTGATTATTGTTGGAATATATTTTTATAGCAGAAGAAAGGAAGAAAGTGAATAGTATGAAAAAAGAAAATGGAAAAATAAAGAAACTACTTTTATTAGGTGGTCTAGCAATTCTCCTTACAATTGGGATAGCAACATACGCACGTTATTCATCTTCTGTAACAGGAACAGGGACAGCAAATGTAGCTCTCTATACAAATGATGCCACATTTACGATACCTGCAGATAGTATTCCTTCTCAGCCGGGAGAAACAAGCACGATAGATTTTTCAGTCACAAACACAAAAGAAAATAAGACAGCAGAAGTTGCACAGACATATCAGTTCTATATTGAAACAGCAGGTAATCTCCCTCTCACATTTGCATTATCCAATGATGGAGGAAATAAATGGGAAACGACTAATGGAAATCAAACAACAGCATTTCAACCAGCACCAGAATTTGGCTTAAATTCTGAAAAACATAATTGGAAGTTAAGGATGACATGGAATAAAAGTAAAAATTCAGATAAATATGTAGACGAATTAGATTATGTAAAGATAAAAGTAAAAATGCAACAAAAAATTCAATAAGGAGGAGTCAGTCATGAAGAAAAAAAGATTAAATGTAAAGAGTCAACAAACACAGAAATTACTCCTCAAAATTTTGGGATGTTTAGTTATCATTGTTGCTTTGCTTGGTGGTTATACATATTCAAGGTATGCTAATGATCTTAATTCAGAAAAAATGATGGGAGCACCCGATGATTTTTTCTTTGAAAGTGATTTTTTAACCGTTAATGGAACAAAACATCAATTACAGAACTGGAATAAAGAAAAGGATTATAACTTTGCAATTGATATTCGTAACTTTCAAGATACTTTACGATCTTCAGCAATGGATATTACATATAGATTAGAAATTAGTGATCTTAATTCAAACGTTAAGGCAACTTTGGGAAGCGATCCAATAAATGATTCAAATACAACATTTACTTTAAAGGCAAATACTACAAATACAAATCAATTACTAATCACAGTTCCACAAGGAAAAGTACCAATCAATAATACAATTTCAATTAAAGCAATAGCAGAACCTAAAAATGGAGGAAATGGTTTTAAAAAAGAAATTTCTGCTACTTTTGAATTGGTAGAGAATACATCAACTTTTGATATTCAACTTGAGAATCATTCAGATTATTATGACTTGCTTATTGGTGTTGCAAAAAGCAATCAGAATATAACGGTGACATGGCCATCTTGGCTGACACCAGATAATACAGTAAATGAACTTCAAAATGCTACCGATACTACAATAACATATACAACAACTACCAATGATTCCAGTGTTAGGCTTCGTTTCTTTGTAACTGGAACAGTCAATAGAGAAGATATTATAACAGTCAGTGATGGTAGTCTTGGAAATGATCATAATAAATCAATAGCCATCAAGGATGCAAGATAGGAGGAAATAAAAATGAGAAGAAATATTAAATTAGGAAAAAATACAGCGAATAAATTAAAAGTCATTACTGCCTCTATCCTTGCACTTGTGATTGCTTTTCAGGCAATTTATGATAATGGATTTCTATCTGCATATAGTCAGGGAGATATTATAGCAACTTATGAAATTGGAGCGAATGGTGAAAATGTAAAAGCAACTCTACGTACTACGGGTGTCTTATCAATTACAGGGACTGGAGATACAAAGGATTATACTGCTGAAACAATGCCATTTTCTAATAATATAGATAAAATCACAACTTTAGAGATTGAAGATGGTATTACTTCACTAGGTAATTATTTGTTTTTTGGATGCAAAAATCTCAATGATAAACTAGAACTTCCTGCAACAATAACCAGTATAGGCGATTATGCTTTTAGTGGTTATAGCAAGGATAGTGCACCAACGTTTACATTTATAAATAACAAGTTTACTAGTGCTGATATTTCAGTACCAGTTACCAAAACTGAAGAAGTTGTCCCCCAAACAGATAGTGAAGATACAAAACAAAAAGAACCACAAATTAGCAATAATGATGAATCTTCTACATCAACTGATGAAACACCTACAGGTGATGCTATAAAACCAGCAGAAGATACAACTTCTCAAGAAAATACAGACCAACCTCAAACAAAAGAAGTGACAACAATGGAAGTCAAAACCATTACCGAACAAGACATAGGGACAGATATCTTCTTTGATGGTCAAACAGGTGGGTATAAAGCAAATTCTACCAACAAAAGTTTTAAAACATCAGCAGAAAAAGCAGGATATATAGAAGCAGACAGATTTATTACTGTCAGCTTAGATGGTGTTATTACACAGACATTACCTGTAAAAGATGGTAAGATGATTATTCCTAACTTACCTAACTTTGGTATTGTCTCACAAAATCCTGATGACGCTTATACTATGCATACATTTAGTGGTTGGAGCTATGACAATGCCATCTATCAGCCAGCTGATTTGTTAGTAATTTCAAATGATACTGATAAAGTAACTTTAACTTCAAAGTGGAATACGGAATGGAGAATCAATCCACAAGTTAAGACAGAAGCAAAAGAAGAAATATCTGTTTATTCTGTGATTGATGCCAATACAGGAAAAGACTTAACAAAAGTAGATGGCTATGCAGTATCAGTACAATGGCAAATCAATAAAGAAAATGAAAAAGATGAATCTGCATGGAAAGATATATCAGGTGCAAATGAATTGGTATATGAAAGAAAAGTTCAATCAGGTGATACATCAAGCCATTTCAGAGCAAAAATAAGTATTTTAAAACAAACTGAAACAAAAGTGATTAACGAACCTAAAACATTATTAACAGATGCTGTTGTAGGTGTTAACTCATTAACACCGATTACAATTACTTATGAAGCAAATGGCGGAACAGGAACGATAGCAGATGCTGATGTCAAAAATGGAGCAAACTATAAACCAGAAGAAAACACCTTTACTCCACCAGATGGTAAGGTTTTTGTTGGCTGGAAAGTAAAATTGAATAATGTAACAGCAACAAAAAATGATGGCTCAGCAATCAATACTGATGACATAATTAAGTCTTATAATCCACTTAATATTACGCTTGTTTCTGGACAAGAGAACGGAAGTATCATTTTAATTGCTCAATGGGATACTGAAACAATTATTTATTTAGATAGTACAAATGGTGATGATGCTAATAATGGATTGAGTGTAGATCAAGCAGTTAAGACCATTGACAAAGCATATGATTTGTTGCCGGCAAATGGAACGATAGAAACAAATAAAATTATATTATGTAGTAATTATTCTTTAACAGGTAAAACAACATTAAAAGAGAAAAATACCACAATCACATCTTTAAATAAAGATTCTAGAGTAACATTGCAAACAGGTATTATTCAAAATAATAGTTATAGTACTAATGCTTATTTAAAATTTCTAGGTGATATTAAATTTGAAAATATCATATTAAGTTCTAATAGAACATATAATGTACACTATGAAACATCTGCTATCTTTATGAATGGAAATCATTTTATTGCAGGCGACAATGTATCAACTATAAATAAAATTCCTATATATGGAGGCTCTTATGAAAGAGTGACAATAGATCATACACAAATAGATATTTATAGTGGGGATTGGAGTTACATCTATGGAGGCTCTTATATTGGGACTATTACAAATGATACAAATATAAATATTTATGGAGGAAATATTAGTTCTATTTATCAAGGTTGTGGCTATGGTAATACTGGAAGAGAAGGAATTAACGGATATATTAATGGATCAACAAATACTTACATTTATGGGGGAAAAATTGGGTTAACAAACGCAATGCGTGGTGGTAAAATCTCTGGAAATAATCATGATTATGGTAATAAATTAATAATTTACAATGGTGAAGTGGGTCGGATAACCGGTGGACCAACACAGCCAAATTATGGTGTTGTCGAAAAAAAATCTATAATCATAATATACTCTGGGTTAATTGAGTCAATAAATGGAGGGGCTGGCGATTCATCTACAACTATTGGACAAAAACAAGGTGTAAGTATTACCTTATATAAAGATGTTCATGTGACAGGTAATGTATTAGCAGGTAGTAATGATCATATGACAAGTGCAAACACATCTTTAACATTAGTGGGAGATAAAGAGATATCCATATATGGAGCGACTATAGATGGAGATATTTATGGAGGATGTAATAGAGGTTCTACAAAAGATGGAAAAGTTAAAATAATGTTTCAAGAAGGTTCTGTTAATAATATCTATGGTGGTGGAAAAGGAGAAGGTAATGCATCGGCTAAAGTTACAGGAGATATAAATATCTATGTTGGAGAGAGAGGAATTGTTAAAAATAATATTTATGGGGGAGCTGATTATAATGGAATAGTAACTGGTAACGTTTATATAACAATGAATGGTAATGCTGCTAATATTTATGGTGGAGGAAATGGCTCTTTAACATCAGTGAACGGTAATATCAAAGTAGAAATGTTATCAGGTAAAGTCAAAAATATTTATGGTGGTGGTGAATCTGGAAAACTGAATGGAGAATCATCAGTCAATATTACTGGTGGTGAGATTAACGGTAATATCTTTGGAGGAGGAAATAATGTAGGTGTCACTACATCCAAGATTACAATTGCAGGAACACCAGCCATTACAGGCAATATTTATGGTGGAAGCAATGCTTCTGGAACTACTACAACATCAAATGTAAATATAAAAGGAACAGTTAATAATGTTTACGCAGGTGGTAAAGGTGCTAGTACTACTGTAACAAATGCAAATCTGAATATTGAAGATGGTGCAGATATCAAGGGCAATGCATTTGGTGGTTCTGAAGAAGGCACTGTTACGAATTCAGTAGTTAATCTGAAAGGTGGTAAAGCAAATAATGTCTTTGGTGGCTCTGATAAAGCAAGCATAACCGGTAGTGTGATAATCAATTCCCAAGCAGGATCAAATGCAGCAAATATTTATGCAGGATGTAATGCATCGGGAAGTGTAAAAACTCCTATTTTAAATCTTGCAGGAAAAGCAACCAATGTTTTTGGCGGAGGAAATGCTACTCCGAATGATACGGAAGATGTTGAAGGAACTTCTACAATCTATGTAACAACTGATGAAGCAAATACAATAACCAATGTCTATGGTGGTGCAAATAATACTGGTAAAGTATCCTCACCACAAATTAATATTTCAGGTTACGTAGAAAATGTTTATGGAGGAGGTTTAGGTACAAATACCATTACGAATACTCCATCAGTCAATATTAAGTCAGGTGGTCATGTTGTTGGAAGTGTATTCGGTGGTGGAGAAGAAGGTACTGTTGCTGGAACTACAGTAACTTTAGAAAATGGTAGTACTGTTAAGAATGCATATGCAGGTGGTAATAAAGTGGGTGTCACTGGTACAGTTAAACTGATTACACTTACTGGATCTACAGCGACTTCTATTTATGGTGGTTCAAATAGTTCAGGAACTGTCACAAAACCTATTTTAGAAATTGCTGGAGATGCTACAAATATATTCGGCGGTGGATATGAAGGTGGTACTAATAGTGGTAATAATATAGGAACAATAGTTGTTTCTCCTACGATTACAGTAACAGGTGGAACTATTACTAATTTATATGGTGGTGGTGAAAAAGGTCCAACTGTTAACACGAATACAATCATAATTAATGGTGGTACAATTACTAATGTATTTGGTGGAGGTAAGAGTACTTCTTCAAACGAAACTTCCATCAAGTTAGAAAATAATAGTAATGCAATTGGTTCATCTGTTACAAATATCTATGGCGGATCAGATGATTCAGGTGTTACTAAGAAATCCAATATAGAAGTCAATGGTATCGTAACAAACGTATATGGTGGAGGAAAAGGTCAAAATACAAAAGTGACAGAAACCTATATTAAAACATTGACAAATTCTAAAGCAGAATATGTCTATGGTGGTAGTGAAAATGGAACAGTTGGTAAAGCAACGGCAGTTGTTATGGGACCAGTTGAAAAGAGTATCTATGGTGGTGGATATGGTGCGACCTCAACTATTACAGGTGATACGTGGGTATATGTATCTAATGATGTTAAAGATAGTATTTATGGTGGAGGAAATCAAGGTGGTGTTGAAGGTAACACACATGTTGATATAGCTAAGGGTACGATAGGAACGACAGGCAGTGATACAACTGGCAATGTGTTTGGGGGATCTAACCAAGCCAAGGTAAAAGGAAATACACTTGTTCATATTGGAAGTTATGTTGTTGCGACACCTGAAGGAGCAGAGCTTCCCAATAAAGCAACAACAGATATTAACATTTTAGGAACTGTCTTTGGTGGAGGAAATACAACTTTAGGTGGTAAAGACTTTGATGCTAGTGATCCATATGTTATAGGAAGTGCTACTGTACAAATTGGTGGAAAAGATTATCAATCAGTGAAAATAGGAAAAAGTATTTTTGGTGATGGTAATAAATGTGTAACAAATGGCCAAAAAATAATTGATATTACAGATTATACGGCTATTGGTACAGATGCAAATACTTCTATTCAACGTGCTAGTGTATTAACAATTAATCATAGTAATGTTGAAGTCATTGGTGAAGTAGACAGTGCTAACCTTGTTACGACTATACCTTATTCTTTAAATCGTATTGATAAGTTAGTATTAAAAAGCGGTAGCACTTTAAAACTTCGTAAAGGTGTCAATCTATTGATGGGATTTGAAAGTTTAAATGATGATGAGTCATTACAAACGGAAACTCAAGCAAAAGATGATACAACAGGGAATAAACTGTACATCAGACAAGGTGAACATGTAGAGTTGCGTGTCAATGAAGATGTTAGTAGACCTGGCTATGGAGATATTAAAGGTTTTGCACAGTTAGGTAGATATGATATAAATGAAGATGGAACAAATAAGCCGATTGATGAAAATTCGCAAGGTGTTTACATTATGGGTAGTCTTTATACAAAAGATGAAGATAATAATGTAAGTGGTTTTCTTGTTGCTGATGGTGAATCTTTTGATAATCAGGGCACTTTAATCAAGGGTGAAAAGATAACGCCAACAACAAATGGTCAATCATGGAGGAACTGGACACTTGGATCACAGACAAAAATAGTAGAACAAAATCTCATTATTTCAGAAGACCCAGGGGATTCAAAAACTGCACAGATAGAAGGATGGGATGGAGACGGTTCTATTTATCGTGTGGATCCTCAATCCTTAAAAATTACTGGTGATTCTACCTATACGATTATGAATCCAGATGAAATTCAAAAAAATGATGATGAAAATAAAATTGGATTAAGTATTGAAACGGGACAGACTGGATGGTTGGAACAAAATAAAGCTGGATACATTGATAGTCTTAAAAAGACGATTATTCCATTTAAAACGACAGCTTCTTATTCTACAACAGATAGTCTAGATATGAGATCATTAACAATAACTGGACAATCTCCAATTATTTATGTCAAATTGTACAATTCAGATAACATTAACAATGAAAATAAAACAAATACAATCGTTACTTTCAATATTGATAAGATTACAGAACAGCCTGATGGTTCTGAAATCAAAACGGGGACTATTATTGTTAAGTTGAATATTACAAAAGAAAAGAAAGCTACATATAGTCATGCCTTGATAGGACAAGGAAAAATCTATGATCGTGCAATCCAAGAGTACAACTATGATACTGCATCAGAAGTAGGTACAACAGTTTCACAAAAGAGTTCAGTAACTACACAATTTGTTGAAAAAACAGATGGATCAAATACGATAATCCCTAATAAAATCACATTTACTCAAGGCAAAACAACAACAGCGGTCAATTTACCTGTAGGTACAAAAATTCTAATGATTGATCGTAGTCTTGATACACCTATTTATTATCATTATGAGGTCAAATCAGATGTAAACAGTATTTTATTAACTGATTTTATAAAAAATGGAAAAAAAGGAAAATATATTGTTCCGACTAACCTAAATAAGATGAACATAATCTTTATTGTCGATTTTGCTTCAACGAGTTCATTTGAGAATTCTGATATTTGTATGTCTTTAGAAACAACTACAAACAGTTCTAAGAAAGTGCGTTTTGGTGTAACAGGAGAGTCTAGAAAATATGATATGAATTTGATTCAAGAAAATGGTCATGCAACAAACGTACCATCTTATCGAATGAATGGTTCATTTGGATTAACTGTTAATACAACAGTTCAATCAGGAGCTACAACGACTGATACAACTGGTAGTGATAAACAGATGGCTGCTAAAGTCCAATTAAGAATGATGAATACTACAACAGGTGCAATTTTACCAATTCCTGCTGGATGGCAGATACAAAGTAATGGTACACGATATTCCACAAGTGGGGATAGTGCAACAGTTGTACTTGCAAATTCCTTAACGGCAGCTCGATCAGATATTTATGTTATTATGAGTAATATGGGGAATATTCCATCGGGTAATTATAAACTTGAGATTAGTCTTGTTGGCGGACCAATGGCAAACTACCCAACGGATACATTAAGTCAAAATATTGCTAATTATAAGTTTGAACTATTAGATGATCGTTATTCAATTCAATCAACAATCACGGATGATACGAAAAAGATTATTTCTAAAAGTGATACAGAAAAAAATCAAACATATACCTTACTACGTACAAGTGATTTTAAATCAGATACATCAACAATTAAGACGAAACTGACACTATGGAAAAAGGATGGAAGTCAGCAATATCAGCAAATAAAAATTGATGAATATTTGAGTGTAGATGGCATGAATCCAGATACAAGTAACAATTGTATTTATATTCCTTGGAAAATCATGAGTACACTTAATGTGAAGTTAAAAGAGAATATAGATGTAGGAACATATCAGTTGCGATATACAATTGAACAAACAACAAATGGTAGCTCAGGGGCTAAAACTATAGAATTGACAACTGATAAAAACACCTTTATTATCACAGACGATTAAAAAGGTATTGAAATAAAGACAAGCATTTAGATAACAAATTGAGTTTATCTGAGTGCTTTTTTTTAAATGTGATGATGAATGAGAATTAAGATTTGTTTTACGAATCATAAACAAATTAAATAAACATACATTGATTATAACAGGAGATGATATATTATCATGTATGATTTAGATATGTTAAGCAAGACTGATCTCACAACAATATGTAAGGAAGATTTAAAAGATATTTCACAAATTAAAATAGATACTTCATTACCTCTTATACAAAGAAAGACCATGTTTTTATCAGAAATAAAAAATCCTTATTGTTTTTTGATAGGAAAAAGTGCTGTGAAAATTGAATTTCAAGATGAAGGAGAATCATTACAAAATCTATTGAAAAAACATTTTATTGAACAAAGAAAACAGATATTAGATTAATTTAATTAATTATTAAGAGGTTAATAATGAAAGATAAAAAAAGAATAACAAGAAAAAAGTTTTTCTATTGTGAATATCTAAGAAAATCGACTGAGGAAGAAGATAGTCGGAGTATTGGAAATCAAAAAAGTGTATTAGATGGTCTTATAGAAAAAATTATTACTGAGGATCCTTATAATGATTATATTGAAGTTGGAATATTTAAGGATGAGGATTATACAGGTACAGATTCCAATAGACCAGATTTTAAAAAGGTTTTACAATTGATGGGACAAGGAAAGATTAATATGATTCTTGTTACTGATTTGTCTAGATTATCAAGAAACATAGCAGAATCTATTCATTATATTCAAAGTTATTTTGTTATGATGGATATACGGTTTGTATCATATCAATTACCTGAATTAGACAGTTATTTAAATCCTGATAAAATATATTCTTTAGAGATTCCAATGCAATCTATGATGAATGAAAATCATTGTGCAGAAACATCAATGAAAGTCAGAAGAACACAAAATCGTTTACGAGAAGAAGGTAAATTTATTGGGGCATTTGCTGCATATGGTTGGAAAAAAGATCCTAACGATAGACATAAATTACTTTTAGATGATGAACCCTATAAAGTGATGCATTTAATGAAAGATTTGTTATTTCATTATAACAGTGGTCGTGCAATAGCAAGATTTTTAAATGAAAAAGGAATATTAAGTCCAGCTGGTTATAAAAAGAAAAATGGATATAAACATAATTCTATTGATAAAAATATAACAGGAGATTTTTTATGGTCAGGTGCGATGGTTAGGAAATTATTAGCTCGTCCAGAAAATATAGGAACTTTAATTCAAGGTCGACAGAGAGTGAAGAGCTATAAAGTTCATACAAGAATAAAAGTACCAGAAGAAGAGTGGTTTGTGACACCAAATGGAATACCAGCGATTTTTACAGTTGAAGAACAAAAGAAAATCAATCAATTATTAGCAATGAATTTTAGAAAATTAGATAAAAATGATAGAAAAGGAAACCCCTATTTATTTTCAGGATTTCTGCGATGCCCTAAATGTGGACGTGCAATGAATCGAAAGTGTTTAAAAAAAGAAGAATATGCATATTATATTTGTAGTAGTTATAAAAACTATGGAACATGTAGTAAACATTCCATTCGTGAAGATGAATTAATCAAAATTGTTTCTACAGTAATTCAACAACAAATAGATATAGCTGTTAATATCAATGAATTAATTCAAGCCATTCAAAATACACCAGCTATTAAGAAAAAAACATTTAATTTCCAAGAACAAAAAGAAAAACAAGAAAAAAAATTATCCAAAATCATTCATTATAAAAAAGATCTTTATCAAGATTTTAAAGATGAATTCATTTCTAAAAATGAATATCTCAGTTTAAAAAAAGAGTACTCCAAACAAGAAGAACATATCCAAAATAGCATTAAAAATTTAGAAAAAGAAATATCTCATACAAAACAAGATATAAATCAAAAAAATATATATTTAGAAAAATTTATTAAACACAAAGGATTTGATCAATTAAGTCGTGAAATACTTGTGGACTTCATTAAACAAATATATGTATATGAAAATAAAAACATAAAAATAGAATTTTTATTTGAAGATGAATATAAAAAACTCATTGCTTTGATAAAACAAGAAAAACAATGAGATTATATTGTGTATCAATTTGTCCTAATTAAAAACAAGACGTAGGTCCAGTTGCCCCTGTGGCACCAGTTGGTCCAGTAATTCCATTAGCTCCAGTTGCACCTGTTGCTCCAGTAGGACCTGTAATACCAATACCAGTAGGTCCAATTGGTCCAGTGGCTCCAGTTAAACCAGTTGCTCCGGTAGGTCCTGTGATTCCATTGGCACCTGTTGGTCCTGTAGGTCCGATAGGTCCTGTCGCACCCGTTGCTCCAGTTGCACCTGTTGAACCTGTCACACCATTAGCACCTGTAGGACCAGTTGCTCCAATAAGTCCATTAGCACCCGTAGGTCCTGTGTTCCCTGTTGCCCCTGTAGGACCAGTGACTCCATTTGCACCTGTAGGTCCAGTATTACCAGTTGCCCCAGTAGGACCAGTGACACCTGCTAAACCAGTTGCACCTGTTGAACCAGTCGCACCTGTAGGCCCTGGGAAACCTTGAGGTCCCGTTGCTCCTGTTGCTCCTGTGGCTCCAGTGTTACCTGGAATTCCTTGAGGTCCCATTGGTCCAGTCGCTCCAGTAGGTCCTGGGAATCCTTGTGGACCTGTGGCTCCAGTAGGACCCATTGGCCCAGTAGGTCCAGTTGCGCAATTAATAATAATTGGTGGACAACAACGACTTCCTGGATACCACATGCATCCATTGTTTTGGATAACTTCCTCATAGTCGCAACGACAACAATGATTTTGACAATCTGTATGACACATATTTTCAAAAAAGTTATTCATTTTTTCACCTCCTTTCCTTAACCTACTTTAATATATGTCTAAAGATTGTTAAGGATTGTGGAGATATACCTTGTTTATAAGAAAAAATATATTTTTTGAAATGTTTCTATGCTTTGGGATTTACAAATGTTATAATGAAAAAAATAAGATAACAGGGGAAATATTTCATGAAATTAATTAAAAGTAGAGAAGTCATTCAAATTGTTAGAAATATGCTTAACTTAATAGATGTAAGATTAGTACATCATGGCGAGCGTGTTACTTTTTTATGTGTAAAAATATTAGAACATCTTCACTATTCACAAGAGGATATTTATCTTTGTGCAAAATTAGCCTTATTTCATGATATAGGCGCATATAAAACAGATGAAATTGATAATATGTTAACATTTGAATCTCATGATGTTTGGGAACATGCTATATATGGTTATCTTTTTTTATCAAGATTATCACCTTTAGCTGCTTATGCTGATTGTGTTTTGTTTCATCATTTAGATTATGAAAAACTTTTGACAGTTGATTGTAGTCAATTAGAAATGACAAGTCTTATTCATATGTGTGATCGTATTGATGTTTTATTACAGAGTGGAGTTATGGTTGATCAACAATTTTTTGATAAAACAGTTGATAAAAAGTTTATGAAAAAATTTGTAGATGCTTTTTATGAATTGGATCAAAATCATCATTTGCTTCAACAACTTGTAAATCATCAATATCATCAAGATATTGATGAACTTTTTGAGAGTTATATATTTAGTGATGATGAAAAATATATGTATTTGTGTATGATGGCATATTCGATAGATTTTAGTAGTGAATTTACAGTTGTGCATACAATTATGACAACTTCATTGGCTGTTGAAATTGCTAAATTTTGTGGTATGAATGATTTGGAAATTGAAAAGATATATTATGGGGCACTTCTTCATGATATTGGAAAAGCTGCTATACCAATATCAATATTAGAAAAACCAGGAAAATTAACAGAAGAAGAAACAAGAATTATGCAAACCCATGTTGAAATTAGTGAAGAGGTTTTAAAAGGGCATTTACCTGATGATATTCTACAAATAGCAATTAGACATCATGAAAAATTAGATGGTAGTGGTTATCCAAGAAGACTTTGTAAAGATGACTTAACTTTAAGTGAATGTATTGTTGCAGTGGCTGATATTTTAAGTGCGTTATTAGGAAAAAGAAGTTATAAGTCTGAGTTAAGTATAGAACAAGCTATAGAAATCGTTCAAGATATGGCAAATAAGGGACTGATATCAAAAGAAGTTGTTTCAGTATTTGTTGATAATTATCACCAAATTATAAAAAATGTAAAAGACAATTCAAAAGAAATTCAGCAAATATATCTTGCTATGAATGAAGATTATGTTTCTATATACAAACGTTTAGAAGAATACAATCTTTTATAAAAAAGATGGAGTAGACACATTGAGTGTTTCTCCATCTTTCTTTGTTTTAAATATTTCTTTCAAGTTTTAAAATTGTTAATGAGAGTTGTCCTTCTGTATGTGAAACATTAGAACTAAATGTTAATGTAAAAACAGTTGGCTGACTCACTTGAATTATAAAAGTTGCACTTCCTTGAGCAGTGTTTTGTGGTTGACCTGTTCTTGAATAAACACCAAATTCGATATGAGCTGCTCCATTATATGATGGTGTCACTTGCATATATCCAGGTGTTGTCAAAAGTGCACTAACGCTATAATTGATGAGATAAAATCCTGGTTGTAATCCAATTGATGTTGTTTGTGGAGATGTGATGTTTCCAGTTGAATCTGTGATTGATGGAAAAAGATTCATTGGGGCATTGTTTACAAAGATTGTGGCATAATTGGCAAAAGATGCAAATGATTGATTTTCTAAACCAGCTGGACCCGTTGGGCCAGTTGGACCTGTAGGTCCTGTTGGACCAGTAGGACCTGTTGCTCCACTTGGACAATTGATAATAACTGGAGGACAACATTCTTCAGTTGAACACATACTTATGGGATTATTTTGATAAATTTCATCCATATTTTCACCTCCTTATATAACTTATGAAAATCTTTTATAAAGTGTTATAGATAAAAAAACTTTCCATTTGAAAAGGTTTATTCAAGAAATTGTTCAAAGTATCTTTTGTTGTGTAAATAAGAAGAATCTAAAGGTTTTGTTTTTCCTGCCAATTCATTATAAAATTGTGCTGTTTTATGATCACCTAAAGAATCATAACATAAACAAAGTTGCATATAAGGAATATAATCATAACAATCTGGTGTTATAAAAGCGCCAGATTCATCATTTCTTTTACAAGAAAGAGCCATTGAATACCAGAAAATAGCTTGTTCATAACACTTTAATTCATAAAAATATTTTCCCAAGTCACAACATATTTCAGCTCGTGGAACATCATAACAAAGACTTTTTAATAAAGAAGTGACAGCTTCTTGCATATTCCCCATTTCATAATAACAATAGCCTAAAAACTGACAAGCAGAAATATTGTTTTCACGCCATCCTTGTCCTGTATTTAAAAATCTTTTGAATTCTGTTATGGCTTCATCATAAAATTGATGATAGTAAAGTTCTCTTGCATAATAAAACATCTCTCTAGGTGAAAACAAAACACCTTCTTTTTCTTTGCGTTTAAATATTTTTAAATTACGACAAGAATCTTGAGCTTTTATTTTTTGATGGGTAATAGCAATTTGACTATAAATCACTTTTCCTCTTGGACTAATGACTTCATGAACAAATCCTTCCCAATGAAATTGATCACTTCTTCTTAGTAATCTTTCACGATAATACGTAAATATAGGTTTTCCATTTTCATCAAAATTTGTGTTATATCTCATCATAACAACAGAAGTATCTGGTAAAAGAGTTTCTTTTAATTTTTTGATTTCTTTTTGATCTTTTTTTAAGATAATATCATCTGCATCTAACCACATACAATAATCTTTTGTTGCTTTTGAAAAAGAATAGTTTCTCGCTTTTGAAAAATCATCACACCATTTAAAATCATAAATTTTATGTGTGTATTGAGAAGCTATTTTTTTGGTTGCATCTGTTGAACCTGTATCTACAATAATGATTTCATCTGCAAAACTTTGAACACATTCTAATGCTCTACTTAAAACATCTTCCTCATTTTTAACAATCATACATACGCTTATTGTAATCATCTATTTCACCAATATAATATATGACAAATGCTTTATTATGTGATTGAAAAAAGTTTATCTTATGAAAGATAAACTTTAAAGGTAATGATATTCATGATCCCAAGGTTCTTTTATAAAAAATTGAGCAGCTTCTTTTGCTTTTATGAGATCCATATATGTATAGTTTCCACATTCTTCTTTTTTGGCACCAGGAATTTCTTCTTCCCATGATGCAATATGTTCAAATACATCTTTAACAATTGTCTTTATTGTTTCAAAATCAAGACCTTTTGTAATTAGATAAAAACCTGTCATACATCCCATTGGTCCAAAATAGATAATATGTTCTTTATACAACCCATTTCTTAAAAGTGTTGCACCAATATGTTCAATTGTATGTGCTGCTTTTGGATCTAAGGGTGTATCAACATTAGGTTCACACATCCTAATATCAAAAGTTGTTAAATCATCATCAATTCTTGAGATATAAACACCTTTTTTTAACTTTGTATGATCTACGCTAAAACTTGTAATTCTTTCCATTATGATTCTCCTTTTTTAAAATTAAATTGAATGATTTTTAAAATATCATCATCTTTTTCTATGCCATATCTTACAACAACTTGATCTTGATATGCAATAATAATATTGTCTAATTGATAATAATTAACATTGTTGAATGTTTGTTTTTTGAATTTTTGAAGAACTTCTTGATAAGGAAGTGGTGTTGTAAGTTCGTTTATATTTAGTGATTGTGAATGAATTTGATTGAATTCATTTTGCATTCGCACTTCTTGTTGTGTTTTTATAAGTAAGTTTTTTATAAGATTATCTTTTATTTTTTCATTTTGACAAAGATATTTTTCTTCAAAGTAGGAGTGTGTTGTATCACTTATGGAATAAGTAAGTATAAATGGATTACTTTCTTTGATTATATCTTTATCGTCTTCATAAGAATAGTATTCTTTGACAGGGAGAAGATTATTTAGCTGAATTTCATTTAAACCTTGAGGTAAGAAAAAACAACCTAGTAATAAAATCAAAGCGAACTGATACGCTTTTTGAAAATGGTGAGAGAAGGCTTTATAAATAATGATACCTAGTATGATCAATATAATATCAATCATCAAGTAGGGCATTCTCAAATTCAGTATTGGAACAAAGACTCCAACAATGAGTGTCAAGACAAAGAATATTTGTTCTAAAAGATTACAGAATCGACGAAGAGGGATATAGTTTTTATGAGCATTTTCCTGTATTTTATCTAAAAGAAAAGATGGACAGCAAATACTTAAACATGTCATTGAAAAGACAAATGTAAGTATTATTTGATAATAACTTTGATAATGAACATAAAAATCAATTGTATTCCATTGAACAAAATGACGAGACATATTTATGTTTATAAAACCTATTATGGCAATAGTGAGTAGTGCAATTTGTAAAGGTAAACCATAGTTATCCAATAATAGAAGGCGATGCATACGTTCGTCTGTATGTAAATTGACTGCATTAATATCATGATGACGGTAAACATATAAATTTCTTGATTGACCTAAATATTCATATCCAATATCTTTTATAGTTTCTAAATAATCTTGATTAGGTTTTTGATAATCAAATTGATATTTGTAAAGATGACTATCTTTTTCAAATTTGAAAAAGAAATAACCCACTTTTTTTAGACTATAACCTTTTTTAGACATCTTATGAAGGTCAGCTAATAAATCGTCTTCATAAATATAAGCATGTGAAATGAGTTTGTATCTGTATTTCATAAGTACTTCCTCCTAAAAATAAAATTGAATCAATCCATCTATATCTTGTATTTGATTTATATATCCTCTTACAACAATGTTATCTTTTTTAATAATGACTTGATGATTGAAATAATAACATTCATCAATCAAATCATTTTCATATTTTTTGCATTTTAAAATACTTTCTAAATAAGATAAAGGTGTAGTTTTTTCATGAAATTCTTTATATTGATAATTATAAAGAAGGTAAACAAGATCATTTTTTTGATTATTTTGAACCATTTTGATAAGACTATCTTGATATATTTCGTCGGCTATTGCCGTGGTTAAACAAGTATATGACATTTCATAAAAGTTGTTGTTATAAGAATAATGTTCATTATTTGTTACAAAAAGATTGTGAATTGTTTTACTTTCGTTAAAATGATAACTATAAAAACTAGGGGTATCACTTTTATAGTCATTGAGTAAAATGGGAAATAATCCAATAATTGCATAAATGAGAATTGTTAACTCAATGATACTTTCTATTGATTTATGAAAATTCAAAAAGATTGTATTTTTTTGAAAATAAGTTGTGATGATTTTTATCAGTATAAAAATAATTATGATAAGTATAAGTTGAAAGAAAATTGAGAAGTTATAAAAAGAAGTCAATGCAAGAATAAAGATAGATATAATTTGTGTGACATGAGAAACGATTTTCATTATTTTGTAGATACTTATAAGAGTTTTCGATTGATACAGTAAACTTTTTTTGGCTATTATCATTGATAATCCATCAATGATAAAACCTATAGATATACACAGATAAGCAAATTTTATTAAATAAATATGAAAATTTATATAAAACTCTGCTAAAGAATGAGGAATATATAAATCTTTAAAAAAATTGATTAAGAAAATAATAGCCAATAGAATTTTGATAATAATATTATAGAGATTATAATTTTTATTAATGATTTCTTGATGTGTTTGTTCATCGGTATGCAAATCAGTTGCATGTAAATTGGCATTACAATAAATGTGTGTTTGATAGCCACGATCTCCAATATATTCATATCCTAAATCATGTAATAGTGATAGATATTCATCGTTTAGAGGATTATAGTCGATTTGAAATTTATAAGGATGATTGCATTTTTCAAATTTTAAAAAGAAATAACTCATAGATTTTAGTTTCCATCCTTTTAAAGACATTTCTTCAAGGTATTGGATCCATTTATTTTCCAAAATAATATTTTCAGCTGAGAATACATATTTATATTTCATAAGATTGTTCCTCCAATATTTGAATTTGTTTTAACATTCTTTCTTTTTCTAAAAGGAGTTTTTCTTTACCTTTTTTGGTAATAAGATAAGTTTTCTTTTGTTGAAAAGTTTTTTGTAGTTGAATATAACCTTCATTTTCAAAACGTGGTAGAAGAGCATAAAGTGTTCCAGCACCTATTTGGATTTGGTTATTTGTGATTGTAGAGACTTCTTGCATAATCTCATAACCATGTCTTGGTTTATACAAAGCAACTAAGATATAAAACATTTGTGGTGTTAATGTTTCAAATTCTTTTCTAGCCAATGGAATCACCTCTTTATATTGATTATCGATATATCTAATATCAATATAACTTATTTAACAAAAAAGTCAATGAATAGTGAAAATATTTAAAAAAATATCTTTACAAAATACATAAAATCTTATATAATCTATCTTGCCTAATTGAGATAGGTAATATGGCGGTCGTGGTGAAGTGGTTAACACACCAGATTGTGGCTCTGGCATTTCGTGGGTTCGATTCCCATCGACCGCCCCATATAAGAAATCAACTCCTTGTATATCAAGGAGTTTTTATTTTGCTAAAATATATATTTTATAGAAATAAGAATGATCTTAAGTTTTATGAGGGAATATTCAAAATTAAATTTTATAGATTATGAGATAGAGATTTTGTAAGATAATCTATTATTTCATTAAAATTGTATTTTTCTCTCACCTAAAATGTATTTATTTGATTTAAAATTGATTAAAGTTGAATAATGAAACGAAGAAGTTTATAATTGAATTGTAAGATAAAACTTATTATTCGTGTTAAGATGTATCATAACAGTGGATAAATGATGAAAAAGAAAAAAATTTTACTTGTTATTTTTGTTGTTATTATTGGCTTATTGATTGTAGTCATAAATAATACAATCAATAATACAACTCATAAATATGAAAAAATTGGGATATAAAATTGCCAGAAGGTATAGAATTGATTTACAAAAAAAGTGAAATAGGATTTAATGGCGATGGAACATATTATGAAGTTTATAATACAACAAAAGACTTGATTTATAAAATTGATGATGATTGGAATAATCATAAAAATATTGATATTGAAAAAAGTTTGAATGAAGAATTAAATAATTTTGATGTTCCAAATTTCTCCAAAGAATATATTTTTAAAAAATAAATAAACCAGAGGATAAAAGAGATTATTTAATCATGTTATATCAAGATGAGAAACTTTATATTTTCATGGATTTATTATAGTGATTTAGATCAAAAATCATTTAAAAATGAATCTATTTATTGATAAAATATGATTTGGAATATAGAGAAAGTATAAAAATGTTTGTAATGATGATGGAAAGGAGGTCGTTTATATGTTGTATTTTAAAAATGTATTTTGTAAAATCTCAATAATAATCATAACATTGTTATGTTTAGTTGGATGTAATTTTGAACCTAATGTAAGCAATGTCAACAGACAAATTGGTAAGTCAAATCATTATAGTGAGGAAGAAATTAATAGTGCAATGAATATTATTGTTCAACAATTTCAATCTACAAACTTTAATAATTGTACTTTAACTGATCTTTGGTATGATGAAGAAACTGTCGCAAAGCAACAAGATGAATGGTCAAAACAATACAATGATAAACAAGTTATTATTATTCTTTCTAATTTTAAAACAGGGACTCTTTCAAAAGATAATCCTTTAACTTCCCATACAAAGTATGATAACTATAATTGGATACTTGCAAAGAAAGACAATCATTGGGAAATCAGAGATCAAGGATATTAAGTAGAGATAAAATAAATCTGTAAATATCGATGGTGATATTATTGATAAGTGTTGTCTTTAATAATGATAGTCCTTAGATTTAGAATTTCATTCAATTCAGGCTCTTGAAAAAGAGTCTTTTTATTTATCAAAAGGAGAATCTTTAATGCCTAGAATGACCATTTCATCTTTAAGAGTCTATTATCAAGAACTTCATCATAAGGATAATTTTTCTATTCTTCATGATATTTTTCTCTATCAGTTCATGTTTCATAAAAGCTACAGAGAACTCTATCATACTATGATTCCTTTCCTCTTGATGCTATCAGTGGAGCAAGAGGTGTTGAAAGGTTAGGGGAATAATCAAAGATTATTTTCTTTTTTATAAAATTGAGATGTCAACATACAAACTCCTTTTCATGAGGTATTTTTATATAGGAAAAATGGATAAAATAGGAAATAATTTTCCAGTTTTCTCATAAAAAAAGGAAGCGTTTGCATTAAAATGGAATAAAAATCCCAAAAGTTATACAAATAAAAGAATAATATTTCCATATATAAGAATTTGTGTTAAATTATGAATGTATTCAACCCGGGAGATACAACACAAGGAGGAATATTATGTTAGAAAAAATTGCCAATAAATTATTGCCAATTGCAACAAAACTATCACAACAACGTCATTTAAGTGCAGTTAAGGATAGTTTTATTATATCAATGCCTTTGGTTATGGCAGCATCTTTATTTATTTTGTTAAATGCTTTAGCAGTGAACTTTTTTAAGACAGATGTTTTTTCTGGTTTGGCAACAATCGCAAATCAAGGAACATTAGGTGTTTTATCTATTTTAATTGCTTTTACCACAGCAAACAATTTAGCTGATTATTACCTTACCAATAAGCCTGAATTAGCTTCTTCAGGATTTACAAAGATTCATGCTGGAGGATTGGCAGTCGCATTAATGTTTATGTTAATGCCTGCAACACAACAAGTTGTTGTAGAAGGAATCAGTGATCCAATAACAATTACAGGTATGTTTGCGCAAGATTTAACATCAAGTAGTGGATTGATTTATTCAATTTTAACAGCTTTGATTGGAACTGAAATTTTTGTAAAATTTGCATCTTTTAAAGCATTAAGAATTAAAATGCCTGATAATGTACCACCAGCTATTGCTCAATCTTTTAATGCTTTGATTCCTGAATTAATTACAATTACAATCTTTACACTCATTGTTTTTGGATTAGATAAAATCTTTGGTTTAACAGTTCCTGCATTAATTAATGCAATTATTTCTAAACCATTAAGTGGATTTGTATTGTCATCTCCAGGGCTTATCTTTTTACAATTTATATCTGATTTATTATGGGTATTTGGAATTCATGGAGCACCAATTCTTTCACCAATTAGAACTGCTCCAATGTTAACTGCTTTGACTCAAAATATTGAAGCCAGTGGAGCAGGATTACCTATCCCTAATATTGTCACTGAACCATTTATGAATATGTATGGATTAATAGGTGGTGGGGGTTGTGTTTTGGCCTTAGTAATTGCTGTATTTATTGTTTCTAAAAGAGAAGATCATAAAACAGTTGCAAAACTTGGTCTAGTCCCATCATTGTTCAATATTTCTGAACCAATTATGTTTGGTTTACCAGTTGTTATGAATCCCATTTTTATGATACCAGCAATTATTGTTCCATCAATTAATTTAATTATCGCTTATATTTTAACGAACATTCATTTGGTAGATAGAGTTATTGCACAAGTTCCATGGATTACGCCTCCAGGTTTCTATGCTTTCTTTGCAACTGGTGGAGATATAAAAGCAGCAATCTTATCACTTTTGCTTTTGGCTTTGGATGTTTTGATTTATATTCCATTTGTGAAAGTTAGCAATAAAGTTGAACAGTCATCTTAATATCTTCCAATTTATTCTTTACTATCATTTAAAAAAATAAATTATAATGAGTTTGTCAAAATAAAAAGAAACAGGTGAATAACATGAACAATGAAATTATTGTTAAAATGAAAAGTTTATATCCAGAATTAACAAAATCTGAAAAGAAAGTAGCATTATATATTCATGATCACTATGAACAAGTTCTTTATATGAGTATTGGTGATTTGGCAAGTGAGTGTTCAGTTGGTGAAACAACAATTTTAAGATTTTGTAAAAGATTGGGATATAGTGGTTTTTATGAATTTAAACAAAAAATGATTTTACAAGTGAAGAAAAAGAAAGATGGGCAAAATGTTCATATTAATAAAACTTTTGAATTCATTGAAGTCATGTTAAAAGAAACAGAACAATTAATCAATGAAGACGATATTCTTCAAGCTGCTAAGCTCATTGTCAATAGTCAAACAATTTTCCTTGTTGGAAGTGGTTTTTCAGGATTAACAGCAATGGCAACTGAAACACGATTAGCATCAATGGGGTATAGGGCGATTGCCGCTAGAGATAACTATATTAAAATATTGTATTCCAATATGATGACTTCACAGGAGTTAGTGATTGGATTTAGTATTTCTGGGGAAAATTTGTCTACTATTAAATTTTTAAAAATGGCTAAAAAAAATGGAGCTCATACAATAGCAATTACAAATCATGAAGAATCTTCATTGGCTCGTGTTGCTGATATTGTTTTATTGACAACAGGTAAAGAATTAGGAAAACAAGGAAGTACATTGATTACTGAAATGTCACAATATATTGTATTGGAAGTTTTATTTGAAAAACTTCATGATATTGATGAAGACAATATTAAAAAAATGAATGAAAAAATATTTGATTATATAAAAGGAGATAAATAATGCCAGATAATTATGATCAGCAGATAGAAAAAATAATCTCAAAAATGACATTATCTGAAAAAGTTGGGCAATTGAATCAACATTTATATGGTTGGCAGTGTTTTGAGAAAAATGATAATGGTGATTATGTATTAACTGATATTTTTAAAAATCATATTCAAAGATTTGGTGGTGTTGGAGCCATTTACGGAATCTTGCGTGCTGACCCATGGTCAGGAATGAACGAAGTGACTGGGGTAAGTCAAGAAGATAGTCATAAAGTTATTGATATGATTCAAGATTATATTAAAGAAAATACACGTTTAAAAATTCCTGCCTTGATTAGTGAAGAATGTGTTCATGGACATCAAGGATTACATAGCATGATGTATCCATCAAATATATCTATGGGAATGACTTGGAATCCTGAATTACTTCAAGAAATATGTCAAGAAATCAGTTATGAATTATTAAAAAAAGGTGGAAATCTTGCTCTTTATGCAGCATTTGATATTATGCGTGATCCACGTTGGGGAAGAAGCGAAGAATGTTTTAGTGAGGACCCTTATTTAGTAAGTCAAATGACAAGAGCTGCTGTTAAAGGTTTTCAAAATCAATCGCAAAATAAAGTCGGAGTTGTTTTAAAACATCTTTGTGCACAAGGTGCAGCTGAAGGTGGACATAATTCAGGAGCAGCAAATATCGGTCCTCGTGAATTAAGAGAAATTTATTTACCACAAGTCAAAGCAGGTGTGGAAGCTGGAGCAAAAGCAGTTATGGCTGCTTATAATGAAATTGATGGAATTCCTTGTCATATTAATAAAGAACTTTTGACTGATATTTTAAGAAATGAATATGGTTTTGATGGAATTGTTATGTCTGATGGATGTGCATTGGACCGTTTATTGATGTTAGATCCTCGTCCTGAAAAAATGGCCGCTAAAGCAATAAAAGCAGGGGTTGATTTAAGTTTATGGGATGATATTTATACACATTTAGAAGAGTCAGTCCGTAGTGGCTACCTTTTAGAAGAAGAATTAGATGTTAGTGTAAAAAGAGTATTAAAGTTAAAGTTTGAATTAGGTTTATTTGATGATCAGCAAAAGCCAATAACCTATCAATCACAAAAAGAAACATTAGCACTTCAAGCTGCGAAAGAAAGTCAAGTGCTTTTAAAGAATAATGGAATTCTCCCTTTATCTCATGATATTCAATCCATTGCTGTCATCGGACCAAATGCCAATCAAGCAATGAATATGCTAGGGGATTATACATCATTTCAAAAACAAGAGGATATGATTACATTATATGAAGGAATTCAAAAAGTCGTTTCACCACAAACTCAAGTGAAATATGCTTTAGGTTGTCAAATCAGAAGTCAGTCAAAAGACTATCTTGAAGAAGCGATTGAACTTGCTAAAAACAGTGATGTTGTTATTTTAGCATTAGGTGGCTCAAGTGCTAGAAACTTTAAAATGGAATTTGAAAGTAATGGTGCAGTTAAAACAAGTTATGATAAAGATGAAATGAACTGTGGAGAGAATGTTGATAAAGCATCTTTGGAATTGGATGGTATTCAAGTGCAGCTTCTTGAGGAAATAAAAAAAGTCAATCCTCATATTGTGACTGTTTTAATTCAAGGAAGACCACATACACTTAACGAAGTTTCAAGAGACAGTCAAGCTGTTTTGGCTTCTTGGTACCCAGGTAATCTTGGGGGATTAGCTATTGCACAAACACTTTTTGGGATGAATAATCCAAGTGGGCATCTTTCTATATCTAGTCCTTACTCTTCTATGCAACTTCCTTGTTTCTATAATGGAAAACATTCAGGAGCTAAAGAAGATTATATAGATATGCCAGGAAAACCACTTTATCCTTTTGGGTATGGATTAAGTTATACCAATTTTGATTATCAAAATATTGAACTATCAACAGATATTATTTCAAAAGAAAATCTTTTAAAAGATGGAATCGATGTTTCATTAGATATTTATAATCGTGGTGAATATGATGGAAGTGATGTTGTTCAAGTTTATATTATTGATAATGAATCATCTATTACAAGAAGAGAAAAAGAATTAAAACAATTTCAAAAAGTTTTTGTTAAAAAACACCAACACAAAAAGATTCATATTCATCTAGATGGAGAGTCTTTTCAAATATGGGATTATCAAATGAACCATGTTATTGAAGAAGGAACAGTTCAAATATTAATCGCTAAAGATTCTCAAGATTATTATTCAAAAACCATTACAATTTTATAAATACAAAAAAAGATAATCGTTGAATCAACTGATTATCTTTTTGACTTTAAATATGATGTTTAACACGATCTTTTTCCTCTGCTCTTTTTGCATCATTAAAACGATCTAATGTCCCAACTAAATATCCAGTAATACGACGGATTCTTTCCATTGGTTGAGGCATAAGGTGATATTTCATATCAACATAATCACCATCAATCGTTAAAGATAATGAAGTGAGTGTTTCGTGTGGATAGCGTTTTTTGACATGATCAATATAAGCTAAAATCTCATCATCTTGCATTTCGCCATTATAAATTTCAACATCAATATTATTTATTTTCTTCATCTCAATCACCTTCTTTACTCTTATTATAGAAGAATGATATAAAACTGCAAATCATATGCAATAAAAAATTGTGAAAAAAATCGCAAATTATGGATAAATATGTTAGAATGAGTGTATAAATGAATGGAAGGGGAAACAAAATGAAAAAACTATTAAAAACATTTGCTTTTGTATTTATGATTTCATTATTGACTGGTTGTATGAAATTAAACATGAATATTGAAGTCAAATCTGATAAGTCAATGACAGGAAATATGGAAATTTTAGCTGAAGAGTCAATGTTTGAAAGCATGGGATCAAGTGCTGAAGAATATGTTGAACAAATGCAACAAGAACTTTTATCAAATGATGAAATGAAAGATGCTAAGGTTTCTAAAATTGATAAAACAATTGAGGGATCTAAATGGGTTGGTGTTAATGTGACTGGACTCACAGGAGATTCAAAAGGAACTGTAGAAGAAAAAGAAGTAGATGGTAAAAAATCAATTGTTTTAACTTTACCAATGTCTGAAATGGAAAACAAAATGGATTCATCTCAATTACAACAAGCAGAAAGTTTAGGATATTCAGTATCTAAATTAAAAGCTTTAGGATTAGAAATGAATTTAACTGTAAAAATGCCTGCAAAAGCAACTTCAAATGTAGGAACTGTTGATGGTGATACAGTAAAAATTGATTTGTTAGAAATTATGGCTAAAGGATCAAGTGAAGATATTGTTATTTCTTCTGCTGTATCTGGTGGTATGGATATGACTTTAATTCTTATTGTCTTAGGTGTAGCTATTATTGCTGGTGGTGTCTTCTTTGTGTTAAAGAAGAAAAAAGATGCAACTCAACAAAATGAGGCACCAATTGATGAAATGCCTACACAAAATGAAGCACCTGAAGAATCAGTTCAAGAAACAACAGTTGAACAAACACCGGTTCAAGAAGAACCAGTTCAAGAAACTGTTGAAGAAAAACCTGTTGAAGAAGTAACAGAAGAAAAACCAGTAGATGATTCAAAAACAGAAAATAAAGAGTAATTGATAAAATAAAAATCTCTCAAAACTTATGGATGACATAAGTTAGAGAGATTTTTTTATTTCATATGATAATGAATAATCATTAATAAAAGAGTAAAAATGAGAATAGAAAGAAGTTCATTAACTCTTTTAAACATGTATTTCATAGAATACCTCCTTGGTAGAATTTGGAAAATATAAAAAACTCTTTTCACTGTGATAAAAAAATGTTATCATCTTGATAAGAAATGAGGTGGAACAATGTTAAAGTTTACAAAAATGCATGGTATAGGGAATGATTATATTTATTTTGATGGTATTCATCAAGATATTCCTATGACTCCTCACTTTATTCAAAAAGTCAGTCATCGGCATGAAGGAATAGGGAGTGATGGGATTATTGTTATTTTAGAATCAGAGAATTATGATTTTAAAATGCGTATGTTTAATCGTGATGGAAGTGAAGGAAGGATGTGTGGCAATGGTATTCGTTGCTTTGCTAAATTTGTTTATGATCATGCTTTGACAAAGAAAACCTATCTGGAAATAGAGACTTTAGGCGGAATAAAAAAAGTGTGGTTAACTCTTGAAAATGATAGAGTGACTTCAGTCAAAGTGGATATGGGGGAACCTATTTTAAAGACAACATTGATCCCTTGTCTCTATGATAAAGATGAATTGATTGATGAAGAAGTCATTATCTTAGGGGAGACTTATTGTGTGACAGCTTTATCAATGGGGAATCCTCATGTTGTGATGTTTGTTGAGAATATGGATTTTGATATTGAAAAAATTGGTCCTTTATTTGAAAAACATCATATGTTTCCTGAATCTGTCAACACTGAGTTTGTTGAAGTGATTGATCGTACACATTTAAAAATGCGTGTATGGGAACGGGGTTCTGGAGAAACGAAAGCCTGTGGAACAGGGGCTTGTGCAAGCATGTATGCAAGTTATTTAAAAGGGTTATGTGATGAACAGATAAAAGTTGAATTGTTAGGAGGAACCCTTGATATTAGTTATGCAGATGGACATCTATTTATGAATGGTCCCGCTATCACTTGTTTTGAAGGAATGATTAATGAAAAGGAGATGTTATAATGTATAGTAGTGCTCAAGAGATTATTCAATATATTAAAGAAGCAAAAAAACAAACAATTGTGAAGGTTTATGTGAATGGAAAAGATTTGCCAGATGATCAAGAATTAAATGTTTTTGGAAGTCCATCAAGTCGTATCTTGATAGGGGATTTAGAACATATTCAAAAATATTTAGAAAAGTATCAAAATCAAATTACCAATATGTATTTACAACAAGATCATCGTAATAGTGCTATTCCTATGTTGGATTTGCGTAAAATCAATGCCCGTATTGAACCAGGGGCGATGATTCGTGATAATGTTGAAATTGGTGATCATGCTGTTATTATGATGGGGGCTATTATTAATATTGGGGCAAAGATTGGCGAAGATTCAATGATTGATATGGGTGCTATTTTAGGTGGACGTGCCCAGGTTGGAAAACGTTGCCATATTGGAGCTGGCGCTGTTTTGGCAGGTGTTATTGAACCGCCAAGTGCTTTGCCTGTTGTGATTGAGGATGATGTTTTGATTGGTGCCAATGCTGTGGTTGTTGAAGGGGTTCGTGTAGGTAAAGGAGCAGTTATTGGGGCAGGAAGTGTTGTTTTACATGATGTGCCCTCAGGGGCAGTTGTCGCAGGGAATCCAGCTCAAATCATCAAAACACAAAAGAATCAACAAACCAAAGACAAAACTCAATTGATGGATGATTTAAGACATCTTTAAGGTGATGATATGGATGATTTAAAAAGATGGCGAAGAGAACTTCACCAAATTCCAGAGTTAGGTTTAAAAGAATATCAAACAGCTCATTATATTCGTAAAGAATTAACAAAGATGGGTTATCACTATGAAACCATTCTTGAAACAGGAACCCTTGTTTACATTGATTATGGAAAACATTCAACAATTGCTTTTCGTAGTGATATAGATGCTTTACCAATTACTGAAAAAAACAATGTGGATTATCAAAGTCAATATCTTGGATATATGCATGCATGTGGCCATGATGGACATATGAGTGCCTTATTAGGCTTAGCAGCTCGTTTGAAACAATCAGACGAGGATTTTGCCTATAATATTTTGTTGGTTTTTCAACCAGCTGAAGAATCACCAGGTGCTGCCAAATGGATTGTCGAAAGTGGCATCTTTGAAAAATATCAAGTCAAAGCGATTTTTGGAATGCATTTAATGCCTTCAATCGAGGAAGGAAAAGTGGCTTGTAAAAGTGGAGCACTTATGGCAATGTGTGGAGAAGTGGATATTCATATTCATGGAAAAAGTTCGCATGCAGGTTTGCCGCAAGAAGGGATTGATAGTATCATTATAGCAAGTGATGCTTTACATCAATATCAAACATGCATCGCAAAAAGAATAAGTCCTTTTTCACCAGTGGTTTTCAATATTGGAAAAATTGCAGGAGGCCAAGCACGTAATAGTGTAGCAAGTGAAACAATTCTGCAAGGGACAATGCGTTGTTATGATGAAGAAATCTTTCATAAGATGACCAGTCAAATACAAGCCATTCATCAAGGCTTAGAAATAGCTTATGGATGTCAAATTGATTTTTCATGTCCACCTCTTTATCCACCTGTTATTAATCATCAATATCTTTATCAACAATTCTTATCATGTGTGGATAAACAAAACTATATTGAACTCAAAGAACCCTTGATGTTATCGGAAGATTTTGCTTTTTATCAAAAAGCAATTCCAGGACTTTTCTTTTTTCTAGGAACAAAATGTGAAGATTATCAGAGTGGCTTACATACAGAAACATTTAATTTTCATGAAAATATCTTAACAATTGCGGTTGATTTGTATTATACTATTGCTAGAAAGATAAAGGGGGTCTAAAAAAATGGATTTATATTCAAGAGGGGAAGAAGCATTTTTAAAAGCATATGGTCGTTATGATATTCTTTTAGAAAAAGGTGAAGGTGTTTATTTATATGATACAATAGGAAAGAAATATTTAGATTTCTATTCTGGAATTGGTGTGAATTCTTTTGGACATGGGTATCCACCATATGTGAAAGCAATGCATAAACAAATGGAAACATTGATGCATGTTTCTAATTATTTTTATACACCAGTGGCGATTGAAGCTGCTGAAGCGCTCAAAAAAGCAACACAATTAAATGGTGTCTTTTTCTGTAATTCAGGGACAGAGGCTGTTGAAGGGGCTTTAAAACTTGCTAGAAAATATTATTATTTAAAACATGGAAAAGCAGATAGTGAAATCATTTCCTTCCATCATTCTTTTCATGGTCGTTCAACAGGAGCAGTGAAATTAACAGGGAATCCACATTATCAAGAGGCTTTTGGACCATTGATCGAAGGTGTACATTATGCCACTTTAAATGATTTAGAAAGTGTTAAAGCACTTACCAATGAAAGAACTGCAGCCATTATTGTTGAACCTTTACAAGGTGAAGGAGGATTATATCCTTGCCATCAAGATTTTATGACGGGATTAAGACAACTTTGTGATGAACATGATATTTGTTTAATTCTTGATGAAGTTCAATGTGGTATGGGACGTACTGGAACAATGATGACTTATTTCCAATATGGCATTTTGCCAGATATTGTTTGTTTAGCCAAAGGAATTGGATGTGGTGTTCCTGTCGGAGCTTTTGTGGCAAATGAGAAAGTGGCCAAAGCAATGCAACCAGGAGACCATGGAAGTACCTATGGTGGGAATCCTTTTGTATGTGCAGCTGTAAAGACCGTTTTTGATATTCTTGAAAAAGAAAATATGCTTGCTCATGTGCAAGATATGTCTGAATATTTGATTGAACGATTAGATGAATTGGTTGAAGAGTTTGATGAACTTGAAAGTCGTCGTGGTATTGGTTTAATGCAAGGTTTGGTTTTTAAACATGATGTGAAACCTGTTGTCAAAGCATTGTTAGATGAGGGAGTCATTGTTGTGACTGCGGGAGAAAATGTTTTAAGAATGTTACCTCCATTTATCATTACAGAGGCACATATTGATGAATTTATCGAAAAATTGAAAAAAATTTTAAAAAGTTTCAAATAAAAAAAGAAAAATCCCACTTAATTCTTGTATATAGAAGTAAGGGGGTTTTTATTATGAAAAAATATCCAGTATTATTACAAGACGAAGAGAAAGCCTGTGGTGCTTATTGTATTGCAATGATTTTACAATTTTATGGCTTTCAAGAAGAACTTCGTGAAATTAAGAAAAAAGCACGATTAAATCAAAATGGAATTTCTATGAAGGGAATGATTGAATGTTTTAAAAGTTATCAAATTGAAACCAAAGCTTATGAAGCATCATTACAAGATATTCAAGATAATTTTAATGGTCCTTGTATACTCTATATGATTTATCAAGGTCTTGGTCATTTTGTTGTTTTGTATGAAATCAAAGAAGATGCTTATATTGTAGGTGATCCAGCAAAAGGCTTAGTAACACTTTATGAAGAAGAAATGAATGAACATTATGCTTTGCGTTTTATTCAAATTGTCCATGTTGGAAGAGTTCCACAATTACATTATCAATCGTATTTCCAATTTTTAAAACAGACTTTTGAATCCTATCGCCCTTATATGCGAAGATTAATAGGAAAAGGATTATGGATTTCATTGCTTGGCTATGTGAGTAGTTACTTTTTTCAGTTTTTGATAGATGATATTCAATTGAAGACACAATTTTTCTATATGGTTGCTTTATGTGCTAGCTATGGATTGATTGAATTGATACGTACAAGATTAGAAAAAATGAAGACTACAGAAATGATTTCTTTAAGAAGAGCCATTGATGAAGATTATGTTTTTGCTTCAACGATGTCTTTATTGGAATTACCACAATCCTTCTTTTATCAAGAAGCAGGACACATTCATGCTCAAATAAGTAGTTTATTCGAATTAAGTGAAATGAGTTTACAATGTTATGAAAGAATCTTTTTAGATGGCCTCTCTTTTATGATCTTTATGATAGGTATGTTTGTAATCAATATAAAGATGAGTTTACTGGTTTTCTTTATGCTAGGTATGATTGCTTTTACTGCCTACTATCGTTTAAAGAAAATTCAAGAGTTGAATAAAAATTATTTAGAAAATCATTATCTTTATCAACAACATGTTTTAGAATTAATTGAAAATCAGTTTCTTATCAAACGTTTTTCTCTTTTACAAAAACAAAGAGAAAGAAGTTATCATATTTATTTAGATGAAGCTTTAGCCAAACAAAAACAAGCCATGGCTTTGAATCAACTTCAAAGTCTCATTCAATATATCATGTATATTTTTTATACATTTATTTTAATCACTGGTTTTTATGCTTTTAAATATCAACATTTGACAATGGGACAATTGATGATGTTTTATATGTTGGTTAGTTATTGTTTGCAGCCGGTATTAAATATTGTCACACTCATGAGTGATTACCAACAAATGAGTTTAATCTATGAAAAATATAAAGCTTTTCAAAAAGAAGAGAGTCAACCAAAAGATTCTTTAACACATAAGATTCATTCCATAACATTAGATAATATGAGTTATGCTTATGGTTATCAATTACCAATTTTAGAACATCTTGATTTAAAAATTGAAGGACATCTTTTACTACAAGGAAAAACAGGTTGTGGAAAATCAACATTATTAAAGTTACTTATGGGTTTTGATTTGAATTATACAGGGGATATTTATATCAATGATCAAGAATTAAGAACAATTGATTTGCATTCACTCTATCAACATATGGGTTATACAAATGAAACACCTTCGTTTTTACATATGAGTTTATTTGATAATTTTTTGTGTTCAGATGAAAAAAAGATTCAAAAGTATTTAAAAGCTTTTGGTCAAAAAGAACTGATAGATATGATGCATTTGATATTGAGTGAAGATGGCAGTCCTCTATCACTTGGACAAAGACAAGTGGTCGCTTTGATAAGAGTTTTATGTCAAGATTATGATGTTTTAATCTTAGATGAAGCTTTTTCACATATGGATAGTCAACTTGCTCAAAAAGTCATTCGCTATTTATTAAAAAATGATGAAGGAAAGATTTATATTATTGTGAATCATCAAACAAAAATAGTGAACCGACAACTCTCTTGTGCTATAATTGAGGAAGGAAAATTAAAAAGTAAAGGGTGAAATTATGGCTATTGATTTTGTATATGAAGATGAAATGAATTTATGTGAAGATAATTATGAACAACAGTTCCTTAAAATTATTGAAACAACATTAAAATATTTAAAGATTGAAGATGATGTGGAATTATCTTGTTTGTTAATTGATGATAAGAGAATTCATGAAATAAATCGTGATTATCGTGATATTGATCGTTCTACAGATGTCATTAGTTTTGCATTGGAGGATAATGATCAATTTTATGTAGAAGGAATGCCAAGAAGTTTAGGAGATATTTTTATTTCTTATGATCATGCCAAAATGCAAGCAAAGGAATATGGTCATTCTCTTGAGAGAGAAATGTGTTTCTTGTTTACACATGGACTGTTACATTTATTAGGATATGATCATATGAATGAAGAAGATGAAAAAGAGATGTTTACAATTCAAAAAGATATTTTAAGTCAGTTAGGAATAGAAAGAGGGTAAAATATGGATTATCAAAAATTAGTAGATGAAGCTTTTTTGGCAAGTGAAAAAGCGTATGTTCCTTATTCATCATTTCCTGTTGGTGCGTGTCTTCTTTTAAAAAATGGACAAATGATTCATGGAACAAATATTGAAAATGCTGCCTATGGGTCAACAATGTGTGCAGAAAGAAATGCTATTTATCAGGCTTATTGTTTAGGTTATCGTAAAGATGATATTGAAGCGTTGGCAATTGTCGCTGATTGTACACCTCTTATTTCACCATGTGGAGCTTGTCGACAAGTTTTAGCTGAACTTCTTGATCCTTATACACCTATTGTACTGGGCGCAAAAGATCATTATGAAGTAACGAATATGCAAGAATTAATGCCACGTGCATTTACAGGAGAAAGTTTATGACATTCAAATCAGGATTTGTAAGTATTGTCGGAAGACCAAATGTTGGGAAGTCGACTTTATTAAATCATATTTTACAAACAAAATTAGCAATTACATCTTCAACTGCTCAAACAACACGCAATACAATTCAAGGGATTTATACGGATGATGATGCTCAAATTATTTTTATGGATACACCAGGGATTCATAAACCTCAAGATGGTTTGGGTTCATTTATGAATACCAATGCACTTAATAGTATTTATGGGGTGGATTTGGTTTTGTTTTTAGCTCCTGCGAATGAAAAAATTGGCAAAGGGGATCGTTTTATTGTTGAACGTTTAAAAGAAGCGGATGGACCTGTTTATTTGATTTTAAATAAGATTGATTTATTAAGTAAAGATCAATTGATTGAAAAATTAAATGAATGGAAAGAACTGTTTGATTTTAAAGAAATCATTCCTATTAGTGCCATGAATGGTGATAATGTTGATCATTTAATCACAACAATTAAAAATGATTTGGATGAAGGGGTTATGTATTATCCAAAAGATCATTTAACTGATCATCCTGAAAGATTTATAATGGCTGAGTTTATTCGTGAGAAAATTTTGTATTTTACGCATGAAGAAGTTCCTCATAGTGTAGCAATTGTAATTGAAAAGATGGAAGAAGATGAGGATGGTGTGCATATTATGGCAGCAATTGTTGTTGATCGTCCAAGTCAAAAAGCCATTATTATTGGAAAACAGGGAAGTATGATCAAAAAGATTAGACAAAATGCCCGTAAGGAAATGAAACGTTTTTTACAAGTCAATGTTGATTTAGAATTGTTTGTGAAGGTTGAAAAAGATTGGCGTAACAAACAAAAATATTTAAGAGAATTTGGTTATGATGAAAACGACTATTAACGAAGTCACAACGACAGGAATTATTTTAAAACAGACACCCTATAAAGAAAATGATATGATTCTACATATCTATACACGAATGTATGGAAAAATTGGAGTGATTGCAAGAGGAGTCAGAAAAATGACAAGTAAAAATGCTCGTGCAACCCAAGAGATGATGGAAAGTGAACTCACAATTTCGCTTAAAAAAGGCTTAAGTTCATTAATCAAAGCCTCACCATTAAATTATTTTCGTCATATTCAAGAAAGTTTAGATAGTGAAATTGTTGCGAATTATATTTTAGAATATTTTTATCGTTATATAGAAGACAATCAACCTATTGAAAAAGAATATGAAATTCTCTATGATTCTTTAGAAGCTTTAGATCATGGTTATCCACCATTACTTGTTTATTTATTATTTAATGTTTTTGTTTTAGAACATAATGGAGTTTCATTAGATGTTGAAGGATGCGTTTTATGTGGTTCACCAAAAGTGGTTTCGATTTCATTATTAGATGGAGGATTTGTTTGTCAAAATCATGTAGGATCAAATGTAATTTATGATGTAGAAGTTTTAAAAGCTTTTCGTCATATTCATAAGATTCCTCTTTCTCATATTGATCAATTTCATATCAAAGAAGATGTTTTGAAACAATTGGTTCCAATTATGGATGCTTTTATTGAGGAATATAGTGGAGTTCAATTGAAAACATCAAAATTTATTCAACAAATTGTGTAGATTTCTGCACAATTTTATTTTTATTCAAGATTTTTTAGTGTATAATAATTGCAAGTAAAGGGGCGACATTATGGGACAATTTTTACCAACAACAAAAGAAGAAATGTTAGAGCGAGGATGGAGTCAACCTGACTTTGTTTATATTAGTGGTGATGCCTATGTTGATCACCCATCTTTTGGTGCAGCTATTATTACAAGAACTTTAGAAAGTCGTGGATTTAAGGTTTGTTTTTTGGCTCAGCCAAATTGGAATCATCTTGATGATTTTAAACGTTTTGGAAAACCACGTTTAGGATTTTTGATTTCAAGTGGAAATATTGATTCAATGGTTAATCATTATAGTGTTTCTAAGAAAAGACGTAAAAAAGACAGTTATTCTAATAATGGAGAAATGGGACATCGTCCTGATCGTGCTGTCATTGTCTATAGTCAAAAAGTAAGAGAGGCATATAAAGATGCAACTATTTTAATTGGTGGGATTGAAGCGAGTCTACGTCGTCTTGCACACTATGATTATTGGGATGATAAAGTAAGAAAATCAATCTTAGTAGATTCTGGGGCTGATTTATTGATGTATGGAATGGGAGAAAACAGTGTTGTAGAAATTGCTGAAGCATTGGATGCTGGGATTGATGTTCAATATTTAACATATTTAGATGGAACAGTTTTTAAAACAAAAGATATTTCTATAATTCCTGAAGGATATGTGATGTTGCCATCTTTTGAAGAGATTACCCATGATAAAAAAGCATATGCAAAATCTTTTGGGATTCAATATCGTCATACTGATCATTTTAATGCCAAAACATTAGTTGAACCATATGAGGGTTTCTATATTGTTCAAAATCGACCAAATCGACCATTAACACAAATAGAGTTTGATGATACATATGCTTTACCTTATCAAAGAACATATCATCCAATGTATGATTATATTCCAGCAATTGAAGAAGTTCGTTTTTCATTAATTAGTAATCGTGGATGTTTTGGTGCTTGTAATTTTTGTGCTTTGAATTTCCATCAAGGGCGTATTATTCAAACACGTTCTCATGAATCATTAATAGATGAAGCCAAAACAATGATTCAAGATCCTGATTTTAAAGGATATATTCATGATGTTGGAGGACCAACTGCTAATTTCCGTCAGCCAAGTTGTGATAAACAAGAAACGCATGGGGCTTGCCCATCAAAACAATGTTTATGGCCTAAACCATGTCAAAATTTAAAAGTTGATCATAGTGATTATCTTTCTTTATTGAAAAAATTAAGAGAATTAGATGGTGTTAAAAAAGTTTTTGTTCGTTCAGGGATTCGTTATGATTATTTGATGTATGATAAAGATGATACTTTCTTTAAAGAGTTGGTTAAAAATCATATCAGTGGACAATTGAAAGTGGCACCCGAACATATTAGTGATCAGGTGCTTGATAAAATGGGAAAACCTCATCGTCAATTGTATGAAAAATTTGTGGATAAATATCAACGTTTAAATAAAGAAATGGGAATGAATCAATTTTTAGTTCCTTATTTAATGTCATCTCATCCTGGAAGTGATTTAAATAGTGCCATTGAACTGGCAGAATATTTAAGAGATATTCATCATCAACCTGAACAAGTTCAAGATTTTTATCCAACTCCAGGAACACTTTCAACTGCTATGTACTATACTGAATTAGACCCTCGTGATTTAACACCTGTTTATGTTGCCAAAACGCCAAAAGAAAAAGCCATGCAAAGAGCGTTAATGCAATATCGCAATCCGAAAAATTATCATCTTGTTTATGAAGCCTTAGTGAGTGCAAAAAGACAAGATTTAATTGGATTTGATAAGAAATCGTTAATTAAACCGAAAGGACAATTTCGTCCGCCAAAAAGGAGGTCATAAAGATGAAGTACACAAGTTACTATGTATCATCAATGCATATTCAAGTACGTTATCATGTTTATGAACCAAAAGTTATTTTACGTGTAAAAGGAATTATTCAAATTCATCATGGATTAGGAGAACATGCAGATTTATATGACCATTTTGCTGCCTATTTATTAAATCAGGGATTTGTTGTGGTGGTGAGTGATTTTGCTGGGCATGGACAATCTTTAATTGATTTTGAACAAGGATATTTTGGAGCAGCCAATGGTGTTGATAATTTAGTGAAGGATATTCATTATCTTCAAAATATTATGCGAAATAAATATCCTGATGTTCCTTATTTTATGCTAGGAACCGATCTTGGATCTTTGTTGATTCGCAAATATGCAACGCTTTATGGTGATTATATTGAAGGTATGATTTTACTAGGAACACCACCAAAAGTAGAACATCGTTATGTGAAAAAAGCTTATTTAAGTATGATGCGAAAAATGCGTGGACCATTATATAAAGCTCATCATTATTTCCATTCTTTTCATCATCACTACAGCAAAAGAATCCATCAATCAAAAAGTGAAATTGATTGGTTGACAAGTGATGAAATTGAAAAGAAGAAATTCTTAGATGACCCGATGTCTCATTTCTCATATACGGTTCAAGGCTATAGAGATATTATAGATGTGATGCAAGAGGTTAATAGTAGTGAGTCAATTGCGAAAATTCCAGAATATCTTTCTATTTATATGGGCTTTGGTGAATGGGATCCTATGTGTCGTCATAAAGAAAAATTGGTTGAAAAATATAAAAATGCAAAGATTAGAGATTTAACAACCAAAGTCTTTCCACAAATGCGTCATGCTTTGTTGTTTGAAAAAGAAAAAAGACTTGTTTACCAAGATATATTAGACTGGTTAAATGAGCGAACATATTTATAGAGTACCCTTGTAGTTGGTTGACAAAAAACCACTATAAGGGTATAACTAATTGCGTTAATACTTATGATAAGGATGATTATGACTTAGCATGGAGATGCTGAGTCTTTCATATTTTTTATAAGTGAATAAAAATGGAAAAAGGGGTAAAAATAATGACAAATATAGATATGGAGAAATTAGTTGCACATGCAAAAAACTCAGGATTTGTATATCAAGGTTCTGAAATTTATGATGGTTTAGCAAACACTTGGGACTATGGTCCATTAGGTGTAGAACTTAAAAATAATATTAAGAGATTATGGTGGAAAAGATTTATTCAAGAATCTCCATATAATGTCGGATTGGATTCAGCCATTTTTATGAATCCTCGTGTATGGGAAGCAAGTGGACATGTTGGTGGATTTAGTGATCCATTGACAGAATGTAAACAATGTCATACACGTCATCGTGTTGATAAATTGATTGAAGAATTTGATCCTGAAGCTCATTGTGAAGGTTGGGAACCAGAAAAAATGATGGCATATATTCGTGAACATCATATTCAATGTCCTGATTGTGGAAGTGAAGAGTTTACAGATATTCGTGAATTTGAATTGATGTTTAAAACATCTATGGGTGTTGTTAAAGATGCGAAAAATGCGATTTACTTACGACCTGAAACAGCTCAAGGAATCTTTGTGAATTTTAAAAATATTCAAAGAACAAGTCGTAAAAAAGTTCCATTTGGAATTGGACAAATTGGAAAATCATTTAGAAATGAAATTACACCAGGTAACTTTATCTTTAGAACAAGAGAATTTGAACAAATGGAATTAGAATTCTTTTGTAAACCAGATACAGATTTAGAATGGTTCCATTATTGGAAAGATGGATGTATGCAATTCTTATTAGATTTAGGTCTTACAAAAGAGAATTTAAGATTTAGAGATCATGCATTAGAAGAATTATCTTTCTATTCAAAAGCAACAAGTGATATTGAATACTTATATCCAACTCCTTTAGATTGGGGAGAATTATGGGGAATAGCAGATAGAACAGATTATGATTTATCAAGACATCAAGAATATTCTAAGAAAAACTTAGAATATTTAGATCCTGAAACAAATCAAAAATATCTTCCATATGTTATTGAACCATCAGTAGGAGCTGATCGTTTATTCTTAGCCATTATTGCTGATGCTTATGATGAAGAAGCACTAGAAAATGATACACGTATTGTTATGCATTTCCATCCAGCTGTGGCACCAGTAAAGGCTGCAATCTTACCACTTACAAAGAAACAAAGTGAAAAAGCAATGGAAGTTTATACAATGTTATCAAAAGAATTCAATGTTGAATACGATGTTGCTGGTCAAATTGGAAAACGTTATCGTCGTCAAGATGCCATTGGAACACCTTATTGTATTACTATTGATTTTGATACAGATAATGATCAATCAGTTACACTTCGTGATCGTGATACAATGGAACAAATTCGTTTGCCAATTGCTGAATTGAAAGACTATTTAGCAAAGAAAATTCAATTTTAATAAAGGAGGACATTTATGGCACGTCTATCACAAGAAAAAATCGATGAAATAAGACAAAGCGTTGACATCGTTGATGTGATAGGGCAATACCTTGCTTTGGAAAAAAAAGGTAGGAACTATATGGCCATATGTCCTTTTCATGATGATAATCATCCTTCTATGTCAATCTCACCTGATAAACAAATCTTTATGTGCTTTGTTTGTCATACTGGTGGGAATGTCTTTACCTTTTTGCAAAAGTATCTAAAGATATCATACATGGAAGCTGTGAAAAAAGTTGCTGAAATTGGTCGAGTTGATTTAAGTGGATATAACTTGGATATTGAAAAAAAGCCAGTTAACCAAGAAAATGTCGCACTTTATCAAATGCACCAAGAAGCACAGAAGATTTATAGTTATTATTTGAATACAAAATTAGGTGTAGAAGCCAAAACTTATTTATTAAAACGTCATTTTACGGATGAATTGATAAAAGAGTTTCAAATTGGTTACGCACCTATTGATTCTGTTTTGCATCAGGCTTTTGAAAAATTAGGTTTTCAAGAAATTGATATGGTGAAATCAGGATTGGTTGTAGAATCAACACATCATTTTGATCGTTTCAATGATCGCATTATGTTTCCACTGTTTAATCAACAAGGACAAGTTGTTGGTTTTAGTGGACGTATCTATAAGCCAACGCAGACTGATAGTAAATATGTCAATTCACCTGAATCGGATATTTTTATCAAAGGTCAAACACTTTATCATTATCATCAATGTCGTGAAGCGGTTAAACAAGCTGGCTTTGTGTATTTGTTAGAAGGTTTCATGGATGTTATTGCGATGTATAAAGCTGGTATTGAAAATACAGTTGCGATTATGGGAACAGCTTTGACAAAAGGTCATATACAAGCCTTACGTCGTCTTACAACACATATTCATTTGTGTTTAGATGGTGATCAGGCAGGACTTGCAGCTATGAGTAAAGCTGCTCGACAATTAGAAGAGGCTGGCTTTAAAGTGCAAATTATTATCTTGCCTGATGGTCATGATCCTGATGAAATTTTTGAAGAACAAGGTCAAGCTGGATTAGAAGCGGCACTTCATAAGACATTAAAACCAATTGAATTTTTAATGGATTTTGAATATAAAATGATTGATTCACAAAACTATGATGATCGAAAAAACTATTTAGAAAAAATGTGTGATGAGATTGCTCAAGTTGAAGATGAACTCGATCGAGATTTCTATATTCATGCTTTATCAAAAAAGTCTGGTTTCTCATATGAAATCATTCAACAACGTATTGCAGGAATGCAACCTCGTCAAAAGATAGAACCTATTTATCATGAAGTCAAACCAACAACGCAATGGATTGATAAATATCAAAAAGCTGAACATGACTTATTATTTTATATGATGAATAGTAAAGATGTGACATTAAAATATGAAGCCAAAGCAGGTTTTATGTATAATGATGCTTATCGTGTGATTGCTTCTTATATTGTTGACTATTATCGCCATCATAATCATTTAGAAGTGGCAGATTTAATCAATAGTATACAAAAAGAAGAATTGATACAAACTGTAGTAGATATATCACAATCTATGTTACCTCTTGAATATGAGGAAAAAGCGATTGATGATTATATTCAAACAATTGCATCAAATGCAAGACAAATGAAAATACAACAATTAAAAGAACAATTTGAATATATATTAGATCCTATTCAAAAAGCTATGATTGTTAATGAAATCAATAAATTATTAAAAGATGAAAAGGAGTCACTATGAAAAAAGAAACAAAGAAAAAAGCTGCACCTGTTACCTTTGAAGATTTAAAGATGCTTATCAAAGAAACAGCTGATGCATTAGGTGGAACATTATCACAAGATGATTTAGATGCTTTTTTAACAAAGTATGATCTTGATGATGAATCAGCTGAAGAATTATTAGCATTTATTACAGAAAGCGATATTATTATTGAGGATGGTTTAGATGCCTTAGAGTTAAATGATGAAGAATTACTCAAAGGTGTTGGAACAGATTTAGATGATCTTGAAGGATTGGAAGCTCTTGAAGGGCTTGATGATTTAGAAGGATTAGATGATGAGTTAGGTTCAGATGTTCCTGATTTAGATTTCGTTGGTGATTTTGATATGATGACTGGTGATACTGTGAGTCTCTATTCGGATCATGAAGAAGATGATGAAAATCAATTAGGAAGCAATGTGAAAATCAATGATCCTGTCAAAATGTACTTAAAAGAAATTGGTCGTGTTGAATTGTTAAGTCATGATGAAGAAATTGATTTGGCAAAAAGAATTCTTGTTGGTGATGAAGAAGCGAAAAAGAAATTGGCTGCTGCCAACTTACGTTTGGTCGTTTCAATTGCAAAAAGATATGTAGGAAGAGGAATGTTATTTTTAGATTTGATTCAAGAAGGAAATATGGGATTAATCAAAGCTGTTGAAAAATTTGATTATACAAAAGGATTTAAATTTTCTACATATGCAACATGGTGGATTCGTCAAGCCATCACACGTGCAATTGCTGACCAAGCCAGAACAATTCGTATTCCTGTTCACATGGTTGAAACAATTAATAAATTAACACGTGTTCAAAGACAATTGATTCAAGAATTAGGAAGAGAACCATCAGCTGAAGAAATTTCTGAAAAAATGGATGGCATGACTCCTGATAAAGTAAGAGAAATTCAAAAAATTTCATTAGAACCTGTTTCATTAGAAACACCAATTGGAGAAGAAGATGATTCTCATTTAGGTGACTTTATTGAAGATGAAGGGGCTATGTCACCTGATGATTATGCCGCTAATGAATTATTAAAAGATGAATTAAATGAAGTTTTATTAGAATTAACAGATCGTGAAGAAAAAGTTCTTCGTTTACGTTTTGGTTTAGATGACGGACGTACAAGAACATTAGAAGAAGTTGGAAAAGAATTTAATGTTACACGTGAACGTATTCGTCAAATTGAAGCCAAAGCTTTAAGAAAATTAAAACACCCATCACGTTCAAAACGTTTAAAGGATTTCTTAGATCGTTAATATGAAACTATCAAAAAGATTACAAGCCATTGCGGACTTGATTATCAAATATAAACAAGGGGATGTGCTTGCTGATATAGGAACTGATCATGCTTATTTACCAGTGTTTTTGGTTGAAGAAGGTGTGATTGAAAAAGCGTATGCCTGTGATATAGCAAGTGGTCCTATTAATGCATCAATAGAAACAATACAATTACATCAATTAGAAAAACAGGTCATACCACTTCTTGGAAGTGGTATGAATCCTATTATCGATAAAGATGTCAATATGATTAGTATTTGTGGTATGGGTGGAAAATTAACAGTTGATATTTTAGATGAACATCGTGACTTTTTAAATGATCATCGTTTTATTCTACAATCAAATGTTGGATTAGAAGTTCTACGTGAGTATTTATCAAGTCAAAATATGAAAATTATAGATGAAGGTATTGTCAAAGATGCCAATCATATTTATGAAATTATTGTTTGTGAAAAAACAGATGAAAAAATAAATTATGATGAAAAAGATTTTTATTTTGGACCATGTTTAAGACATCATAAAAATGGATTGTTTTATGAAAAATGGTATCGACAATTAGACATTCAAAAAAACATCTTAAAATCATTAGATGAAAATCATTCTCGTTATAAAGAAGTGCAACATATGATTGCATTGATAGAAGGTGAACTTAATGCTAGCAAAAGAAATAATTGAAATAATGGAAAAACATTTTCCATTATCTTTACAAGAAGAATGGGATAAATGTGGTTTACAAATTGGTGATCAACAAACAGAAGTTCATAAAATGATGATTTCTTTAAATGCTGATAATCAAACATTAGATGAAGCCATTGAAAAAGGGTGTCAAATGTTAATTACACATCATCCCTTTTTATTAGATCCTATTGTCAATATTGATAAAGATGACTTTATGGGACAATTTATATTTAAGGCTATTGAAAATCATATTGTTGTATATAGTTCTCATACAGCTTTAGACAATGCGATGATGAATCAATGGTTAATTGAAGCTTTAGGTGTACATGATATTGTGAGAGGCGATGAAAGTGGGATAACAAGAAAAGCCACTCTCAATCAAGCGATGTCAATGGATACTTTTTTAAAACATGTTCAAGATGTTTATCAATTGGAACATTTTAAATATGCTGGAAGTGTGGATATGGTCAAAACGCTTGCTATTTGTGGTGGCAGTGGAGCTGATTTCATGGAAAACTTTTATGGAAAAGTAGATGCATACTTGACTGGGGATACAAAATATCGTCATGCTAAAAATGCTGTAGATCATCATATTTTATTGGTTGATATCAATCATCATGTTGAAAATATCATGGTTAAAAAACTTAAAGAGTTGTTAGAAAAGGAAGTGAATGTAGAGATAATAGAAGGAACTTCTCCTGACTATTATGTCTATCGTTAAGATGATTTTAACAACAATGTGCTATTTAAGACGCAACAATCAAACTTTAATGCTTCATCGTATTAAAAAAGAAAATGACATAAATGCTGGTAAATGGATTGGTGTGGGAGGTAAGTTTGAAGAGGGTGAAAGTGCACAAGAATGCATGAAAAGAGAAATCTATGAAGAAACAGGAATTATTGTTCATTCTTTAAAACTTCATGGTTTTGTCTGCTTCCCAGGTTTATACTATGGTCAAGATGAAGGTATGTTTGTTTTTAGTTGTGATGATTTTGAAGGTGAAATACATGAGTGTAATGAAGGTGTTTTAGAATGGATTGATGATGATTTGATTTCTCAACTGCCAATGTGGGAAGGGGATTATCATTTCTTTGACTGGTTAAAAGATCAACATTTTCATAGTGCTAAAATTGTTTATCAAAATGATCATGTGATAGAATATCAAGAAGAGGTCTACTGATAGGTAGATCTTTTATGTTAAGAAAATTTGTCAAATTGCCAAAGAAATTTGCTAGTCAAATAGAGACTATTTGGATACAATAAGCATGAGGAGTGAGAATGATGATTGGTGAAAATTTAATGAAATTACGTAAAAAACAAGGATATAGTCAACAAGAAGTTGCAAATATGTTAAATGTGAGTCGTCAAACAATATCCAATTGGGAACTAGATCAAGGAGCACCAACAATTGATAAAGCAAAAGAATTAGCTAAACTTTATTCAGTTTGTTTAGATGATTTGGTAGGAAATGATGTGGAAATTGTGAGTGCATCCAAACAAAGTGATTTGCATATTTTAAACTCATTGGTTGGAAAAATATGTAAAATTGATTGTCAAGATAGTTCACTTTATTTAGATGCACCTCTCAAAGATCAATTTCTTATTTTGGATGTCAATGAAGATTGGTTGAAAGTTCAATATATGCGAAGAGTACAAATGAGTATAAAAAAAGAACAAGTTATAAAATTAATTGATTTAAATACCATTAATGGATTAGAAATTGTAGGTGATGAAAATGAGTGATTTTTGGTTAATAGTGATTGTCATCATGTTGGCATATATCATTTATGATAAAGAAAATGATAAGAAGAATAATAAACAACAAAATAAAGTTAAAGAGAAAATGGTAGATGAAATGCTTCCTGGTTTAATTGGAAAAGAATGTGAAATTGATTTTAAACATTGGCTTATCTATATTGCTGATGATTCTTCTCTTAAAGGAATTATTAAAGATGTTGATGAACAATGGGTTGTCGTTGAAACAACAAAAAAGAAGCAACCTTGTTTAAAAGTGATTAAAAAATCATTAATAGCAAATATAAAAGAAATACAGTCATGATATTTCTTTTTTTCTTGACATAGTTAAGTTATAATAAAGAAAAAGGGGGAGATTATGTGAATTCTATGAATCAAAAAAGAAAATTATTAATCATATCTATAATTGGTATTGTTGCTATTGCAATAATGATATTCTTTATATTTCAAAGTTTTCAACCAAAGAAAACAAATCATGAGGAAGAGGCAAATAATATAATAACAAATCAAGTTGGGGATGCTTCTGTTGATCCAGAAAATATGGATGAAAAAGAAGAAGGAAAAAAGATTGTTTCTACTGAATTAAATATAGAACAAGGAAAAAGTAATGGAATAGATGTTTCTAAATGGCAAGGAAAAATTGATTGGAATAAAGTCAAAAAGAGTCATGTTGATTTTGCCTTTATAAGAATTGGATATCGTGGTGAAAATGGTGTTATCTATAAAGATGATAATGCTGATTATAATATTCAACATGCTCAAAAAGCAGGTGTCCTTGTTGGGGTTTACTTTTATTCAACAGCAACTAGTCAAAAGGAAGCGATTGAAGAAGCCAATTGGACATTAAAATGCATTGAAAGTTATAGCATTTCTTATCCTGTTGTTTATGATTGTGAAGGTTATAAACATGCATCAAGTCGTACATATCATTTAGATGTTCAACAACGAACAGAAAATGCTGCTGCGTTTTTAGATACAATCTCAAAAGCAGGATATGAAACAATGTTTTATACTTCTTTAAGTGATTTGGATTCTCATTGGAATATCAGCAATATTAATAAGAAACATAAGATATGGATTGCTCAATATTCATCACAAATTTATCCTCAAAAACAAAAACCAGATTATAATGGAAAATGTCATGCTTGGCAATATACCAATAAAGGGCAAGTTAATGGTATTGAAGGAAATGTTGATATGGTTGTTTGTTATTTTGAAAACAAGAAAGCACAACCTAAAAAAGCCAATGCTTCACTTCCAAAGGCTTCAGTTCCTTTAACAGATCAAGATAAAATTTATTCATCTGTGAATGAAAAAGTCACAGCAAAAAGTGAAACCAATTTAAGAAGCCTTGCGACTACAAAAAGTGACATCGTCACAACATTAAAGAATGGAGAAACAGTCACACGTATTGGTGTTGGCAGCAATGGTTGGTCAAAATTACGTTATAAAAATAAAACCGTTTATGCAATTACAAGTTATCTTACAACTGATTTAAAAGTGAAAGAACCAGAAGAAGATATTGTTCTCAATCAAAAATTTGAATCTCAAAAAGATAAAGTTACTGCTAAAGATCAAGTCAATTTACGTTCCCTTCCTTCTACAGATAGTGAAGTTGTAGGAACATTAAACAGTGGTGATTTTCTGGAAAGAAGTGCTATAAGTCAAAGTGGTTGGTCAAGATTATCTTATAAAGGGAAAACTGTTTATGCTATTTCTAGTTATTTAAGTCATGAAGTTGTGGAAAAACCAAAACCTCAGGAAGAACCTAAATCAGAACAAACCGATGGATTTACTGCTGTTGATGAACAAGTGACTGCAAAATCAGAAACAAATTTACGAGATAAACCATCAATGGAGGGAACACAAGTTGTTCATACTTTAAAAAATGGAGAATATGTTAAACGTATAGGAATCCATAGTAATGGATGGTCAAAGTTAGAATATAATGGACAAGTTGTTTATGCAATATCATCTTATTTAACAAATTAATTTTTAAAGGTTTACTTTTTTGTAAACCTTTTTCATTTTTAAATTTTCTTGTAATTTTTATATGTTATGATTGTTATATAAGTAGAGGGGAGAGGAAAGCTATGGGAAAAGATGAAATTGATTTGCTTTATCAAAAGTACTATTATTCTCTGTTTCTTTTTGCATTTTCTCTTACCCATCAAAAAGCAGATGCAGAAGATCTTGTCATGAATGCTTTTGTTAAAGCAATACTTAGTTTTGAAGAAGGAAATTTAAAAGCATGGTTGTATACAGTTTTAAAAAATGAATTTTATAATATGGTAAAGAAAAAGAAATATATATACGATGATGAAATTGATTTTGACTATTTTCAAGGCTCTCAGGATGTTTTAAAAGATTTTATTCATGAAGAACATAAAAGATGGTTATATCAGCATATCTATCAATTATCAAAGATAGAAAGAGAAGTTATCTTATTGTCTGTTCAGGATGATTTAAGTGATATTGAAATTTCCCAAATATTAAATATCAGTGTGAATCATATTCGGGTGATTCGTCATCGTGTTAAAGAAAAATTAATTAAGCTTTGTGAAGAGGAGAAGTATTTATGAAAGATAAACAATTAGATGAGATGTTAAAATTAGATGATGAAAAAGTAAATATAAACAAAAAAATAAAAAAGTCTATTCATAAAAAGATTTATTCAAGAATTATTATTTTTGCAGTCATTGTCTCACTTGCCATAGTCGCAGTAATAAAAGGATATGCATACATATCTCAACAGATATATTATAATCCATTCAATGAAGAAAATCTTATAGTAGAAAAGCAAGGTCAAATATCTTCAGATGCAACTTTTCAAATTGTTTTACAGACGTGGTGTGAAATTTTTTCACCTGGGTATGGATATTATCCAAGTCATAACATACAATCTTTAGGGTTTGGAAATTATGAATTAAAAGCAAAATTTCAAAATTTATTTGATCATTTGTATATTGATGGTTCTTATAATGCATCTATAATAATTAATCAATCCAAAATGACTATAGAAGATTTTAATAATGAGCACTATCTATCTAGGGTATCTTATGAATTTTTAAATCCATCTTTATCTAAAAAAGATACTTATGGAAAGGATTTATTTAAAATAAGTGATTGGACTTTAAAAGAAATAGAAAAGTTACCTGAATCATCATTATTGAATGTCTCAATCAGTTTTGAAAAACCTTATTCATTAGAAAAAACAATTGATTTTATGAAGCAATATAATCAAGTTGTATTCCTTTGGATGGCAACTGATTTGTGGGATAAAAATGATTCGTCAATTGCAAATGGAATAAGTTTATTTAAAATAAGTATGTATGATTTCAATGAACAAGCAAAAAAGGAGTATCCATATTTCTATATAGAAAATAAGGATTCTTTAACACCAGATATATTACAACAATATTATTTATCAAACATAAAAATGATATTAGACCATGAAAAAGAGTTTAATATGATTTCACAAACAACTCATTTTATGAATTATGATTCTTTAAAAGAAACATATAAACGTGCCCAAAATGGTTTCAATATTGCGGGACTTAGAATAGTTATTAATAAAAACGATCTTTTAAAAATGATTAAAAAAGATAATATTCAGTATATCTATATAGATGATGTCAAATTATCACAATTACAAAAATAGAAGTTGTCATAGAAAGTCTCTTAAAAGCTGATTATTCAGCTTTTTTGCCATTATTTCTTCATCTGATATGAAGAAATAATGATATTTTATTTTTACTTTTGCATAGAAATTGATTACATCTATATAGGTTATCAAAAGAATTAGTATAATATGGAAATAAACGTAATAAAGACAACATTTACTTTACAATGTTGTCTTTATTAATATATACATTATTCAATTAATCCATGCTTTTTCATAGAATTATAAATTCCATCTTCAGCAATATCATCAGTGATTTCATCTGCAATATCTTTTAATCCCTGTGTTGCATTTCCTACAGCAATACCATGTTCACAGTATTCTAACATATCAATATCATTGAGTCCATCTCCAAAAGCATAAGTATTTTCTTTAGGAATACCAAGATGTTGAATTAATGTTTCAATTGCAGAGGCCTTGCTAACACCAGGTACAGATAGTTCCCCACTATCATCTCCAAATATAGGAACAGTACAATGAATGACATTAAACTCATTTTCAAATTCTTTTTTAATTGTTTCAAAAGGCATTCCTTCTTTTTCTAAAAAGCAAATTTTATTCACATCACTACGATGTAAATCATACCCAACTTTTAAAGAAGGGATGAAATGACTTGGTTCTTCCTCTTTCTTTTTTCTTGCGAGAGGATCATTGTCTAAATCACCATACATAATTCTTTCTAAACGAGGAACTAAGTTTTGGCTCGCATATAAGCCACCATTACTTTCAATATAATAATCAAAACCATGTTCTTCAAAAAAATCAACAACATGATAAATAGCAGTTTGAGGAACCATCTTGTGATAAAGCATTTCATCACCAATTTCTACAAATCCACCACCAGCACCAATAATACCATCAAAACCAACTTCCATAATATGTGAAAAGATTTCTGCTTTACTTCTCCCAGTACATAAAAAGCATAAATTTCCTTTTTTTCTTGTTTCTTGAACAGCTTTTATTGTTGATTCAGGAACATATTCTCTTGCTGGTCTCACATCAACGAGAGTTCCATCAACATCAAAAAATATAATATTTTTACTCATAACTTTCCTCCTTGATTTTATTATATAGAAATTCTAAACAAAACAAAATAATTTTCATATCTTGGAATTATTATTTTTTTTCATAAAAAAGGAGTACAATAAATAAAAAAGGAAGGGGGATTTGTGAATGAATAAAAATGAATCTACAGATCTTATTCATGGAAGTATCGCAAAATCTATCTTCTGGTTTTCGATACCTCTTTTGGTTGGAAATTTATTTCAACAATTATATAATACTGTAGATGCTTATGTTGTAGGAAATTATGTAAGTAAACAAGCATTGGCAGCAGTTGGAGCCTCATCACCCATTATTAATATGTTAATTGGTTTCTTTATGGGACTTGCAACTGGTGCTGGAGTGATTATTGCACAATATTTTGGGGCTGGTGAAGAAAAACGTTTAAAAGATGCTGTTCATAGTTCCGTTGCTTTAACTTTGGTTATGGCTTTATTTTTAACAGTTGTTGGAATGATAGGAACCAATCCCATGTTGAAAGCAGTTGGGATTCCAGCAGATGTTTTTCCAGAATCATCAACTTATTTATTGATATATTTTGCAGGAATTTCATTTAATTTAATTTATAATATGGGTTCGGGTATTTTAAGAGCAATAGGTGATTCAAAAAGACCTTTATATTTTTTGATTATTGCATGTTTGATTAATATTGTTTTAGATTTCTTATTTGTTAAATTCTTTGGCTTAGGTGTTGCAGGGGCAGGTTATGCAACCTTAATTGCCCAGGCAATAAGCAGTCTTATGGTTGTGTGGGTATTGATGAAAGAAGAGGGAGCACATCGCTTAATTCTTAGAGATATTCGTTTTCATCCACCAATTTTAAAGAAAATTGTTATGATTGGATTACCAACGGGATTACAACAAAGTATTGTTTCCTTATCCAATGTTATTGTTCAATCATATGTGAATGCCTTTGGATCAAGTGTTGTCGCAGGATATTCAGCATCAATAAGAATTGATGGTTTTGTCAATTTACCTTTACAAAGTTTCAATATGGCCATTACAACATTTGTAGGACAAAATATAGGAGCTAAACAATATGATCGTGTTAAACGTGGTTCAAAGATAGCATTGTGGATGACTTTTGCGGTCATTGGGGCTATGGCCATTTCACTTTTCTTCTTTGGTAAAGAGTTTATTGCGATTTTTAACAGTGAAGCTGATGTTGTTGCAGCAGGGAGAACAATGCAAATGGCATTTGTGCCTTTCTATATTGTTTTACCAATTGTTCAAATTTACAATGGTGTTTTAAGAGGGGCAGGAAAATCTTCTGTTCCAATGTATATTATGGTGTTCAACTTTGTTATTTTACGTCAAATCTATTTGGCTATTGTGACAAAACTCACAACAAGCATTTATTTTGTATTTATGGGTTGGCCTGTGACTTGGGTAACATGCGCGATTATGTTTATTGTTTATTATCATAAAGTGAATTGGTTAAATGAAAGCTAAAAAGGGATCGTTAAGATCCTTTTAATATTGATTGAAGATATAGAAGAGCTTGTTAAAGAAAATATAAATACTTAAAACAAACAAAAGAATAGCACAAATCAAATATATCGATTGAAGTGGAACAAAAGCAGATAACCCACCAGCAAGAAATGAGCTGATTGGAACAATAGACATAGCACAAGTTCCACAGATGGATTGCACACGTGATAAATATTCTGGTTCAATACGTTTATATAATGCTATGTGAAGAGGATAATTTAAAGAAACAATCGCACTTCCCATCAAAAATGCAACAATTGCAAGACAAAGATAACGCCAAGTAGGTGAAACCAATGGAACCAATGAATATCCAATCATCATTATTCCAACAACAATGGTTCCCCAAACAACCAATCTTCTTCCTAGTAGTTTTTCTTTTAAGAAAGGAAGAGTAGGGGCAAATAAAATATTTCCTAATAAAAATCCCATTGAAAATAAAGATAAACCAATACTTCCCATTTTTAAAATATCTTTCATATAAGCAGCTTCAAAAGAATTAATAGGTGTAAATAAAGCATTTGCTAAACAGAAAATCATAAGTAATTTCACTAAGAAATGATCATTTTTAACATAACGAAAACCATCTTTAAAATCAGCAAAACATTTTGATATCGTTATTTTGGCTTGCGTTGTAATAGGAATATGATGCATTGTCATAATAATGAATCCACAAACTGCAAAACTACACGCATCAATTATCAAAGCACCTTGTAAACCAAAGAAAGTAATACATATAGGAGCAATCATAATTCCTAAAAAGTTAGCTCCATTGACTAAACTTTCTTTTAAAGCAATGCCAAGATCCAAATGTTCTTCTAATAAAATTTTAGGATAAATACTTGCTTCAACAGGACTTCTAAAAGCTTCAAAACTGCTATTTATAAATGTAATCACAAACAAATGCCAGGCGACTAATTGTCCATTTATATATAGAAAAGCAATAAGAAAAACACAGAATGCTCTACCAAAATCACAAATAGACATCATTAATTTTTCACTCACATATTGACAAATAACTCCTGAAATCAAACCAATGGTTAAATTTGGAATCACATTAACACCAAAGATACTGGCAGTTAAAACAGTCGAACCTGTCACTTCATAAACTAACCAAGAAAAAGCAATCATATCAATGCCATCACCTAAACGTGTAATCATATTGGCTAATATCGCTTTGATATAGTTTTTTTCATTTTTTAAACATAGATAATTTTTCATAAAATTCCTCCTTTATCTACGTTTATTATAGAAAAAGGAGTCTAGTTGCTCTACCAATTCGAGTTTGAATGAAGAAACTATCAGTTGCAAAAGAAAAAATGCATGGTTGCATTTAATCTAAAATCTTATTTTTATCAATTTTTGGTTTTATAAATGTATTCGGATTATTTTCATCAAATTGTTCAATAAATTCAATAATCTGATTTGTTAAATAAGTAGGTGTAGAAGCTCCAGAAGAAACAGCAGCTTTTCTCTTTCCTTTCAAAACTTCAATATCAAGATCTTCAATACTCTCAATCATATGAACATCTTTATTTTTTCCAGCAATAGAAGCTAACTTTTGTGTGTTATTAGAATGAGGATCACCAACAATAAAAACAATATCAATATCCTCATCCATATTTTGAATGGCTTCTTGACGAATCTTTGTAGCTGTACATGTTTCCTTAGCAATCTCAACGTGAGGTAAAATCTTTTTGGCATACTCACATAAATCAAAAACATCATATAAAGACATTGTTGTTTGATTCGTAATAACATATTTTTTTTCTTTATCAATATGATTCAAATCATCTTTTTTTGTAATCAAATGAATTTTATCAATATCAATAGAAACAGCGCCTTCGGCTTCAGGATGACCTGTCTTACCAATATATAAAATTTCATAACCTTGATTCAATCTTTCTTTAATCAAATCATGTGTTTTAATCACATCTAAACAAGAAGCATCAATCACATCTAAGCCTTTTTGTTTGGCTTTTTCAAACACTGCATCACTTGCTCCATGAGCAGTAATAATAACAGTCCCTTGATTAATTTCATCAAGTAATTCCATTCTTGTTTTTCCTTTATGATCAATTGTATGAACACCTAATTCCTCTAATGCATTCACAATATATTGATTATGAACAATCATACCCAAAATATAGACAGGTTCATTTTTTTGACTTGCTTTTTTAGCTATATTAATTGCTCTAACAACACCTTTACAATATCCTCTAGGAATAATCGCTTTGACTTCCATATCCATGTTCCTTTCTTTTTGACTTATTTGTATTATACCATAATCTTTCCCTGTGAATAAAATCATTTTTCTTTTTTCATTATATCATGTATAATATGAATAATTATTTTTGGGGGAATTGTTATGTATATACAAGAATTATCAGAAAAATTAAAAATATCTAAAAAAGCGATTAATCTTTATGAACAAAAAGGACTTATTCATCCTCAAAAAGATCAATTGGGTTATCGTGTTTATTCTTTAAAAGATCAACAAATATTAATGAAAGTCAAACTATTAAGACAAATGAATTTTTCAATATCAGAAATTAAAGATGTTTTAATCAATAAAAACTTTCAAATATTTCAAAACAAAAAAGAAGAATATCAAAAACAAGTTTATGATATTGAAACATCTATTCAATATATAGATTTGCTGCAAGAATATATAGAGAATGATGAAGATATTGATGAATTATCGCAACATATTGAAAATGTTTATGAATTAAAGAATATCAAAACATCTTTTACTGCAACAATACATTTTTACAAGGTCGCTTTTATTATAGCAATGATTGCTAGTGGCTTTGCATTAAAATCAAATGGACAAAATGATATTTATGAGTGGATTGCTGGAATTTTATTATTATTGGCAATGCTGATTATATTATCGACAAAAATGAGACTCTTGATATTTAAAATCTATGAAATAATTAAAAAAATAGTTTGACAACCCCTTAGGGATGACCTTTATAGTGAGGGTAGGAGGAAGCAATATGAAGATATTTTTATTAATCTGTTTATGTATGTTTGTTATTTTATTAATGGGAAGAATTGCATATAATTTTTTTAAGAAAAAGAGCTTGATTAATTGTTTTGATTATCGATTGAATAATCAAGATGATGAACTAAACTATGAGTATCTTAAGAAAATACAAGATCCAATAATGAATCAACAAGCTATTGATGATTTAGAACTAAAAGAAGTTTTTGAAAAGTGTGATTATACATATTCTCCTGTAGGAAAAGAATATATGTATGGCAGAATGTTTAACAAAGATAATCATCAAGAGCTCTTAGAAGAATTGATTGATAATCTTGAACAAAAAGAAGTATTATCATCAGTCATCTATGCTTTGTATACTTTGAATACTGAATACAGTTCAGCCTTAGAATTATTTGATAAAGAAGATGTCTTAACATCATTTGATAAGATATTCTTAACTATTTTATTAATTATTCCTTTGGGGTTGATTGGACTTTATTTCCTTATTGGATGGAATGTTTTCTTTTGGGTTTTTATCTATGTAGTAGTCATGATGGCTAATTACTCTTATTATAAAAGAAAAACAAAAAATATTATGAGTGATACCTTAAGTTATTGTTATTTATTGAAATGTTTCCATCATCTATTAAAAAGTGGTGTTTATCCTCAAAAAGATAGTGAGGAAATGAAAAAGATGGTTTCCCAAGCCAAAAAATACACACTTCTAACAAGAATATGTCATGCGATTGAACAAATAGATGTCTTTTTCCTAATGGAAACAATCAAGGGATTATTCTTAATTCCAATTTATCAATGTTTTATCTTGATGAAACATAAAGAAGAATTATCACAAAATTTAATGAGTATTTATGAATATGTCGGTCTTGTTGATGTGGCAGTCTCAGTCAAAACATTGCGTCACAATTATCAAACCTGTATTCCTCATTTATCCAATGAACCTTTGATAACATGTAAAGATGCTTATCATCCATTGTTAAAGAATCCAGTTAAAAATACTTTCTCTACAACAGAATCATGTATTATTACGGGTTCCAATGCTTCTGGAAAATCCACTTTTATCAAAATGATTGGAATCAATATGGTTATGGCAAATGCTTTGCATACATGTTTTGCTGATGAATGGTGTGCATATCCTTTTCAATTGTGTACGGCTATTCATATGAAAGATGATATTGACTCTGGAGAAAGTTATTTTGTTAAAGAGATTAAAACTTTAAAACAGATTATTGATCTTGCTACTGACAAAAGATGTTTGGTTTTTATTGATGAAATTTTAAGAGGAACAAATGAAAGAGAAAGGGTAGCAATTTCTAAAGTGATTTTAAAAACACTTTTTGAAAGTCAATCTTTAGTGATGATTACAACACATGATTTATCAATTGTTAAAGAATTTGAAAATATTCAAAAATATTGTTTTAATGATTATGTAAAAGATCAACAACTTTGTTGTGACTATAAAATTAAAGAAGGAATTTGTCAAGTTGGTAATGCCATTGCTTTATTAGATGTTTATGGTTATCCAAAATATATGACTGAACAATTAAAGAATAATTAATCAAAAACCAGTCTACTTTTTGTAGACTGATTTTATTATGAAGATGGTTTTTGTGGAAACATATTTTCAAAAACTTCACTATTCTCATTGACTGTTTGATCAATCTCTTCATCAATATCATCAAAGTCAAACTGTTTGACTGCTTTGACAACACGAAATGCTGTTTTGGCATTATGAATAACAGGTCTTAATTGATTCACAATGGGTATAATTTGATTTACAGTATATAAGGTTTTTTGAGCAGTTTTGAGTGTAGAAGACATTGATAATTGGTTCATTGAATATTTCATTGATTGTAATAATGATGGCTTTTGGGGCATCATAGGATAAAAAGATTGTGGATAAGGATTGTATGGAAAAGAATAGGGATTATTTGGAAATTGTGGATACATGAAATAACACCTCCTATACCAATATATGTGAAAAGAACAACTGTGTTCATAAAACAAAAAACAAAGATAAATGCAAAGTATTTTGCTTTTTCAAATGATTTATAGTATAATCAAAAGGCTTGAAAGGAGGCGCTATTATGAAATTATACGAACAATATCAATTAAAGTCTTTTGTCAAAGAGACATTAAAAGATTTAAAATTTGAAGCACCTACAAAAATTCAAAAAGAAATTATACCTTTAGTCTATAAACATAGAGATATTATTGGAATCTCACAAACAGGAACTGGAAAGACACATGCTTTCTTAATTCCAATTGTTGATATGATTGATGTAGAAGCTGAATATGTACAAGCAGTTATTACTGCTCCAACACGTGAATTGGCTTCACAAATTTATGAACATGCAAAACTTTTTGTCAAAAATAATCCTGATTTAAGAGTTTCTTTAATTATTGGTGGAAGTGATAAACAAAAAGCGATTGATAAATTATCAAAACAACCACATATTGTGATTGGAACACCAGGAAGAATTAAAGATTTATCACTAGATGAACAAGCTTTACGTATTACAACAGCTGATATTTTTGTCATTGATGAAGCCGATATGACATTAGAATTTGGTTATCTAGAAGATATAGATGCTGTATTAGGGAAAATGAAAGACAACCTTCAAATGATGGTTTTCTCTGCAACAATTCCTCAAATGTTAAGACCATTCTTACAAAAATATATGCAAAATCCTAAGATTGTTGAAATTGATGAAGAATTAACAACTTCTCGTAATGTTTCTCATTATTTAATTCCAACCAAACATCGTGATCGTTATATGGTATTAAAAGAAATTATGAAGATCATTGATCCTTATATTTGCTTGATCTTCTGTAATAAAAGAACAGAAGTTGCCACTTTAGCACATCAATTAAGAAATGATGGTTATAAAGTTGGTGAAATTCATGGTGACTTAGAACCAAGAGAACGTCGTCAAATGATGAGACGTATTAAAAATATGGAATATCAATATATTGTTGCGACTGACATTGCAGCAAGAGGAATTGATATTGATGGAGCAAGTCATATTATTAATATGGAATTTCCAAGTGAATTAGATTTCTATATTCATCGTAGTGGTCGTTGTGGACGTGGAAAATATACTGGTGAATGTTATAGTATGTATGATACAAGTAATCAAAATATTGTTGAAGCACTTGAGAAAAAGGGAATTACTTTTGAAATGAAGGAATTAAAAGGAAATCAATTTGTTGATTCAGCAAATCGTGAAAAAAGAAAAACACGTGTGAAACATCAAACAGAATTAGAACAAAAAATTTCTTCAATTGTGAGAAAACCGACAAAAGTCAAACCTGGTTATAAGAAAAAAAGAAAAAGAGTTATTGAAAAAATGGTAAAACAAGAAAAACGTGCAATCATCAGACAAGATATTAAACGTCAAAAGAAAGAACGTGCGAAACAAGCACAAAGAGAAAAACGTGAAAGAGAGGCACAAGATTAATGTTAAAGATTGGTAGTCATGTTTCTATGAGTGGGAAAGATATGATGTTAGGATCAGTCAAAGAAGCATTGTCTTATGGTTCTACAACATTTATGTTTTACACTGGTGCTCCTCAAAATACAGCGCGTAAGCCGGTTGAACAATTACGTATTGAAGAAGCCAAAGCTTTAATGCAAGAAAATGGTATTAATATTGATGATGTAGTTGTTCATGCTCCATATATTATCAATTTAGCAAATACTGTGAAACCTGAAACCTTTGAATTGGCAGTGAGCTTTTTAAAACAAGAAATTGAAAGATGTGAAGCAATAGGTGTTTCACGTTTGGTTTTACATCCTGGTTCTCATGTGAAAGCTGGTGATGAAGTTGGTCTTCAACAAATCGTCAAAGGTTTAAATGAAGTTTTAAAACCTGATCAAAATGTACATATTGCATTGGAAACAATGGCAGGAAAAGGTAGTGAACTCGGTCGTGATTTTGATCAAATTCAATATATGATTGAACATGTTGAACATAATGAACTTTTAGGGGTTTGTTTAGATACTTGTCATTTACATGATGCAGGATATGATTTGACAAAGTTTGATGAGATACTCGATGAATTTGATGAAAAAATTGGACTTGATCGTTTGTTGGTTGTTCATGTGAATGATTCTAAAAATGAACAAGGGGCACATAAAGATCGTCATGAAAATATTGGATATGGACATATTGGTTTTGAAACATTAAATACGATTGTTCATCATCCTAAATTAAAAGATGTTCCTAAAATATTAGAAACACCTTATATTGGTGAAAAACCACCATATAAAGAAGAAATTGAAATGTTTATCAATCAAACTTTCAATAATGGTTTAAAATAATTGTTTAATAAAACAACAATCTTTTGACAAGTGAATTCACTTGTCAATTTTTTTATATAGTTTTCTAATACAAATTGATATTGATCATGAACCAATGCAAATTGATTATTTTGAATAATAGATAATACACTTTGTTGAACCTCTTCATCCAATTCAATATCAAATTCCTGTAATAAAATTTTAAAGTCTTCGAGTTTTAGTTTAGATATATATTCGCTATTTTCATTTCGCATTTGCTTTCCTCCTTATCTATAGATTATGTTTAAAGGAGAAAAAGAATGACTATTTTTTTATAAGAGATAAAATATTTTGAAACCATGTTGACAACTGTACTTATATAGTATATACTGTACTTGTACGATAAGTACAGATGGAGGTGCATAAGTTGGAAATTATCTTGAGCAATAGTTCTCATAAACCTATCTATGAGCAAATCACATCACAAATAAAAGCTATGATTATGAATGGTGAATTGAAATCTGGTGATGCTTTGCCATCTATGCGCGCTTTGGCAAAATCATTACACATCAGTGTGATTACAGCTCAACATGCATATGAAGACTTATCACGTGATGGTTTTATTGAAACAGTTGCAGGAAAAGGAACGTTTGTATCAACTCAAAATAAGGATTTTTTAAGAGAAGAGAATTTACGTTTGATTGAAGAAAAACTTGAAGAGGTTGTTGAAACAAGCAAAATGGCTGGCATTGAATTGCCCCAGTTAATAGAAATATTGACGTTATTTTATAAGGGAGATTAGTTATGGATAAGATTTTAGAAATAAAAAATTTGAATAAAGGATTTGATGATTTTCAATTAAAAAATGTTTCATTATCCGTTCCTACTGGAACAATTGTTGGATTGATTGGTGAAAATGGTGCTGGGAAATCAACAATTATTAATTTGATTGAAAATTTATTAAAAGAAGATAGTGGTGAAATTTATGTTTTTGGTGAAAACATTCGTGAAAATGAAAAACGTTTAAAACAAAAAATGGGTATTATTTATGATACTTGTCATTATAATGAGAAATTTAAATGTCAAGATATTGAAAATATGATGAAATTGGTTTATGACAATTGGGATAGCGCTCTTTATAATGAATATCTTGATAAATTTCATTTACCAAGAAATAAACGTATTGAAAAATTTTCTAAAGGAATGAAAATGAAATTATGTTTTGCTGCAGAATTAGCTCATCATCCACGTTTATTAATTCTTGATGAAGCAACAAGTGGACTTGATCCTATTATCCGTGATGAAATCTTAGAAATCTTACAAGAATTTATTATGGATGAAAATAATGGTGTCTTAATATCATCACATATAACAAGTGATTTAGATAAGATTGCTGATTATATTGTTTTTATTCATGAAGGAGAAATCATGTTTACCAAATCATATGAAGATATTCATGATCGTTTTGGATTGATTCATTGTGGTCAAAAAGTTTTTGAAGCCATGGATAAAAAAGATATTTTGGCTTATAAGAAAGAAGAATTTGAATATAAAGTTTTGGTTGAAGATAGAGAAAGTTTTGCTAAAGTTTATCAAGACTTAGTGATTGATAAAGCAACAATTGAAGATGTGATGTTATTATATGTAAGGGGGACAAGAGTCAATGAAAGCACTCATTTATAAAGATTTATTCATTTTAAAACAAAAAGGACAATTATTATCATTTTTAAGTTTAGTGATAACATCTGTTGTTATTGGTTACTTTTTTCAAAATTTTTATGGCTTAGCACTGATTGTTGTTTTATCTATACCAGTTGGGGGAAGTGCCTTTTTACAAGTGGTTATGGAAAAAGAAGAAAAGACAAATTTTGAAAAGGCTTATTTATCACTACCAGTTACCAAACAAGAAGTTGTTTTAGCAAGATTTATTACGGGGTTTATCTTTCTTTTTCTTAATATGGCTATTGCCTTTGTGTATATGTTATTCTTTGTTTATTATTTAAAAGTTGTGTCACTTGATGTTGGCTTAATGTTATGGGGAGCAGGAATGGCTTTTGGAAGCATTTTGATGGCCTTGAATTCTGTAGGATATCATTTGTTAGGATCAAGAAAGGGAACATTTGTGTATTTAATTTTTACAGGAGTATCCATTGCTATTTATTTAATTGCATTTTTTGGATTTGATATATCATCTGTTTTGACAATAAAACCTATTTATTTGTTGATGATTGGTGTTTTGATTGCAATACTTTGTTTATTGGTGAGTTACATTATTTCTTTAAAAATCTTACAAAGAAGATATTCTTAAAAGTTTAGGCTGTAATGAATTGACTGAAAAAGTTGTTTCATTCAGCTTTTTTATTTATAAAATTTTATAGTTTTGTCATTTCATTATACTAAAAATGACAACGAATATATTTATATAGATATTCATTGCCATTTTTTTAACTTTTATTTTATAATAATGACTTTACTGACACCTTTTTTGACATTGGTTTGATAGTTTATAGAATAGTGAATTTGTTTGTCATCAAGGATGATCATAACAGTTGTTAAATCAATGTTCTCTTTTTCCATTACCTTTCTATCTATTTTTAATAAAGGTGTATTTACTACAACATTATCACCTTCTTTACATAAAACTGTAAATCCTTGTCCATTTAAATGAACTGTATCTAAACCAACATGGATAAGTATTTCTATCCCATTTGATAAAGTCATTCCTATAGCATGAAGTGTTGGTGCAATAAGTTTGATTTTCCCATGGCAAGGCGAGTAAATGGTATCACCATCAAATTGAAATGCAACACCATTACCCATCATTTTTGTAGAAAAGACAGGATCATTGACTTTTTCTATTGGAATCTGAATTCCATCAACTGGCGAATATAAGTATGTATTTTTTTTGCTAGGAAAACAAAACATATTTCAATTTCTTTTCATTTCATTTTCAGTATTTTGAAAAATACATTTTGTTTCTGTGACATTTGTATATAAGCCAGTAACACTATAATAAAGAACAACATGAAAATAATCAAATGCAAATTTTAAGACTGTTCTTGCTGAATGGTCTAATTCACGAATTTCTACAATTAAAGTTGTATTTGTTTGCCAACCATAACAAGCAAAAAGGGTATTTTCTATATTAGGTGGCTGTTCATTGACAAGACTGTCATAAGTCATAAAGGTATTGAACGTATGAAAGTTATTTTCTTGGGCATACCAATCATGATATCCTGCAACAACACTGAAAACTTGATTGTTTTTGCAGATGCTTATTTCTATTTTATCAGCATTTTTTTTTAAAGAAAGCCAATTGAATTGAAAGTCATTTGTATAAGCACGCATTTTTTGATTAAGATAATCATTTAAGAAATCTTCACCAATAAGACCTTCCACTGTAGGTAACTGAAATGAAGATTGCTCACTCATTTCAATTTGATCTTCTACTGCTTGAAACCAGCAATCTAAAACAGCTTGGCTACCAGAAGAATTATTAAACATTGCTATGACTAATTTGTTTTCTGGTTGTATAAAGCAAAGTTGTGCATGTAATCCTGACATTCTATATGCACCATGAGTACACATCCAAAAATGTAATCCATAACCTTGTCTGTTTTCACTTCGATTAAGTGGGTAAGCATCGACATTTTTCATTTGAATTGTTGTTGCTTTATCAAGCCATTGTTTTGGGAGAACTTGTTTTCCTTCATACATTCCACCATCTAAACAACATTTTCCAAATTTCATTAAATCATGAATAGAAATATGTAATCCATAACCTCCAATATTATTTCCCTGTAGATCTTCTTGCCAATAGTAATTATGAATATCTAATGGTATAAATAATTTTGTTTTTAAATAATCACTCATTTTTTGATGAGATAACTTTGTGACCAAAGCAGATAGTAAATGAGAACAGTGACTATTGTATAAATAAACAGTTCCTGGTTGATAAGCTAATTTTTTGCCTAAAATTGTGAATATCCAGTTATCATCCTTTGTGACTTCAACTTCACAATCTTGACCCAATGACATAGTTAATAAATGTTTAATAGTCACATCATAAAATTGTTTATCAGCAACATACTCTTCATATTCTGGAAAATAAGATATCCATGAATTTTCAATATTTAATTTCCCTTCTGCTTCTAAAAAACCAATAGCCATAGAAGTAAAAGATTTTGTCACTGAATAAACTGGGTGTAGACTTTCTAGTGTATAAGGAGAAAATGCTTTCTCTAATAACACGTGTCCGTTTTGACATATACTGAGTGCATGACATTCAATATGTCTTTTCTCTAATAAATTTAAAAAATAAGAGATTGTTTCTTTCTTTATAATTTGCATACTATTCCTCCATTATTGCATTTATTTCATCCATAATATATTTCACATCTGTACCAATAACAATTTGAATACTATTTTCTCCTAAATGAACAATTCCTTTGGCACCAGTTTTTAAGATATTATCTTCTTGAACATATTGTTTATCTTTGACTTCTACACGTAATCTTGTAATACAATTTTCCATATCAACAATATTCTCTTTACCACCTAAATTATCTAAAATCTTTTTGGCCATATAATGGTAATTCGTATGTGCCAGTTGTATTGTCTTTTCTTCTTCACCAATAATCTCATTATAAATGATATCATCTCCACGCCCAGGAGTCATAATATTATCTTTTACAATTATATATTTAAAACTAAAATAATAAATAAGAGCAATAGGAATACCAACAACAATAATCATAAGAGGTTGAGATGCTTTATGAAACAAAACAACAAAATCAATAAAACTAAAACCAAAAGTCAAACCTTCTTTAACATTTAACATATACAGACAGCCACCAGCTAAACCTGTAAGCAAAGCATGGACTAAGTAGAGTTTTGGACCTACAAACATAAATGAAAATTCTACAGGCTCAGTAATCCCTGTTACAAAAGAAGTCAAAGCATTTGTTACCATAGCTCCTTTAATTTCTGGTTTCTTTTCTTTTTTTGCTGTATTATACATAGCTGCACATACCGCTGGAAGTCCAAACATTGTCACAACAAAGTACATGGCTAGAAATGCTCCAGCAGTTGGATCTCCAGCTGCAAAACGTGCAATTTCACCTTTCACAATTTGACCATTAACAGTATATGAACCAATTTCATAAAAAATATAAACATTCAAAATATGATGAAGACCTATAGGAATTAATAAACGATTTAAAATACCATATAAAACAACACCTAAAATACCAGCAGCTCCTAACCAAATCGCAAATGTATTCAAGACATCTTGAATTGGTGACCATACATAGGCAAAAACATATCCAAGGACAACCATACTTAGTGGAGCTAATGTAATAACAAACTTATCTCCTGTAAAGAAATTAAACATACTTGGTGTTTTCCATTCTCTACTTCTATTATAAATATAAACAGTAATCAAACCAACAAGAATACCTGCAAACACGCCCATATTGACTTTTTCATTAACAACATTCATAACATTTTTAAATGCGAATAATGATAAAACACCTGCAACAATAGGACTTGTTTTATCTTTTGTTTTTGCAAAAGCACTCACTGCACCTACAACAAAAAGCAAATCAATATTCCCAAAAACAACAGAACTTACAGCTGTTAATACAGGTAAATTCAAGATTGTTGGATCACCTAAAAACATTAATAAACCAGCTAATGGTAAAACAACAATTGGCAATAACATAGCTTTACCAAATTTATTCATCTGATTCATAAATTTATTCCAATATTTTTTCATAACTTTTCCTCCTTTCAAAAAATATCATGAAATAAAACATTATCTTTACTCTAATAATTTCACTATATGGATAGCTAAATAAATCAATTCATTCATACTTAAATCAACATGATATTCATTTTTAAAAAAATGATCAATTCTTTTAAGACTTCTTTCAACATATTGATTTTTACCAATAAGCAGATGATACAGTTCATCAACATTATCAAACCTATAATCCTTATGTGTATCCAGCTTTGATAATAAATATCTTACATGCATGACAAACCTATAATAATCAAAACTATCTGTATCCAATGTTATATCTAATTCTTCTTCAATAATAGATAAAATAACTTTTGTCACTCTTACAACTTCTAGGGTATCTTGCTTTTTATCAACTCCAGAAGCATTCAGAATATGAAGAACAATATAACCCGCTTCATCACTTGGTAGCCTCACATGACTTGTTTGATAGATCTCATCAATTGCCCATTGGGCAATTTCATACTCTTTTGAATATAACCATTTTGTTTCTTTGAGAATTAAATTGGGGAGTTCTATGCCTTTTTTTACTCTTTCTATAGCAAATGAAATATGATCAACTAAACCAAAAAGGCCTAAATCACTCATTTGTGGATATAATTCTTTTCTAACTTTATCAACTATTGATTCTGCAATAGCAATGTATTCAAATGGTGTTTTTTCCATCAAATCATACAATTTCTTCTTTTTGTTTTCTTCAATTGTATATACTTTTTGAACTCTCCCTAAATTGATTTTGTCATGAACTTTTTTTTGAAACCCAACACCCACTCCTGTTACAATTGCATCGGTACCATCTTCTTTCTTGACTGCAACAACGTTATTATTAAAAACTTTCACAACACGCATATATTTCACCTTCTTTCTTTAAATATGCAAAAAGGCAAAACTGCTTTTTCAATTGTTGAAAAACAATCGAAAGAAAGCAAGTTTTGCCTGTATTCCAGTAACAATCTTACATATATCTTTTTCTAGTTTCATTCTAGTCCAATATTGTCAATAAGTCAAAGTATTTATACTATTAATGACTTATAACTTTATTTTTATTGAAAGCTCATGAAATAGTTGTTATTTCATCTTTAAAATTTCTGCCTTTAAAACATCAACCATTTCTTCTTGTTTTACCTTTTTAATGATTTCTCCTTTTTTAATAAGAAGCCCTTCTTTAACACCACCAGCAATTGCAATATCAGCATGTTTGGCTTCACCAGGGCCATTAACTGCACAACCCATAATAGCGACTGTAATATCTTTATGAATTGTATTTAAGAAGTCTTCTATTTCATTTGCAATAGGAATTAAATCATATTGAATTCTCCCACATGTTGGACATGATACCAATGTAGGAACATTATCAATTAATTCTAATTCTTTCAATAATGTTTTAGCAACCTTAATTTCTTCAACTGGATCAGCACTTAAAGATACACGAATTGTATTTCCAATTCCTTCATATAAAAGAGTTCCAATTCCTAAACTAGATTTAATTGTTCCACCAAGTTTTGTTCCTGCTTCTGTTACGCCAATATGTAAAGGACAATCAAAAGTTTTACTTGCAAGTTTATAAGCTTCAATTGTTAAAAGCGTATTAGAAGATTTTAAAGAAATTGCATAATCATGAAAATCAAGAGATTCAAGGATATCAATATGTTTTTGAGCACTTTCAATCATTCCTTGAGCAGTTGGTTTCCCATATTTTGCAAGAATATCTTTTTCAATTGAACCACTATTGACACCAATACGAATAGGGATATGTTTTTCTTTGCAAGCTTCTACAACTGCTTTTACTTTTTCAATTGAACCAATGTTTCCAGGATTAATTCTGATTTTATCAATTCCATTTTCAATAGCTAATAAAGCCAATTTATAATCAAAATGAATATCAGCAATCAATGGAATATGAATAGCTTGTTGAATTGTTGAGATTGCTTTTGCATCCTCTTGATCAAAAACAGCAACTCTAACCATTTCACATCCAGCTTCTTCTAATCTTAAAATTTGTTCAATTGTCGCCTTGGTATCTTTGGTTTTGGTATTACACATAGATTGAATAATCACATGATCATTACCACCAAGAACTAAATTTCCAACTTTAAATGAACGTGTTTGATTTCTTAGCATAATATTACCTCATTTCTGTTTCTATTATACGCGAAATGAAAGAAATTGTATAGAATAATTCAATTTCTATAGATTGAATAACGATTTAAAGTCAACTATATGATGGAAATTTTACGCTAATCAAAAATGTATGTTTTAAAAAAAGAAACATACAATGTGATTGGGTGATCATATATGATTTATA
>UPXV01000008.1 GCA_900538465.1 uncultured Erysipelotrichaceae bacterium
TATATGATCGTTATAGAAAACCATTATTTATTGTTGAAAATGGTTTAGGAGCTAAAGATGAATTGGTTAATGGAACAGTAGACGATCAATATCGTATCGACTATCTCGATATCCATTTTAGAGAAATGTTAAATGCAATAGAAATAGATGGAGTAGATTTAATGGGATATACAACATGGGGATGTATTGATATTGTGAGCGAATCAACAAAACAAATGAGTAAACGTTATGGATTTATCTATGTAGATGCAGATGACTATGGACAAGGAACATATAAGAGATATAAAAAGAAATCATTTGATTGGTATAAGCATGTGATTGAAACAAATGGAGCTTGTTTATTTGAAAATCAAGAATAATGCAATTAAGATATTGTTAAAAAAAACAATATCTTTTTTTATCAAAAAGAGTTCATAAGAAAATGGTAAAATATAAAAAAGAAAATCTTTTTGTAACAAAATAATATATAAAAAGGACTTATATATGAAGGGAGGTTTTTTGATGATAGATGAATTATATCAACTTTATCATAAAGATGTTTATTATTACATATTTAGTTTATGTAAAAATCAAACATTAAGTGAAGATTTAACCTCCGAAACATTTTATCAAGTTATGTTATCATTAACAAAATTTGAAGGAAAAAGTGATATCAAAACATGGATATTTTCTATCGCAAGGCATGTCACATATAAAGAGTTTAAGAAAAGAAAAATTGAGATTTCTACAAATGTGTTACCTGATATTCCTTATTTTGAGGATTACAAATCACAATATATGGATATTATAGAGCTTTTAAATGAACAATCAGAGGTCTATCAAAAAATCTTTCTATTGCGCTTGGATGGTTATTCATTTGAGGAAATAGGCTATCAAGTCAATATGAATCCTCATTCTGTACGGGTGGTTTATCATAGAGTAAGGATGTATTTAAAAGAAAAATTAGAAAGAGGTGAGGCAAATGAATAAAGAATGTCATATCATTCAAGATTTAATTCCATTGGTTAATGATGGTGTTGCAAGTGAAGAAAGTCAAAATTTTGTTTATGAACATTGTCTTCATTGTGAAACATGTGCTCAATTACTAGAACATCAACCTATTTATGATGAAAAACAATTAAATAAGAAATGGCAAAAACGTATACGTTTGACATTAATGATTTTTGTTTTATTCATTGTTTTGTTGACAACTTCATTTACTGCTACATCAGGACAATTTTATAATTTCCTATTCATGCCTCTTATTGGTGGTATGGGAGTATGGTTGTTTCATAAAAAGGTTTATTGGTTATATGGATTGGTGTTTATTGTTCAAATCATTATGAGTCTATTGTGGCGTCATGAGGCAATGGATGGAACTGTGATGTATGTTATGATTTATTGGTTTCTTATGACGATAGGGATTGTGATTGAAAAGTGTTATAGTTATGCTTTTTCAAGGAGGGAAGATCATGAAAGTTAAAAGAATAATAGCATTTTTGATAGGTACAGCATTATTGGGGACAATTCTTTATTTATATTTTGGTTTTAATGGAAGTTTTTTAGTGAAATCATATGTGAATAGCTGTGCTCAAGATTACATTGAGGAAACTTATCAAAATGAACAATTGAATATTGATGAAGTGGTCTATAACTTTAAAGATGGGTTATATTATGTCAAAGTCTCAAAACCTAATAGTCAAGATATTCATTTTAGCATTTCTTATACTTGGAATGGGACAAGACGTTATGATGAATATGAAAATATGGTATTAAGCAAATGGAATACAATGACACGTTTAGACATGGAATATCGTGATTTGGTTCAAGAAGTTTTAACAAAGCAAGATTTTCCTTTGCCAATTACTGATATTGCATATGGGGATTTACAAGAGATGGAAGATACAGAAAAATATGTCAATGATAAAAATCTTTATACTCCTTTTGGTATTGATACAAAGTCCTTAAAAATAGATGGCCATTATGATATAAAAGAATTAGGAAAAATAGCTGGTGTTCTAACACTTTATGTTGAAGATGAAGAAGTATCTATTGATAAAGCAACTCAATATTTAATTTTATTAAAAGACTATATGGATAAAAATAATATTCCTTTTTATGCAGTAGATTTTGTTTTACAAAAACCAAATAGAAACGAAGAATCTATAAGATTAATTAAGTTTTTATATAAAGATATTCAAGGAGAAGACTTGAAGAAAAAAGTTGAGGAAAATTATCAAAAAACACAACAATATTATCATGAATGGGATCAAGAAAAAGATGCAGGTCGTGTGTAAAACAATATTAATAAAATCTTAAGAAATTTTTAAGGAGCTATTATTAATTATTTTCTATTTTCAAAGTATACTGACACTATGGAGGTAAGATATATGAAAAAGAAGATATTAATGACACTTATTTTCATTTTATGTTTATCAACAATGTTGTTTCCTTGGTTTGGGAAAATGCAAGGGATGGATGATATATCAGGATTAATTTTATTAAAAAATCCTGTTGCTGTGACATGTATCATCTTGACCTTTATTGGAATTTGGACTGATTTTGGAAAGAATAGTGAAATAATTGGAGCTATTGGATTAATTGGAATTATTATAATGGAAATTTATGAATTTTTAACATGGCATATTTTAACAATTACTGGTCATTTTGATTTGAATTTAAGTATTCATTCGAGTTATCCAGAATTCTATTTAGCTATTTTATGTACTTTTATTACTTATATAATTTATAAACACTTTTATCAAAAAATAGACTTGACAGTTTGATAATCACCTGTTTATATATAAGAAACAAGAGGGTGAGAATATGATGCAGAAAATCAAAGAATATAAGTTTTATGATATGTATAAAAATATTATTCAATTTGAAATTTGCTATAAGATTCTGACTCTTTTTATATTGAGTCCTATTTTAAGGAGAATTTTAAGAGAATATTTAGATCGTGTTTCTTATGGAATTGCATTTAATCAAGATATTATTTATCAGTTCTTATCATGGCAAGGGATTGTTGTTGCTTTGTTGTTGTTTTTATTTATGATTTTGATTATTTTTTATGAGTTATATGTTGTGATTCAAATCTTAGCACTAGGAGAAAAGAATAAGGAGTTTTCATTAAGACAACTCTTACTAAAGAGTTTTGGAAATTTAAAGTCTTTGCATTATCCATCTTTATTGATTTGTGGAATTTATATTGTTTTATTATTGCCTCTTGTTCATGTTGGTTATCTTAATAGTTATATACCTAGATGGGAAATTCCTCCTTTTATTTTTGGTGAATTAAAATTAACAACACTAGGGAATATGTTAATTGTTTTGATTTATCTTGTTTATTATTCTTTATTTCTTTTGATGATATTTGTGCCTATTTTTATGGTTTTAAAGAGACAAAGTATTATAAAAGCAATAAAAGAAAGTTTTTGTTTGTTGAAGACAATAACAATGTATGATCGATTAAAACTTTTTTCTATTATTGTTGTATGGATAATTATTGAGTATTTTATTATGAAGATTTTACCTTATCCAATATTACATAATCGTGATTTTAATTGGTATTTTATAAAATATATAATTAATTCTGCTGCTTTTCGTTATAGTGCAATTCAATATATTTTATTTTATTTATTATCGTTAATGGCCATGATTGCTTTTATACGTTATATTATTATGTTAGTTAAAAAATATGATGTTGAATTGATAACTGTGAATGAAATTCCAATAGATACGGATCAGTTGAATAAATGGGTTTATCAGATTCAAAATTTTTGTAAAGAACTTTATCAAAATATAAAAATGAAAATGAAACATTTTGGTTTCTATCAAAAACATAAAAGAATTACACAGGGGATACTTGTTATTTTGGTCATTTGTTTAATGTCTCTTTATTTACAACAAGATGCTTTGGTTCATAAGCCTTGGGTTATTGGACATCGAGGATCAGGATATTATGTAGAAAATAGTTTTGAAGCTGTACAGGATGCCAATATGAATGGTGCTGATTTTGCTGAAATTGATATTCAATTATCCAAAGATAATGTTCCTATGGTCTTTCATGATGCCTCTTTATCTCGTTTGTCTGATGTGAATAAAGCTATAAGTGATTTAACTGCTCAAGAGTTAGAAACGATATCTATTTATGAAAAAAATCATGAATCTCATATTATCTCTTTGGAACATTTGATAGAAAAGATGAGAGAGGAGAAGATGAAAGTTGGACTTTTAATTGAATTAAAACCAAGTGGTGATAATAGTCAACAAATGGTTCATAAAATAATTGAAATTATTGAAAAATATCAATTTTCTAAACAAGCTATTTTTATGTCACTTGATTATAAGAGTGTATCTTTATTGAATCAATTGAAACCTGAATGGTGGGTTGGATATTGTATTTTTGGAAGTGTTGGGGATATTGATGATTCAATTTGGGATATGAATATAGATTTTTTAGCAATGGAAGAAAATCGTGCAAGTACATCCATGATTCAAAAAGCTGTGAGTCATATGATTCCTATTTATATTTGGACTGTTGATAATTCTAAAAAGATGAAACAATATTTAGATATGGGTGTTTGTGGATTGATTACAAATTATCCTGATATAGCAAAGAAAGTCATTGATGATTATCAAAAGAAACATTTTCAGTATTATTACTATGATGGAAAAGGCTATCCACAATTCTCATGGTCATAAGAAAAAGGACAAATTTAATTGTCCTTAAATTCTAATTCAATGTGATAGATTTTCCCCCACAAATAAATCTGATAAAAGTATGCCATAAGTTGAGGACCCATCATTAATTGACCAAACCATGGTGATGTAAAACTTTGACCTTTGGTTTCAACAAAAGTTTCTAATTTGTTTTTATCAAAAAATTCATAGAGAATATTAGAAGGATCACTTAGTGATTCTTTTAATTTTTGATAAATAAATTCGCAGTAAATTGGTGAATGGGTTTTTGGATAAGGATTTTTCTTACGATGAGCAATATCTTTTGGTAAAATATCTTCAAAAGCTTTTCGTAAGATTCCTTTTTCCTCATTGTTGTAGAACATAAAGTCACTAGGCATATTGTAAAGATATTCAATGATTTTGGTTGAGGCGAAAGGAACTCGAACTTCTATAGAAGAGCGTGCTGTTTGACTATCGGCACGTGTTAGTAGAGTTTGCATAAACCATTGTGAATTTAAATAAATCATTTGTTTCTTTTGATCAGTTGTAGAAATTTCAGATAATGTTTCTTGATATCTTTGTAAAATATAATCTTTAATATTTAAGGCTTTGACTTGTTCATTAAATAAATCTATTTTTAAATCTAAATCACGCATCCAAGGAAAATAAGGTTGTTCATAGAGCTCTTTTTTATAGAACCAAGGATAACCTCCAAAGATTTCATCAGCACATTCTCCAGATAATGAAAGTTTATGTTTATTAGAAACAGCTTTTGAAAAAAGGAGAAAACTAGAATCAACATCTGCCATACCTGGCATATCTCTTGCGATTAATGCCTCTTCTAAAGAATTTATTAATTCCTCTTGTTTTAATACAATTTTTTGATGATCCGTATGATAAAGATCAATCATTTCCTGGATATAATCATCATCCATACTCGTTTGATATTCATACGCATGAAAATACTTTTCTTGATCTTCATAAGTAATACTGTAGGTTGAAAGTGGTTGAACATATTGCTTTGTAATAGCTGTAATAATGCTTGAATCCAAACCACCTGACAACATTGTTGAAAGTGGAACATCTCCTATTAATTGTTTTTGAACACTATCAATAACTAATTCTCTGACTTTTTGAATCGTCTCTTCTAAATTATCTGTATGTTCTTGATCGTGTAATTTCCAATAACAAGTTGGATGGCATTTTCCATCAAAGAACATATAATAACCTGGACGCAAAGAATAGATACCTTTATAAATAGTATATCCTGGTGTCATACTTGGTCCAAGGCCTAATAATTCCTTTATGCCTCGTTGATCCACAACAGCCTTACCGATATAGCTTAAAATACATTTAATTTCACTCGCAATAACAATCGTTTCATCCTCTAAATAATAATAAAGAGGTTTTACGCCTAATGGATCTCTAGCAATAAATAAACGGTCCCCATCATCAATTACAAAAGCAAAAACACCCTCAAATAAATCAACACAATGTTCTTGATATTCAATATAGCTTGCTAAAACAACTTCAGTATCGCTCGTTGTTTCAAATGTATAGCCAAGTGTGAGAAGATGATTTTTGATTTCCATCATATTATAGATTTCACCATCATAAGTGATTCTATAAATCTTATCATTTTGAGTATATAACATTGGTTGTTGACCATTTTTTTGGTCAATAATCGCTAAACTTCTATGAGCCATTAGACAATGAGGAGTTAAAAAATATCCTTCATAATCTGGTCCACGTTTTGACAACAAATGGCTCATTCTCACCAGTTTATCATCATTTTCTAATAAATTTCTCGTATAATTACAAATCGTTACGATTCCACACATAGATTTCACCCCATATATTGTATGGTGAAAGTGAGAAAAATATGAGAAAAAAGTGAGGCAAATTGAGTAGCAACTTGAGACGCACACCTATTGATTTCGTGTTATGATAGATGCGGGTGATGAAAATGCAATGTCCAAGATGTCATAATCAAAATGCAAAACAAATATTTCGTATCAATGGTCAATTTTATTGTCGAAGCTGTATTCAATTTCATAGAGTCCCAATTTTGAAAATGAGATTGACAAAGCATGGGCAATATCTATCCTCCTCTATTCATTATTCATTAGACTTCGAACTTTCAAAAGCACAAAAGAACCTCTCAAATCAATTGGTAAGTCATTATCAGAATCATCGTAATTGCTTGGTTTTAGCAGTGTGTGGTTCGGGTAAAACAGAAATTGTTTTTGAAGTGATTCGTTATGCTTTATCAATTGGCCATCGTGTTTGTTTTTGTATTCCACGCCGTGAACTGGTTCAAGAACTTTATCAAAGAGTGAAATCTTCGTTTCAAGATATTTCTATTGGATTGGTTTATGGTGGACATATTGAAAATTTAGATGCGCAATTTGTGATTTGTACAATGCATCAATTGTATCGTTTTGAAAATGATATTGGTTTTGATTTGATGATTGCAGATGAGGTTGATGCTTTTCCTTTCTATGGAAATGGTGTTCTTCAAGAAATCTTTGATAGATGTTGTTTAGGACAATATATCAAACTCAGTGCAACTTTAATGCATGAAGATATTCATGGTGAGGAAGTTCTCATTATGAATCGTCGCTATCATGGCTTTGATCTTCCTATCCCACGTATGATAATTGCTCCTGATAGTTTGCAAAAATATGTTTTGAAATATTTGTTACACCGTTTAGCTCATAAGAAAGTGTTGATTTATGTTCCCACAGTAGCATGTGTCAATCAACTCGTTTCTGATTTCAATACCTCTCATCGCATTCAAGGTGTTTCTTCAAAACATAAAGAGAATCAAAAGACAATTCAAGCACTTAAAAATGGTCAATTGGATGCTATTGTAACAACAACTTTATTAGAAAGAGGTGTTACGATCGAGGATGTTCAAGTGATTGTTTATCATGGACAACACAGTATCTTTGACCAACGGACACTGATTCAAATTGCGGGACGTGTAGGAAGAAAACCCAATCATCCTACAGGCAAAGTCTATGTTTTAACAAGTGAAAGAACAAAATCTATTCTCCAATGTATAAAGACCATCAAGAAACTCAATCGGATGAGTGTTTAATCTGTTTTCAACCTATACTTCGTAGTCTGTCATTTGTTCACCTTGTTAAACATTATCCATTATGTCCAAAATGTCTTTCACAGTTTGAAAGACTCGATTGGCACATTGATTTTCATCATTACCCTTTACATATTCTTTATGCGTATAATTCTTTTTTTCAAAGCTTACTCTTTCAATACAAAGGTCTATATGACTATCCTTTAAAAGATGCTTTCTTATGTTTGGATAAAGATCATTTTAAAAATCAATATCGCGATTATATTATAGTGACAGCCCCAAGTTTTGAAGAAGATAATGTCATACGAGGATTTGCGCCAGTCCCCACAATTGCATCTACTTTTTCAAATCAGATTTTTACTGGTCTTTATAAAACAGAAAAGTATAAACAAAGTAATTTATCGTATGAAGAAAGATCGTTAGCAAAAGAAAAAATTGGAATTAGAGATGGAGAAAAACTAAAGGGCAAGAAAGTATTGATTTTTGATGATGTGATAACATCAGGCTCAACACTTTCAACATGTTTATCGCTTGTCTTAAAGCAAGAACCACAATGTGTAGAATTATTAGTACTTGCTTCAAGAAGAAAAAAAGAAGAATTGAAGTTTGCTTAAAGAAGAGACAGTGTCTCTTCTTTTCCATTGTTTATATGAAAAAACAAGAGTAAAATGATGTTATCAATAAAAAAGTATTGACCTTAGAGGAAGTGTAAGGTTTATAGTTAATATAAGGAGTTGATAATTATGCAAATAAAAGACGTAGAAGAATTATTGCAAATGACATCTTATACAATAAGATATTATGAGAAAATAGGGTTAATTCATCCTCAAAGAGATGAAAATGGGTATCGTCATTATACAAATGAAGATATTCGTGATTTAAAGAAAATTAGATTTTTAAGAGATTTAGAAATTCCTATTGAAGATATTGAAAATATTTTGAATCATTCTCAAAGTTTTCAAGAGGTTTTAGAAAAACATCTTCAAACATTAAGTTCAAAAATGAAATCATTAGAATATGCACAAAGTGTATGTGAAGAATTAAAAGAAAAAAATATTCCATTATTAGATGCGATGATTGATGAAAAAATTATCATCAACGAAAAAATTGATCAGAAACAAATGACAAAAGGATTGCAAAGAGTTGTTCAATATTTAAAACCTTCTCAAACTGTTGTCATTGGGGCAAGAGAGACGCCAATTGATTTTATTATAGGAGTATTTGTTATGATATTTACCAGTTTGATATGTGGATTGGGATTGACTTTTGGGATTGCTAATACCATTAATTATATGAATCGTGTCAATAAAATGAATATCTTACCTTCCTATTCACCAAGTATTGGGGTGTTTATAATTATAACATTGGTAAGTTTTCTTGTTTTATTTATTATTCTTTATAGATTTGTTATTAAACAAGATTATATTGAATTGACTGATCAAAATGTTTCTATTTGTAGTCAACAATTTCAAAGACCGTGGTCTATATTTTTGGGAATGTTATTGAAACAAACACATCAGCGTAATCAAAACTATGGTTATGAAGAATTATCAAATGTAGATATTAAACTCAAATTTTCTACAATGTCAGGTGGGAAGTCTGGGTTATGGAATATTTATGTTCCTATATTTATATTCCATTTTATTGATGGACAAGAGTATTGTATTGAATCTGGTGTATCATTTGGAGAAAAAAGCCAACAAACGTATAATATTTTAAAACAAAAGCAAATATCAATGAATATTCAAAAAGAAGTGCAGGATTTCTTTGAACAAAGCGAGCAAAAAGGCTTTGATTATTTTGAAGCTATTTATCATCATAATGGAAAAAGAATTAGATAACGAAAATATTTTTTGACATATTTCCTAGGAAATAGACAAGATATGATTCAATAAGAGAAAAGCAGCAGAGAAAAAAATCATTTTTTTAAAAGTGTCGACAGACTTTGATGAATTATTTACAAATGAACTCATATAATGTGAGTGACCATGAAGTAAAGGAGTTGTTATTATGCAAGGTAAAGTAAAATGGTTTAACGCAGAAAAAGGATTTGGATTCATTGATAGAGGAGAAGGCAAAGACGTTTTTGTTCACTATAGTCAAATTGTTCAAGATGGATATAAATCTTTAAATGAAGGTGAAGTTGTAGAATTTGAACTTTATCAAAGTGATAGAGGCTTACAAGCAAAACATGTTGTAAAAATCTAAAGATATGGCACATATGAAAATATGTGCTATTTTCTTTGTATGAAGTAGGGATGAAAGTGTTATTTTAGATGAGTTTAACTTTGTTTTGATGAAAATATATGGTATAATGTATAATGTTTCAAAATGCATGAAAGGAGATTTGTTCATGGCAAGTAAAAAACAAGAGATTAGAAAACAAATTAAAAAGAAAGAAGCAAAGGAACTTGAGGAATTAGGACTGAATACAGAAGTTGAAGTTGTTGATTTAAGTGATGACTTAGGTGAGGACATTATTGTTGAAACATTTGAAGATGTTGTCAAGAAACCAATTGAACCGATTGAATTTAATACAGCACCTCAAAAACAGAAAAAAGGGTTGTTTGGATCAATCAAAGGAGTCTTTTCTCAAGATAATAAAATAATAAAGAAATTGGATAAACAAGCTCAAGAGGTTATGAGTTTAGAGTCAAAATATCAAGCAATGAGTGATGAGGAATTGGCTCACCAAACAGAAATCTTTAAAGAAAAGATTGCAAATGGAGCAACGCTTGATGATTTATTAATTGAAGCTTTTGCAACGGTTAGAGAAGCAGCTTTTAGAAAATTAGGATTAAAAGCTTTTAAAGTTCAAATTATGGGGGCTATTTCATTACATAATGGTGATATTGCGGAAATGAAAACTGGTGAAGGAAAAACATTAACTTCTATTTTCCCTGTTTATTTGAATGCCTTAGAAGGAAAAGGTGTTCATGTTGTTACAGTTAATGATTATTTAGCTGAACGTGATAAAACAGATAATGGAAAAGTTTTAGAATTCTTAGGAATCAGTGTTGGTTTAAATAAACGTGAGTTATCTAAAGAAGAAAAACGTGCTCAACATGCTTGTGATGTTACATATACAACAAATGCTGAGCTGGGATTTGATTATCTAAGAGATAACATGGTAACAAGAATGGAAGATAAAGTTTTAAGACCTTTGAATTATGCTTTGGTCGATGAAGTTGACTCTATCTTAATCGATGAATCAAGAACACCATTGATTATTTCTGGTGGTAAGAAAAATACAGCAGCTTTATATGTACAAGCTGATAAGTTTGTGAAATCTTTAAAAAATGAAAGAGATTATGAAGTTGATATTGAAAGCAAAACTGTTGCATTAACTGCAGAAGGAATTGAAAGAGCTGAAAAGAATTTCAAGATTAGCAATTTATATGATCCTGAAAATACAGCTTTGGTTCACCATATCAATCAAGCTTTAAAAGCAAACTATACAATGACTCGTGATGTTGAATATATGATAGCAACTGAAGATGGAAGTCATGATATTCGTAATGCAAGCATTATGATTATTGATCAGTTTACAGGACGTGTTATGCCAGGACGTGCTTATAGTGATGGATTACATCAAGCTATTGAAGCAAAAGAAGGTGTACCAATCAAAGAAGAAACTGTGACTTTAGCAACTATCACTTATCAAAATTTCTTCCGTTTATTTAATAAATTGGCTGGTATGACTGGGACTGCAAAAACTGAAGAAGAAGAATTTAGAACAATCTATAACATGCGTGTTATTGAAATTCCTACAAATAGACCTGTTATTCGTGATGATAAAGCAGATTTAGTCTTTGCAACACAAAAAGCAAAATATAAAGCGATTTGTGATGAGGTTGAAAAAAGACATAGTTATGGTCAACCAATCTTGCTTGGGACTGTTTCTGTTGAAACTTCTGAATTATTGAGTAAAATGTTGAATAAACGTGGAATTAGACATAATGTTTTGAATGCGAAAAACCATGCAAAAGAAGCTTTGATTATTGAAAAAGCAGGGGTTATGGGTGCTGTAACGATCGCAACCAACATGGCAGGACGTGGAACTGACATTAAGTTAGGAGAAGGTGTTCCTGAAATTGGTGGATTAATGGTTATTGGTAGTGAAAGACATGAGTCTAGACGTATTGATAATCAGTTAAGAGGTCGTTCTGGTCGTCAAGGTGACCCTGGATGCTCATTATTCTTTGTTTCTTTTGAAGATGAATTGATGCAAAGATTTGCGAGTGAAAGAATTCAACAATTCACATCAAATATCTTAGAAGATGAAGTTATTGAAAACAAGATGGTTACAAAAGCTATCGAAGGTGCTCAAAAACGTGTCGAAGGACAAAACTTTGATATTCGTAAACAATTATTACAATATGATGATATTATGAGACAACAACGTGAAATCATGTATAAAGAGCGTGATGATATTATGTCACAAGAAGATTTAGGTGATATTGTTAAAGGAATGTTTGATCAATCTGTTGAATTTACTGTTCGTAGCTTTACAAAACAAGATGGTAAGAATGATATTGTTGATGTGGATGGTGTTTTGAATTATATTTCTAAAAACTATATGTTATTGGCGACTTTAAAAGCTCATAACAAAGAAGAAATTGAAAACAATCCAGAAAAATTATCAAAGAGTTTATCTGAAGTTGTTTACATGCAATATCAAAACAGATTTAATAAAGATTTACCACCTGAAATCAAATTAGATTATGAAAGAAGAGTTTTATTAGGTGTTATTGATCATACATGGATCAATCATATTGATGCTATGCAAAAACTAAGAAATGGTATTTATTTAAGAGCTTATGCTCAAAAAGATCCATTACAAGAATATACAGAAGAAGCTTTCTATATGTTTGAAGAAATGACAAAATCAATTGCTCAAGATATCGCTAGAAATATTGTTCATATGGGAGTTGCTCCTGGTAGTGAACAAGAACAACAAATTCCTGCAGTTCAAATTGAATTAGAATTCAAGGCTGATTAATGGAACTATATGAAATTAAGAATGGGCTTGAAAAAGCCCGTTCTTTACTAGATGAGTTATTTATTTCTATTGATATCGAAGGTTTAAAAAGAGAAATTGAAGGATTAACAGTTCAAACAATGGATGAACATTTTTGGGATGATCAAGATCATGCCAAAAAGATTTATGATCAATTAAATGAAATGAAAAAATCAACAGATGCTTATGATCATTTAATATCATTGTTAAATGAATTAAATGAAACATATGAGTATGTGAAAGAAACAGATGATGCTGATTTCAAAGAAGTCCTTGATCAAGATTTTGAACAATTTGAAAAAACTTTAAATGATTTTGAAAAAACATTATTATTCTCTGGAGATTATGATCATCATAATGCTATTTTAGAAATTCATCCAGGGGCTGGTGGAACAGAATCACAAGACTGGGCATCAATGTTGATGCGTATGTATCAAAGATATGGTGATAAAAAGGGTTGGAAAGTGGAAGTTTTAGATTATCTTGATGGTGAAGAAGCTGGTTTAAAATCAGTAACAATACGTTTTGTGGGATATAATGCGTATGGACATTTAAAAGCTGAAAAGGGTGTTCATCGTTTGGTTCGTATTTCTCCATTTGATTCTTCAAAAAGACGTCATACATCTTTTGCATCTGTTGATGTGATGCCGGAATTTGATAATGATATTGAGATTGATTTGGATATGAATGATGTTCGTATTGATACTTATCGTGCTTCTGGAGCTGGAGGACAACATATCAATAAAACAGATTCGGCTATTCGTATGACACATATTCCAACGAATATTGTTGTGACTTGTCAATCGCAAAGGTCACAAATTCAAAATAGAGAACAAGCTTTGATTATGTTGAAGACAAAGTTATATCAATTGATGGTAGAAGAACAAGCTTCAAAATTAAGTGAAATTAAAGGTGAACAAAAAGCGATTGAATGGGGAAGTCAAATCCGTTCCTATGTTTTACATCCTTATTCAATGGTGAAAGATAATCGTAGTGGGTATGAAACAAATAATCCAAAAGCCATATTAGATGGTGAATTGGATGATTGTATTTATGCTTATTTAAAATCTATGGTGAAGGAGGAAGATAATGCATAGTATTGCAAGAGTGGTAAGAGATAGTTTATTAGTTGTTTTAGGTAATGCTATTTTGGCATTTGGTGTTGCTGTATTTGCTGTTCCTTCTGATTTGATTGTCGGAGGAGCTACTGGTCTATCGTTGATTCTTGGACAATTTATTCCCATGAACTATGCAACAATTGTTTTTGGCATTAATATGGTGATGTTAGTTATTGGCTTTTTTGTGTTAGGAAAAAAGTTTGCAGCAGGAACAGTTTTAAGTTCATTCCTCTTTCCAACATTTTTAGGAATATTTGAAGCTATTCCTCAATTACAGCATATGACGAGTGATATTTTATTGTCAGCTATTTATGCTGGAATCTTTACTGGAGTTGGACTTGGAATCGTCTTTCGATTAGGTTATAGTACAGGTGGTATGGATGTTCCACCAATTATTCTGAATAAAAAGATGGGTGTTTCTGTGGCTTTAGCAATTAATGTTTTGGATATTATGATTTTAGTTGGACAAGTCTTTTTCTCAAGTTTTGAAGGTATTCTTTATGGTATTATTACAGTCTTTGTTTCAACATTTGTATTGGATCAAGTGATTGTTATGGGGGAAAAGAACTTACAAGTCTTTGTCATTTCTGCTCATCATGAAGAGATTGCTGAAGCTATTTTTCAAGAAATTGATCGTGGATGTACTTTTGTGAATGTGACAACAGGGTATTTTCATGATCAACAAAAAGCAGTTTTATGTGTAGCTAATAATCGTGAATATGCGAAAATTAATGATTTGGTTATGAATATAGATCCAACAGCATTTATTATTGGAAGTGAAATCCATAGTGTTAAAGGAAGAGGGTTTACTTTACCTAATGTTGATTTGGAAAAACATTTTAAAGATCATCAATAAGAAAAGAAGATTACAATTTTTAAGATTGAAATCTTCTTTTTTAATATGGCATTTCTTCAATAACAACTTCTTCATATTCAATTTGATTTTCTAGGTAATTTTGATGAATTTGATAATGAGACCATAAAATATAACCACCAATACAAATAACAGTTGTGATAAAAACAATAGAGGCATATTTAATAAATCTTTTGAATTTCATGTGAGTAATAATATATTCACTTTCTATATGTTCAAAAAACGTAGACACAATTTCAAGAGGGGTACCAAAGTGTTCAACCAGATCATGGTATTGAACTTGTTGATGATTGATTTCATATTCTTCTAAATACGTTTTAATATATTGTAAATATCTTTTTTCTGTTTTTCCTAGGACGGGGAAGCTACGACGAATAGCTTGATAATACTTTTTTGTTTGTTTATTCATAACTATCCACTCCTTCTTTTTGATAATTTAACAAATCATCAATAGAATGAACAATATTATGATAATTTCTTTTCAAAGTATCCAAACGCACACGACCACTATTTTCAATATGATAATAAGTTGTATGAGCAAAACGAGTTTGTGAAATTAAATTGGCTTCTTCAAAATAAAAAAGTGAAGTCAAAACCGTTCCTGCCTTGATATGAATCATATCATGGCTATGTTTTTGAATAATTGTTTGAATTTGGTCACAAGTATAATCATCCTGTGATAAAATAGAAAGAATGATCATTTCTAATTTATAAAAATAATCATTTTTAATCATATGTATCAACCCCTTATTACAATTATAACAGTTATTTTTGATAAGAAAAGAACTGTTGTATAAATTCTTGAATTCTTGGGTTTAAATCTTCTTGTTTTCTTGTGATAAAGACAATATCACTATAGATTCCTTTATCCATCAAAGGAACAGTTATGAGATGGCTATTTTGAATAAGGGTTAAAGCACTTTGAGGGACAATTGCAATTCCAAGGTGACAAGAAGCCCATATTAAGGATGTACGACAATCATCACTGGTCATTTTAATAAAAGGATTAAAATGAAGATTTAGGCAATAATCAGTAATGAGAGGAAGATATCTTTGATGAATAATCAAAGGTAATCCTTGATAATCTTTCATATGATTCATATTTGGATTTAAATATTGTGATGTTCCAACAGCCACCATAGGTTCTTTTATAAAGTGTTGAACATGCACTTGACTTTGATCAAAAGGAGTTCTGACAATTCCTAAATCAATATTATGAGCGATTAATAAATCAATCAATTCATATGTTGTTCCTTCATGAATACGAAAGGAAAGATTTTGATGTTGTTGGATATAATCTGAGATATTTTCAATCAAAGCACAATTTGATGAAGTAATACCGATTCTTAAGACTTCATTTTGTGTTTCTTTCATTTCATGGAGTGTCATTTCATGAAGCGTAATCATTTGAAGAGAACGTTTATAGAAAAGACGTCCAGCATTTGTCAATTCTACTTTTCTATGACCACGTTTTAAGAGTTGCACACCGACTTCTTCTTCTAATTGTTTTAATTGCATAGACAAAGGAGGTTGTGCCATATGAAGTGTTTTGGCTGCTTTAGAGATTGTTCCTTCTTCTACAATTGTTTTAAAGTAAATCATTTGTTTAATATCCATAATTTCTCCTATATTTATAAAGTATACTGATTATATGAAATATATATTATACATATAATATCATTTCGTTTATAATAAAACAAGAAAGAGGTGTATTCTATGTGGATGAAATATATAAAACCTTATCGTTTTCAAGCAATAACAGGCTTTATTTTTAAAATGATAGAAGCGTTTTTTGAATTAATTGTTCCATTAGTGGTTGCTGATATTATTGATAATGGAATTGCCAATAAGAATCAGCAATATATTTTAAAAATGGGAGTTGTTCTTTTTTTATTAGCCTTGATTGGATATAGTTGTGCTTTGGTTTGTCAATATTTTGCATCAAAGACATCACAAGGTTTTGGAACTTATTTAAGAAATGATATGTTTAAAGCCATTAATCGTTATGATTATGAGGAATTGGATGAAATTGGAACACCATCATTGATTACACGTATGACAAATGATGTCAATCAATTACAGGTTGCGGTTGCAATGGCTATTCGTTTGGTTTCGCGTTCTCCTTTTTTAATCATGGGTTCTTTAATTATGGCTTTTCGAATTAATGTTGAGATGGCTTTGATCTTTTTGTTAACATCACCATTATTAGCTTTAGCCATCTATTTGGTTATGTCTCATTCATTACCCCTTTATGTTCGTATTCAAAAACAACTTGATAAAGTTTCATTGGTTTGTCGTGAAAATTTATCAGGGATTAGAGTTATCCGTGCTTTTTCAAAACAATATCAAGAAAAGAACCGTTTTGATGAAGCAACACAAAGACAAAAAGATATGCAGATTAAAGTTGGAAAATTATCTGCTTTATTAAATCCTTGTACAAGTATAATTGTCAATTGTGCTATTCTTTGTATTCTTTATGTTGGAGGATTAAAAGTCAATGTTGGAACACTAACGCAAGGAGAAGTAATAGCGTTAATTAATTATATGAATCAAATTCTATTATCAATGTTTGTTTTTGCAAATGTGATTGTGATCTTCAATAAAGCCAGTGCAAGCTATAAACGTGTTCAAGAAGTTTTGGCTATTCAACCACATATTCATGATGGTCAACAAAATTATAGTGATGATAGTGCTCCAATCGTCGAATTTCAAGATGTTTCTTTTGCTTATCAAAATGCTGATGCTTTAAAGAATATTTCTTTTCAAGTGAAAAAAGGGGAAACAATAGGGATTATTGGAGGAACTGGTTCAGGAAAATCAACATTGGTCAATTTAATTCCACGCTTTTATGAAGCAACATCAGGGAAGATTCTTATAAAGGGTTATCCGGTAGATAATTATTCATTTTCATTTTTAAGAAAGATGATTGGAATTGTTCCTCAACAAGCGGTTTTATTTAGTGGCAGTATCAAAGATAACTTAAAATGGGGTCGAAAAGACGCTACTGATATGGAAATGAGAGAAGCATTGTCACTTGCTCAGGCGGACTTTGTAGAAGAGTTAGAACAAGGATTGGATACATATATTCATCAAGGGGGTAAGAATCTCTCTGGGGGACAAAGACAACGTTTAACGATTGCAAGAGCATTGGTGAAAAAACCAGAAATCTTAATTCTTGATGATAGTGCCAGTGCTTTAGATTTTGCGACTGATGCTGCTTTAAGAAAGTCATTGAAGTCTATCCAACAAACAACTTTTATTGTTTCTCAAAGAGTGAGTAGTTTAATGCATGCCAATCAGATTATTGTTTTAAGTCATGGGGAAATGGTTGGTTTAGGAAGTCATGAAGAATTGATGAAAAATTGTGAAGTTTATCGTGAAATTGCAACATCACAATTATCAGGGGAGGTGGCATAATGGATATAAAGACAATCAAAAGACTTATTTCATTTTGTCGTCCTTATATGAAGTATTTATATATGGCATTGCTTTTTTCAGCGGGACAGATTATTTTTACTTTATTGACACCAGTTTTAATTGGACAGGCAGTGGATCATATTATTGGTGTTGGTTTGGTTGAATTTGATTTGTTGTTAGAAAAAATGATTCTTATTGCTGTGTGTGTATGTATTGCAGAGGTTTTTGATTGGTTGGTTGTGAGAATGTCTAATACAATGACTTATTCTATTACTAAAGATTTAAGAACACAGTTGTTTGCAAAATATACAACTTTACCTTTATGTTATATTGATGGTCATTCTCATGGTGATTTATTGAGTCGTATGATTAATGATATTGATTTAATTGGAGACGGATTGTTACAAGGTTTTACACATCTTTTTAGTGGTATAGCAACGATTATTGGAACAATTTGTTTTATGTTGTATATTAATATTCCAGTTGCTTTGATTGTTATTGTTTTAACGCCTTTATCTTTGGTTGTAGCGACTTTTATTGCCAATCGTACATATAAGTATTTTCAAGAACAATTGTCTTTACGTGGTGAGTTGAGTGGCTATGTTGAAGAAATGGTTGGAAATCAAAAAGTTGTTAAGGCTTTTGGATATGAAAAAGAAAATGAAGAACGATTTATGGAAATCAATCAAAGAGTCTATGTAAGTGGTGTAAAATCACAATTTTTAGGAGCATTAGCAAATCCTAGTACACGTGTTGTGAATAATATTGTTTATGCGAGTGTTTGTATTGCTGGTTCATTATTTGTTGTATCTGGAAAGATGAGTGTTGGGGCATTATCAAGCTTTTTAAGTTATGCTAATCAATATACAAAACCATTTAATGAAATTTCTAATGTTTTTACAGAATTGCAGACAGCTTTTGCAAGTGCAAATCGTGTTTTTCAATTGTTAGATACAAAGAGTGAAGATGTTATTGAAAATCCAAAACAGTTAGAAAATGTAAAAGGACATATTCAAATTCAAAATCTTTCATTTTCATATGAAGACGATCAAAAATTAATTGAAGATTTAAATGTTGAAGCAAAGCCAGGACAAACGATTGCAATTGTAGGACCAACAGGTTGTGGAAAAACAACTTTAATTAATCTATTAATGAGATTTTATGAACCTAAAGCTGGAAAGATTCTGATTGATGGAGTCAATACTCAAGACATGCAAAGAGAATATTTACGTAGTCTTTATGGAATGGTTTTACAGGATTCATGGTTGTTTGCTGGAACAATCAAAGAAAATATTGCTTATGGTCGTGATGCTAGTGATGAAGAAATTATGGAAGCAGCCAAGAGTGCACATGCGCATAAATTTATTATGCAACTTAAAGATGGTTATGAGACTTTTGTCAGTGAAGAAGGTGGAAATCTTTCTCAAGGACAAAAACAATTGTTATGTATTGCACGTATTATGTTGATGAAACCACCAATGTTGATTTTAGATGAAGCAACGTCTTCTATTGATACCCGTACAGAAAAACAAATTCAGGATGCTTTTGATAAGATGATGAAAGGAAGAACAACTTTTATTGTTGCTCATCGATTATCAACTATTCAAAAAGCAGATCAGATCCTTGTCATGAATCATGGACAAATTATTGAACAAGGTCGTCATGAAGAATTATTAAAACAAAACGGTTTTTATCATCATTTATATTATAGTCAGTTTGATATTCAAGATGAAAAGGAAAGAAAATAGTATGGAAAGATTAGAAACACAAAGACTTATTTTAAGGCCATTTTGTAAAGATGATGTCGCTGCCATTTATGATATCTTTAGTGATGTAGAAGTTAACCGCTTTTTACCTTGGTTTCCTTTGCAATCAAAAGAGGAAGCACAAAAGTTTCTTGAAGAAAGATATCTCAGTCAAGAGAGTGGTTATCAATATGCCATATGTTTAAAAAACAATCATGTTCCTATTGGATATATTCATGTAAGTGGGGGATGAGAGTCATGATTTTGGCTATGGTTTAAAAAAAGAGTTTTGGCATCAAGGAATTGTTAGTGAAGCATGTCAGGTGGTTATTGAGGTATTAAAAAAGGATAACATTCCTTTTATAACTGCAACACATGATATTTTGAATCCTCATAGTGGAATGGTCATGAAAAAAATAGGGATGACATATCAATACACTTATCAAGAACATTGGATGCCAAAAGATATAGATGTGACATTTCGCATGTATCAGCTTAATTTTCAAAAGGATATCCCAGTCTATAAAAAATATTGGGATATGTATCCACATAGTATAGAAAAAAACAATCTGTAGGGGATACAGATTGTTTTACTTTGAAATAATTTTTCTAAGTTCTGTTTTATCAACAAAACGTGTTGAGAAACTGTAATCTTTTTGTGCATAAACAAATGACATTTTGTTGTTATAAGTAAAATTGACTTTTTTCAGTTTTCTGTAATCAATCATCATTCTTCCAACCATCATATTCTTTCTTCCTACCATGACTAAGTTGGAAGCAAAGAAAGCAAATACCACAGCAACAAATGCAGCAATATTTAAACCATTACGATAGACATTCATACTGTCATTTAAAAGGCCATAAACCATAGCGATAATCCCACCGACAAATCCAACAACATAAATAAGTGTTAAAACTGAATAAAATATTTTTCCAGTTGTATTGAAACAAAATCTAAGAGAATGATCTAATTTCTTGCAACGGAAAATTGTAACAACAATATTAGCGATTGTATAAGAGAACCACAGAATAATGATTAAAAGTAGAAATGAAAATACAGATAAAATAACTTCTGACATACTGACACTAGACATATACTAAACTTCCTTTCATATGTCTCTATTATACATAGAATTTGTAACCAACGCAAAGAAAATATGTGAAAACTTGTAGAATTTGTTATATAATACAAATCGAGGATGTGAAAATATGAAAGATTTAGTAACTTATGAAAAAAGACAGGTAGAAATATGTGAAGTTGATTATATGGGACAGTACCATATTCATCATCTTTTTAATCGTTTTGCTGAAATAGCAACTATAAATGCCAAAATGATTGGCTTGTGGAATGAGAAAATGATGGAAAACTATGGATGGGTTGTTGCAAAACAATCTTTACATTTGGATGAACCTATTTATTATAAAGATGTTATTGAATTATCAACAATTGTTAATAATGGTTCATTTGTTTCCTTTCCAAGATATTATTTTATTAAAAAGGGTGATCATCAAATTGGTTATTGTTCATCTGTATGGACATTAATTGATATTCATAAACGTCGTATTGTTTCACCTAAAAGAATTGGATTAGATGTTTTAAAAGTTGATCATGATATTTATTTAGAAGAACCCCAAAATATTGATGTGAATTTAGAAATGAATTATATGACAACAAGAAAGGTTTTGTATAGTGATGTTGATACTAATCAACATATGAACAATACCAGATATATTCAATGGGCCTTAGATGTTATTGATTATGATATTCATAAAAATTATTTTATGAGTGATATAACAATTCAATATAAAAAAGAAATCCGTCCTTTAGAAGATGTAGAAATTTATTTAGGACAACAACAACAACGTTTTGTGATTGAAGGAAAAAATCATGAAGGACAAGTTTATTTTGTTATTGAAATTGAATTTCAAAAAAGAAAAATGTAATGGTTTTCTTTTCATAATTTGAAAAATATTGTCAAAAAATTATGCTATTATGTATTCGTCCCAAATATCTATAATAGTATTCGTTTTCCCGTAACAGAATACAGATATGGAAATACTACCGTATGGTAGTTTTTTCTTTTATGGGGATACTTAATAGTTAAAAATATATAATCATATAGATATGTATTATAAAAAGAATGAAACATATGAAAAAAATGATTGAATATTTTCATATGTTGTGTTAAAAATATAGAAAAGGAGATGATTATATGCAATATGTTTCTTTAAAAAAATATTTTCATATTGATGAAAATAAATGTAATGAGCTTTATAAAAAACGTTTGGAAAGTGAATCTTGCAGAAGATTAGCAATTAAGATTAATCATTTAGAATGTTTCTATGTTGTTACTGAGGAAATGTTGAATTTAATGACAGATATCTATTCTATAAATACATGGTTAGAAAAGATCTTAGGTTCAGAAAGCTTACCAAGTATGGCTCAATATTATTTGATTATAAAGTCTTTAATTGAAGAAATTAAAAGTTCAAATAAGATGGAAGGAATATATAGTACAAGAAAAGAAATTGAAGAAATGATTCATATTGCTCCTCCTAAAAAATATAAGCGTTTTTATGGAATGGTTAATAAATATTCTAAGTTAATTAATGAAGAATTTGATGGGATAGAATCTTGTTTAGATATAAGGGAACTTTATAATGAGATTTTATTAGGTGATGTTATTAATGAAAATAAAAAAGATGCACCTGATGGAATCATTTTTAGAAAAGAGAGTGTATCAATAGATTCAGGAACAAGAATTATTCATAAAGGAATTGAAGGAGAAAGTCATATTATTGAAATGATGGATAAGTCTCTTAAAATCTTAAATGATGAAAGCATTGCTTTATTAATAAGGGTTGCTATTTTTCATTATTTGTTTGAATATATTCATCCTTTTTATAATGGTAATGGACGTATGGGAAGATTTCTTGCGAGTGGTTATCTTTCTAAAGAATTTAATATTTTGTGTGCTTTGCAACTTTCTATTGCATGTAGTCATGATAGTAAGAAATATTATGATGCCTTTGAACTTACAAATGATGTAAGAAACAAGTCTGATTTAACGGTCTTTATCATTCGTTTTTTAGAGATATATCTTTCAGGTTTAAAAGAGTTGAAAGAGAGTATTGAATATACAATGGATATCTATGTGTCTTTAAAAGAAAAAATGAATCATTTTATAGATGATAAATATAAAGATTTTATGGAGTTTTTATTGGAAGTGACATTGTTTGGGCCTAATGGGGGAATTTCAATGGCTGAACTTGTTCAAATAACTTCAAAAACACAACAGACGTTAAGAAGTCATATAAAAGCAATAAATAAAGATTATCATTTTATTGATGTTGAAAGTTCTCATAAACCCTATATGTATAAAATTGATATTGATGCCATTTCATCATTAAAAAAATAATATCATATTTGTAGTTTGAAAATAACTATATGAGTTTATCCCTTAACAATATTATCAATGAAAAATAGGAGGCTAAATATGAAAGAACTACAAATGCCTATAATCTATGATCAACAACAAAGAATAGGATATGGTGGAAATCAAGATTGGTTTGAAGATAATTGGGCACAAATGGCAGGATGTGCAAGTGTTTTGGCAAGCAATCTTTATGCTTATTACCATCAACAAGCTTGTTATAAGAAACCAGATTTTTTAAAAATCATGGAAGAGATGTTTACCTTAATGACACCAGGAAGAATGGGATATCCATTCTTATATAAATTTGCAAGAACTTTTCAAAAGAAAATGGTTGAAGAAAATATTTATTTAAAGCCAATCTATCAAAAGAAATCAAAAAATTATAAACAGGCTTTATCTTTTGTATTAAAGAGTATTGATGAAGGAGATCCAGTAGGAATGTTGATTCTTCATCATCGTGCCAAAGAATTAGAAGATGATAATTGGCATTGGATATGTATTAGTGGTTATAAAAAAAGTGAATCTCATTATTGTATTATTTTTTCGGATTGTGGGAAACGCAGAGAAATTGATTCACGTATTTTGTTTGATATGCATCATCAAAATGTCTTTAAAATGGTACGTATGCAAAAAGATCCTACAAAGTAGGATCAATAGAATGAATGATTTGTTTCATTTGATAAGGGGGATGACCAGTTATGGTCATCTTTTCTTGTGTAATGGGATGAACAAATTCTAATTTATAAGCATGTAAAGCTTGATGATCAATAAGTGAAGAAGGATGATGATAAAGTTTATCACCAAGAATAGGTAGGCCAATAGATGAAAGATGAACACGGATTTGATGTTTTCTTCCTGTATCCAATTGACATTTTAAAAGTGAAAGATTCTTTTTGTTGGCAAGACATTGATAATGTGTACATGCGCTTTTTCCATTTTTAGAAATAATCATGCGTTGATGATGATGGCGATCACGTCCAATAGGTTTATCAATATGATGGATGTGGTGATCCGTAACTTTTCCTTCAACAATGGCTAAATAGTGTCTTTGAATGGCTTTTATAGACAATTGATAATCAAGTAAGGGTTGAATAAAAGCACACTTACAAAACATAACCAATCCTGTTGTTTCTAAGTCAAGACGATGAATAAAACGAACTGGAAGATCATAACCACATTGATGATAATAACCACTTACCATATTGGAAAGAGAGTGAGTATGTTCTTTTGAATCAGGAAAAACATTGAGAAATGCAGGTTTATTAACAACCAGTATAAATTCATCTTCATAAACAATATCTATAGGTTGATAGTTGGGTGGATACATACCATCATCTTGTTGGAAAGCTTTTATTGTAAGCTGATCCCCTTTAATTAAAATTGTGGAAGGAGAAACAAATCTTTTATTGACAGTATAATCTTTGTTTTGTTTAAGTAAGTGAATTGTTTTTTTAGATAAATGAAAAGATTGAAAGAGGTCTTCTATTGAAATAGGTGAATTGATTGTTAAAGTTAAATAAGGGTAATGAACTTGATATTTCATGACATTTTATAAATGGTAATACGAATATCTATAGTGACATCAAATTCACCTAATGTTTCTAAAACATGACGTCTTTCTTTTTTGATATGGTAATAGTGAGGTGTCATTTTAAGAAGATTTAAAGTATCTTCACGATTGTTTAAATGAATTGTTTTTTTGAAATCATAACTTTTTTCAACTTCAAAAGGTAAACGTATAAATTGATCGGATTTGACTTTCACTTCATCATAAATAAGTTCTTTAAATTCAATAAGATGTTTGTTGTTTGCTGTAACATGAATCATATAACCATCTTCTTTTAAACATCTTTTGATTTCAGATTCTTTTACAACTGTAAATAAAGCTGTGATAACATCTAAAGAATGATCAAGAATAGGAATATTTTTAGAATTACCAACCATCCAATAAATATCTTTTGTATATTTAGAAGCCATCTGGATACCATCTTTAGAAATATCTAATCCATAAATAATGGAATCATCATTTAATTCTTGTTGTAGACGATATGTATAATAACCTTCTCCACAACCCAAATCTAAAATCTGCATTTGAGGATGACGATGTTCTTTAATATAATTGACAACTTCATTTAAAATGACATCATAATATCCCTGATTTAAATAATTCTTACGACACATTAAACTGTCTTTGTTGTCACCGGGATGATTTGTTGATTTATCTGGGTTTAATAAAAGATTGACATATTGACTTTTTGCAATATCATAACAATGATTGTTTTCACATTTGTATGTTTTTCCATCAAGTGTTAATGGTTGATGGCATTTTGGGCAAGCTAGTTTATGCATAATTTCACTCCTTTTGTTGCATTATAACATGTTTACTTTTACTTGGGAATATTGGTATAATAGAAAAAGAAAAAGGAGGAGTGAATAATGGGGTTATTTTCTAAAAAGAAGAAAGAAACAATTGATTATGATGCTGTTTTTAAAGAACAATACAAATCTATTAATCAATTAATGATGCAAGCTCATGAAGAATTGGATTTTGTGATTAAAGAATCTTTATTAAAGATGATTGTAGAAAAATATAATGAATTATTAACTTTGATTGATCAAGGAGCTCACTTTGAAAAGGATCATTTTGAAGCATTAAAACAAAGTGCTTGTCAAGAATTAGAAACAATTCAAAATATTAATAAGGATATTTAGATGAATATACGAATTATAGAAGATGTTATAGAGGTCTTTCATCAGTATGGTGATACTATAAGATTTGATTATGAACGTTTTGAAGAAGCTTTAAATGATCAGGCTCCTGATTTATTAGATGAATGTTATTTGGTTGTGTTGGGTATGAAAATTGGCATTTTTGATGCTATGATATTTGATGAGAATATTGATTTTAGGGGTTATGTGGATTATTTGGTAGAAGCTGTAGAGTTGAGTGAAAGAGATGCTGTTTTTATGGTATCTATTTTTGATATTTTGGTGAAAGAGGTTGGTTATTATTTTGAGATTCCTAATATGGATGAACTTTTAAAGGAATCATATCAAAGAAATGATTTTGATCATTTAATGGTTATTGCAAAAACTTATTTTATGGGTTTTGGTGTTTTACAAGATTATGAGAAGGCTTTTCAAATTTATTCTTATTTGTTTTCACAAGGGGATGAAAGAGGAGCCTATTATCTAGGATATATGTATGAACATGGATATGGGATTGAAAAAGACATTGAAAAGGCGATAATGTATTATCAGAGTCATCAAGATGATTTGACTGATTTTCGTCTGGGTGTTTTTTATATGTTAGGACAATATGTTGAAAAAGATGAAGAAAAGGCTTTAGAGTACCTGACTTTAAGTCATGAAGCTGAGTCTTACTTGTATCAAGGAATGTTGTTAGAAAAAAGAAGAGAATATGCTGATGCTTTTCAAGCTTATTATCAAGGGGCAAAACTTTTTCAAAGGGAATGTATGTATAAAGCAGCATTGTTTTTAAAACTTGGCTTTGGAGTTGATTTGGATTTAAATGAAGCTTATCGTTATTTTGAATATGGGTATTTCTTATTGCATGGAGAAAGTGCTTATGAATTGTCTATGATGTATTTTGATGGTTTGGTAGTTGACAAAGATGTTCAAAAAGCTTTAACATATTTACATCAAGCGGCTTCGCTATATAGTCAAGAAGCTTGTTTGGCGTTGGCACAGTTTTATGATTTAGGAAGATATGTTCAAAAGAATCATCAAAAAGCTATACAATATTATCAAAAAGCAAATGAGATTCAAGATGCAAAAGGATAAAGGAGGTTATTATGAAAGTTTATAAAAAGGGAGATGAAACATCTTATACTTTAGGTGTATTTCCTACAATTGAATTGTTAAAAACAAGACCTCAAGATGCGGTAAGAGTTGTTGTTCATTCTTCGATTGAACAAAATAAAGGATATCCTTTTATTTTAGAACTTTGCCAAAAACATCATATTCATATTGATGTCCATGATAAAACGATAGATAAACTGAGTCCTAAAAGTAATTGTTATGCAATTGGTGTTTTTAAGACTTATTCTTGTGATTTACAAGAAGGCAATCATGTTGTTTTGGTGAATCCTATGGATATGGGAAATATGGGAACAATCATGCGAACGATGTTAGGTTTTGATTATAAGAATTTGGTTATTGTGAAACCGGCTGTTGATGTTTTTGATCCCAAAGTTATTAGAGCATCTATGGGAGCTATTTTTCATTTAAATGTTCAATATTATCAAGATTTTGAAACTTATTATAAAGAATATCAACATCATGAATTTTATCCTTTGATGTTAAAGGGAGCTCAAAATATTCATCATGTTGAAAGTTCTTCACTTCATTCATTGATTTTTGGTAATGAAAGTAGTGGTTTAGATGATTCTTATTTGGAATATGGACAAAGTGTTTTTATTCCTCATAGTGATCAGATAGATTCATTGAATTTATCAATGGCATTAGGATTGACGTTATTTCATTTTTCAAAAGGAAAATTTGAGGGAAAAGAGGTATTAAGAGAAAATGTATAATTTTGATAAGGTGATTGAAAGAAGACACACAAATAGTGTGAAGTATGATGGGGAAAAGATGAAAGATTCTTTAATGATACCAATGTGGGTAGCTGATATGGATTTTGAAACTTTACCAGAAGTGAAAGAAGCATTGTTAAAACGTGCTGAACATGGAATTTTTGGATATGCAGGTGTAAGTGACAATTATTGTCAAGCAGTTATCAATTGGATGGAAACAAGACATCATTTTCATATTCAAAAAGAATGGATAGTCCCTACACCAGGTGTTGTGACTGCATTGAAATTAGCTGTTCGTGCTTTGACGAAACCAGAAGATCATATTATGATTATGAAGCCTGTTTATTATCCGTTTGATATTTCTATTAATGTTAATGGAAGACAAGTTGTAGAATGTCCACTTGTTTTAGAGAATAATCAATATACTTGTGATTTTCATTTGTTTGAAAAAAACATTGTTGAAAATGATGTGAAGATGTTTATTTTATGTAATCCACATAATCCTATTGGAAAAGTTTGGACAAAGGATGAATTGTATCAAATGGGTATGATTTGTAAAAAACATCATGTATATGTTATTAGTGATGAAATTCATATGGATTTTGTTTATCAAGGTCATGTTCATGTTCCATTTTATAATGTGGATGAATCTTTTAAAGATTTTACAATTAATTGTACAGCACCATCTAAAACATTTAATTTGGCTGCTTTACAAACATCAAATATTATCATTGCTGATGAAAAGATGAGAGAAGCTTTTATCAAGGAAAAAGATGCCTCTGGTGTGAATAATCCAAATATTTTTGGACTAGATGCATGTGAAGCAGCTTATACTTATGGAGCAAAATGGGTTGATGAGTTGATTGAATATTTATCTGGGAATATTGATTATATGATTCAATTCTTTAAAGAAAGATTACCAGAAATTAAAGTTATTCAACCAGAAGGATTATACTTAGTATGGGTAGATATGCGTTCTTTAAATATGAGTCATGAAGAATTAGAGGCGTTTATGTTAAATCAAGCTCATTTGTGGTTAGATGAAGGTTATATTTTTGGAACTGGTGGAGAAGGCTTTGAAAGATTCAATGTTGCTTGTCCACGTGAGATTTTGAAAAATGCTTTAGAGCAATTAGAAAAAGCAATTCGTGCTAGATAAATTTTCATTGTAAGGGTTTTATTATTTAAAAAATATGAATATCTATGGAAATTTGACCAAAATAAGTGTATGATAGAAGTGTAAAAAATTTGAAAAGGAGATTATACATATGGGATTAGTTTCAGCTAAAGAAATGCTTGATAAAGCAAAAGCAGGTCACTATGCTGTTGGTCAATTTAATATCAACAACTTAGAATGGACTAAATCAATTTTATTAACTGCAGAAGAATTAAAAGCACCAGTTATCTTAGGAGTTTCTGAAGGAGCTGCTAAATACATGACTGGATTTAAAACAGTTTCAGCTATGGTAAGTGCAATGGTTGATTCATTAGGAATCACTGTACCAGTTGCTTTACACTTAGATCATGGTAGTTATGAAGGAGCTAAAGCTGCTTTAGAAGCTGGTTTCTCTTCAATCATGTTTGATGGTTCTCATTATGGAATCGAAGAAAACATTGAAAAAACAAAAGAAATCGTTGCATTATGCCATGCTAAAGGTGTATCAGTTGAAGCAGAAGTTGGTTCAATTGGTGGAGAAGAAGATGGTGTTGTAGGAGCTGGTGAAGTTGCAGATCCTAAAGAATGTAAAATGATTGCTGATTTAGGAATTGATTTCTTAGCAGCAGGTATTGGAAATATTCATGGTAAATATCCAGCTAACTGGAAAGGTTTAGATTTTGATGCATTAGATGCTATTCAAAAAGAAACAGGAACTATGCCTTTAGTATTACATGGTGGTACTGGTATTCCAGCTGATATGATTAAAAAAGCTATCACTTTAGGAGTTTCTAAAATCAACGTCAATACTGAATGTCAATTATATTTCCAAGAAGCTACACGTAAATATATTGAAGCAGGTAAAGATTTAGAAGGTAAAGGATTTGACCCTCGTAAATTATTAGCTCCTGGAGCTGCTGCAATTCAAGAATGTGTTAAAGAAAAAATGGAATTATTTGGTTGCATTGGTAAAGCTTAATAATTTTGAAAGAATTAACTTGTTATTCAGGTTGATTCTTTTTTTTTACAAAAATAAAAATCTAATGAGTCAACTGATATTAAATTAATATTTCGTTTCTTAAACAAAAGCAAAATATAATCATAAATTATCTTTGATAGTTTTAAAAAAGAAAGGGACTATAACGAATTAACCTTTTAAAAAAGTTATTTCGTTATAGCCTCCTTTCTTGAAGGATATATTATAGATTTTATGTCTTGTTATGGAGTGATATGGAAACGGATTCTAAGTATCTATCAATATTTTTGATGAATGTTTCTACATCAGTTTCATTTTTAAGAATCATCACAATATGCTCTTGATCATCATGAGTTGTTATAGTTACTGTTTTATGTTGTATGATAGCTTTTTGAATGTCAGTTATAATTTTTTCAAGTTGTTTTTTTGCATCATTATCTTTATAAATAGACTGTGAAATATATTTTGATAATGAAGTCATAGAAATAGTGAAATCAGAATGTTTTGGATTTCCAAAAACACGCTGCATTGCTTCATATGTTGTTAACCATACATCCCCACTTTTACGAATTTCATTGTCTTGAAATCTTTTTCTTTCAACAGCTTTTCTTATTGTATTTCCATTGGCTAATCCCCATTTTTCAGCAGCTTCAGTAAAGGTCATAACTTGACTTAAATCTATCATATATATCAACTCCTATTGAGGAAATTGTATCATAAGTTATTGAGAATGTCATCTAAAGCTTTTTGTCCATTCATTGTTCCAAAAGCACGCATGTCAATAAGATGAATAGGAATTTGATAATTATTGAAAACTTTATCAACCATTCCTTTTAAATAACGAACTTGTGGTGCTATCCAAATACTAGCAATTATTTTATCAAGTTGCCATTCTTCAACGGTTCTTTCATTAAGGAATTCTACTGGACCATAAGCCAAAATCATATCATATGAATCCATGAGTGTATCTAAATCTTTTAAGACTGAAAAAATATCTTCAACCAAAACCTTTTGTGAAGAAACTTGTCCAATTTTTTGACAAAATAGACTTGAAGTCGCTCCTCCAGCACAACAAATATAAACTAGCATTGTTCATTCCTCCTTATAAATTCGCTTATTGCTTGTACAAAATCTTCTTTGTGGTCAGTGAAGACTTCATGACCACAATTTTCATAGAGATGATATTCTCTATTATTAAGATGTGAGACTTCGTTATCAATGTATTGATATTGACAAATAGGATCGTCTTGCCCTTGCATGACTAAGAGCGACAAAGAAAGGTGAGTAAAAAAATTATGGAAATGGTGTTGGAAAAACCAATCTGACATAGCGCATATATGTTGTAAAGAATGTGATGGATTGTTTACACTAAAGATAAATTCTCTCACATCATCTTGTTTAAAGAAATCTTCAGGTGATAAAGATGTCGATTGAAGGAAATGATTATCTCCCAATCTTTGGTTGTATTGAGATTGCATAGCTTGATAAAAAGATAAAGCTTGTTGACGATCAAAAGTGATTGCAGGGCTGCTAAGAATAACTCCCGATAATTCATCATAAAATTTTTCTAAACACAAACATGCAAGATATCCACCAAACGATCCACCCCATAGATAGAACTTTTGAATATGAAAACGTTGTAAACTATCTTGAATCACATGTAAAACATCACCAGTAATTTGTTCAATAGATAATCCTTTCTTTAAATCATAAATTGAATCCCCACAACCTCTTTGATCAAAGTAAAGACAGTGAAAATTTTGGCTTAACAATTGAAAGGCAGGTAATCCCATAAGGGCTTTTGCACCGCTACCTGGACCACCGTGTAAAAATAATATAGCAGTATGACTTTGTGTAGGATTAATAGAATAAACTTTTAAGTGACATTGATCGGTTTCTATAAAATATTGTTCCATAAAACTCTCCTTTCTTAATTGTCGCTATATCGTGACAAAACAATCGTATCATATTTTTCATATAATAACAATCCTTATTTGAAAGTTTTTGTTTTTCAAGTAAAAGTGACTTGTTATTCAAGTAAGATATTGACATAATAAAGTTGGGTTTTAAAGGGAGTTGAAACCTGAACATAGTATCTTAAAAAAGCTACCTCATAAGATACTATGTTATAAAAAAGTTTATACATAAAAATATTTATGAGAAAATATAAAAAGGAGGCATGATGATGTTAAGAAAAGATTTTTTATGGGGTGGAGCAGTGACAGCTCATCAAAGTGAAGGTGGATATACTGAAGGTGGTAAAGTTCCAGCAGTTTGTGATTTAACAACAACGGGTGAATTTTCTGATTTTAAAGATGGTATAGATGCTTATCACAGATATCAAGAAGATTTTGATTTGTATCAGGAAATGGGCTTTAATGCTTATCGTTTTTCAATTGATTGGTCACGTATGATGAGTGATGAAAAGACTTATAATGAGGCTGGTTTTGAATTTTATGATGAATTCATTAATGAATTGTTAAAGCGTGGAATTGAACCAATTCCAACATTATATCATTTTGAAATGCCTGTTTATTTACAAGAAAAATATAATGGTTTTGCAAGTCGAAAAGTGGTAGATATTTTTGTTGAGTTGTGTAAAAAAATTGTTGATCGTTATGCATCTAAAGTTAATAAATGGATTATTTTTAATGAACAAAATGGAATCCTACAAAAAGGTCCAAAAATGTTCTTTGGAGCAGTATGTCCTCAAGATATGAATCCAGAAACATTCGATAATCAAATTATGCATAATACATTAATTGCTCATAGTTTAGTCAATGAATATATTCATCAAAAAGGGTGTAAAGTCATGGGAATGGCGACAGTTGTTCAAAGTTATCCAGAAACATGTCATCCTTTAGATACATTAGAAAGTATGAAAGCACAAAGTGAAGCTTATGTTTTCTTAGATGTTTTTGCAAGAGGTCATTATAATTCATATTATTATGCAAATATGAAAAATGAAGGCACAATGCCAGAAATATTAGATGGCGATTTAGATATTTTGAAAAAAGGGATTACAGATTATTTATCAATTAGTTATTATATGTCAACAATCTCTCATTATGGGGAATTAAGCTTAACTAATGAAAAAGATGTTGTGATTAAGAAAAATCCATATTTAGAAATGTCTGAATTTGGTTGGACAGTTGATCCAATTGGCTTAAGAATTACATTACGTCAATTATATGATCGCTATGAAATGCCAATCTATATTGTAGAAAATGGTTTTGGTTATGATGATCAAATGAATGAAAATGGAGAAATCATAGATGATTATCGTATTGATTATATGAGAAAACATATTGAACAAATGAAGATAGCAATCAGTGAAGGTGTTGATTGCCGTGGTTATTTGGCATGGGGACCAGTTGATATCTTAAGTAGTCGTGCGCAAATGAAAAAACGTTATGGTTTTATTTATGTCAATAGAGATAATAAAGATTTAAAAGATATGAAAAGAATCAAAAAGAAATCATTTGATTGGTTTAAACATGTGATTCAAACAAATGGTGAAGAATTATAATTATAAAATTGAATTGTAGATGAGGGAAAGCTAATAAGAAATGAGGAAATCTTATTAGCTTTTATGTTATAATGGAAGTAAATATTGGAGATGATTTGATGAAAATAACAATGAAAGATATTGCAGGTCGTTTAGGGATTTCAATAAATGCTGTATCTATTGCTTTAAATGATAAACCAGGGGTCAGTGATGAAATGCGTTTAGAAATTTTAAAAACGGCTGATGAGATGGGATATATTAATCAAAAGAAAAAATACTTGTCTGTATTTTCTAAAACAAATCTTTGTATTTTAATGCAAAGTTATTATGCGGATACGGGACATTTTTATTCTATTGTTTTACGTTCTATTGTTGAACAAGCGAAAACTTTTGGATACTATTCAATATTAAATTATTTTGAAGATAGTGACTTTGTGATACCGGAGTGTATTCATGAAAGAAAAGTGGCAGGTATTTTAATTGTTGGGAAAATATCGGATGAAAATTTATTTATGCTAAAGAAAACGGGAATACCAATTGTTTTGGTTGATTTTACTTCTCTTTGTGCACCTTGTGATTGTGTATTGACACATAATAAACAAGGTGGATATATGATGACAAGTCATATAATTGAAAAAGGGTATAAGAAAATAGGTTTCTTTGGCGATTTGGATTATTCATTTAGTTTTCAAGATCGTTTTTTGGGATATAAGCAATCTCTTATTCACAATCAAATTGTTTCTATGGCTGATATTGATCAATATATCAATCAATATTCTTTTACACAAGATATAGAAAAATATATTTTATCTAATCAAATATCGCAGATTGTTAAAATATTAAGTTCAAAACAATTGCCAGAGGTTCTTGTTTGTGCTAATGATTCTAATGCTTTTGCAGTTATACTTGCTTTGACACAAATGGGAATAAAGGTACCAGAAGATATAAGTGTTGTTGGTTTTGATGATACACCATTATGTGTGAAATCAATACCTCAAATCACAACAGTCCAAGTTCAAAAAGAACTTATGGGACAAGTAGCCGTATCAACATTAATAGATCGTATTCATCGTAAAGATGATGTTTTAATGACTCGTTTACTCAGTGTAAAAATCATTGAAAGAGATTCTTTATAATCAAAAAGGAATGAATGTTCACTTTTCAACATCATTCCTTTTTCTTATTTTTGTAAATCAAGAATTGCTTGATTAATTCTTCTCAATGTTTCTTCTTTACCTAAGATATGTGCAATTTCAACTGCTCCTCCAGGGGTAAATGACTTGTTTGTTAAAGCAACACGAACTGGCCACATAATACGACCATTCTTTAATTCTTTTTCCTTAGCAAGATGAACAAAGAATTCACTCATTGCTTCATCATTATCAAATTCATTAAAGTTTTCAATTCTTTCTCTAACAAATAATAATGCTTCTAAAGAATTTTCAGGATTTGTTTTCATTTTTTTATGTGTATAGATAGAAGCATCAAATGGATGTGGCTCATTAATAAAATCAATACTTTCTTCAACATCAGATAATCTTTCTAAACGAGGCTGTAAAACTTTTGATAATTCTAATAAATCAACATCCCTTGTAATAGATTGATAATAAGGTAACAGCAATTCATGGAATTGTTCTAAAGACATATTTCTTAAATAAACACCATTCATCCATTTTAACTTATCAATATCAAAAATAGCAGGTGATTTAGAAATATGAGCAATATTAAATTGTTGAATTAAATCATCTAAAGATAAGATTTCTTCATCTTCTGGAGACCAACCAAGTAAAGCAATATAATTTAAAATGGCTTCTTTTAAATACCCTTGTTTCTTTAAATCCTGATAAGAAGCATCTCCATTACGTTTACTTAACTTATGAGTCTCATCTTTATTAACAGGTGGTAAATGAATATAAGTAGGAATTTGCCAATCAAAAGCATTATAAATTAAATTATATTTAGGGGTGCTTGATAAATATTCATTCCCTCTTACAACATGTGTAATATTCATTAAATGATCATCAATAACATTGGCAAAGTTATATGTAGGATAACCATCACTCTTAATTAAGATACCTTCATTTAATGTTTGATTCTCGACTTCAATATGTCCATAAACTTCATCATCAAAAGCAGTCATTCCCGTTGTTGGAATTGTTTGTCTTACAACATAGGAATGATGAGCATCTAATTTTTTTTGGATTTCTTCTTGTGATAAATGAATACATGGATCTTCGCCTTCCAATTCTCCTTCACAAAAACAATAATGAGCTCCACCTAATGCAATTAACTTTTGTGCATATTCATGATAGATAGGTAATCTTTGAGATTGAATGTATGGACCAACACCACCATCTTTATCTGGACCTTCATCATAATGAAGACCAGTTTCTTCCATCACTTGATAGATTAAATCAATGGCTCCTTCTACTTCTCTTTGTTGATCAGTATCTTCAATTCTTAAGATAAAATCTCCACCATTATGTTTAGCGATTAAATAACAATATAAAGCCGTTCTTAAATTTCCTATATGCATATAACCAGTTGGGCTAGGTGCAAAACGTGTTCTGATTTTCATGTCGTTCTCCTTTACTTATTGAAAAAAAGGTTCTATAATAGAATAGGTTATTGGGGTATAGCCAAGCGGTAAGGCATCAGACTCTGAATCTGACATTTCCTTGGTTCGAATCCAAGTACCTCAGCCAAATACAAACAAAGCCATATCAATGGCTTTTTTTATTACTTATTGATTTTATCATATTTCTTAAATATTTCAATGAATAAACAAATTCAAGAATAGAAAATAAGAAAACTCCTTGATGAAACAAGGAGCTGTTTTTTTCTTGGTAGTCCGTACGGGGTTCGAACCCGTGAATGCTAGGATGAGAACCTAGTGTGTTGACCACTTCACCAACGGACCAGAAATGTTATAATAATAGTATACCACGCTTTCTTTTGGTGTAAAGATTCTTTTTTTATTTTTTTGGTTGTGTTAAGTATTATAGCAATTTGTTAAAGAGAATTGCTAGATAATCTTATAAAAAAGTTGTATTCTAAAGATAGAAGGAGAGATGATTTATGAGTATTGGAAAAAGACTTTTAAAGTTAAGGCAAGAAAAAGGAATGTCACAAGAGGAATTGGCACAACAATTACATGTATCTCGTCAAACAATTTCAAAATGGGAAAGTGACTTAAGTCTTCCAGATATGAAAATGATGATGTCATTAAGTGATTTTTTTCAAGTACCAATTACTGAATTGCTAGGTATTGATGATAATCAAAATCCACAAGATTCAATAGAACAGATATATCAACAAACCAAATGTGTTTTAGATAATCTTCAAAAAGAAAACGAAAGAAGAAAAGTCCGTGATTGGATCATTATAGGGATATGTTTATTGAGTATGTTAATTGTTGTATATTTGTTTTGGATAAATATTTTAAGCACAAGGAACAAAGAAATTCATCAACAGATTATTCAATATCCAACAATTCAACAAGAAGAGAAATCTATAGTGAATTTTGGACATTCTTATTTTCATATTTTGAGTTTTGATTTTGATAAAAAATTAATGATGGTTGATTGTCAATATACTTTAAATACTTATAAAGAGAAAGATCAAGTTGATTTAGTTATGATTGATCAAAATGATAAAGAATATATTTTTCCAATGACTTATGAAAAAGGCGTATTTGTTTATAAAGGTGAGATACCAATAAAAATTTATTCACAACAAAAGCTTATTGTTGAAAATGAAGAGCACATGAAACAAACAGAATTTTTATCTCAAGAAAATTATTTATATCAACTTTTCCAAAATCTCATTTCTTTAAAAATGATCAATGATACAAAAAAACATATGACAAATGAAATCGTTTATACTCCTAATCTTTATATACAAAGTGATGGGAATGAAATTCCATTAACAGGTACTTTAGATGGTGAACTTTATATAAAAATAACTTCTTTGGATAAAGATGAAATTTTAATAGAAAAAAAGATCCCACTTGGTAAGGAAAAGCATCTTTATTTAAAACGATCAATTCATAATAAAGAAAATTTTAGTCTTGAAATAGCAATTGATTATGATGGAAAAAGGTGTATGCATACATCTTTTGATAAACAATTACTTTATAACACATATCAGGAAGAATATCATTTGATAGAAGGATCTGAAATTGATATATTTGCTTTTGAATAGAAGAACTTAAGATTTATTCTTAGGTTCTTTTGTTGTTGTACTAACGAATACAAGGTGGTATAATAAAAATAAAGAAAAATATCCAAATAATGACATATTTTTGCTTTTTTTTAAGAAGAAATCAAAAGCAAATGAACTTTTTTGAAATTGTTTTGATATTTGATAAATTCCCGTGTATAATCAATATGAAATAAAAAGTTTATGTATAATTTTTTATACATTTCTATATATTATGATAAGAGAAAGGAAAGAAGTGCATGTCAGAAGTTATTGCAATCGAAGGTGGGCACAAATTAAATGGGACAGTGAGAATTAGTGGTGCAAAGAATGCAACAGTTGCGTTAATTCCAGCTGCTGTTTTATCTGATGGACCAGTAGAAATTCTTGGTGTACCTGAAATTTCGGATGTAGAAGCCCTTGCTATATTATTGAAAGAATTAAAATGTGATGTTGAGGTTGATGGAGAACATATAAAAATAGATCCTACAAATATGGAAGATATTCCGCTTGTGAGTGAGGCGGTTAATAAATTACGTGCTTCTTATTATTTTATGGGAGCATTACTGGGAAAATATAAACGTGTTAAAATTAGAATGCCTGGAGGATGTTATTTAGGACCACGTCCAATTGATTTACATTTAAAAGGTTTTGAGGCCTTAGGAGCTAAGATTAGCTATGAGGATGATACTTATCTCTTGGAAGCAGAAGAATTAATTGGAAGTTCTATTTATTTAGATTTTGCTTCTGTAGGAGCAACTATTAATATTATGTTAGCGGCTGTTCGTGCAAAAGGAAAAACAGTTATTGAAAATGCTGCAAAGGAACCTGAGATTATTGATGTTGCCAATCTTTTAACAAAGATGGGAGCTAAAATAAGAGGTGTAGGGACTGATACAATTACGATAGAAGGCGTTGATCATTTGAATGGAACATTCCATGAAATTATTCCTGATCGTATTGAAGCAGGGACTTTCTTGATTATTGCAGCTGCGGCTGGAGAAAAAGTCATTATTCAAAATATTATTCCACAACATTTAGAGGCTTTAATTTCTAAGTTGAAAGAAATTGGTGTCAAGATGGATGTTGTTGGTGATAGTATTGTTGTTTATGGAGTTCAAGGAGAGTTAAAACCAATTGATGTCAAGACGCAGATTTATCCTGGTTTTGCTACTGATTTGCAACAGCCATTAACAACTCTATTAACACAAGTTCATGGGGAATCTCATGTGAAAGAAACTATTTATGTTGAACGCTTTAAACATTGTGAACAATTAAATAAGATGGGTGCGAATATTAGTTTAGGAGAAGCATCAAGTTCTATTTTGGGACCAACTCCATTACATGGGGCTCGTGTTGAAGCTACTGATTTAAGATGTGGTGCGGCTTTGGTTGTGGCAGGACTCATTGCAGATGGAAAAACAGAGATTACAAATGTTTATCATATTGATAGAGGATATGATAATATTGACCATAAGTTAATTACTTTAGGTGCACATATTACACGTTATGAAATAGAAGATTAAAAAAATAAAAAAAGTATTGTATTTATCAATAAGAAATGATATTATAATTGAGCAACTTACTTTGAAGTAGCAAATATTTCAAGGCGGAAGGAGAAATGTAAAATGAAAAAAGGAATTCATCCAGATTACAAAAAAGTAAAAGTCGTTTGTACTTCTTGTGGTGCTGAATTTGAAACAGGGTCAGTATTAGACGAAATTCGTGTTGATACTTGTTCAAATTGCCATCCATTCTATACTGGAAAACAAAGATTTGCTAGTGCAGATGGTCGTGTAGATAAATTCAACAAAAAATACGGACTTAAATAAGAAGCTAAGAGCAGAAAATTCTGCTCTTTTTCTTTTACAAAAAAAAGAAGTTCCAAAGGAACTCCTTAGAGGGCATTGATATGTTTTTTGATTTTATTGAAAAGAATTGTTGATGTTAATGCTGAAGAAATTTCAGCAATTGGGAAACATAACCAAATCAAATCAATATTACCAAATAATGAGAGAACATATGCACATGGTAATAATACAAATAATTGACGAATTAAAGATGTCAATAAACTATATGTACCTTTTCCAACTGCTTGGAATAATGCACTGCATACAATTGAATATCCTGCAAAGATAAAGTGAATAGCAATAATTCTTAAAGCAGGTGTTCCAATTTGAATCATTGCCTCAGATGCATTAAAGAGACCAAGTAAAACTTGAGGAACAGATTCAAAAACAATAACTCCAACGATCATCATTCCAGTCGCATAAATCATTGCAAGTTTAATTGTATCGAACATTCTTTCTTTTTGTTTTGCACCTAAATTGTAAGCAATAATTGGAATCATACCATTGTTTAATCCGAAGACTGGCATGAAGACAAAACTTTGTAATTTGAAATAGACACCAAAGACAGCAGTTGCTGTTGTAGAGAAAGCAATTAAGATTGTATTCATTCCAAATGTCATAACACTTCCTATAGATTGCATAATGATGGAAGGAATACCAACAGAATAAATTTGTTTAATAATTTGAAAATTTGGTCGAAAACCTTTAAAAATAAATTGAATATCATGATTAAATTTGAGATTAAAGAATAATGCAAGAAGACAAGCAATAATTTGTCCTGTAATGGTTGCTAAGGCAGCACCTGCAACACCCATCTTTGGCATCCCAAACAATCCAAAAATAAAAATAGGGTCTAAAATAATATTAATAATGGCACCAAGTCCTTGTGTTACCATTGTAAATAATGTTCTTCCAGTTGCTTGTAACAGTCTTTCAAATAAGAACTGGCAAAATAGTCCAAAAGAACATCCTACAACAATCATCGCATATTGTGTTCCAGCAGTCACAATTTCTGTGTTGCTTGTTTGAACAGTGAAGAAAAGATGTGATAAAGTTAATCCACCAATCATAAAGATAAGTGCTGTAACTAAGAAAATAAAAATAGAATTTACAGCTGTTTGATCCACATGATCTTGATTTTTTTCACCTAAACTACGCGATAATAAAGCATTAACCCCGACTGCTGTTCCTCCTGCAAAAGCTATCATAAGATTTTGCAGAGGGAAAGCAAGTGAAACGGCAGTTAATGCGTTTTCACTGATTTGTGCAACAAAGACACTATCAACAATGTTATACATTGCTTGTACTAACATTGAAATAATCATTGGTAAGGACATGGAAATAAGAAGTTTATTGACGGGCATAGTGCCCATTTTATTTTCTTCCACTACTTTTCTCCTTGAAGATACAATTTGACAATGATATCAGCGACTTCTTCTAGTCCTAAATCACTGTTAATTGTTAAATCAAAATTCTTTAATTGACCCCATTTTTTAGTTGTATAGTAATTATAATAATTACTTCTTCCTTTATCTTTTTTCATTACAAATTTTTTAAAATCATCATGTTCTTCTTTATAATCTTCTTGAACACGTCGCACTCTAGACTCAAAAGGTGCATGAATAAATACAGTTAAAACATCATCATAATCTTCTAGAATATAGTCAGCACATCCATTGACAATAATACATGAATCATGTTTTGCTAAATGACGAATAATTTTTGATTGCATTGCAAACACTTGATCATTTAAAGGAAGTGTAAATGCAGTAGATGACATTGTGTACATAAAGCTAGATGTTTTTTCTTCAGATGCTTTACGTATTGTGTCAACATCAATTCCAAGTTCTTTTGCAGCAAGATCAATCACTTCATTGTCATAGTAGACAAGACCTAATTTCTCTGCAACCATTTGAGCAATGATTCGCCCACCAGAACCATATTCTCTTGCAATAGTAATAATTTTAGGCATAAATATAACCTCCTTTACAATTCTATTCTAACATATTTGAAAAGATGTTGGTATGTTTTTTAAATTTTGGAAAAGATGATATATTTCATATTGAAAAAGAAGAGTTTGATTTTTCTTATATAAAATATGTTGTTTTTCAAGGTTTGAATTTGTATAATAAGGTCGTAAAGGAGTCGAATTATGGAATTTCATGTTTTAGCAAGTGGTTCAAAAGGAAACGCAACATTCGTTTATGAAGATGGATGTGGTATTTTAATAGATTGTGGTATTACAAGAAAACAATTATTGTTTAAATTAAATAATTTGGGCTTTAGTGAAGATGATATTAATTTTGTTTTTTTAACACATGATCACTATGATCATAATAAAAATATTCATATTTTTGATCAAGATAAAATCTATAGTGCAAAAAAGAATATAGAAAATTTAGATGATTATCATACTTTAAAACCATATGAACATCGTCAATTTGGGGTTTTTGATGTTTTTACATTAAAAACATCTCATGATGCAAGTGATCCTATTGGCTTTATTTTCTCAACAGATGAAACATTATTATATATGACAGATACAGGTTATGTGTCTCAAAAGAATCGTCAATATATGCAAAATTTAAATTATTATATTATTGAAAGCAATCATGATATTCAAATGTTGATGGATACCAAAAGACCAATGTTTTTAAAAAATCGTATTTTAAATGATGTAGGACATCTTAATAATGAATATAGTGCACGTTTAATGTCTGAAATGATTGGAGAAAAAACACAAGAAATTGTATTGGCTCATTTATCACAAGAAGCCAATACAAAAGAAAAAGCATTGGAAACATATAATGAAATTTTTGCTGAACAAAATATAAAATTTTCAAATATCAAAGTTGCGAGTCAAGTAGATGTGGTTTCAGGAGGAAAGTATGAAGATTAAGATCATTTGTGTTGGGAAATTAAAAGAAAAATATTTAGTTGATGGAATCCAAGAATATGTAAAAAGAATATCTGGCTATGCTGATATTGAGTTAATTGAAGTTGCAGATGAACGTATTCCTGATAAAGCATCTTTGGCTGAAGAAACAATTGTGAAAGCCAAAGAAGGAAGAAGAATTTTAGATAAAGTGAAACAAGATGATTACATGTTTTTATTAGATGTAAGTGGACAATCATTAGATTCTCTTCAATTTGCAGACAAAATTGAAGATTGTATGATCAATGGAAAGAGCACAATTGATTTTGTGATTGGAGGTTCATTAGGTCATGGAGAAGAAGTTCTAGCACGAGCAAATCAGAGAATAAGTTTTTCTAAAATGACTTTTCCACATCAGTTAATGAGACTCATCTTAGTTGAACAAGTCTATCGTGCATTTAAAATTATAAGAAATGAAACATATCATAAGTAAAACAGACAAGTGTGAAAACTTGTCTGTTTAATTATTTCTAGAACATTTCTCAGCATCAATGGCTAAAACAATCATTAATACATATAATGCATGTTTTTTATCAACAATATCTAAGACATAAGTATCAGTGAAATGAAGAACTTCTTTAGAAATTGTTGCAATAACAAGACCTTGTGATGTTATAATCTGATAATCCCATTCTAACCAATCTCCAGAGACTTTCCAGTCATTACAATCAAGATGAAATACGGGTTTAAAAAAAGAAAATTCTTTATAAATACGACCAATATATTGATCATGAATATACATATTGAATTTTGGTAAAAAAGTGAAAACTTCTTCTTTAACAGTTCCAACATGTTGATTTGTTTGATCATAAATATTTAAACAATGTCCCCAACTTAACTGACCTTTTACAGTATAGAGGGGTTGTCCATCTTCGTTATAAATATCATAACTATCAAACCAAGAAAATAATCGTTGTTTAAATAAAAGTTTCATAAGGACACCTTCTTTCTTTTAAAATTATATCATAATCAAAAAGGCATCACAAATGATGCCTTAAATTAATATAGACGTCTACAACTATACCATTCTCTTTGCCAATAACTTGTATTTAGATTAGCAACTTGAACAGGTTTTCCAGTTGTTGGTGCATGAACCATTTTATTGTCACCAATATAGATTCCAACATGGTGCACACCACTAGAAGAACCATTGCTGCTAAAGAGAATAATATCTCCTGCTTGTAATTGGCTTTTTGAAATACCTTTACCGGCACTGATCATTGAACCTGTATAATGAATTCTTCCTAAATCAACACCAGCTTGATAATGCGCCCAATTGACTAAACCAGAACAATCAAATTGTGTCCAATTAGGGTCTTTAATACTGCTCCAAGAATGAGCTCCACCCCAAACATACATATATCCTTGACGTGTTAAAGCAAGATTTGCAATCTTTAATCCTAATTCTTCATTTGATGATAAATTTTCAGAAGGAGTTGATTGATTGTTATCTTGAGGTGGTATGTTGTCTTGTGTTTGTGAATTATTTGATGGTTGATTGTTATCGGGTTTAGGTGTGTTTTGATTAGGTTTTGATGAATTGTTATTTTGAGTTGATTGTGAAGGCTTCTTATTAGGAGTTGCATGTGTAACATTAGAAACCTTAGATTCATCAGCAGCTTTTTGTAAAGCAGCTAGATTATTTTGGATAGCTTCCATTGATTCTTGATTTTTAGATATTTCATTTGAATTAGCTGTAATTGTTTTGTTTTGTTCTAAAAGTTTGGCTTGGAATTTCTTCTTTAATTCTGTTTGAGCAACTTTATCTTTTTCTAAAGAACTCTTGAGTGTATTTAAAGTCTCTTGTTGTTGTTTGACTTCATTTAAACTTTCATTTAATTGATGAACCAATTCTTTATCATATTCCATAATTTCATTAAAATTAATAATACGACCCATAAAATCAGAAAAGTCTTCAGCACCAAAAATATATGAAACATAAATATTTGAATTCATAACACCTTGCATATTATAAAGACGATCAGCAAGTTTTTCATTTTTATCACGAATTTGTTGATTTAAATTATCAATGCTTTTTTGTACATATTTTATTTCTTTTTGAGCAACGCTTATTTTATTTTCAACACTTGTGATTTTATCAGCGATTTCTTCAATTGTATTTTGTGATTCAACAGCATCCTTTTTAGCATCAGTCGCTTGTTGATTGAGTTTTTTATTTTTGTCTTTTAAATAAGTATTGAACTCTTTACAGGTTTTTTGTTGACTTTTAGAAAGCTTACTCGATGAGCAAAGTTTAATATATTTATCTTCTTGACCATTAAAATCAGTCGCATTAACACTTTGATAGTGGAAAGAAAATGCAAAAATGAGACATGTTAATAGAAAAAATACAATCCATGGTTTCTTTTTCATAATAATGTCCTCCTTTGACTTGAGATTATAATCAATTATCAATAAGTTTTGTTTTAAAGTCAAGTAAAACTAGGAAAAGTCTAAAAATAGTTTATAATGTAACTAGATAGGTGGGATATAATGGGAAAAGAATTTATGAAAATCGGAATCGATTATAATGATTTATTATTGAGAATCAATAATAATGAAACAATTGCATTGAAGTTTCTCAAAAAATTTATTGAAGATCAAACAATGATGCTTATTAAAGAAGACTATAAAAGTCAAGATTATGAACAGCTTTTAAAAGATGTTCATAGTTTAAAAGGTATTTCTGCTAATTTAAGTATGAAAAAGCTTTTTACTATCACAAGCTGTTGGGTAAGTGATTTACGTGCTGAAAAATATCAAACAAGCGAAGAACTCTATCAACAATGTTTAGAAGAACATACAAAAATTATATTGGGATTAAAGAAGATTTTTAATGATGAATAAGAATATAATTTTAATTGTTGATGATATAGAGTTAAATCGTGATATTTTATGCATGGCTTTTGAAGAGAAATATGAAATTATGGAAGCTGAAAATGGAAAAGAAGCTTTAAAAATTATAAAAGAATATAAGGATCGTCTTTTAGCTGTTTTGTTAGATATTATTATGCCTGAAATGGATGGGTTTGAAGTGATGATAGAAATGAATCGTTTGAAGCTTATGACATATATTCCAGTTTTTTTGATTACTTCAGAGACTGATCCTACTTATTTACAAAAAGGATTTGATTTAGGGGCTGTTGATGTGATTACAAAACCATTTGCTATATCTTTTATTAAACGTCGTATTGAAAATATTATAGAACTGTATAAACATAGATTTTCTTTGCAACAAATTGTTAATCAACAAGTTCAACGTATTCAACGTCAAGAACGTGAATTATATGCAGCTACACGTTCTATTATTGATACTTTATCGACGGCTATTGAATTTAGAGATTGTGAATCGGGTGATCATGTTTATCGTATGCGTAATATTACATGTGCCTTATTAAATGAATTGGTTAAGAATAATGAATTTCAATTTACTTCACAACAAATTGAATTGATTGGAGATGCTGCAGTTATGCATGATGTTGGTAAAATTTCAATTCCTGATCATATTTTAAATAAACCAGGACGACTCACATCAGAAGAATTTGAAATTATGAAACTTCATACAATTCGAGGATGTCAATTATTAGAAAATATTGAACAATTAAAAAATAGTGAACTTTATGAATATTGTTATGATATCTGTCGCCATCATCATGAACGTTATGATGGAAAAGGGTATCCTGATGGTTTGGTTGGTGATCAGATTTCTATTTGGGCACAAATTGTTTCAATTGCTGATGTTTATGATGCTTTGGTTAGTCGACGTGTCTATAAACCAGCATATCGTTTTGAAGAATCTATGCGAATGATTAATGAAGGAGAGTGTGGAGTTTTTAATCCTTTGTTATTGAAGTATTTCAATCAAGTTGCTTATGATATTTATTGTGAAAATTATGAAAATGTAGGATAGAAAGATGAAAAAGAATAAAAAAATTGTTATTGCAATTATTGTTGGTTTTGTCTTTATTATTGGTGCAATGGCATATACAATGCTAAATATCAAAGAGAAGATGGATAATAGTGCAATCAATTTAACACAAAATTTATTGGATAATATGTCATCTCAGATAGCAAGTTATAGTGCTGCTGATGAAGAAATTATTCAAAAATATAGTTTACAGTTTAAAAATTTAAGTCAAAGTGAAATTCAAAAACAATTAGCAACTTTAGTTGAACATCATGATTATTTGAATGCTATTTATTTAGATAATGGAAAAGGAATTGATGCCAAAGGACAAACAATCAATCAATCTCAATTGCCATATCAGAATTTTGAAAATAATCAAAAAATTTTTTCACCAGCAATTAATGGTAAATATGGAGTTTGGGAAACTGTCTTTCAAATGCCTATAGAAGGAGGGGGAGAATTGTATGTTGAAATTCCTTTCTCTAAATATGCTAAAGGAAATGATTTGACATTTTATAATCAGGCTGGGTTTGCTTGTGTGATTGATGCAGATTCTAAAAAGATTGTTTTAACATCGAAAACACCAAATGTGATTTGGAATTATATGCAAGATGCCAATGAACTTTTAGGTGAGGTTGGTTTTAGTGAAACTGAAATTCAAAATAACATTTATGCTACTATTGATAATGATGAATCAATTGTTGTAAAAGGCAATGTTCAAGGAGAAACAGTTTATTTATCGTTAAGAACTGTGCAATCACATTCTGGCTGGTATTTATGTGGTGTCATTCCAGTTAGTGCTATTCAAAAAGAATCTAATTTGGTTTTAGGAATGTTGATGATTACTTTTGTATTAATGATTTTAAGTTTAGTCTTAGTGATAGCTTTGGTCTCATATGAAATCTATCAAAATATGAAAAAAGAAAAGAAACGTTATGAAAAGACTGAATTAGAAAATGCTATATATGATGCAATGGCTGAAGCAAGTGATTTGTTTATGTGCCTGTATGATAAAACAGAAAAACGATTAGAAAAAACATTTTGTAATAGTGAAGAGTTATTAGGTATAGATAAATCATTGTTAATGAGTCATGTCGATGTCTTTGAAGAGTTATTAAATAACTTTGAAGATGGTTTGGCTAAAAAGGTAATAAATAAAGAAATCACTCAAACATGTACATATGAAACACAACGCAAACACCCAGTCACTCATGAAAATCAATATTTACGTTTAATCATTAAAAATATTCATGTTGTGGGAAAAGAAAAATATATCTTCTTTATTGCTGATATTAGTCATGATATACAAATTCAAGAATCATTAAAAATGGCTGCTTTGGATGCAAAACAAGCCAATCAAGCCAAATCTGATTTCTTATCAAAGATGAGTCATGAAATTCGTACACCGATGAATGCCATTATGGGAATGAGCGAAATTGCTTCGCATAATTTAAATAATCCTGATAAGTTAAAAAATTATTTGAAAAAGATTTCTCAATCATCAACTCATTTATTAAGTTTAATTAATGATATTTTAGATTTATCTAAGATTGAAAGTGGAAAAATGGCTTTGTATGAAGAAAAATTTGTTTTATCTGATTGTATCAGTGAAGTTTATAGCATTATTAATATGCAAGCCAAAGCTAAAAATCAAACTTTAAATATCCTTACTCAAGATGTTGTTCATGATGCTTTATATGGAGATATGTTAAAGTTAAAACAAATTTTAATTAATCTCTTAAATAATGCTGTTAAATATACACCTCAAGATGGTCATATTGAATTGAGTATTATTGAAAAAACACAGGTGAATAATAAATTATTAGCTTACGAGTTTTTAATTCAAGATGATGGAATTGGAATGAGTGATGAATTTTTAAAACGTATTGGTGAACCATTTGAACAGGAAAAAAATCAATTCTATGGAAAAGAAAATGGAACAGGATTAGGTTTATCAATTGTTAAAAATATTATTTCTATTATGGGTGGAACAATTGATATTAAGAGTCACTTGAATCAAGGAACAACTATTCGTGTTCAGTTATCTTTTGGTGAAACTGAAAATGAAATATATAAAGAGAAAGAAAAATTATCAGGCATGAAAGTTTTCTTGGTTGATGATGATCCAATGATTTTACAAGATGTCAGTGTTATTCTTAATGAATTTGAAATTCAAGTGGATACATCTTTATTTGGGGTAGAGGCTTTTCATCAGATTGAGAATGCTTATCAACATAATCAACCTTATGATGTTATTATCATTGATTGGAAATTACCTGATATTGATGGAATTCAGTTGACGCATTTGATTAGAGAAAAGATTGGTAAGGATATTCCAATTGTCTTTATTTCTGCTTATGATTATAGTGAAATAGAAGAAGAGGCTTATCAAGAAGGTGTTAATGATTTTATTGAAAAACCATTATTTAAGTCTAGACTTTATACGGCATTGATTGAAATCTATGATGATGAGGAAAAAATGAAGTTCGATGAAGGTCTATTGAGTGGAAAGAATGTTTTGTTAGTTGAAGATAATGAATTGAATTTAGAAATTGCAAAAGAGTTATTAGAAATGAAAGAGGTCAATGTAAAAATAGCTTATAATGGAAAAGAAGCAGTTGATATATTCACAAGTTCACCAAAAGGAACTTATGATATTATATTAATGGATATTCAAATGCCAATTATGAATGGTCTTGAAGCGACACAAGCTATTCGTCAATCAAAACATGAAGATGCACAAAATATTCCTATTATTGCAATGAGTGCAAATGCATTTGTTGATGATATTCAAAAATGTTTTGATATGGGAATGAATGCTCATATTAGTAAACCAATTAGTTTAGATAATTTAACAGAAACTATTATTTCAGTTTTAAGAAAAGGAGAAAGAAATCATGAAAATAAAAAACATCATTAAATTAGCAATTTGTTCCATAATGATATTTGGATGTCAATCTCAAGATCCAAAAATTGTTCAAAAAGGGAAAAACAATGAAACAGTTTCAATCAATTTTTTAACAGGTGCACTGTCTAAAGACAATATTGAATATATGAATGAGATAATGCAAAACTTTCATAAAGAAAATCCAAATATAGATATTGATTATGAAGGTTATCAACAAGAACAAAATACAGATAAGACTTTAGCTGATGTTATTGAAGAAAGATTAAAGAATAATGAAGCAACTGATGTTGCATGTATGGATGTAAAAAATATTTTTGATTTTGTTAATGAAGGAAGACTTGCGGATCTTAGTGATATGCCTTTTAGTGATAAGCTCATTGATGTTGCTAAAAAAGATTCTATAGTTAATGGAAAAGTTTATTCTGTTCCAGCTGCATTGGTAGGTTATTGTATGATTTCTAACATGGATATGTTAAAAGAATGTGGTCTATCAAAACCAACCAATTGGGATGAATTCTTACATTGTTGTGAAGTTTTAAAACAAAAAGGATATCAGCCTATTGTAGGAACTCAAAAATTTATGAAGTTAATTATTTATGCTGGTGGATTATCTCAAATTTACTTAAGTGATCATAGTGATGAATATATTCAAAAGTTGAACAGTGGAGAAATGAAGATTAGTGAATTTGCTAGACCTGGTTTTGAAATGTTGCAAACATTAATAGATAAAGGCTATTTAGATGCAAAAGAAGCATTAAAATATAAACCAGCTGATTTGGTTAAACTTTATAGTCAAAAGAAAGGATGTTTTGCGTTTAGTTTTTCTACTATGATAAAACCAAACAGTGTTGATTTTAACTTTGAATTATCTGGAATCCCAATGAAGGGTGGAAATATTTGTTTGGTTGCTTCTGATCGTAGAATGTCTGTATTTACAAAGAGCCAACATGTTGAAGAATGTAAAAAGTTTGTTGATTATTTTTCTAATGATAAGGTACAACAAAAAACTTTAGAAACATTTGGGAAATTCCCTGCATATAAAGATACAAATATAAAATTAGATAACAGACTTAAAGATTTAAATGAAACAATTTTACATGGAAATACAATGTTACTTCAAGATTATAATTTAAGGTTTGAACAATGGGCAAATTTGGATGCCTTATGTGATGGTTTATTAGCAGGAAAAACTGTTCAACAACAATTGGATGCATTTGATGCTATACAAAAAGACTCTCTATCTTAGTGATAGAGAGTTTTTAAAAACTCATAAAGGTTTAACCTTTATGAGCTTCAATGACTTTATTAACAATGATATCAGGAGCAAATTCATATCCTAAGAATTCCATTTCAAAGAATCCTTGACCTTGAGTCATTGATCTTAAATCAACAGCATAATTCATGACTTCTGATTGAGGCGCTTCGGCAGTAATTTTTACCATACCATCCTCTAAAATATCGCTTCCCATGACACGTGCACGTTTCTTGTTGAAATGTCCCATAATATCTCCAGTAAATTCTTCTCCAACATAAACATACAATGTGACAAATGGTTCTAGTAATGCAGGTTTGGCTTTTGGGATGGCTTCTTTAAAGCACATAACTGTAGCTGTTTTAAATGCCATTTCAGATGAATCAACACTATGATATGATCCATCAATCAAAGTCGCTTTGATACCTAGTGTTGGATAGCCAGCCAAAACACCTGATTTGGTAGCTTCGACTAAACCTTTTTCAACAGCAGGGAAATATGCTCTTGGAACAGCTCCACCAAAAACTTTTTCTTCAAAAACAAATGGAACACTATAATCATTCAATGGTTCAAATATGATTTCAACATCACCATATTGACCATGACCACCAGATTGTTTCTTGTATTTATAACGATGCGTTACACTACCACGAATTGTTTCACGATAAGGAATAATAATATCATCCAATTGCACATCAATCTTATATCTTTCTTTTAATTTTGCAACAACTGTTTCAATATGAATATCACCAATACCAAATAAACATTGTTGTTTTGTTTCAGGATTATTTTCAAAGATTAATGTTTGATCTTCTTCTAATAACTTATTTAATGCATTCGCAATTTTTTCTTCATTGGCTTTACCAACAGGTTTGATGGCTTTACCAAAATAAGGATGAGAGAAAGTAATTGGTTCATAAATGACACGATAATCTAAAGTACATAAAGTGTCATTTGTTTGAGTATATGATAATTTTGATAATGCCCCAATATCTCCAGCATTTAAACAATCTGTTTCAATTAAATCTTTACCCTTCATAATATAAAGTTTATTGACTTTTTCAACTTCTTTTTTATTCACATTATATAAAGACATACCTGTGTGAATTGATCCCGTACAGACTTTAAATAAAGAAATTCTACCTACAAATGGATCAGCAATTGTTTTAAAAATAAAGAGTGATGGAGGTAATGATTCATCAAAACCAATTAAATCATCTTCTCCCGTTTCTTCATTTTTAACAACCATTGAATTCACCATATCTCCAGCTGCACTAAAGAAAGCAACCATAGAATTTAAAACAATTTGAATTCCTATTTGATTTGTCCCACATAAAACAGGAATTAAAGTATGATTCATAACTCCTTGGCGTAATGCCCAAGAAATCTCTTCTTTTGTAAAAGGTTCTTCATTAATATATTTTTCTAATAATTCATCATTTGTATTGGCAACAGCTTCATCAATCATATTCTTGATAGGTGTAATCTCATCCCACATATGATCAGGAATAGGGCATGGATGTGTTTGTTCACCCTCGAAATAACGTCCTTCCATTTTAGCAACATTCACATAACCCACCATTTTGTTTCCTTCCATGATAGGAACTTGAATAGGGGCAATGGCTTTGCCATAAGTCATTTTTAATTCTTCTAATTTTGTTTTGTAAGCAGCATTTGGATAATCAAGACCACTGATATAAATCATTTTGGCTTTGTCGTGAGCTTGGTGCATGGCTTGTTTTGTACCAACGTTAATCCCTTCAGTTGCAGGAACAACAATCAAAGCACTTTCAGCTACTTTTAACGCAGCTTCTACTTCTCCAACAAAGTCAAATGAACCTGGTGTATCAAGAATGTTAATTTTACATTCATTCCATTCTAATGGAATAACAGATAGACCAATGGAAGTTTGTCTTTTGATTTCTTCAGGGGAATAATCACTGACAGTATTTCCATCTTGAATAGTTCCAATACGATTTGTAATCCCAGCACGATAAGCCATAGCTTCTATCACGCTGGTTTTACCACTCCCAGAGTGACCTAACACGATCACGTTTCCAATTTCGTTTGAGTGATAAGTTCTCATTTGTATCACGCTCCTTTTTAAGATTTTCTTTCTTTTATTTTAACACAAGTGAGAATTAATGAAAACGGTTACAGTATAATTATAGTGAAATTTATAAAAAAAATGATATAATAAAAATACAGGAGGGCAAAACAATGGAAGTTGGATTAATTATTGTGTTATTTTTATCAAGTGCATTAGCATTAGATTGCCTGTACAACCATAGAATAAAAACAACAGGAGCATTGTTGATTTTAAACTTATGTTTAACTGTTGCTTTGGCTTACCAATTTCAACAAATGGAAAAAATCTTTTATTTGTTATTGGGCTGTGCTGGTTTGGTAGCTTTGTTCTTTGGTGTGAAATTCTATTTGAGAAAGAAAAAAGAAACAGCTGTCATTATTGATAATGCTGATCGAATGATTGAAGAAAAAGAGGAGAACTAATGGAAACAATTAAATTTGAAATTGAAATGCAAGATGGCAAAATTATGAAAGGTGAACTTTATCCTGAAGTTGCACCAATCACAGTTAAAAATTTTGTTGGATTAATTGAAAATCATTTTTATGATGGATTGATTTTTCATAGAGTCATTCCTGGATTTATGATTCAAGGTGGAGGACTAGATGCCAATATGAATGAAAAACGTTGTCCATCTATTAAAGGTGAATTTAGCAGTAATGGTTTCGATAATCAATTATTACATACAAAAGGTGTTCTTTCTATGGCACGAACAATGGTAAAAGATTCAGCGAGCTCTCAATTTTTTATCATGCATGAAAGTGCTCCACATTTAGATGGTGAGTATGCTGCTTTTGGGAAAATTACAGAAGGCTTGGATGTTGTTGATGAAATTGCGAATGTATCAACAAACTTTCAAGATTGTCCATTATCACCAATTGTGATAAAAACAATGAGGTTGTTATAAAATGAAATTCTTTTACTTAGAAAACTGTCCACATTGTCGACGTGCAAGACAATGGATGGAAGAGTTGTATCAGGAAAATCCTGAATATAGAAAAATTCCTATTGAGATGATTGAAGAAAGCAAGCAAGCTGATATAGCAAATGCTTATGATTATTATTATGTTCCTTGTTATTTTGAGGGTGATCAAAAATTACATGAAGGGGTTGCGAGTAAGGACATAATTCAAAATATTTTCGATAACTATTTAAGGAGGATGAAACAATGAAAATATTAGTTACAGGTGGTGCAGGTTATATAGGAAGTCATATCTGTGTAGAATTAATTCAAGCAGGTCATGACGTTGTTGTGATTGATGATTTTTCTAATTCAAGACCAGAAGTTTTGGATTATATTCAACAAATCACGGGAAAACGTGTAAAGTTTTATGAATTTAATATTCTTGATGAAGCCAAAACAGAAGCTGTCTTTAAAGAAAATCAATTAGATGCTATTATTCACTGTGCTGCATTTAAAGCCGTTGGTGAATCTGTTTCTAAACCAATTGAATATTATACAAATAACTTAATGACGACTTTAATTGTGACAAAAATGATGAGAGATTATCATGTTAACAATATTGTCTTTAGTTCATCTGCAACTGTTTATGGAGATCCAAAGGTTGTTCCTTTAACTGAAGATTGTCCATTAGGAGAAACAACAAATCCATATGGAACAAGTAAAGCAATGATGGAAAGAGTCTTAACTGATGTTCAACATGCTTATCCACAAATGTCAGTGACACTCCTTCGTTACTTCAATCCAATTGGAGCACATGATTCAGGATTGATTGGAGAAAATCCAAAAGGAATACCAAATAACTTGATGCCTTATATTATGAAAGTTGCAACTGGAGAATTGCCTTGCTTAGGTGTCTTTGGTGATGATTATGATACACCAGATGGAACTGGCGTTCGTGATTATATTCATGTTGTAGACTTGGCTAAAGGACATGTGGCTGCAATTGAAAAATATAATAAACCAGGTGTGCATATTTGTAATTTAGGAACAGGTAAAGGATATAGTGTTCTTGAAATTGTCCATGCGTTTGAAAAAGTTAATGGCATTAAGATTAACTATAAAATTAAAGATAGACGTCCAGGTGATATTGCAACTTGTTATGCCGATCCAACACGTGCAAAAGAAGAACTTGGATGGGTTGCTCAAAAGACATTGGAAGATATGTGTCGTGATACTTGGAATTTTGCAAAAAAACAATTATCAATTGAAGATTAACTGATGAAGCACTTTTTGAAAAAAGTGCTTTTCATTTTCTTTCAAAGACATTTGCGCTATAATAAGTGTAGAAAGAAGGAATGTTGAAATGGAAGAAGCACAATATGAAAATCATTTTGAATGGACCAAGCCATTATTATTAGAACAATATAAAATCAGTAAACCATGGAAATTTCCTCGTTGGATAAGTATTTTTATTGGACTTATTATTCATATCAATTTATTATTGAATTTGGTATTTTTCTTTAGAAATGGTGATGGTAATAACTTATCGTTTCTTGTGATTTTCTTTTTATTTGTGATTATGTATTGGATGTTTCCATTTCTTGTTGTGGATTTGAAGAGTTCTCAGATAAAGAAAAAATATGGAGATGTAAAAAAAGACTCTTATTATTTTGAAGAGGAACATATTCGTTTTGTAGATGAATTCACTCAAAATGAGAATTTTATAATGTATAAAGAGATAACACATTTGCGGGATACAAAATCGTTTTATGTTTTAAAAATGGGTCCAAAAAAAGGATTGTTTCTTTATAAAAATGGATTTACAAAAGGAAATATGAATGAATTTGTTTCTTTTGTTAAAGAACAAGTTCATAAAAGTCGTATGCTTGAATAAAGAAGGTGAAGAATATGAAGGTTAGAAAACATTTTGTTTTTTATGGACGTGTACAAGCCGTTGGATTTCGCTTTACAATTGATCAGATTGCAAGCCAGTTAGGATTAACTGGGTGGGCTAAAAATCAATATGATGGGACTGTTGAAGCGTGCGTTCAAGGAGAACCTCAGTTGATTCAACAATTGTTAAATGAACTAAAAAGTGATCGTTTTATTCGTATTGATAGAATTCAAGAAGATGATGTTGATGTTTTGGCACATGAATCATCATTTGAGATACATTTTTAAACAAAAATCAAGGTAGTCTATTTGGTACAAGGATAGATGAAAAAAATAATAAAAATTTTGACATGAAAAAGTGTTGATATATTCAATGCTTTTTCATTTTCTTTGCAAAAAGTAAAAAAATAATAGATGACCTATCATTCATATTGCTTTATAATGAAATCACTGTGTGCTAGAATAAATGAGCAAAATGATAAGAACATAGAAATATGTCAATATAAAAAAACTGCTGTAAGATTTTAATGTTAAGGGAGGAAAAGGAACATGAAAATTATTAAACGTAATGGAGCAGAAGTGCAGTTTGATGAACTCAAAATTACTGCGGCAATTGAAAAGGCAAACAAAGAGGTTGTGGAGACAGAAAGATTATCTGAAGAAGACATTGATAACATTACCAATAATGTTAAATATCAATGTGAAAAAATGAAAAGAGCTTTAAGTGTTGAAGAAATTCAAAACTTAGTTGAAGATGAAATTATGAAGTTGAATGCTTTTTCAGTGGCTAGAAAATATATTACATATCGTTATAAAAGAGCGCTTGTTCGTAAAGCCAATACAACTGATGAACAAATTTTAAGTTTGATTGAATGTGATAACGAAGAAGTAAAACAAGAAAATTCAAACAAGAATCCAACTGTTAATAGTGTTCAAAGAGACTATATGGCAGGTGAAGTCAGCAAAGATATTACAAAACGTTTATTATTGCCTGAACATATTGTCAAAGCTCATGAAGAAGGGATTATTCATTTCCATGATTCTGATTATTTTGCTCAACATATGCATAACTGTTGTTTAGTCAACTTAGAAGATATGTTGCAAAATGGAACAGTGATTAGTGAAACAATGATTGAAAGACCAAAGAGTTTTTCAACAGCTTGTAATATTGCAACTCAAATTATTGCTCAAGTAGCAAGTTCTCAATATGGTGGACAAAGTATCAGTTTGTCTCATTTAGCACCTTTTGTTGATGTCAGTCGTCAAAAGTTTAGAAAAGAAGTTCGTGAAGAATTTGAACAAGAAGGTATTGAAGTTACAGATCAACAAATTAATGAATTGGCTGAGTATCGTGTTCGTAAAGAAATTAATCGTGGTGTGCAAATGATTCAATATCAAGTCATTACTTTAATGACAACAAATGGACAAGCACCTTTTGTGACAGTTTTCATGTATTTAAATGAAGTGCCTGAAGGACAAACAAAAGATGATTTGGCTATGATTATTGAAGAAACTTTAAATCAAAGAATTATTGGGGTTAAAAATGAACAAGGCATTTATGTCACTCCAGCATTCCCTAAATTAATTTATGTTTTAGAGGAAGACAATATTCATGAAGATAGTAAGTATTGGTATTTAACAGAGTTGGCAGCAAAATGTACTGCAAAACGTATGGTCCCTGATTATATTTCTGAAAAGAAAATGAAAGAATTAAAAGTGGATACAAATGGTGATGGACATTGTTATACATGTATGGGATGCCGTAGTTTCTTAACACCATATGTTGATCCTCAAACACAACGTGCAAAATATTATGGACGTTTTAACCAAGGTGTTGTTACAATTAACTTGGTTGATGTAGCTTGTTCATCTAAGGGTGATTTAAAAGAATTCTGGCGTATTATGGATGAAAGATTAGATTTATGTAAAGAAGCTTTAATGTGCCGTCATAATCGTTTAAAAGGAACACCTAGTGATGTTGCACCAATTTTATGGCAATATGGTGCTCTAGCAAGACTTAAAAAAGGTGAAACATTAGATAAATTATTATATGGTGGATATTCTACAATTTCTTTAGGATATGCTGGACTTTGTGAATGTGTGAAATATATGACAGGAAAATCTCATACTGATCCAGAAATTACACCTTTTGCGTTGGAAATTATGCAACATTTAAATGATAAATGTGCACAGTGGAAAGCTGAAGAAAATATGGACTTTAGTTTATACGGAACACCAATTGAATCAACAACATATAAATTTGCAAAATGTTTACAAAAACGTTTTGGAAAGATTCCTGGTGTCACTGATAAAAACTACATTACAAATAGCTATCATGTCAATGTCACTGAAGAAATCGATGCCTTTACAAAATTAACATTTGAATCACAATTCCAACAATTATCTCCAGGAGGAGCTATCAGCTATGTTGAAGTTCCAAATATGCAAGATAACTTAGATGCCGTATTGGCTGTTATGAAACATATTTATGAAAATATTATGTATGCGGAATTAAATACAAAATGTGATTATTGTATGGAATGTGGTTATGATGGTGAAATTCAAATTAAAGAAGACGATGATGGTAAATTGATTTGGATTTGTCCTAACTGTGGAAATACAGATCAAGACAAGATGAGTGTTGCTAGACGTACTTGTGGTTATATTGGAACACAATTCTGGAATCAAGGAAGAACACAAGAAATTAAAGAACGTGTTCTCCACTTATAATTATGTATTACGCTACAATTAAAGATGTAGATATTGCCAATGGAACAGGAGTGAGGGTCTCACTCTTTGTTTCTGGTTGTACCCATCATTGTCAAGATTGTTTTAATGAAATTGCTTGGGATTTTCACTATGGACAAGAGTTTAATGAAGAAACGATAAATTATATTATCAATGCTTTAAAACCTCCTCATATCAAAGGATTGAGCCTTTTAGGAGGAGAACCAATGGAAATCACTAATCAAGAAGGATTGCTTCCGTTATTACAAAAAGTAAAAACGGTTTATCCTCAAAAAGATATTTGGTGTTATACAGGATATGTTTTAGAGGATTTGTTAGAAGGTGGACGTGTTCATACTGATGTCAGTGATGAATTATTAAGTTATATTGATATTTTGGTAGATGGACCATTTATTCTTGAACAAAAAAATATTCGTTTGAAGTTTAGAGGCTCTGAAAATCAAAGAATTATTGATATGAATAAGACACGTCAAGAAAAAAAGATTGTATTATGGGATGAAAATTGATCTTTTGGTTATACCAAAAGGTCATTTCTTTTGCTTTGATTTTGTTATATGATTGAGATGTTTGTGTTAAATTTAAAAATTATTGTCAATAAAAATAAAAAAATCCTAAAATTAAGTGGAAATTTTCTTTTAAATTATATATAATGATTGATTGAAAGGAGCGTTCCTGAATGAAAGAAGGCATAAGAAAAGAATATAAGAAGCAATATGATGCATCTACAAAAAAGATTGATGTTGTTGATGTGCCAGAATTCAATTTCATCATGATTGATGGAATCGGAAATCCAAATGTCGAAGAATTTAAGTTGAAGTCGGAAGCTTTACATATATTATCAAAAGCAATTAAGGATTATTTTAAACAGGAATTAGATTTATTATATTTAATCTCTCCATTAGAAGGATTATGGGATACATATGATAATAGCCAATTTGATGTCACAAGAAAGAAAATGATTAAATTTACTTTAATGATGGCTCAACCAAAAGTTTTAAATGAACAGACTTTTGAACGTATAAAAGAATATATGGTCACAAGAAAAGATAATCCATATCTTGTTGATGCTTATTTGAAGAAGATGACAGAAGGTAAATGTGTGCAAATGTTACATAAAGGAGCATACAATACTGAAATTAATACGACAAAACAAATCATGGAGTATATTACAATTCAAGGTATGAAACTTGAAGGATTACACCATGAGATTTATTTGAATGATCCTGAAAAGGTCGCACCAGAAAAGTTAAAGACAATTGTAAGATATGCAATTGATGAAGAAGGGGTATAGCCCCTTTTCGTGTCTAAGGAGGAATGAAAAATGTTATGTGTATCATGGAATGTAAATGGTTTAAGAGCATGTTTGAATAAAGGTTTTGCAGATTTTTTTAAAGATGTTGATGCTGATATTTTTGCTATTCAAGAAACGAAATTACAAAAACATCAAATAGATTTAAATTTTGATGGTTATACATCTTATTATAATGATGCTGTGAAAAAAGGTTATAGTGGAGTTGCTATTTATACAAAAAAAGAACCATTGAATGTCACTTATGGCTTAGGAATAGAAGAACATGATCAAGAAGGACGTGTGATTACTTTAGAATTTGAGAAGTTTTATTTTATTACTGTTTATACGCCTAATTCTAAAAGAGAATTAGAACGTTTAGAGTATCGTCAAGTTTGGGAAGATGCTTTTAGAGCATATGTGAATGAATTGAAAAAGAAAAAACCAGTTGTTATCTGTGGTGATTTAAATGTTGCCCATAAAGAGATTGATTTAAAAAACGATAAAACAAATCATAAGAATGCTGGTTTTACTGATGAAGAAAGAGCAAAATTTACAGAATTATTAGATTCTGGATTTATTGATACATTTAGATATAAATATCCTGATAAAGAAGTTTATTCTTGGTGGTCTTATATGTTTAAGGCTAGAGAAAAGAATGCAGGATGGCGTATTGATTATTTTGTTGTTTCTACAAATTTAAAAGAACATATTAAAGATGCTTATATTTATACTGATATTATGGGATCAGATCATTGTCCTGTCGGTGTAGAGTTGGAGGGATTGGATTTATGAAATGTATGATTGTTTCTGATATTCATGGTTCTTTAGAAGATTTGAAGAAAGTTTTATCAATTTTTGAAGAAGAACATATGGATCAATTGATTTTACTAGGAGACTTGTTATATCATGGACCACGTAATCCTTTGCCAGAGGGATATAATCCTAAAGAAGTCGCTATTTTATTAAATCAATATAAAGAAAAGATCATTGCTGTAAGAGGAAATTGTGATGCTGAGGTTGATCAAATGGTTTTAGATTTTCCAATACAAGCGGATTATAGTCAAATTTATATGGATGGGCATCGTTTCTTTATTACACATGGTCATTTGTATAATGAAGATCAAATGCCACTTCTTAATGAAGGTGATATTTTGATGTATGGTCATTTTCATAAACCTATAGCAAAACAAAAAGATGGAATAATTATTTTTAATCCTTCTTCTATTTCTTTACCTAAGGAAGGTGTAAAGAGTTATGGAATTTATGAAAATGGGGAATTAAAAATCTATTCATTAGAAAAAACATTGCTTAAGGCTATAAAAATATAAATTTATTAAAAAAATATAAAAAAACCGTGAAATTAATTTAAAAGTATGGTATTTTTATAGTGGTGAGGTGAGATAGAATGGCAAAGTATAAAGATATTGCTGATGACATTCGTCAAAAAATTAAAAAACAAGAATATACTTTCGGTCAAAAGCTCCCTTATGAATATGTTCTTTGTATGAGTTATCATTGTAATAAAGAAACAATGAAGAAAGCTTTGGACATTTTGGTTAAAGAGGGATTGATTATCCGTAGAAGAGGTGCGGGAACTTTTGTTAAAGATTTTGATCCGTCAATTGAAAGTTCTACAAATAAGTTTGCAAGAGGATTAACTGCAAAATATGAAGGTATAAAAGAAGTGACAAGTGAAGTCTTAGAATTTGAAGTTGTTCCTGCTGATGCTCATTTGTCTAAGAAACTACAAATTGAGATAGGTGATTTTGTTTATCATATTATCCGATTGAGATTTTTAGATCAAAAGCCTCATTTAATTGATATTAGTTATATTCCAATTAGTTTGATACCGAATTTAAAATTAGAACATTTAAAAGGGTCAGTCTATAATTATATTGAAAAAGTATTAAAATTAAAAATTCAAAGTTGTCATTTGACAATTAATGCTGCTTTATCAACACCACTAGAACAACAATATCTTGGATTGAAAGAATATGAACCTTATATTCAAGAAGAACAAATTTCATATTTAAGTAATGGAGCTATCTTTGAATATACATTAGCAAGACATCATTATGCTGATTTTGAGTTCCAAACGATCGTCGTACAACAATAAACTTATGTGAAAAACATAAGTTTTTTTCTATTTGAGAAAAAAGTCGAAAAAAATTAATAAGAAAATATCGCATAAAATGGTACTTTTTTTGAAAAGTACCATACTTTTAAATTAAAAGCATTGACTTTTTATAAAATAAATCTTATACTATTAGTGTCAAAAATATTTTAAGGGAGGAAAAAATATGGACGCTTTTGCTGATAAGCTTGGACGCATTGGTGCTTGGTGTGGTCAAAACAAATACCTTGGCGCTATCAAAAATGCATTCCAAAACTTCATGCCAGCAACTATCGCTGGTGCAATCGGTGTTCTTTGGACAAACGTATTAGTTAATGATAACGTTGTCGAAGGAAACGCTCAAGGTCTTGGTGGGATTTTCAAACCAATTATGGCTTTACAACCTATCAATGACGTATTCGCTGCAATCTCATTTGCAACTATCTCATGTATTTCTATTGGTATCGTAATGTTAGTAGCTCAAGAAATTGGAGAAGCTAATGGTGAAACTGGTGCTTTCCCAGCAGTTCTTGGATTCATGTCATGGGCTATGGTTACTCCAACAACTACACAAATTTGGCAAGGTAAAGATGGTCTTGTAACAGGTGCTATCTTACCAGAAGGTGCTAAATCTCTTGGTACTGTAGGTGGATTTGAAGGAAGTTACTTAGGTGCTACTGGATTATTTACTGCATTATTAGTAGGTATTATCGCTCTTGAAATTTATAACATGTTCCGTAAAATGGATGCATTAAAAATCAAGATGCCTGAACAAGTACCTCCAGGTGTAGCTCGTGCATTCGAAGTTTTAATCCCAACATTCTTAACTTTATTAGTTGTTGGTGTTATTGGTTGGTTAGTTAAATTAGCTTCTGGCGTATATTTAAATGACTTAATCAAAACTTCTGTACAAGAACCATTAATGGAAGTTATTGGTGACAATATCGTTGCTGTTATGTTCATGTATGTATTAATCTCATTATTCTGGTTAGTAGGTATTCATGGTAACAACATGTTAGCTGCTGTTAAGGAACCAATCTTCAAACCTATGTTATATGCAAATACTGCATTATTTACAAATGGTAAATCTACAGCTCTTCCATTGACTGAAGATATTAAAGCTCATGGATATTACACTATGAACTTAACTATGATGCAAATGTTTGCTGAATGGGGAGGTTCTGGGGTTACTTTAGGTTTAGTTATTGCAATCTTCATCTTCTCTAAACGTGAAGATAACCGTGCAATCGCTACATTATCTATCGTTCCAGGTTTATTCAACATCAATGAAACTGTAACATTTGGTATTCCATTGGTATTAAACCCAATCTTAGGTATTCCATTCATCTTAGCTCCTGTAGCTTGTATCTTCGTTGGTTGGTTATTAATCACTATTAAGTTCTGTCCAGTTGTTGTACTTGAAGTACCTTGGACAATGCCACCATTATTGTTAGGATTCTTAGCTACTGGTGGTAACATCATGGGTGCTGTATCACAAATTATTGTTATTGCTTTAGCAACAGTAATTTATATCCCATTCTTAATTGCTTACGAAAAATATCAAAACAAACAAGCTGCTGCTGCAGAATAAGATTTGTAAACAAATAGAATGTTTAAAAGGACGCTTAGTCGTCCTTTTTATCTTATGTTATGGAATTGTTAATGATACAAATGAATTGTAATATTTATCTATAAATTCTTGGTTAATTTGCTAAATTTATAATTGGAAATTAGCATGAATAAGATTGTTATTTCTATATAAATCATGTATAATAGAAAAGAAAGTGAGGCATTTATGGAAAAAGAGTTTAAGTTTAGAATGAATACGGCCACTATCATCTTCTTGTGTGCTTATACTATTTATACCGTGTATATAGCAGTTACAGCTAGTGTGAGTACTTTTATAGCAATTTTAGTATTTGGTATTTTATGTTATATTTTCTTTCTTGGTATGAGACCTTATAAATATACTATTGGTAAAAAAACTTTAACAATTCATTATCCATTATGGAAGAATAGTCATGTTGATTTGATGCAATGTGAGACAATTTGTGATCCTGTTTCTCGTTGGGCTGATATTGCAACACGTCCACATGCCATTGAAATTTATACAAATACGAAAAAGCGTTATTGTTGTTTCCCAAAAGAACGTGTAGAATTTGTTGATGCTATTTTAAAAGAAAATAAAAGAATTCACTGTACAGTGAAAGATTATACAGATGTGCATAGACAACTTGAAAAGAAACAACGTAAAGAAAGAAGAAAAGCCGAAAACAAGCAGCAAGAGAAAAGGAAGTAGATTAACATCTTCTTCCTTTTAAAATGCCATTTTATAACTATCTTTCCCAAAGCGTTTAATATAATCTTGCTCATTATTGGCCATTCTTAATTTCATAATTAAATTACTCATTAATGCTGGAATAGAAGTTCCATCTTCATAAATGGATGACCCCCAAACTTGTTCAAAAAGATAGGAAATTGAAAAAGGTTGATAAGGATGTGAAATTAAGATAGAGATTAATTTGAATTCATTTTTTGTAAGATTTAATGGTTTTCCATGACAAGAACAAGTTCTTGCAGTTGTATCTACAATAATGTCTTTGAAACGATAAATTTGTCTTGGCTTTAAGATTCCATTTTTATAGACAGATTGAATTTTTGCATCTAAATTTTTTAAATCAAATGGAATAGTTAAATAATCATCAGCCCCTGCATTTAAAATAGATTCAAGATAATCTGATGACAAAGTGTCACTTAACACAATAACAATGGGTTGACTTTTTAATTTAGCTTGTACAATAAATTCTTTTGTTTTGATTCTTGGGAAATCATCTTCAATAATCAGACAATCATAAGAATGATTTTCATAATAAGCTTCTAGATCTTTATATTGAATAACTTGGTTACAGATATAATCTTTTCCTTCAAGATATTCTTTGATTTGGTTATTTGTATTTTTATCACTATGAATAATTAAAGCAGTAAATTGACTTAACATAGTACTCACCTCTTTTATTAAGTATAATCCTTCTTAAAAAAATTACAATAATTATTCATCAATTTCATTAATAAAATAATTTCATAATAATAAAATGACTTTATACTATATTGACAGATAATGACTCAAAATATATAATACCCTCATAAAGAATATCTTATTTATGTTTACACAATAAACATAAATTGATACAATTGATGAGACAAGGGGGAGTAACTTAATGGAAATGAATGAATTACTTGAAGGCTATGGGTGTTTAACATTTAGTGACGATGTAATGAAAGAACGTATTCCAAAATCTACATATAGAGCTTTTCATGAATCTTTGGATAATGGAGAACCATTAACAAAAGAAACAGCAACAGTTATTGCAAATGCAATGAAGATTTGGGCTGTAGAGAATGGGGCTACACATTTTACACATTGGTTTATGCCAATGACAGGATTAACAGCAGAGAAACATGATGCATTTTTGGAACCTGATGGAAATAAAGCAGTTTTAGAATTTAGTGGTAAGACTTTGAGAAAAGGGGAACCAGATGCTTCTTCGTTTCCTTCTGGTGGATTACGTGCAACTTTTGAAGCAAGAGGATATACATCTTGGGATTGTACATCTCCAGCTTTTGTTAAGGATGGTTCATTATATATTCCAACTTTATTCTCATCATATAATGGTGAAGCGTTAGATAAAAAAACACCATTATTGAAATCAGTTGATGCTTTATCTAAAGCCTCATGCCATTTGCTTCCTTTATTAGGAATGCAAGGTGTTACAAAAGTTAGTGCTTCTGTAGGAAGTGAACAAGAATACTTTTTGGTTGCAGATGAGTTTTACCAAAAACGTATGGATTTAAAATTAACAGGACGTACATTATTTGGTGCTAGAGCTCCAAAAGGTCAAGAATTAGAAGATCACTATTTTGGAAGTTTAAAACGGAAAGTTTCGGCTTTTATGAAAGATTTGGACCAGGAACTTTGGAAATATGGTATTCCTTCAAAAACAAAACATAATGAAGCAGCTCCAGCACAACATGAAGTGGCTTGTGTTTATCGTAATGTAAATATTACAACGGATAATAATCATTTATTGATGCAATTGATGCAAGATATTGCAAAAAAACATGGATTAAGATGTTTATTACATGAAAAACCTTTTGAAGGTGTCAACGGATCTGGAAAGCATAACAACTGGTCAGTTGAGACAAATACGGGTGTGAATTTGTTTAATCCTGGAGACAATCCAGCTAATAATTTAACATTTTTAGCAGCATTAGCATGTACTATGAAAGCAGTAGATGAATATGCTGATTTGCTTCGTATGTCAATTGCAACAGCTGGAAATGATCATCGTTTAGGGGCAAATGAAGCACCTCCTGCAATCATTTCAATGTTTTTAGGAGAAGATCTTGATAGAATTGTTGATGCGATTATTGACAACAAGGAATTAGAAGATTTAAGTAGTGATCGTTTCCAAACAGGTGTTTCTGTTGTTCCTGATTTTTCTAAGGATAATACAGATAGAAATAGAACTTCACCATTTGCTTTTACAGGAAATAAATTTGAATTTAGAGGGGTAGGGTCAGCTCAATCAATTGCTGGACCAAATACGATTTTAAATTCTATCTTAGCTGCAGAAATGGAAGAAATGGCTAAAGAAATTGAAAGTGGAAAAACACCAATGGAAGTTATCAAAGCATTTATGGCTGAACATAGACGTATTATCTTTAATGGTGATGGTTATTCAAAAGAATGGGAAATTGAAGCAGAAAAACGTGGCCTTGCTAATCATAAAAACACAGTGGATGCAATGGAATGTTTAAGAGAAGATAAAAATATTCAAATGCTTGAAAGTTTAGGTGTTTATACGAAAAAAGAATTAGCATCTCGTTATGAAATTTTATTAGATAATTATAACAAAACAATCCAAGTGGAAGCATTAACAGCTTCTAAGATGGCACATAATGAAATTTATCCTGCTGTTGTTTCTTATCTCAAAACAATAACAAGTACAGCTCTTGAAGTCAAAGAAGCTGGTATTGACAATCAATTTTTAATTGAGGATGTACAAGAATTATCTCAATTATTATCACAAATGAAAGCACAAATGAATCAATTGGATCAATCTATTACAAAAGCGCAAACTTTTGTTGGAGAAATTGCTGATCAATCAATGATTTGGCGTGATGAAGTGTTTACTGCAATGAATCAATTACGTGATATTACTGATACAATTGAAGCAAAGGTTGATGAAAAATATTGGCCAATGCCTACATATTTAGATTTATTGTTTGGAATTTAGTTTTAATATTTGAAAAGGAGTTGCTACTCCTTTTTAATTTTTTTAGATTATGGTATAATGATTTTGCAGAAAGAGGTGGTTGTATGGAAACAAGACTATATATGCCTAAAGATTTACATGATGTTCTTGAACTTTTTTATGACAATGTCCATACTGTTTGTACACAAGATTATACACAAGAACAATTAGATGCTTGGGCACCAAAAGATGCTGATGTTCAAAGATGGGAAGCATCATTGAATAAGAATCATACTTTAGTTGTTGAAGATGATGGAAAAATAGTGGGTTTTGGAAATATTGGAGAAACTGGCTATCTTGATCGTTTATATGTAAGGGCTGATTATTTGCATCAAGGGATTGCAACCATGATTGTTAAGAAATTAGAAAAATATGCCACAACAAAAGGCATTCGTTTTATGAATACTGCGGCTTCTATTACTTCAAAACCTTTCTTTGAAGCTATGGGATATGTTGAAATAGAAGAACAAGTTGTTGAAAGAAGAGGCGTTAGATTACGTCGATATTTAATGGAAAAGAAACTGTAAAGTTTCTTTTTTCAATTTCTGAAATTTTAACGACAAACTTAAAAAAATCTATATAATATTCCTCGCTATGGAGGATGAGGCATGAGTAAGAATGTGAAAAGATATATATTGATTGTATTAGGGTTTATGATTGTAGGAACAGCATGTGCTTTTACTTTAAAGGCAAATGTTGGTGTAGGGGCATGGGATGCTCTTGCAAAATCAACATCAGATATTGTAGGGATTGAAGTTGGGACAGCAGGTATTATTTTTAATAGCTGTTGTGTTTTAGGGCAAATCATTATTTTAAGAAAAGATTTTCGATGGATTCAATTGTTACAATTACCATTAAGTATATTATTAGGGGTTGTTATTAATTTTGTTTTATATCAATTATTAGTTTTCCCATTTGATTCTTTTATTGGTGGAATCATTATGTATATTTGTGGAAGTACTGTTTGTGCTTTTGGAGTTTCAATTGTCATGTTATTGGATGAAGTGACATTTGCGTTAGAAGGATTTTGTATGGCAATGACAAAAATTATTCCTGTTAAGTTTTCTGTTTCAAGACAAGCGGCTGATGTCATAAGTATTATTGCTATTTTGGTTTTAAAGTTCATTTTTGATATTCCATGGTCTATTGGAGTTGGTACAATTATTGGGATGTTAACATTTGGACCAACACTTGGTATTTTTATGAAAATCTTTAAACCTATTTTAAAGAAACAAGGTGTATTAAATTATGAATAAAACGAAGTCAATTGTGACTTCGTTTTTTTAAATATCTATCATATATATCATAACCTATAATCGCCAAACAACCACCACTACTATCAATCAGTACGTCAGTCAATTGACCAGCTCTTCCACCGATAAAAAGTTGATGCCATTCATCAGTACAAGCATAAAGAAAAGTAGCAGCTAAAGAAAAAACAAGAATTTGTTTTAAAGAATATTGACAATGAGAAAAACCATAAATAAAAGTGAGTGTAAGTAAAGCATATTCACTCATATGAGCTGCTTTTCGGATAATCAATTCAGTAATAGGAATATGTAAGTATGTTTGTATCCAGTAAACAATTTGACTGCTTAATCCAGATGATTGTTCACCATTTTGATTAGAAAACATAAAAATAATCATCATGAATAAAATAGATGGTATAAAATATTTTAACTTTTTCATAAGACACCTCTAGAGGTATTATAGGGAAAATTGTTGTTTTATACAAGAGAATCTTTTGAAAGTATATCATTTGATTTGAAATTTATGTTTGGCTTCTATACAATAGAGATGGAAAGAGGTGTTTGAAATGAATGATGTTTATCATTTGAACTTATTATTAGAACATGGTAAGGATATATTAACATCTTCTAAAATGCAATCAGAAAAAAATTTTATTCAACATGGAGAATTAAGCTGTTATCATCATTCCTTGTTTGTTGCTTATATAAGTTTGTTGATTGCTCAAAAAATGCACTTAAAAGTTGATGTGCGAAGTTTAATTAGAGGAGCTTTATTACATGATTTCTTCCTGTATGATTGGCATTTACCTTCACCTCATAATAAACGCCATGCTTTTTCACATCCATATCGTGCTTATTACAATGCGAGTCTTGAATTTGAAATGAGTGAAAGAGAAAAAGATATTATTATTAAACATATGTTTCCTTTAACATTGAAATTTCCAAAATATCGGGAAAGTTATATTGTTTTATTAGCAGATAAATATTGTGCTGTTTATGAAACTTTAGCATGGAATCGTACAAAAGTAAAATTGGATATCATGAATAGTTATATTGAGAATAAAATTATTATTTCAAAATAAAAAAACTGATTGATTTTTGTTCAATCAGTTTTCATTTTGCATTTCTTCCCATTTTTCAAGAAGTTTTTCTAATTCCTCATTGGCTTGATCCATATCTTTAATAATATCATTATATTTTTTATAATCATTCAAAATTTCATCTTGATGAATAAGTTGTGTATAATGATTGATTTTTTCTTCTAACTCAGAAATTTCTTTTTCGACTTTTTTGATTAAGTTTTGTTGTTTACGAATTTCTGATTGGCTTTTCTTTTTTTCAAGATAAGAGGTATTGTTTTTCTCTTTTTCAATTTTATCAGTTGTCTTATAGTCAAGATAGTTTGTATAATTTCCTGAATATGTATGAGATCCATGAGGTGTCATTTCGACAACTTGTGTGGCAAGTTTATTGATGAAATAACGATCATGGCTGATAAATAAAATGGTTCCTTCAAAAGATAATAAAGCATCTTCTAAGACTTCTTTTGATTCAATATCTAAATGGTTTGTTGGTTCATCAAGAATTAAGAAATTAGATTGTGATAAGAGTAATTTCATTAAAACAACACGACCTCTTTCTCCACCCGATAACATATCAATGGTTTTAAAAACATCATCACCTTTGAATTGGAAAGATGCACAAGCACTTCTAATTTGTGTGTTGTTCATTTGTGGATAAGCATCACTAATTTCTTGAAAAATTGTTTTGTGAAAAGATAGAGAAGTATGTTCCTGATCATAATATCCCATCATGACTTTACTACCAAGTTTGATTTTTCCATGACGAGGTGTTAAATGACCTAAAAGAATATGGAATAATGTTGTTTTTCCAATTCCATTTGGACCAATTAAAGCTACACGTTCTTGCTTTTTCACTTCAAAATTAATGTTTTCAAATAAGGGTTTATCAAAAGCCATTGCTAAGTCTTTTACTTTTAAGACATCATAACCAGATTCTACAATAGGTTGAAATTGAATCTTAATCGCTTGAGGTAGAGTATCAGGTCTTTCTACTTTTTCCATCTTAGCTAATGCTTTTTCCTTGCTTTCAGCACGTTTGACTTGTTTTTCTCGATTGTATGATTTTAATAAATCAATACTTTCTTGCATACGTTTGATTTCTTTTTGATTATCTATATAATGTTTTAAATCAACTTCACGATTGTGCTTTTTAATAATGGCATAGTCTTGATATGAACATTTATATGTTGTGGCTTTACCATGTTCAATTTCAACAATTTGATTAGAGACTTGATCAATAAAATATCTATCATGAGACACCATAATAATGGCATGTGGATAATTTTTGAGATAACTTTCTAACCACTCAATAGATTCTACATCAAGATGATTGGTTGGTTCATCTAATAACAATAAATCAGGTTGCAATAAGAGAAGACGTCCTAAAGCAATACGTGTCTTTTGTCCACCAGAAAGAATACCAATATTCATTGACCAGGTATCTTCACTAAATCCTAATCCTTTTAAAACACCTTTAATTTGGCTTTGATATGTATAACCACCATCTTTTTCAAATTCAAAAGTCAATCGGTCATATTCTTTCATGATGTTTTCTAAATCATGTTGTTTAGCCATCATTTGTTCTAATTCACGAAGGCGTGCTTCTTTTTGAATCAATGGCGTAAAGACATCAAGTAAAGCATCATATATTGATAAAGTTTGATCAAGTGTATTATGTTGAGCAAGATAACCAATCTTTGCATCTTTAGGCATAAAAATATCACCACTATCATAACTTTCTTCACCACAAAGAATTTTTAATAGTGTTGTTTTTCCAGCCCCATTAACGCCAATGATTGCAAGTTTATCATGTTCTTCAATTTTAAATGTTATATCTTTAAGTAAATCAACACCTTGAAATGATTTCTTTAAAGATGAGCATGCTAATATCATATTTCATCACCGCAACTATTGTAACATATTTCATTCTTTATTCAAAATATTTCTTTATGTGGATATTTGTTATAAGACGTAAAAAAGTAAGGCTGATATAGCCTTACTTTTGGTCATGTTTTATCAAGATAAAATATCTAAAACATCTTTTTCATTCTCAATATCAAAAATCTTAATTGTCAATTGATCTAACTTATCCTCTGGACTCACTTCCATTTTCGTTATTAAGTCTTTTGATATAAACCCTAACTTTTGTTTCAACAGTTTGACAAGTAATGATACCTTTCCTTTCATTTCTCTTTCTCTTACAAAACTATCAAACACTTCACACATTCTAATCTCCTCACTT
>UPXV01000009.1 GCA_900538465.1 uncultured Erysipelotrichaceae bacterium
ATACTTCCCAACAAAAGAAAAGACTGTTGACACATTTACTTTGTCAACAGCCTGAAAAAAATCCTATATAGGATTTTTTTATTTTTATTTTATTTTATCGAAAGCTTGTTGCAAATCAGCAATTAAATCATCAGCATTTTCTAATCCAACAGAAATACGAATTGTTCCTTGTTGAACCCCACCAGCCAATCTTTCTTCTTCACTCATTTGAGCATGAGTTGTTGAAGCTGGATGTGTTAATAAACTTCTAGAGTCCGCAAAGTTTGTGACATGGGTAAACAGTTGAATTTGATTGATAACTGTTTTTCCTCCATCAAGCCCACCTTTGACACCAAAAGTAAACAAGCCACCAAATCCTCTTGGAAAATATTTTTGGCAAAGTTCGTGTGATTCATGCCCTTCTAGTTCAGCATAGCTCACCCATTCGACAGCATCATTGTCTTTTAAGAATTGAGCAATTTTTCTTGAATTTTCAACATGTCTTTCCATACGTAATGACAATGTTTCTAAACCAAGTAAAGTCATATAAGCATTAAATGGTGTCATACAACCACCTAAGTCTCTTAAAGTTTTCGCAACTGCTTTTGTACAAAAGGCAGCTTCATTTAAATCAGCATAAACAATATCATGATAAGCTTTATCAGGATTTGTAAATAAAGGATATCTTTCATTATGCCAATCAAAGCGACCACTATCAACAATAATACCGCCCATGACATTTCCATGACCTGCAATATATTTTGTTGTTGAATAAACAACCAAATCAGCACCATGTTCAATAGGTTTAAACAAATATGGTGTTGGAGTTGTGTTGTCAACAACAAATAATAAATGATGTTTTTTACAAATAGCACTAATTGCATCAAAATCCAACATATCACCATTTGGATTTCCAACTGATTCTACGAAAATCAATTTTGTTTTTTCATTAATTAATGATTCCATTGTTTCTAAATCTCTTGGATTTACGAAATGTGAAACAAACCCCATTCCTTTCATTGTTCCAGATAAAGAACCAATAGTTCCACCATATAAATTATTAGCAGCAATAATTTCATCACCTGTTTCACAAACAGTCATAATCAACCCCATAATCGCAGCAGTTCCTGAAGCAAAAGCAACCGCACCGACACCACCATCTAAAGCTGCCATTCTTTGTTGAAGAACATCAACTGTTGGATTTGATAATCTAGAATAGAAATAACCACCTTCTTCTAATGCAAAAATATTCTTAGCTTGATCAGCATCATCAAAAGTAAAAGCATTAGATAAATAAATAGGCACACCTGTTGCCTTTGTTACTGGATCAGGTTTTTGCCCAGCATGAATTTGTAAAGTTTCAAAATGATAGTTTTTCTTCATTTTCATAATCCCCCTTTGTTTAAGATATTTTAACATAATGTGAAATGAAAAAAAAGAGCTAGCGCTCTTTAATAATAATGATTACAGATATTGACCATATCTTCAATATATTCACGTCCACCAGAAATGATATCATCACTCAAATAACATTTAGATTTCAATGCTTTTTTACATGAATATGTTTCTCTCATTAATGGTAAATCTTGTTGTCGACATAAATCAATAACTTTATCCATTTGTTTATTCTTAAAACAAAACAAATTAAACAATGCTAAATTCTTAATATGTTGACGAGATAATTGATGTATAAATGTTTCTAATTCTTTATCCTTAAAACAAGGATATTCTTCAAAACCTAATACTAATAAATCAACATCCTCTTGAAAATCAAAATCAGTTATGGGCCTTGCATATGTTCTCGCATATCTTGCCATATCATCAGCAAGTAACTTAGCATCTTTACAATGAGTTGTATATACGACGACAACTTTCATATGACCACCCTTTCTTTTCTCTTATTCATTATAAAGGCATAATATGAACTGAAAATAAACATATGTCTTCACAGTTTATTTTTTTTAGCATAGTTTAGATTGAAGGAGGTCATTATGAATATATTTCAAGATAATCAAACATGTTTTCAGCCATTTTTTGTACCTGAGACAACAAAGGAAAGAAATCCAAAATTATTTGATCCAGAAGAAGCCATTATGTTAGGAAACTTATTTAAGGATCTATATATGTCATACCGTGGATTTTCTAACTATTGCATACAACCACAAACCAAAAGACAACAAGCTTTGTTAGAAGTTCAAATGTATGAATTCGTTGCTCATGAAATCAATCTTTATTTGGATATGCATCCTCAAAATCAAAGAATGGTACAACTTTACAAAGAATATGCTAATAAAGCCAAAGCTGCAAGAAAAGCATTTGAAAAAGAATTTGGTCCTTTATTAGTACTCAATAGTGAAAATAAAATCCCATTTGAATGGGTTCAAGGCCCTTGGCCTTGGGAATATCAATGTTAAAAAGGAGGAATTATAGAAATGTGGCTTTATAGCAAAAAATTGCAATACCCTATTTCAATCAAAAACAAAGATTTAAGTATGGCAAAATATATTATTACTCAATTTGGAGGTCCAAATGGTGAATTAGCTGCTTCTATGCGTTATATCTCACAACGTTATACAATGCCTGATGAAAAAGGAAAAGCATTATTAACAGATATTGGAACTGAAGAACTTGGACATATGGAAATGGTATCAACAATGGTTTATCAATTAACACATGATGCAACTATTGAAGAAATCAAAGCAGCAGGATTACAAAGTTATTATACTGAACATGGATGTTCATTATTCCCTGTTGATTCAAATGGTGTTCCATTTACTGCAGCATATTTTGCAGCAACTGGTGACCCAGTCGCTGATATCGCAGAAGACATGGCTGCCGAACAAAAAGCACGTGCTATTTATGAAAACCTAATGAATCAAACACAAGATCCTGATTTACTTGCTCCATTATCTTTCTTAAGACAACGTGAAATTATTCACTATGAAAGATTTAGAGAATTATATGAAGAATATGTTCAAAAATACTATCAACCAGATTTAGATCAAAAATGTTAAAACCTGAGAAATCATCTCAGGTTTTATTTTGCAACTTCATAAGCAACAAAGAGCCCTAATACAGCAATAACAGTCGTAAATAAATCACCGACTACCAATGCTTTAAAACTCATCATAAATAAATCAAAAATATTAAATAATTCTAATCCAATTCCAATTTGATAAAATGGTAAATAAATCATTGCCATTTCACCAACAACAAAACAAAGTACAGTCAAACATACACTAATTATAGCGACTTGTTTAGAATGAACACCAGCAATCTTTGTCACTGCTGTTGCAACAACCCATCCACAAATCAAATAAAAAATAGAAGATGTAATATGCAATGCAGTAATAACAATTCCTAAAACAATTCCACAAGCAATTGATGCAACAATTCCTCCACCAATTGTTTTTACAAGTTCATTTGAACTTAAAAATTGATCATTATTTGAACGAAAATATTTTTTCGCTTCTTGTCTTTCTTTATACTCTTTATATTTATCTTGAAAATTCATTATTCTTCTCCTGCCACTTTCTTAATATAAGATAATACCTGATCATGAAGTTCTTCACGGTCTAATGCAAAATCAATTGTTGCTTTGATAAAACCAAATTTATCCCCAACATCATAACGAATCCCTTCAAAATCATAAGCATAAACAGCTTGTCTATCCATAAGACGCATAATTGCATCTGTCAATTGGATTTCACCACCAGCCCCAGTTTCTTGAGTTTCTAATAAATCAAAGATTTCAGGAGTTAAAACATATCTCCCTAAAACAGCCATTTGACTTGGTGCTTCTTCAACACTTGGCTTTTCTACCATACTTGATAATTTAACCAAACGTCCTTTTGAAGGATGGGCTTTATCAGGTTCAACAATCCCATATTTAGAAACCATTTCTTTTTCAACTGTTTGAACACCAACAACAGATGATTGTGTTTGATAATAAGCATCTATTAATTGTTGTAAAGCTGGTTTTGAATTCTTATTAACAACAACATCATCCCCCAACAAAACAGCAAATGGTTCATCTCCAATAAATGTTTTTGCACACAAAATCGCATGTCCCAATCCTTTTGGCTCTTTTTGACGAATATAATAAATGTTTGCCAAATCCGCAATATCACGAATTAATTTCACTTGGGCATCTTTACCAGAAGCTTTTAATCTTTCTTCTAATTCATAGTTGACATCAAAATGGTTTTCCATTGCATGTTTATTGCTATTGGTAATAAACAAAACTTCTTCAATCCCACTTTTCACAGCTTCTTCAATGATATATTGAATCGTTGGAATATCTACAATTGGTAACATTTCTTTAGCCAAGGCTTTGGTTGCTGGCAAAAATCTAGTTCCAAGACCAGCAGCTGGTATAACAGCTTTTCTTACTCTTTGATTTTTCATAAAACTCTCCTCAATTCACTAAATCACTATAATCATTCTTTTTTGGTTTAACTTTGATATTTAATAAAATATAAGTTGCTATAAAGCCACCAATCATGCCTGAAACATGTCCTGACCAAGATATAGATGGAACAACAAATGAAATCACTAACATCAAAATAACATTGGGAGCCAATTGTTTAAAGATATCCATAAAAACATCACGATATTTCAAAGCCAAAGCTCCTAAAGCACCAATTAATCCAAAGATAACACCACTAATTCCTCCACTAATGGTATTGGCTTCAAATCCATTAACCAAAAACATGAGATAAGGTAATCCAGTTGTTGCTATAGCACTCATAAACAAAACAATTGCATATTTCTTTTCTTTTAAAACTGATTCAATAAACATTCCTATTCCATATAAAGAATAACAATTGACAGCAATATGCAAAAGTCCAAAATGAATAAAATTTGCTGTAAAAAAGCGAAAATATTCATGTTTATAAGCAATGAATAAAGGATTGTATGCGCCAAATGCAATCCCTTCATAAACATTCATTGTTTCACCAAATAATACAAACGAAATGATATAAACAACAATACATACTGTCATCAATCCCATAGTGATTGGTGCTTTTTTATATTTCTTCAATAATTCATTTTTCATTTTATTCGTCTAGAAATTCATAAATTGACATCTGATCAATAAGAATTTCTTCTTCCTCCTCAACCACTTCATTCTTTTCAACAATTTGATCTATTGTTAAAAGTGATAAAATATCTTCATAAGTCACTTTCACTGCACCCATTTCCAACAAACGGATATTTCCATTAAAACGATCATCATCTAAAACCAATTGTTTTGTCCAGTGATAATGAAGATTTTGGATTGTTGTAAACCAAACACCTCCACTATTAATATGCGTCGCAGTAATAAATTGTAACTCACTTAAACCACAAACATAAATATTTCTATCCAATGCATTTGTTACACTAAAATAAGCAAATGGATCAACAGCACTCATCAAAACCAATCGTCCTTCACGAATATATTTTGAATAAGTTTTCTTTTTATCAAACATATGATCACTCACAAAACATACTGCTTTTCCACCAAGCTGAAGATGAATTTTCAATGCATAAGCATCAATCCCTTTTAATCCACTAGAAACCAATGTTCTTTCTTCATCATAGATTTTAGTCACTAAATTCTTTGTAAAAGAATTTAAACGTTTTTCCATTTGTTGTGGCCCAACAATGGAAACCATATTTGTAGCAATTGATAAATCACCTACATAATAAAGAAATAATGGTGCTCTTTTTTTAAGTGATGTCACTAAACATTTTGGATAGTTATCTTCATATTTTGTTGTAATATAAATTCCTTCGTTTTCTAAATTCGCAAGCGCAAACATTAAATCTTTTAATGTTGAAAGTCTTGCAATCATTTTATAAGCAATATATTCTTCAATACCTAAAATTTGAATTAAAGTATCTTTATTCATTCCAAATAATTTGGAAGGTGATTTTTTAGAAGAACTTTTTAATTTCTTTTCTACATCATACCATTCCTCTTGTGTTAGTGGAGCTGTGTTATCAACAACCAAATCTCCACAATATAAAAGAACAGCAATACTATCTAAATTTAACTGTATTCGCATTTATACTCCACCTGCACTTTTCACCTATTATAGCATAGTTCATGAAATCAGTCGATACAAGTCAAACATATTTTTTAATCAACATAATACTCTTGCATCGTCTCTAAACATAAACAAGCTAATTTGCCTTTATCATATGAAGCTCCACAATCAATAAAAATACGTTGATGGTTTTGATATATGTTAGCTTTTCCACAAATAAGTGGTGTTGGTGTATGTCCACTCACAACAAAAATATGAGGATTATTAAAATAAGCGTAATCAGGGTCTCCTCTATCCCAAGTCATTTCATCAATTGTATAATCATATAATTTTTTCGTTGGTTTAAAATTTCCTAATCCAGCATGAACAAGAATAAATGTTTTTCCATTGACTTGAACAGTTTCATATAATGGAAAATTTAAAATATACTCAAAAACATTTTCACGCTCATCTTGACTTAATGCTTGAAATTCTTGAAGTGAAGAATAACCACCATTAGAAAACCATAATGTTAAATCTTCAATTTGTTCTCCATTAAGATTCTCAATACTTTCAAGAGTTATTTTTTCTTTTAGCCACACAAGACAACATGCAGCCATATATTCATGATTTCCTAATATAGGATGAACATTATCTCTCATCATCATATCTTTTAGAATTTTTATACCTTGATTTCCTCGATCAATCACATCCCCAAGCACATATAATGTATCCTTTGATGAAAAATGAATTTTATCAAGCATTGCTTTATATTTATCATATTCACCATGTAAATCACTCATAACATATATCATATTCTCACCTTCTTGTAACAAATCCATTATACACTTTTAAATCTCAAAAAGTCTATCAAAGTCATAATAGTAATAAAAAAGGGACATACCTAAGGCATATCCCAATTCATATTTTATTCAATTCCCATTTTTTCTTTAACAGCAGCTTGAGCAGCAGCTAAACGAGCTAATGGTACACGATATGGAGAACATGAAACATAAGTTAATCCTAACTTATGGCAGAATTCAACTGAACTTGCTTCTCCACCATGTTCACCACAGATACCTAACTTGATATCTGGACGAGTTTGACGACCTTTTTCCACAGCAATTTTCATTAATTGTCCAACACCTTCTTGGTCAACTTTAGCAAATGGATCAGATTCAAAGATTTGTTTTGTATAGTAATCACCTAAGAATTTAGCAGCATCATCACGGCTGAATCCATAAGTCATTTGAGTTAAGTCATTTGTACCGAAACTAAAGAATTCAGCTTCTTCAGCAATCTTATCAGCAGTTAATGCAGCTCTTGGAATTTCAATCATAGTACCAACTTTGTATGGTAATTCAACTCCAGCTTCTGCAATAATCTTATCTGCAGTATCAGTAACAACTTTCTTTACATATTTTAATTCTTTAACATCACCAACAAGAGGAATCATGATTTCAGGAACCACGTTTTGTCCTTCTTTGTTAGCAGCAATAGCAGCTTCAATAACAGCTCTTGTTTGCATTTCAGCAATTTCAGGATAAGTCACAGCAAGACGACATCCTCTGTGTCCCATCATTGGGTTGAATTCTTTTAATGATTCAACACGTGCTTTTAATGCTTCAAAAGTCATACCTAAGCTTTCAGCTAATGGTCTAATTTCATCATCAGTATGAGGTAAGAATTCATGTAAAGGTGGATCTAAGAAACGAATTGTAACTGGATAGATTTCCATAGCTTTAAATAATTCTCTAAAGTCAGATCTTTGATATGGTAAGATTTTTTCTAAAGCTTCTCTTCTTGTTGCTTCATCTTCAGCAGTAATCATACGTCTGAAGTTGAAAATTCTTTCTTCTTCAAAGAACATATGTTCAGTTCTACAAAGACCAATACCTTCAGCACCGAACTTACGAGCTTGTAAAGCATCTCTTGGAGTGTCAGCATTTGTACGCACTTGTAAAGTACGTGCTTCATCTGCCCATTCCATAAATGTTTCAAAGTCACCACTAATTTCTGGTTCAACAGTTTTAATTTGTTCACCATAAACATTACCAGTGCTTCCATCTAATGACATATAGTCACCTTCATGATATTTTTTACCATCAGGTGTAGTTAAAACTTTAGCTTCTTCATCAATTTTTAATGAACCGCATCCACATACACAGCAAGTTCCCATACCTCTAGCAACAACTGCAGCATGTGAAGTCATACCACCACGGATAGTTAAGATACCATGAGCAATATTCATACCTTCGATATCTTCTGGAGAAGTTTCAAGACGAACTAATAAGATATCTTGAACTCCATTATTTTTTGCTTCAATAACATCTTCAGCAGTGAAATAAATACGTCCAGTTGCAGCACCAGGTGAAGCAGCTAATCCAGTAGCAACAACATGAGCACAACGTAAAGCAGTATCATCAAAGTTTGGATGTAATAATTGGTCTAATTGTTTAGGTTCAACTTTTAATAAAGCTTCTTCCTTAGAAATCATACCTTCATTAACTAAGTCAACAGCAATTTTTAATGCAGCAGCTGCAGTTCTTTTTCCGTTACGTGTTTGTAACATGAATAATTTACCATCTTCAATTGTAAATTCCATATCTTGCATATCTTTATAATGATCTTCAAGAATTTTGTTGATTTTTACAAATTGTTCATAACATTCAGGCATAACTTCTTTTAATGTATCAATTGTTTGAGGTGTACGAATACCAGCAACAACGTCTTCACCTTGAGCGTTCATTAAGTATTCACCGTATAATTTCTTTTCACCTGTTGCAGGGTTTCTTGTAAAGGCAACACCAGTACCAGAAGTATCCCCACGGTTACCATAAACCATTTCTTGAACGTTAACAGCAGTTCCCCAGCTTCCAGGAATATCGTTCAAACGTCTATAAGTAATTGCACGGTCATTGTTCCAAGATCTAAATACAGCTTTAATAGCTTCCATCATTTGGATTTTTGGATCTTGAGGGAAATCTACACCAGCATGTTTTTTATATTCACCTTTATAGATTTCAACAACTTCCATTAAGTCTTCAGCAGTTAATTCAGTGTCATATTCAACACCTTTTTCTTCTTTAACTTTATCGAACATTCTTTCAAATGAACTTTTTGGGAATCCCATAACAACATCAGCAAACATTTGGATAAAACGACGATAACTATCGTAAACAAAACGAGGGTTATTTGTCACTTCAGTAAATCCTTTAGCAACTTCATCATTCATTCCTAAGTTTAAAACTGTATCCATCATACCAGGCATAGATGCTCTTGCTCCAGAACGAACTGAAACAAGTAATGGATTATGAGCATCACCCATCTTTTTACCTGTAATTTTTTCAAGTTCTGCAAGTTTTTCATAAACTTGATCTTCGATTTCTTGAGAAATCATTTTACCGTCTTCATAATATTTAGTACAAGCTTCAGTTGTCACCGTAAAACCTTGAGGTACTGGTAAACCGATATTAGTCATTTCGGCTAAGTTAGCACCCTTACCACCAAGTAAGTTACGCATGTCTTTGTTACCTTCACTAAATAGGTAGACATATTTTTTCATTTCTAGTTCCTCCTTTATTACTACTTTGTATATTATACACTATGTGAGTGCTTACATTCAACCTTAAATTTCCTATTTTTATGAAAAAAAAGATGTATGCTATGAAACATACATCTTGAAATTTTAAATTTTCCTTAATTTATCATTCTTTTTGGGAATTTTAACAAATCAAATTATTTATCACTTGCAAATTCAATTTGCACTTTTCTTTGTCTAATTTTTTGCTTTTGACAAAGTTTTACAACTTTTTGACTGACTTGTGTCTTTATATCAACAAAAGTAAATTTACGTTTAATTGTAATATCACCAATATCACTCTTTTTAATTTTGCCATATTTCACCAAGAAATCAACAACATCTTTCACATTGATTTTATCCATTGAACCAGCAGTCATAAACAAACGATCAAATTGACGATTTTCCATAACATCTTCTTGATAATCAAAACCAACACGTTGTTTATAACACATAGAAAGTAATGTAGCCATAACATCCGTCTTCATATTGGCAGGAATATCTCTAGCCACTTCAACAAAAGCATCTTTATTTCCTTTTAACATTTCTTCTTGAACATCAAATAATAATTCTTTCATCTTTTGTTCAAAAATACTTTGCATTGTTGGAATTTCTAACTGTTCAATTTGACTCTTTGTTTTTCTTTGAATCGCCATTAAGAAGTTCTTTTCACGATTTGTAACAATTGAATAAGCTTCTCCTTTTTTATTCGCACGTCCTGTTCTTCCAATACGATGAATATATAATTCTTCATCTTGTGGCATTTCATAGTTAATTACATGCGAAATGTTATCAACATCAATACCTCTTGCTGCCACGTCAGTCGCAACCAAATATTGAATTTGTCCACTTTTAAATCTTTTTAATGTATTGGTACGTTGATTTTGTGATAAATCTCCATGCATAGCTTCAACATTATAATGTCTTTGTTGCATAGCTGCGACTATTTCATCAACACTTCTTTTGGTTTTACAGAAAACAATCGTATTTTCCATTTCTCTTGAATCTAAGATACGACATAATGTTTCAAATTTATGATTTTGTCTTGTTTCAAAATAATATTGTGAAACTGTTGAAGCTGTTTTAGTTTTTGATTTAATTTGAATATGTTGATAATCATCTGCCATATAAAAACTTGCAATTTTTTTAATATCAGCTGGCATTGTTGCTGAAAATAAAATAGTTTGTTTTTCTTTTGGAGTTTCTTTTAAAATATTTTCAATATCTTCAATAAATCCCATATTTAACATTTCATCAGCTTCATCCAAAACCATAAAATCAATATGATCAAATTTTAAAACTTTACGACGCATTAAATCTTGTACACGACCAGGTGTCCCAACAACAATATCAGCACCACGTTTAATATCTTTAATTTGTCTTTCAATATCACTTCCACCAAAAACACTAACAATTTTTAAATCTGTATATTTTCCAATACGTTTCAATTCTTCATGAATTTGTAATGCAAGTTCTCTAGTTGGAGAAAGAATCAAAGCTTTGATTTGTTTTCCTTCTTTTTTTACCATTGACAATAAAACACTACCAAAAGCTAATGTTTTCCCAGTTCCCGTTTGGGCTTGTCCAATAATATCATGTCCTTCTAATAAAACAGGAATAGCCTTTTCTTGAATTGGAGATGGTGATACATATCCCATCATCTCAATTCCTTTTTGAACGTCTTTTGATAAACCTAAATCTTTAAATGTTATATTACTCATAAATACCTCTTTCCTTATATTTTGTCTATTGCATTTTCTTTTCAAAGCGTTAAATCATTATGCACTTGAACCTTCGCCTACACTCTTAGGTTTGACAAAATTAAGGCGAACGTATCACATATTTTTGACGACATTGTTTTTAAAAATTAACAATATAGAAATATCACTAAGCCATAAAGAAAACCAGGAAGTGGTTTCCTGGCTATCAGTCACATTTCTTCTTGGTTAGAATAGCATAGCTTTTGTAAAAAGGCAAGTTTATTTTTTTAAAGATACTTGTTTTTGAATATATGGTCGCACTTGTGAGATAAAATAAAGCGATCCTGTAATGAAAACAACACCATCATGGCCAAACGCTTCATCAACAGCCTTATGCCAATCTTTTTCAATTTTAACCGGAAAACTTTCAGCTAGTTTTTCAGCACTTTGAGCACGATAGAAATCAAATTCACAGACTGTAACATCATCTGTTAACTTCAATAACAATTCCATCATGGCATGTGTATCTTTATCTCTTAAAGCACTAAAAATAACTTTAATATGAGAATATTTTTTGGCTGATTGATAAAATGCTTCCATTCCTTCTTTGTTGTGAGCACCATCAATAATCATCAATGGATGATCACAAACCTTTTCAAAACGACCAGCCCACACAGCATCTTTAAGTCCCTGCAACATTGTCGCATCATCGAATTGAGCATAACCATTTTCTCTTAGATACAAAAGAATTTCTAATGCGAGGGCACTATTTTCACATTGATATCTGGCTGATGTTTGTAAAACAACATGGTATTGTCGATAATCAAAAGAAACTTGTTGTTGATTATCTTGAATATTTGTAATGGGTTGAACAAACAATAAAGGACTATGATGTGTTAAACAAATTTCTTGAAAGACTTGGATACATTCCTTTTTTCTCTCACCAGTAATAAAAGGAACATAATCTTTAATAATTCCACCTTTTGTTCTGGCAATTTTTTCATATGTATCTCCTAAATATTCTGTATGATCCAAACCAATATTTGTATTAGAGGCAATAATTGGAGAAACAATATTTGTAGCATCCAGTTCCCCACCAAGTCCAACTTCAAAAATAGCAAAATCAACACGATGTTTCAAAAAGAACATAATGGCAATAAAAACTTCAATTTCAAACATAGAAAGTTCATATTCTAACCATAAATTCATATAACGATTGGCATAAGCAATAATTTCATCTTCTAAAATATGTTGATTATTAATACGCATCACTTCTAAACGTGTAACCAAAACTGGTGAAGTAAAGGTTGCCACACTATAACCAGCTTTTTGCAAGACGGAACGTAAATAATTGGTTGTTGACCCTTTCCCATTGGTTCCACCAATATGAATTGTTTTTAATAATGTTTGAGGATTGGCCATATCTTGCATAAAACGTCTAAAATTATCTAAAGCATAGACACGATCTTTTTGACTTGCAATAAAATCATGAACTTGATCATAAGTTGTAAAGCGTTGAAGATTTTCACTATGATAAATCATTGGTTGAAATGTAATTCCATGAACAGTTTGTTTTTCATTAACAATTTCAAAACCATTCTTTTTATAAAAAAGAATTGCATCTTCATCAGCATTTACACAAATATCTCCTAACATTAACTTTTTAGCTTGATTTAAAAGTTGCGTTCCGATTCCTTGACCTTGATATTTTTCATCAACGAATAAACTTTGAATATGTTTGAAATCAAAGATACCAATAACACCAATCAGTTCATTTTCGAAAAAAGCTCCTAACATTAACAAACGTTGTTGTTTCATTAATGATAAAATATTTTCATTTTCAAAAGTTTGAAGAAATTCCTTTTTTCCTTCATCTGAATAATGTTTGGCTAGTTGATGATTAAAGACTTTATGAATCAATTGATTAGATCTAGAAACATCATGTCCTCTTAATATTTTTACTTCCATATATACTCCTTTATGTCTTTATTAAAAAAACAGCCTGAGCTGTTTTTTTAAATCTTTTCAAAGCGATCTACATCAACAACAAATACAGTTGCTCCACCAACCAAAACATCTACCATAATTGGAGTAAAGAATTCTCCCATTTCAGTAGGAGGGACAGTTGGTTCTTTTTCTACACGTTTTCTTGCATGGGCTTTGATAATTTCTAATGCAGGATCAACCTTATCATCATTTGTACCAATAAAGAAAGTTGTATTTCCTTTCTTTAAAAATCCCCCTGATGTTGCAAGTTTTGTCACAAAGAAACCACCTTCAGTTAATGCAGTTTGAACAGCAGAACTGTCATCATTGTTGACAATGGCAATTATAAGTTTCATAACATTACCCCCTTCTCTTTCTATATTAACACTTTTTGTAAAAAATTACATCATTTTTTAATCGTCTTGAATCATTTCTCCATGTTGTTTTGGTAAAAAACGTTCTTCATAAACACGTAAAGCATAACTATCAGTCATTCCAGAAAGATAATCACTCACAATTAATTCATTTGGTGTTTCACGATATGTTTCAATCATTTTATTGACATGACGGTCAATACCATGATCTTCTTCTATATTATCAATAAGGTCATCATAAAAAGCATTATATAATTCTTTGACTAAGCGTGTTAATTTTTCATTTTCTCTAACGATTGTAGGATGATGATGAATATGTGTTGAAATAAACGCAAACAAGACTTCTAAGGCTTGATAAACTTCTTCAGAGAATTCAAGATAGGGTTTATGATAACTATGAATAACAATATCTCCAATTAAGCGATTAATCATTGACTTATTGTCTTTTCCTAAAACATCAACAACTTCCTTTGGTAAATCTTCTTCTTTAATAATCCCCACTTTAATGGCATCTTCAATATCTTTACCAACATAAGAAATAACATCAGAAATACGAACAACGCATCCTTCTAAAGTCATTGGAGCAATCTTTTTAGAATAATCTCTTTCATGCCAACATTTTTCGTACTCTTGCCAAAATTGCGCAATGTTTTTTTCTCTATCTGGTTTATATATACGTGATAAGATTTCTCCATTATGACATAAAATCCCATCCAATACTTGTAAAGACACATTATAGCCAACACCATTTCTTTCAACAAACAATAAATGTCTCACACTATTGGCATTATGATTAAAATATCCAAAATGTCTTTCTTGTAAACAATCATCAATTGCTTTTTCACCGACATGACCATAAGGCGCATGTCCCAAATCATGACCTAATGCAATAGCTTCAATCAAATCTAAATTCAAATTCAACCCACGTCCAATTTGTCTTGCGATTCGTGATACCCATTGAACATGTAAAGAACGTTTGGTAATATGCACATTGCTAAAGAATGATAATGCTTGTGTTTTATCAACATAGCGAGAATATCCTTTAGAATATAAAACACGATCTATATCTTTTTCAAATGGCCATCGAATATCAAATTCAGTGGATGGTTTTGATGTATGTTTTACTTTAATACATTCACTATTCTTAGTTGCATAGGGTGATAGACGATCATCCATTAATTTTGTTTCAATCAAGGAAGAGTGAACAATTTTATCTTCTTTTTTCAAAATATCACATCCTTTGTTTTTTTTATAAATTATAGTATAATACGTTTGGTGATGATATGCAAAACAATATGCAATACAATTTAATTGAATGGTACAAACAAAACCATCGCGATTTTCCTTGGCGACAAAATGAAAATCCTTACTATATCTGGATTAGTGAGATCATGCTTCAACAAACAACAACGGAAGCTGTCATTCCCTATTTCCAAAGATTTTTAGAAAAATTCCCTACTATTGAAGATTTAGCAAACGCTTCTTTAGAAGATGTTTATAAAATGTGGGAAGGCTTAGGTTATTACCGTCGAGCAAAACATATTCATGAAACAGCACAAGTGATTATGGAAAAATATCAAGGTATTTTTCCAACGACTTATAAAGATATTCTTGCTTTAAAAGGAATTGGTGCCTATACTGCTGGAGCAATTTGTTCCATTGCCTACCATGAACCAACTCCTGCAATTGATGGAAATGTTTTAAGAATCATAGCAAGAGTCTATGCTTTAAAAGACAATATTGCCCTTTTGCAAACACAAAAGAAGATTTATCAAATTGTTGAAGAGCTGATTCAAGGTTATGATGCTTCTTCTTTTAATCAAGGGCTGATGGATTTAGGGGCAACCATTTGTCGTCCATTGAATCCAAAATGTGAAATTTGTCCTATTTCTCAATTTTGTCAAGCTTTCAAAATCAATCAACAAAGAGTTTTACCAATCAATATCAAAAATATAAAACATAAAGAACTTCATTATATAACAGGAATTATTACATATAAAGATCAATTCATGATGATTCAAAATCCAGCTGGACTTTTAGAAAACCTTTATGGTTTTATTCAATTTGAATGTGAAAGTCCTTATCGCTTTATTGAAGAGTTTGAAGACAACTATCATCAATCATTATCTATTGTGTCTTATATTCAAGATATTAAACATGTTTTTACACATCGAACTTGGCATATGCATGTTTATCATTTTGTTTTAGATTGTCCTTGTGAATCTTTATATGACTTATCTCAAATTCAACAATTACCTTTATCGACTGCTCATTTAAAAGTTTTAAAAGCTTATCAAAAAAACAAAGGCCTCAATCAATGAGGTCTTCTTTTTCGTCATCTTCATAACGTTCAATAATTTTTTGTACAACAGGATGGCGAACAACATCCATTGCCGTTAAATAAACAAAGCGAATACCAGAGACACCTTTTAAAATATGCAAGGCCTTACGTAATCCACTCATTGTTCCTCTTGGTAAATCAATTTGTGTAATATCACCAGTAATAATCATTTTAGAGTTAAATCCTAAACGTGTTAAGAACATTTTCATTTGAGCATCAGTTGTATTTTGAGCTTCATCTAAAATAACATAGGCATCTTCTAAAGTACGTCCACGCATATAAGCAAGTGGTGCAATTTCAATTGTTCCTTTTTCAATCAAACGTTCCGTTTGTTCTTGTCCTAACATATCATATAAAGCATCATAAAGTGGTCTTAAATAAGGATCCACTTTTTCTTTAAGATCGCCTGGTAGAAAACCTAAATTTTCTCCTGCTTCAACAGCTGGTCTTGTTAAAACAATTCTTTGAACTTCATGATTTTTTAAAGCCTGTACAGCAAAGACAACTGCCAAATACGTTTTTCCAGTTCCAGCCGGTCCTATTCCAAAAACCACATCATTCTTTTTTAATGCATAATAATATTCTTTTTGACCAAGTGTCTTTGGATAAATCAGCTTCCCACTCATCGTTTTTGCAATCTTGATTTGATACAATTCATCTATAACTTTCAAATTTCCTGTCTCTGAGAGTTTTAGTGTATACATGACATCACGTTTACTAATTGCTTTCCCTTGCTTAACAAGCTTTAACAAAGCTTCTACAACCTCTTGAAAACGAAGATGCTTTTCTTCATCAGTATCATAGACAATTTCATCTCCACGAACAATAATATCAAATTCAAATGCTTCTTCTAATATTTGAATATTTTCATCATATTGTCCAATAAATCTTTTGACTTCATCTATTGTATAAGTATCTAATTTTATGATTTTCTTCATTTTATTCTCCTTTAACGGCTATATCTTCTAACAAAGTATAATGAACCTTTAATGTTATTTTACTACGAGTCTTTGTCATTTGTAAAACATTTTCTTTATCTATAATTGCATCTGTTGGTAATTTTGCTCGAATAGAAAGCAATAATTGGTAAAAAACTTCACCTTGATCTTGATTAACATTTTGGATACTCGCTTCAAACTGATTAAACGTATAAGCATAAACATGTCCTTTTACAGGAATAATCTTTATCTCATTTTGAGTTGAAATAATTGTATTTTCAACAAGTAAATCCCCTTTTTTCACATAATCATTTTTCTTGACTTGAATAAGACCACTATCAACATCAAAAGAAGCAATCAATCCATCTTTTTTGGCATAGAGATTTTGATATTGTGCTTTTTCTAATTGATCTTGTTTCCTTTTGGTATACTCAACATGAAAAACACTACCAACTTGATAAACATTAATATATTCAACATCATTCTTATATGTTGTTTTCATATCAGTTAAAATTTCATTTAACCTTTCATAACTTTTTAACGATGAAAATATGTCTACATGCTCTTTTTTTAAATCCTTAATCATCTGTTGATTGACACGTGGCATTGTTCCAATAATTTCAATATCAAAAATAAAATAAGAACACCCAATAACTGTCACAAGAAAACAAATAACTCCAATCATATTTAAATATTGTTTTGATAAAAACAAAACATATTTTATCATTCCAACAGTCTTTATATATGAAATATCATAATCAAATGCTTTAAGAGAATATCTTTGATATGTAGGAACATAGAAAAAATACATATCATCTTTTAATCTTAAATGTAAGAGTTTGATTTTCTTTTGTTTTGCAAACTTTAACAAAAAATAAATCAATTGAGAATCAATACAATATAAATCATACCCCATATTGATCATATTCAATCACTTTCACTTTTCCATTCATACGTATTTCATCTTGATCATAATAATAAATTTCTAAGTCCTCACCTCTCACATTCAAACAATAACGCTCCATTTTTATTTTTAAAAGATTTTGATCCATTATCATAATTTCCTTATATCCCTTTATAAAGATCTGATTTTTATCCACCAAGAGCATGAAACCACCTCATAATAATATATGAGAAATAAAAAAAAGAAGAACCACGTTCTTCTTATCTTTGTTTACCTTTATTTTTTCTAGCAGCTTCTGATTTCATTTTACGCTTTAAACCAGGCTTAACATAGAATTCTCTTTTACGAGCTTCTTGCAGGGTTCCTGTTCTTGAAACTTGTCTCTTGAAACGACGTAAAGCATCATCTAAAGATTCATTTTCTCTTACTACAGTTTTTGCCATTTTGAACTACCCCCCTTTACTATCAAGTACATTCGTCATTATACATGGATATGAATAGAAAATCAAGTTTTTTTGTAAATAAACTTCATGAGATTATACATTTTTTTCAAAAACTTTATTTTTTTAAAATTTAACAGCTTTTTTTGAATTGATGACTATTTAAAAACAAAATCCTAGAGTCACTCTAGAATTTTGTTTTGATTAATATTCAGATTTGCTTTCTTCGTTATTCATCAATTGAACACCTGCAGATGTTCCAATACGAGTAGCTCCCGCATCAATAACAGCCAACATATCAGCAAAGTTTCTAACTCCACCACTGGCTTTCACTTCACAAGCATCTCCAACTGTTTGTTTCATTAATGCCACATCTTTAGGAGTTGCTCCACCTGTACTAAATCCTGTAGATGTTTTCACAAAAGTTGCCCCAGCTTTTATAGCCAATTCACATACTGTTACTTTTTCTTCATCAGTTAATAAGCATGTTTCAATGATAACTTTCACACAATGATCTCCACTTGCATCAACAACTGCTTTAATATCATTGTAAACAAGTTCAGTATTTCCATCTTTTAAAGCTCCAATATTGATAACCATATCAACTTCATCAGCCCCATTTTCAATCGCATCTTTGGCTTCAAACGCTTTTACTTTTGAAGTATTTGCTCCTAATGGGAAACCAATGACAGTACAAACTTTAACATCTGTTTCTTTCAAATAATCTGCACAATAGCTTACCCATGTTGGATTGACACAAACTGAAGCAAAATCATATTGTTTTGCCTCTTCACATAATTTTGTGATTGTGCTTAAAACTGTGTCTGCTTTTAAAGCAGTGTGATCAATAAATTTGTTGTAGTTCATCTTCATCTTCTCCTTTAAATATTTTATTGATTGCTTCTAATGCAACATATTTATCTCCTGGATAAGGTTCGTTTCCAATTGATGAAGCCATAAATTGTTCATGTCCTTTTCCTAAGATCAATATGATATCACCCTTATTGGCAATTTCGATAGCCTGTTCAATCGCAATACGACGATCTTCAATAATAACACTCACTGGTTTTTCAATATATTCTTGAATATCTAAACAAATATCATGAATAGATTCATCTCGATTGTCCTCAGCTGTTAAAATAACTTGATCGCAATATTGGTTTGCTAATTTTCCAATCTTTTCTCGTTTGTTATAATTCTTTTTACCTGGCGCTCCAAAAACAGCAATAATTCTTCCATTTGTCTTGACACTTTTGGCAAATTCAAAAACTTTTTCAAAACTTTTGGCATGTTGACAATAATCAATAATGACATGGAATGGATAAGGATGATCTAAAAGTTCCATACGCCCATCCACACCTTTTAAATAACTGATGGATTCAATAACTTGATTCATTGGCATTTCTAAAGCCAACAGCGTTGTAATCACAGCCAAAACATTAGATATATTAAAACGTCCTAAAACTGGAACTGAAACATGTCTTAATTCATCAAGAATTTGTAAATCAAATTCACTATGATCAATAAACAATTGAATATTTCGTGCCATTACATGCGCCTTATGTTCAATTCCATATGTTAAAAGATGACTACGAATAGAATCTTTGACTAGTGTATAAAAACGCACTTCATCTGTATTTAAGATAGCATATCCTTTTTCATCAACCAATGAAAATAATTTTGCTTTAGAAGCCATTAAATGTTCCATTGTTCCATGAAAATCCAAATGTTCTTCATAGACATTGGTAAAAATAGCAATATCAAAATGAACACTATCAACTCTTTTAAGTGCCAAACCATGACTAGAAACTTCAAGAGTCACTCCTTTGACATCATGTTTGACCATATCATTAAGATGACGTTGTAAAAAGATGGTTTCAGGTGTCGTATATGGACATTGTTCAACAATTCCAGCATACTCAATATTGTTTGTTCCAATATAACCCATTTTTAAATAATGGGATAAGACCTCTTTAATCATCAAGGCAACTACTGTTTTTCCACTGGAACCAGTAACCCCTATCATAGTCATCTTATAGCTTGGATGATCATAAAAGACATCTGCTACACGATTGAGTTCATCTAAAACATTATCGACTTTAATATATAATACATCTCGATGCTTATAAGCCAAAGGCTTAGAATATACAATACATTTTGCACCTTGAAAAACAGCATCTTCAATATATTTATGTCCATCAACACTTAACCCATCAACACAAAAGAAAATTGAATCCTTTCCAACATAACGTGAATCACTATGAATAGAAACGACTTTAAAATCTTCTTCTACATCAAAAAGTTCATTAATTTTCTTCATTCACAACACTTCCAATCAATTCTGTATCTTGCTGCGATTCAATTCTCACACGATATATATGCCCAATAGCATCATCTGGTAAATCAACATTGACTTTTAAATAATTAGAAGCATGTCCAATCATATATTGTCCATGTCTTTCTTCAATCAAAACATCTAAAACTTTTCCAATTTGCCAAGAAGCAAATTCACTTTGTAATTGATGTGATAATTCCATTAATGCTTTCACTCTTTCATGTTTTATATTTCCATCAACTTGATCTTTCATTTTAGCAGCAGGTGTTCCCTTTCTTTTTGAATATGGGAAAACATGTAACTGATTAAAATGCATTTGTTGAATCCATTGATATGTTTGTTGAAATTCTTCTTCTGTTTCACCTGGGAATCCCACAATAACATCTGTAGTGATAGAAAGAGTTGGTAATTTTTCTTTTAATTCTTGTAATTTATTAGAAAATTGAGCAGTTGTATAATGACGATTCATACGTTTTAAAGTTGCATCACATCCTGCTTGAATGGGAATATGAAGATGATCAACAATGATTGGAGATGTAGCAATTAAATCAATAATTTCATGTGTGATTTGACTCATCTCAATAGAAGATATTCTTAAACGTTTTAAACCTTTGACCTTTGTTGTTAAATCAACCAATAAATCATAAAAAGAATAATCTTGTAAATCTTGTCCATATCCAGCCGTGTGAATTCCTGTTAAAACAATTTCAACAAAACCATGATCAACTAATGACTGGGCCTGTTGTAAAACACTCTTTGGATCACGAGAACGAATTCTTCCACGTGCATAAGGAATAATACAATATGTGCAAAAATTATTACATCCATCTTGAATCTTCAAAAAAGCTCTTGTATTTCGTGTAAATTCATCAATATCTAAATCTTCAAATCTTGATAATTTCATAACATCATCTACCTTAATGACAGGTTGATGTGTGGTTTCATATTGATCAACAAAATCAACAATTTGATTACGATATTGGGTTCCTAAAATGACACCAACACCTTCAATTGCAGCCACTTCTTCACTAGCCACTTGACTATAACATCCTACAACACAAATTGTAGCTTGAGGATTTTGTCTAATAGCTTTACGAATCATCTGACGTGATTTTGAATCACCGGTATTCGTTACAGTACATGTATTAATCACATAAACATCAGCTATATCTTTAAAATCAACAGTTTGATAACCTGATTGATGAAATAGTTTCAACATAGCTTCTGATTCATATGTATTGACTTTACAGCCTAAAGTTAAAAATGCAACAGTTCTCATAAACTTCCTTTCTATTTATACTTCTTTAAGACTTTTTGATAAGTCTTGTTCGTAATAAAATCATTTTCTTTCAATAAATCTAAACATTCTTTATATAAATAATTTTCAATATCATATGCAATTGTCTTCACAATTTCAATATCAATGCTTTCATTATATTCATGATCAACAAAAATAACTTTATTTAACAATTCATTTGATTCTTTTTTAAATATATAAATCGTTTTTAATTCATCATAATACAAACAAATATGACGTTCATCTTCAAAAACATTTTTTAAAGATGTAAAAGATGTTCTAAAAATGTGTTTTCCATAAAGTTGAATAGGATGCTCTTTTAACACCTGATAGTTCTTTACATAATCACGATGTTGTTTTAATAATAATATTTGATAATCCTTTGTATAACGTTTATTGACAAACGGTTCTAAATAAGGAATATAGATTTCCGTTTGAGAAGTTTCATCATAAAAATGAGGAGCTTCTTCTAAGATAGGCGCAATATCATTATTAAACATCTTTTGTTTTTCATCATAATTTAAATAATCTAATAAATCATAATGTTCATTTAAAAACATCTCATATGTATTTTCAATCCGATTTTGCGTTAACATCCCTCTATAAATAATTTCATAATCAAACAAATCAAATTCATTCTTTATCTTTACCTTTAAACCCATGGCTTCTAAAGGTAAACGTGCTTCTTCAATTTTTTGATAAATATCTGTTTTATGTATAGCGACCTTATAACCATATTTATTTAAGTTTTCTATAAAACCCATTATTTCATCAACTCCCTGCTATAACCAATAACACTCAACATATATAATGGTGCTGTTTCACTTCTTAATATACGTTTTCCAAGTGAACATTCTTGAATTCCTAAGGTTTTCATAATATCAATCTCACTTTGTTCAAAACCACCTTCAGGTCCTACAATAATAGTGATTGATTGAAAATCTTTTTGTAATGTTTGATAAAAACAAGCATGTTCTCCTTGTTTACTTGATTCTTCATATGCAACCAAATTCACATCAGAAAGATAATCACTTAATTGTTTGATATTAATCAGTGAAGTTAATTCTGGAATAATTTGACGATAAGATTGTTCACTGGCTTCTTTTAAAATACGTTGGTATCTTTCCTTCTTTTTATCAAATGTTTTCGCATCTGTTTTAATAATACTGCGTTTTGATAAAAACGGAACAATTCTTTTCACACCGAGTTCAGTTGCTTTCTGAAGAACAAATTCAAATTTATCATTCTTTGGTAAACCATAAATCAATGTCACATCAACATCCAATTCATGATCTTCTTCTAACATTTCTTTTTGTTTTAATAATCCTTCTTCAATATCTATAATTTCATAGACATATGAATGTGTAGATGGGAGAATACAAACAACCTGATCACCATTACGATAACGCATCACACGTTGCATATGTTTATGGTTATAACTATCTATTTTGATAAGATTATCTTGAATACATTTTTCATCAATAAAATATCTTTGCATTGCACACTTCCCCCTTTTGCTATTCTATCACATTTATCACAATATAAAAAGCAAAAATGCATAAGTCTCCTTATGCATTTTCAATAACAAATTGTCCATTTTGATAATCAATTTGAATATGACTACCTTTTTGTATATCGCCCTTAATCATTTCTTTAGCCAAGAGTGTTTCAACATGAGATTGAATGAATCGTTTTAATGGTCTTGCACCAAATGTTGGATCAAATCCTTCTTTGGCAATCTCTTCTTTGGCTTGATTTGTGACTTGAATTGTAATCTTTTGATCTTGTAATCTTTCAGATAATTGATGAATGAATTTATCAATAATTTGATATACCACTTGATTATCCAATGAATTAAACATGACTGTTTCATCAATACGATTCAAGAATTCAGGTTTAAAGTGAGCTTTTAATTCCATTTCCACTTCTTTTCTTGTTTCCTCATTATTTCCTTGTAATAAATATTGTGAACCAATATTAGAAGTCATAATGATAATTGTGTTTTTAAAGCTAACAACATTTCCCTTAGAATCAGTAATACGACCATCATCTAAGACTTGTAATAAAACATTGAAGACTTCAGGATGAGCTTTTTCAATTTCATCTAATAAAACAATACTATATGGGGCACGTCTAACAGCCTCGCTTAATTGTCCACCTTCTTCATATCCTACATAACCTGGAGGCGCTCCAAGTAAACGAGAGACACTGAATTTTTCCATATATTCACTCATATCAATACGAACAATGTTCTTTTCACTATCAAACAATTGTTCTGCTAAACTCTTAGCAACTTCCGTTTTTCCGACCCCTGTAGGTCCTAAGAAAAGGAATGATCCAATTGGTCGATTTTCATCATTGATACCAGCACGTGATCTTAAAATAGCATCACATACTTTTTCAATGGCTTCATCTTGTCCAATAACTCTCTTTCTTAACGTTTCATCTAAGTGTAAAAGTTTTTCTCTTTCTGATTCCATTAATTTATTCATTGGAATCCCTGTCCATCTAGCAATCACTTCACTCACTGTGTCAACAGTGACTTTTTCTTGAAGCAAGGCATCATCAGATTCTTGAGCTTGGAAATCAGCAATTTCTTTGTTGATTTTTGGTAATGTTTCGTATTTGATTTTAGAAGCTTCTTCTAAATTACCTTCAGTTTCATATTTATCTTTTAAAGCTTCTAACCTTACTTTTTGATCTTTTAACTCTTTAATATGATCTAATGCTTTCTTTTCTTCTTTCCATTTATCTGTTAACCCAGTCACTTGTTCATCAAGTGATGCAATACGACTCTTGATTTCATCAAGACGTTTTTCATTATCTTCATTCTTATCTTCTTTTTCAATAGAAATACGTTCCATTTCCAAACGATTCTTTTCTCTTGTAATAACATCTAATTCTTCAGGTAAGGAATCAATTTCCATACGAACAGAAGCACAAGCTTCATCAATTAAATCAATAGCCTTATCAGGTAAGAAACGATCAGTAATATAACGTTCTGACATATTGACTGCACCAATAATAGCAGTGTCAGTAATTTGAACACCATGATGAGATTCAAAGCTATCTTTTAAACCACGTAAGATGGCAATTGTATCATCCGTATCTGGTTCATCAACTTGAACTTTTTGGAAACGTCTTTCTAAAGCTGCATCTTTTTCAATATACAAACGATATTCATCCAATGTTGTGGCACCAATACAATGTAATTCACCACGGGCTAACATTGGTTTTAACAGATTGGCTGCATCCATAGCACCATCTGTTTTCCCTGCACCAACCAATTGATGAATTTCATCAATGAAAAGAATGATATTTCCTTCAGATTTCTTAATTTCATTTAAAACCGCTTTTAATCTTTCTTCAAATTCACCACGGAATTTTGCACCAGCAACCAAAGCTCCTAAATCAAGTTCATACAATGTTTTGTTTTGTAAACTTGTAGGCACATCATTTTTGAAAATACGCCAAGCAAGACCTTCAACAATTGCAGTTTTCCCAACCCCTGGCTCACCAATCAAGATTGGGTTGTTTTTTGTTTTACGAGATAAGATTTGAACAACACGTCTAATTTCTTCATCACGTCCAATAACAGGATCCAATTTTCCATCTTTAACATCTTGAATCAAATCTCGTCCATATTTTGTTAAAACTTCATATTTATTTTCTGGATTTGGATTATCTACCATATTCCCACCTCGCATCTCTTGAATGATTTTTTCTATATCCTTTTGTTTCAATTGATATTTTTGAATAATTTCTTGTGTTAATGAAGATTGACTCTTAAATAAAGCGATAATCAAATGTTCAACACTTAAATATTCATCTTTATAATCATTCATGATATTTTGTGCTTTTGTCAGCAATTGATTCAAATCATATGAAATTCTGATTTGACTTTCATCAACACCTTCAATTCTTGGTTTTTGATTTCTCTTGCTTTCTAATAAAGTTACTAAACTTTGTATATCTACATGTGCTTTGACAAGAACACGATACAAAATACCACTTGTATCCTCTAATAAAGCCAACAACAAATCTTCTATATCAACAACTTGCCGAGACATAGAAAGAGTTTGTTGTATTGCCTTTTGAATTGCTTCTTGCATTGCCATTGTCCATTTTTCTATATTCATATTCTCGCTCCTTTAGCACTCATTATATCCAAGTGCTAAGTATAGTATACCACTATTTTTAGCACTGTCAACATTTAAGTGCTAAAAATATGATTTTTTATAAAAAAGGAATTCCTATCAATAAAGAATTCCTTATGAGATTATTTATGTTTTTGTAGTATTCCTACACCTATTGGATAAGGTCCTGTATGCACTCCAATTGTTGCACCAATTTGTTGGAGAAGAATATCTTCTTGAAAATTTGGAAAAGCTTGTTTTAATGATTCAAACAAATCATTTCTGAATTTTTCTCCTTCTTCCTTGTCATATCCATAACCAACACAAAATGCATAAGTCTTTGGATCAACATTGAGGTCTTGAAAATGTTGAATTGTATTTTCAATAATTTTACGTTTAGATTTTTCTCTTCCACGTGTCACACCAGAAGCAAAAATTTCTCCATCCTTTAAGACAATCAAAGGTTTAATGCCTAAAGTTTTGGCAGCCACACCAGCAACTTTTCCAATACGTCCACCATGAATCAAATATTCAAAGTTTCCAACTGTAAAGAAAATACGTCCTGTTGATTTGATGTCATTAATGATTTCAATTGTTTTTTCATAAGGATATTCAAGATCACGCATTTGGCAAGCTTGAATAACCAATAATCCTTGTAAAACAGTATTCACAGTCGCATCAATAATTGTTATGTTTTGATGAGGGTATTCTTCTTCTAGCATTTGTTTAGCTGTATTGGCACTGTTATATGAACCAGAAAATTTTGTTGTGATACAAATGCATATAATATCATCACCATTTTCTAAAATAGGACGAAATGTAGTTATGTAGTCTTCTACTGATGGCATTGATGTTTTTGGAAAAATATCTTTATGATCAACCATAAATTGATAAAAGTCTCTAATGCCAATCTCTTCAATTTCTTTTTGATGCGTTATTCCATCTTTCGTAATATAAAAAGGAACAACATGAATCTGATATTGTTCAACTAAAGATTGATCTAAATCACAAGATCCATCACTTACAATCTGATACATTTTATAACCTTCTTTCATTTTGATTGTATCAATAATACTGTTCGACTATTTTCAATAATTGCATTATCCTTATTCATTTGATTAGACACACATAAAGGATCATCACGTTTTAAATGATAATGATCTAATGGATAATGACATTCTTTTAAAGAAATCACACTTTCATCAAAAGCAAAAAGAGAAAAATAATGATAATCTTCTTTAAGAATATGATGTATTCCTGCTTTTAAAACAGTAATTTTGTTATAGTGATCATAAATTGTTATGTGTTTATCTTGATACTTTTCTAATAAGCACAAAACAGCTAAAAAATGATCCATTCTTTTTTGAGTAACCCCATATAAATCAACTTCATCATAGCCGTGTGAAAAAGCATAATCAAGTGCTAAAGCTGTATCTGTATCATCTTTGATACTTGAATAAAGTTCAACTTGTAATTGTTGTAGTAATTGCTTATCTTCAATTGAATCCATATCCCCAATAGCAAGAATCGGAACAATCCCTTGATTATAAAGATGCTCAACCCCTTGATCAACTCCAATATAATCAATATGTCTATCTTTTACTTGGCCAGCATCAACACTACAATAAATTCCTATTTTCATTTTAATGACGCTATCGCTTGTTGACGATCCTTTGCTTGGAAGACATAGCTTCCAGCAACCAACACATCAGCTCCTGCTTTTTTACAAAGGTCTCCTGTTTGAGCATTGATACCTCCATCAACTTCAATGAGATAATGACGTTGATTTCTTATTGATTTCAATTCTTCAATTTTTGATAGAGCTTCCTCTTGAAAAGATTGTCCACCAAATCCAGGTTCTACACTCATGACCAAAACCAATTCAATATCATCCAAATATTTTTCAATAGCACAAACAGGTGTGGCAGGTTTTATACTGATGCCAACATCTTTTCCTAAATCATGAATATGGGCAATCAATTCTTGAATAGCTTTTTCATCTTGCAAGGCTTCAATATGAAACGTAATCAAATCAGCACCTGATTTGATAAACTGGTCAACATATTTTTGAGGTTCACTAATCATCAAATGCACATCCAAATACAAATCTGATACATTCTTAACATCTTTTAAAATACTATATCCAAAAGAAATATTAGGGACAAAATGTCCATCCATAACATCATAATGAATCCAATCCGCTCCATAATCACGAATTGAATCCAAATCTTTTTTTAATTCAGCAAAATTAGCCGATAAAACTGAAGGCGCAACCTTAACCATATTTTCTCTCCTTTAATACTTTACTTTCCTTTAAAAACATCAAATAATGTTCATAACGTTCTTTTGAAATCAAACCATCTTCTACAGCTTGTTTGACAGCACAATGAGGTTCACTATCATGTAAACAACCTCTAAACTTGCATGTTTGAGATAATTCTTTAAAATCATGAAAACTATGAGCAACATCAATGGGTTCCATCATTAATTCTAACGATGAAAATCCTGGTGTATCAGCAACATAACCATCATACATTTTTAATAATTCAACATGTCGTGTTGTATGCTTTCCTCTTCCTAAAGCTTTTGAAATTTCATTTGTATCAATATGCAAATGAATATCTAAAGCATTTAATAAGCTTGACTTTCCAACTCCACTTTGTCCTGTAATAACTGTTACCTTATCTTTAAATAAATGACGAATGTCTTCAATTCCTTGATTATGCTTTGCACTCACATAATGAATATCATAGCCTGCTTGTTGATAAGGAAGCATAATATTTTTGATTTCATCTTGACTGACCAAATCCATTTTTGAAATACAAATAATAGGATGAATATCAAGATGTTCAATTAATACCAAAAAGCGATCCAATAAAAGTGTATTCATATCAGGCTCTTTGGCCGAAAAAACCAACAAAGCCTGATCAACATTACAAATAGGAGGTCTCACTAATGCGTTGTGTCGAGGTAATAGTTGACGAATATATCCTTCTGTTTCATTTTCTATTGAGAATTCACAAAAATCACCCACCAATGGTGTTAATTCATCTTTTCTAAATTTACCACGTGCTCGACATTGATAAACCTTATCATGATCTTCAACATAGTAAAAACCAGCTAACGCTTTAATAATTCTTCCGTTTTGCATTCATACACCTCTTTCATTAATTTGTTGTTCCACCCGTTGGATTGGTTGGAGTTGTCTGATTTGTATCACCAGAACCTGTATCTGTTCCTGGAGTGACAGGTGTTGTAGGCGTGTCAGCAGGGATTTCAGGTTTATGATCATAATAGTATAAAGTAATTGTTTCTCCTTTTTTATAAACAACTGTAAAAGCATCAATAGATTGATTCATAACAATATTTAATTTCATTGTTTTGATTTCTTCTGCAGTTGTTGGTGGAGTCATTGTTTCAAATTTCACATGGAAACCATCTTTTTCAAGAATTTGTTTGGCTTTATTAATATCTTGTCCAAGCATATTTGGAACTGTTCTTGTATAACCTTTAGAAATGGTTAAAGTGATTTTCTTATCTGTTGATGTTGGATCAACTTTCTCATTTTCTTCTAATGATTGTGCAATAATTGTTCCTTTTTCTTCATCACTATCTTCCTCATTAACTGTGACAGTAAATCCTAATTCTTTCAATTCTTTTTCGACAGCTTCATATTTTTTACCAATATAGTTATCAATGACAATATATTTACCAGAAGAGACTGTTAAAATAATAACATCATCTTTTTTAACTGCACTTCCAGCTTTTGGGTCAGTTGCAATAACACGTCCTTGTTCAACCGTATCACTTACTTGTTGTTTAATTAATTCATCAACTTTTAAACCTTCACTTTCTAAATAAGTAATGGCTTCTTCTTTTGTAAAACCTTCTAAATTACGCAATGTAATTGTATTCGTAGGTCTTAAGAATAAGAAATACATCATTAAAAACAAAGCAACAGCTCCTGCAACACATCCAGCAATAATTGCAATTTTCTTTTTATCAGTTCCTTTTTTAGGTTCTTCAATATCTTCAACAGGTGTTGGTTTGATTTGTGTTTGTGTAAAGAAATCTTTATCATCAGCAACAATTGTGGCAGATTCTTCATCATCTTCATAATGAAAAACTAATTTTTCTTCATTTTCACGACTTAAACATGTTTTTAAATCTTCTAACATATCTTTAGCACTTTGATAACGATCATGTGTATTTTTTGCAGTTGCTTTAATAATAATATTCTCTACAGATTGAGGAATAGATGGATTAAATGCTCTTACTGATGGAATTTCATCACGCATATGTTTTAAAGCAATATTGACTGGTGATTCTCCATTAAAGGGAACCTCTCCTCTTAACAATTCATAAAAAACAATTCCTAATGCATAAATATCACTTTGAGCAGTTGCCTTTTCACCTCTCGCAATTTCAGGAGCCAAATAATGCAAAGATCCCATAATTGTATCTGTTTGAGTGACTTGAGATAAAGATTGAATAGATGCAATTCCAAAATCACCAATCTTCACGACTCCACTATCAGTAACCATAATATTTTGTGGTTTTAAATCACGATGAATAATCCCCATAGAATGGGCTTTCGCAGTTGCACTGACGACTTGTTTCATAATATCAACAGCTTCTACAAAATGTAAAGCTCCACGTTTATGAATCAATTCCTTTAAAGTTTGTCCAGGAACATACTCCATAACAATATAATAATCATCTTTTTCATCACCAACATCATAGATTTCAACGATGTTTTTATGAGCAAGAGCAGCAGCGGCACTGGCTTCACGATGAAAACGCGTTACATAAACAGGATCTCCTGTTAAAGAAGAACGCATAATCTTTACTGCAACTGTTCTTTTTAATATTGTATCTTCAGCTAAATAAACATCAGCCATCCCACCTTGACCAATTAATTCTTTTAAGACATAACGTCCTGCAATCATTTTATTTATTTGACTCATTGTTGACAACTCCTTCTTTTAATATAAGAGCAAAACCAATATTGTCTTTTCCACCAAAGGTATTCGCATTATCCATTAATTCTTTCCCTTTGTCTTCTAAAGACAAATTCTTTTGTAAAATTTCAATTAATTGACTATCAAATAATGAATTATATAATCCATCCGAGCATACCAAAAGTAAGCCTTTTTCAAATCTTTGTTTAACAAATGAGATTTTTAAAACATCACTTACCCCTACAGCTTGTAACAGAATGTTTTTTTGAGGATGATACATAGCTTCATCCTTAGAAATTGTTCCCGAATCCACCAAAACATTTACCAATGTATCATCTTTTGTTAATTGCGTAAAGTTTTCATAATCAAAAAGATAAGCTCGAGAATCCCCCACATGAGATATATAAATATCATCATCTTTTACTAATGCTAAGACAACTGTTGTTCCCATGCCTTCAAGTTCTTTTGATTCATAACTTTTCTTCTTAACAAGCTGATGGGCATGATTGACAATTTCGCTCATCCATGTTTGAATCTCATTCTCATCATGAAAATCACCATGATTGATATAATGTTCAATAATATCATCGCAAGTCATTTGAGATGCGATTTCCCCAGCATTATGCCCTCCCATACCATCACATAAAACAACCAAACATTCTTGATCATCTTTTTGATGATATCGTACATAATCCTGATTGATGACACGCACATTTCCCATATCACTCATTGCTATGATTTGCATTCATTCCACCTACTTTCTTAGCTCTTAATTGACCACAGGCACCATCTATATCACGCCCATGTTCTTTTCTTAAAGTCACATTCACTTTTAATCTTAAGAGTTCATTTTTAAATTTTTCAACATCAATTGGAGACGATTGTTGAAACCCATGCTCATCAACGGCATTATATGGAATCAAATTAACATAAGCATTTAATCCTTTCACATAATGAGCCAGTTGTCTAGCATGTTTCAAATCATCATTAATTCCTTTTAATAAAATGTATTCAAAAGTCACACGACGATTCGTTTGTTGAATATAATAAGCTAATGATTGACGTAAAACATCCATAGGATATTTTTTATTAATAGGCATCAATTGGTCTCTTATTTCATCATTAGGTGCATGTAAAGAAATAGCCAAATTGGTTTGAATTCCTTCATTGGCATAAGCTTCAATTTTATCACAAAGACCACAAGTTGAAATAGTTATATGACGGGCTCCAATTGCCAATCCTTTAGGATGGTTAATAATACGAACAAAATTCATAACTTGCTCATAATTATCAAAAGGTTCACCAGTCCCCATAACCACAACATGAGTCACTTTTTCTTTGGTATCATTCATCACACTTAACACTTGATTGACCATTTCCCCAGCTGTTAAATTACGTTGCTTTTTCAACAACCCGCTGGCACAGAATTGACAGCCCATATTACAACCCAATTGACTGGTTACACATAAACTTTTCCCATAATCATGAATCATTAAAACAGATTCAATCAAACCACCATCACTTAAAGCAAATAAATATTTAATTGTACCATCCGAAGAAACTTGTTTCTCAACAATTTCTAATGGACCAATCTCATAAAGTGAAGCCAATTGATGACGTAAACCTTGAGAGATATTATTCATTTGATCAAATGAACTAACTTGTTGACGATACAACCATTCAAAGACTTGCGTTGCTCTAAATTTCTTTTCATGGAGTTGTAAGAATTCTTCAATTAATTGTTCTTGAGTGTAATCATAAATAGATTTCATTGTTTCATTCCTTTTCTAATAAACACATATAAAAACCATCACTATGGTAAAGATATGGTAAAATTGTTTTTTGTTCAATGATTTTCATATCAGGATGATTTTTTATAAAGTTTTCTATCTGTTTTTCATTTTCTTTTTTGTTAATTGTGCATGTACTATATACCATATTACCACCATTTTGAAGTAATGCATATGCATTTTCTAATAATTTTTGTTGAATTTGCATAATTTCATCCATGGCACTGGAATCATGATATTTGATTTCAGGTTTTCTTGCCAAAACACCTAGTCCACTACATGGAGCATCTAATAAGATTTTTCCAAAAGTCTTTGGTGGATATTTTTCTATCAGTTTTGTAGAATCGCCAACATGTGCTTTGACAATATCAACACCTAATCTTTGCATTTGTTCATGAACAAGAACGATTTTATGTTCATATAAATCATAAGCTTCAATACAGCCTTGATTGTTCATTAACATTGCCAAATGAGATGTTTTACTTCCAGGTGCACAACACATATCCAAAACATAATCATTGGCTTTTGGATTGAGTAATCTGGCAACCAGCTGACTTGATTCATCTTGAATGGTTACAAGCCCTTGCAAAAAATCTTCACTATGGGCAATATTACCACCTTGATAATATAAGGCGTCAACAGATAATTTCCCTTTTTGCCAGCACTTTTCTTTTAACAATTCATCACGTGTTGTTTTTAAAGTATTGACTCTTGCGGTTTTATAAGGCACTTCATTATTAGCCAAACAAATCTTTTGAGTTGTCGCCAAACCATATTGTTTTTCAAACATTTTAACCATCCATAAAGGATGACTTGTTGTGATAGAGAGATTTTCCAAATCAGATAAGCCCTCCAATGAAACAGAAGAAGCAAAGGCATTTTTTAAAACAGCATTGATAAATTGTGCAGTTTTATATCCTTTTTTCTTTTTGGCTAAGCTTACAGCTTCATTGACAATGGCATAATCAGGAATGGCATTCATAAATTCATGTTGATATAAACTCATCAACAATAACATCTTTTCATAAGTTTTCACTCTTGAATGAAGATGTGGTTGTAATATATATTCAAGATACAAAAGATTTTGAACGGTTCCATAGACGATTCGTGTAATAAAGTCTTTTTGTTCTCGTGATAAAGTTGTATTTTGAAAATATGTATTGAGAGTTAAATTTAAATAACTTTGATCTTGTTTGTATTTTAATAATATTTCTAATGCTATTTGTCTATCCATAATTAAATTTGTGAGTATGGATTGAAATCACATACCACGCTAACCTTTCCTTTTTGTTGTTTATTATAATAATCATTCATAACATTTAATGCATCATAAACTTCTTGACTTTGAGTAAATTTCACCAAAATACGTTCACGATATAAATCCTGCATTTTAAATATCGTACTCTTTGCTGGACCTAAGACAGCTCCATGAACAATTTTTTCACTTAAATACTTATGAATATCTAAAGCCACTTGATGCGTGAAATCTTCTCGACGTGATTGTACCATGATACTGACCAAATGACAATATGGAGGATATTTTCCAATTTGTCGATATTTCATTTCTTCTTGATAAAAACTCTGATAATCGTGCTTAGCAGCACAACGAATGGCATAATGATCTGGATTGTATGTTTGAATAATGACAGTGCCACTCTTTTTTCCTCTTCCAGAACGTCCAGAAACTTGACATAACAACTGAAAAGTTCTTTCACTAGCTCTAAAATCAGGAATATTTAAACTTAAATCAGCATTCAAAACACCTACAAAAGTCACATTTTCAAAGTCCAATCCCTTAGCAATCATCTGTGTTCCTAACAAAATATTAGCTTCTTGTTTTTTAAATTTTTCTAATAATTTCAAATGTCCATTTTTAGATTTTGTTGTATCGACATCATAACGAATCACACGTGCTCCTAAAAACATCTTTTCGATTTCTTCTTCTATTTTTTGGGTTCCATAACCAACTCTTTTTAAACGTGTTGAACCACAATGTGAACAATGACTAGGATAAGCTATTTGATAATCACAATAATGACATTTTAAACGATGATCATCTTTATGATAAGTTAATGTCACATCACAATGTGGACATTTAACAACTTCCCCACAATCTTGACATTGTAAATAAGTTGCATATCCACGTTTATTCAACAACAAAATCACTTGTTCCTGTCTATCAAGTGTTTCTTGAATGGCATTTTTCATTTTTTTTGAAAACAATGAATAATTATGTTGACGCATTTCTTCAACCATATCCACAATATCGACATGAGGAAGTGGTTTTTGATTGATACGTTGGTCTAAAGTATATAAATCATAAACACCTTTTAATGCTCTTGAATAACTTTCTAACGATGGCGTTGCACTTCCTAAAACAACACATGCCTGATGAAACTTGGCACGCATTTTGGCAATTTGAGAAGTTAAATAGCGTGGAGTTGATTCTTGTTTATAACTAGAATCATGTTCTTCATCCAAAATAATCAAGCCAATATTTTCAAGCGGTGCAAAAATGGCTGATCTCGCCCCTACAACAATACTGACTTCCTGACGTTTGATACGACGATATTCATCATATTTTTCTCCTTGTGAAAGTCGTGAATGTAAAATAGCCACTTGATTGCCAAAACGTTGACGAAATATATTCACCATCATAGGTGTCAATGAGATTTCTGGGACTAACATCATCACTGTTCGTTTTTGGTTTAACATTGCTTTGGCTAAAGCTAAATAAACTTCAGTTTTTCCAGAACCTGTCACTCCATGAATAAGAGAAACTCTTTGTTGATGGGATAGTATCCCGTCAACAACTTTTTGTTGTGCGGGTGTTAATGTGATTGATTTTTCTTGATCAAGTTCAATCATTTGAGGAATACGATAAGCTTCTTTGTCTTGATATTCAACAAAACCTTGTTGATATAATTTATCAATTAACCCTTTGGTATAAGGAATTTGCTGCAAAGGTAATGAGGGATGTGCAATTAAAAAATCTAAGCACTCTTTTTGTTTCGGTGTCTTAGGAATCCCTTCTTTAATAACGCAAACAACCTTTTTGGTCTTAATTCCTACAGCATGAGTTGTACTGGGTTTTAATTGTGTTGGTAACATAGCTTGTAAACAAGCAATACGTGGTGACAATGTAAGTTTAGAAAGTTGATAAGCTAAATCTTGAAGTTCTTGATTCAATAAGGGTTCTTCATCAACAACACTGGTAATAAAATGATATTGAAAACCAGCTTGGGCTTCTAGTTCTTCTTTTGTTAGAGTTGTTTCTTCTTGAGCTTCCACATACCCTGTTAACTTTTGATAACCAAAAGGAACAATGACTCTCACACCCTTTTGAATAAACGTTGGATACAAATAATCAAATGTTGTATCTAAAGAATGAACAGGATGTTCAATCAAGACTTTGACAATATACATACTTCCACCACCTTGTTCTTTATTTTATCACAAAAAGACTCTCTTGAACACAAAAGAAAAGGATACAATTGTATCCTAAACATTTTCCTTAATAATTTCTGCAATTTTTTCTTTAGCAGCAAGCACATCATCATTTTCCACAACATATTTATATTCATCTTTTGTGGCAATTTCTTTTCTTGCTTTATCTAATCTTTCCTTAACGACTTCTTCTGCTTCTGTACGACGTCCACGGATACGACGTTCTAATTCCTCAAATGAAGGTGGAACCAAGAAAATTGTTAAAGCTTGAGGACATTTACGCATCACTTGTAAAGCCCCTTGCACTTCAATTTCCAAAACAACATTCTTTCCTTCATTTAATAATTTTTCAACATAAAATTTTGGCGTTCCATAATAATTTCCCACAAATTTCGCATATTCTAGCAACTCATCATTTTCAATCTTTGCAACAAACTCTTCTTCACTCACAAAAAAGTAATCAACACCCTCTTTTTCAGTTGGGCGTGGTTTTCTTGTTGTCATTGAAATAGAATATGCCAAATTGAGCGATTCATCTTTAAAAAGTTCTTGACGTACAGTCCCTTTTCCAACGCCACTTGGCCCACTCAAAATAATTAACAGCCCTTTTTTCACAACATCCACCTACCTTATGGAAATATGTTACATGAACACAACTTTAATGTCAATTCTTTTTCAAATATGTTATACTAAATAACGGTGATAAATTATGGCTTATGATGGAATTATGTTATCTCGTGTTGTGGAAAATCTACAATCCCAACTTTTACGAGGTCGAATTAACAAGATATATCAAATATCTCAATACGAATTGTTATTTCAAATTCGTTCACAATCGCAAAACAAGAAACTATTGGTGTCTATACATCCGATGTATGCAAGAATGCAATTGACTTCTTTGTCTTATCCAACACCACCTTCTCCCAATGCTTTAACAATGTTGTTAAGAAAATATTTAGAAGGTGCTTATATTGAATCCATTGAACAAATTCAATTGGATCGTATTGTTGATTTTACATTGTTAGGAACCAATGAAATGCGTGATACAGTAAAGTATCATATGTATGTGGAAATTATGGGAAAACATTCAAATTTGATTGTCACATATGATAATCAAAAAATCATTGATTGTTTAAAACGAATTTCTCCTGCAATGAATACAATGCGTATCTTACAACCAGGAGCAATTTATCAATTGCCTCCAATGATTGAAAAGAAAAATCCTTTTATTGAAGATTATATTCCGACTGATAACCTGACAAAGATTTATCAGGGATTTTCTCCTGAATTATCAAGAGAAGTGCTTTATCGTATGGATCAAGGAGAAAGTTTTCAAGATATTATGCAAAACTTAAAAACATCTTCTTCTCTTTATATTCATAAAGTTCATGATAAAGAATATTTTCATATTATTCCTTTAACCCATTTACAAAGTGAATATCAACAATATTCATTATTTGATGGCTTAGATCAACATTATGATTTGATAGATCAAAAAGATCGTATTAAACAACAAACATCTGATTTAGCGAAGTTCATTCATAATGAGTATCAAAAAAATGTCAATAAATTAAATAAGTTAGAAAAAACATTATTTGATTCTCAAAATAGTGATGAATATCGTATTAAGGGTGATTTATTATTTGCGAATCTTCATTTAATTCAAAAAGGACAAAAAGAAATTACTGTTGATAATTATTATAATGGAGAAAAGATGACAATTGAATTAGATGAAAGATATGATGGCAAAACAAATGCCAATCGTTACTATGGCAAATATCAAAAAGCCAAAAATTCTTTACAACATTTAAAAACACAAATTGATTTAACAAAAGAAGAAATTGATTATTTTGATTCTTTAATTACATTAATGGAAAATGCGACTTATTATGATGCCATTGAAATGAAAGAAGAATTAGAAAATCTAGGTTATTTAAAAAAGAAAAAAGTGAAACAAGTTCATCGACAAAAAAAGAGACCTCATATTGAAACATACATAACAAAAGATCAAACTCTCATTTATGTTGGAAAAAACAATTTACAAAATGATTATTTGACCTTTAAAATGGCTTCACGACAAGATATGTGGTTTCATGTGAAAGATATGCCAGGAAGTCATGTTGTTGTGCATAGCGAAGACCTCGATGAATATACAATTCGTTTAGCCAGTCAGATGGCTGCCTATTTTTCCAAAGGAAAACACAGTTCGTCTGTACCAGTCAATTATACTTTAGTGAAAACCTTAAAGAAACCTCAAGGATCTAAACCTGGTCAGGTTATTTTAAATCATTACTCAACCATTTATATTGATCCAGATGATACATTCTTACAGGAAATCAAAAAGATTGATTAAATGAATTCATTGGAGCATTGACAAATGTGTGTTCATATTGAGGATAGAAAACTGGAAAATACATACAATGATTAACACGACGACATTCAATTGGACAAATGACTGGTTGTGGAACAGGAGTCACTTGATTAGATACACAAACTCTTCTTGGAGCAACCAATGGTTGTGGTCTAGGGCAACCATTGATTGTACATCCACCCATAGAGTTGTCTGCCCAATCGCCACAGTTCATTTGACAGTTATCTCCACATGGACGTGCATTCATACCTTGACAACGACAAGATTGATTAAACATATTTATTCCCTCCTTCAATATAGGATATGTTATTCATAAAGAAGTGTAAGGGCAAATGAAAGGAGTTTTTTATGAAATTAATCCCATGGCAGTGCTTTGACAATGTTGAAGCCTATACAACATGTGCCTATGATGAAAACAATCAAATCATGGATATGAGCTACAATAATCCTCATTATCAAGACGTCTATAACAATCGTCAAAAATTAGCTCAACTTTTAAATACTGACCTTGATCATATGGTCGCTACTTTACAACAACATACAACCAATTTTATTGAAGTGACTTTGGCTGATGGCGGCAAAGGAATGCGAAGCCAAGAGGATGCCTTGATTGGCTATGATGCCATGTATACACGTGAAAAGAATTTATGGCTTTGGACTTTTCATGCTGATTGTTGTCCTGTCTTATTATATTGTCCTACTCAACACATTGTTGCAGCGATACATTCAGGATGGAAAGGAACTGTTGGTGAAATTGTTAAAAAAGTCACTTCTCATTTGATTGAAAATGAGAAATGTTCTCCACAAGATATTTATGCTTATATTGGACCTTCTATTAATCAAGAAAACTTTGAAGCCAAAGATGATATTATTGACCTTGTCAAACAAATGTCTTTTGATACATCTTCTTTTTACAAGCAAAAAGAAGATGGTGCATATTTATTAGATAGTAAAGGTTTAATTAAACAACAATTATTGTTGTTAGGAGTCAAAGAAGAAAACATCACTGTTTCTCCCTATTGTACAATAAAAGATGAGGACCTTTTCTTTTCATATCGAAGAAACAAAAGTCCTCATCGCAATATTACATGTATTTGTCAAAAGTAATCTTCGGATTACTTTTTTAATATCTTTAACATCACTTCTGGTATTTTTTCAATCAAACGACTTGGCAAAACAGTATAGGCCTCTTTTGCAATCTCATCGCCACAATAGCCATGAAGATAAACACCTAATAAAGCTGCCTGAATAGCCATATAGCCCTGTCCCAATAAACTGGTAATCATCCCTGCTAAAACATCGCCCATACCGCCACTTGCCATAGCTTTATTACCAGCATGAACACGATAAGATTCTTGTCCATCCGTCACAATTGTATAAGGTCCTTTTAAAACTAAGACTACACCTTTTTCCCTTGCAAACTCTCTAGCTACATATAAAATATCATCATTTTCATCAAAATCACATAAACGCTTAAATTCACCCATATGAGGTGTCAGAACAATCTCTCTTTCTTGATTTTTTAATAAATCTAGATTTGATGATAAAATTGTTAAAGCATCAGCATCTATGAGTAATGGTTGATGTGATAATGTACAAACATCAATCACATAACGATAAGCTTCTAAGCTTAATCCTAAACCACATCCAATCAATAATGCATTGAATTTATCGAAATCATCTTTATGAAAAACAGAAGGCCGTAATAATGTTGTCCCTTCAGGACAAAACAGTGTTAAAGAATCAATGACTTCTTGATCAGTTATCACTGTAACAATTCCACTTCCTGTATAAACAGCACTCTTTCCACTTAACAAAGCAGCACCTTTATAATCATGACAACCTGTAATACATCCAATACGTCCATAAGTGCCTTTATGACCATCATAACGTCTTTCTTTTAACAAAGGTTCAACCACTGATGCATCAGCAATTTGATAGAGCCCTACTTCTTCTGCAACATCTTCCACATCTAACATTTCTACAAAGACTTCACCTGTAAAAGATTGACTATCAGGATTTAAAAAACCATTTTTAAATCCTGTTAAAGTGATTGTTTGAGTTGCACAAACAACACTTTGATAAGGTGTTCCACGATTACAATCTAATCCAGTTGGAATATCCACAGCAATGACTTCTTGATCATAAAGTCGATTCACTTCTTCAATAACTGCTTGATATAATCCTCTAGGTGAACTATTCAAACCAAATCCAAACATGGCATCAATAATCACATCACTTTGACAAATAGATAAAAAAACATCTTCTAAAATATCTTCATTCAATAAAACCACATGCAATCCCAATTCATAACATTGATCCAAATAATAACGATTGGCTTGAGACAAATGATTTTGATCTTCAAAAATATAAATATCAACTTGATAATTCCTATTTGCTAATTTGATTGCTAAAGACAGTCCATCAGCTCCATTATTCCCTGGTCCACACAATAGACTATATTTTTTCCCATGCATATGTTTTAATAAACAATCACTAGCTTTATCAACCAATTCAACAATAGAATAACCATGCTCTAATAAACAATGATCATAAGATTGCATCAATTTTTGACTTCCTATATACATAACATCACCTACTTTCTTTTATTATAAGCAATTTTTAATTTAAAGAAAAGAAAAACGGATAGAAATCTATCCGTTTTTAAGGCTTGTTATTTTCTTCCTCCACCAGCCCAATGGCTAGTCCAGTAAGAACTATTTAAATTAGCAGTTGTAACACCAGAACGTGAAGTTCCCGCATGGACGAAACGTCCTCCGCCAATGTAAATACCAACGTGTGTAATTCCACCTTTTCCAGTCGTTCCTTTAAAGAAAACCAAATCTCCAGATTTTAAACTAGATTTTGATACACGACTTGTTGCTGAATATTGAGCGGCGGCAGTTCTTGGAATTGAAATTCCATTTTGTCTATAAGCCCATTGTGTTAAACCTGAACAGTCAAACGCATTAGGACCATTACCACCATTCACATAACGACTTCCAACTCTACTAAGTGCTGTAGATGCAACTCCTGCATTTGAAGGAATTGGACTTTCCACTTTCACACTTAAAGTTTTTGTAGCAGTATGACCAGCAGCATCAGTGACGGTATATTTTACTGAATACTTACCAGCTTTGTCAGTATTGACAGAACTACTTATTTTTACTTTTGAAGTGACATTACCATCTTTGTTATCGATAGCACTACTTAAATAACTCTTAGCATTAAAGCTTTTTCCTTTTGTAATTGTTACAGAAGATTTAGATAAGTTAATTTTTGGAGCACTTAAATCTTTAACATTGACTTTTAATGACCCTTTTGATTCATTTCCGGCTGAATCAGTAGCAGTAATATTTAATGTTGATGTACTTTCTTTCTTTGTATTTACAGAACCATCTACTTTAATAGATGCAACTGTTTTATCAAAGTTATCAGTAATCTTAACATAATCAGTATAATTAAATTTTGAACCATAGTCTACAGTAACTGTTTGACCATTTGTATACTTCATTGTTGGTGCAGTTGTATCAGATACAAAGAATTCATATGTTTCACTAGCTGTATTACCTACACTATCAGAAACACTTAAACGAATTGTTTGTGAACCTAACTTAGAAGTATCAAGTTTTTGACTTGCTTCAATAAATGGTGTAACATCTCCATCAACGTTATCAGTCGCATGAACATATTTTGTAATGTCATTGCTTCCTTTAACCTCAACATCGATTACATAACCATTGCTCTTTCCAACTGGTTTCAATTCAGGAGCTGCTTTATCAACAACTTCAACTTGAACAGTTTTAGTAGCAGTATTTGAGAACATGTCAGTTGCCGTTACTTCGACGCTATATACACCCAATTGATAAGGATCATAAGACTTATCATTGATGTTGATATCCATTTTATCAAGGGAATCACGATTATCAGAAATAGCGAACATGTCTTTATCAAGTTTTGTTCCATAAAGAACCTCAATTTTATTAGATTCAATAACAGGAGCTTCTTTATCAACAGCAGCGTACCCAACCAAACCAAATGTAGAAACACATAGCAATGGAATGAACATCGCTTTACGCTTGATAACTTGTTCTTGCAAGTTTTCTAATAAATTCGTCTTAATATTACTATCCATTCGTTGCCTCCTTTCAATAATATACCCACTTTGAATTATAACCCAACGTTCACAAAAAGTCCACAACTTTCTTAAGAAATTCTTAAGAAATTCAAAAAGTATTGATAAATTCAATGTTTTTTAATAAAAGTTTTTTTTCGAAAAAGAAAGAAATTTGTAAAATCCAAAGAAAAATTTGCTGTTTATAAACCAATTATCGACATCTTTTCTATAAAATAGACATATTTTCATAATGAATTCATAAAAATAAATATAAAGGAGTGTCTTTATGGTTATTTATTTTTCTATTTATTGTTTATTAGGTTTTTTTATGGAATCTGTGTATGTTTCTATACTTCAAAGAAAATGGATTGCATCTGGTTTATTAAAAGGACCTTTTATTCCTCTCTATGGTGTTGGTGCTTGTCTGCTTATTGTTTTATCCCCTTATCTTCATCAATCTATTTGGTTATCTTTTTTTATAGGTGGATGTGCAATGACACTTTTGGAATATTTTACAAGTCTTTTGATTGAAAAATGCTTTCATACGCATTGTTGGGATTATTCTCATCATTTTTGCCAATTTCAAGGAAGAGTTTGTTTGCTGTATTTTTTCATATGGTGTAGTTTAAGTTATGCTTTTATCTTTTATATTCATCCTTTTATTGTTTCCTTAAACTTGGTTTGTGATTCTATGTGTATTATCTGTTTGATTTATATTGTCTTTCTACTTAAAGCCTTTATTGATAAAGTTCAATTTCAAAAAACAAATGGTCTTGATATCCATTAATCAAGACCATTTTCTTATCCTAAATAAGCTTCTCTTACTTTTGGGTTATTAGCAACTTCATGAGCATCCCCAGAGACACTAATATGACCTGTTTCTAGTACATAAGCACGATGAGCAATGGATAGAGCTTTATTGGCATTTTGTTCAACCAATAAAACAGTAACTCCATCTTCTTTATTGATTTCTTGAATGATTTTAAAAATTTCATTGACCAAGATTGGTGATAACCCCATTGATGGTTCATCAAGTAAAAGCAGTTTTGGTTTAGACATTAATGCTCTTCCCATTGCAAGCATTTGCTGTTCTCCACCAGACAAAGTTCCTGCAAGTTGTGTTTGACGTTCTTTTAGACGAGGAAAACGATTATAAACCTTTTCAAGATCTTCTTGAATTTTATTATCTGTTCTTAAATATGCACCCATTTCAAGATTATCTTGAACAGTCAGCTGAGAAAAGATTCTTCTTCCTTCAGGAACTTGAGCCAATTTTCTAGCAATAATTTTATGAGCAGGCATTTTGGTAATATCTTCATCTAAAAATGAAATAACGCCACTTGTTGATTTCAACAAACCACTCAAAGCATGCATAATGGATGTTTTCCCAGCCCCATTGGCACCAATTAAGGCAACAATTTCTCCTTCTTCAACATGGAAAGAAACATCTTTAATCGCATGAATCACACCATAATGGACATTTAAGTTTTCAACTTTTAACATACTGTTTCCCTCCTACTCTTCTTTTCCTAAATATGCTGCCACAACATCTGGGTTGTTACGAATTTCTTCAGGTGTTCCAAATGCCAAGACTGTCCCAAAGTTCAAAACAGCAATTTTCTCACAAATTCCCATAACCAATTTCATATCATGTTCAATCAATAAAATAGCGATCGAGAATTTTTCACGAACAATTTTAATGGTTTCCATTAATTCTGCTGTTTCAGTTGGATTCATACCAGCTGCAGGTTCATCTAATAATAAAAGTTTTGGTGAAGTGGCTAAAGCACGAGCAATTTCTAATTTTCTTTGTTTTCCATAAGGTAAATTACTTGCTTTCACATGTGCAAATTGATCTAAGTCAAAAACTCTTAATAAGCTCATTGCCATTTCATCCATGGCTTCTTCACCTTTAAAATAACGTGTTGTATGCAAAATTGTTTCTAATAATGTATAATTTTGAGAATGATGTAATCCTACTTTGACATTATCTAAAACACTCATATCTTTAAACAAACGAATATTTTGGAATGTTCTGGCTATTCCAAATTGAGTAATTTGTGTTGGTGACATTTTAAGTAGTGATTTTCCATCAAACATAATTTGACCACTGGTTGGTTTATAAACACCTGTCAAAAGATTAAAAACTGTTGTTTTTCCAGCTCCATTAGGACCAATTAAACCATATAATTGATTCTTATCAATCTCAAAATCAAATTCATCAACGGCTTTCAAACCACCAAATTGAATACCCAATCCAACTGTTTTTAATAAACTCATTCTTCATCCACCGCCATTTCTTCTTGAGATTTCTTAGAAAATTTTGCTTTTAATCTTGGCATAACATTCTTTTCCTTAATAATCATAGCAGCAATTAAAACAATTGCATATAAAAGCATACGATATTCAGAGAAAGCACGTAAATATTCAGGTAAGATTGTCATAACGATGGCTGCAATGACAGATCCTTTTAAATTCCCTAAGCCACCTAAAACAACCATTACCAAAATTTCTACTGACTTGTTATAATCAAAAACCTTAGGAATTAAAATTGTAATATAGTGAGCATAAAGTCCACCAGCCAATCCTGCAAAGAAAGCGGAAATAGTAAAAGCTAAAATTTTATAGTAAGATGTTGGGATTCCTGCCAATTCACTAGCTGTTTCATCTTCACGAATAGAAATGATAGCACGTCCGTGACGAGATTTCACAATACAATAAATCACATAAATCGTAATAGCCGCACTCCAAAAAACAGCAGTAAAATCAGTATCAGGTGGAATTCCCATCAAACCTTTAGCACCATTTGTAATGCCAATGTTCAACATAATGACACGAATAATTTCGTTAAATGCCAAAGTAATAATACAAAGATAATCACCCTTTAAACGTAATGTTGGAATACCTATCAAAAGTCCTACCAGTGCCGCAGCAAGTGAACCAATAATCAAACTCAAAACAAAAGGTGTTTGTAAATAAATACTGCTTAATGATGCTACATAAGCACCAATAGACATAAACCCAGCATGACCTAAAGTCAATTGTCCTAAATAACCACTGGCTAAATTTAAACTTGTTGCCAAAACAATATTAATACAGGCAACAATCAAAATCCCAGACCAATAACTACTAATAATCCCAGAGCTCATTGCAAAAGTCATAGCACCATAAATAAGTATAGCAAGACCAAATGAAATGATAAATTGTTTCAATTCTTTCTTTCTCATTTTTCCCACCTACACTTTCTCTCTGACATTATGACCAAACAATCCAGCTGGTTTCACAAGTAAGATAAATATCAAAATTCCAAAAACCACAGCATCAGAAAAAGTTGAAGAAATATATGAAACTGTAAAAGCTTCAGCAACACCAATAATCAATCCTCCAACCATGGCACCCGGAACACTTCCAATACCACCTAATACAGCTGCAATAAATGCTTTAATACCAAGCATTGCTCCTAAATACGGATTGATCAAAGAATAACTTAATCCATAAATAATACCTGCAATCGCTCCTAATCCTGAACCAATCGCAAAAGTCATAGAAATGGTCTGATTGACATTGATTCCCATCAATTCAGCAGCACCCTTATCTTCACTAACAGCTCGCATTGCCTTCCCTAATTTTGTTTTATTAATAAAGAACAACAACAAAACTGTACAAGTTCCTGTCAAAACCAATGACAATAAAGAAACATAAGAAATACTTAAACCTCCAAATGACAATTGCCCACTAGGCAAGAAATCTGGAAATGTAATTGCAGCTGAACCAAAAATAATTAAAAATAAATTTTGTAACAAATAACTTACCCCAATAGCTGTAATCAAGACAGATAAACTACTACTATTTCTTAAAGGCTTATATGCTACCTTTTCTGTAACCACTCCAAGTATTGCACATCCTAAAATTGATGCAATAATTGCAACAATAACAGGCATACCCAAAACACTAAAAACGACATATGTGAGATAAGCACCAACCATAATAATTTCACCATGAGCGAAATTGATCATTTTGGCAATTCCATAAACCATGGTATATCCAATTGCAACTAAGGCATACATTCCACCAGCACTTAGTCCATTAATGATTTGTGTCAAAAAATCCATAATTTTGCCCCTCCTTTTTAAAAAAATAAAGGAGACATCCTCCTTTATTCTTCTTTATTAATCCAAGTAAGTATAAGCCCCATCTTTAATTGTTTTGACAACCAAGTCTTTTGTAGGGTTATGTTGTGCATCATATTTAAATGTACCAGTAATACCAGTATAATTTGTTTTTTCTAATGCTTCACATACTTTTTCTGGATCAGAACTTCCTGCTGCTTCAACAGCTTTTAATAATACCCAAGTCGCATCATATGCCATAGTTCCAAACATATTTGTTTCACCATTATATTTAGCTTTATAATTTTTAATATAATTTTGGACACCATCAACACGATCATCAAATGTATTTGTATAATAAGCCCCATTGAAAATTGACTTATCTACACCTTTAACACTTAAAACTCCATCCCATCCATCAGTTCCTAAGAAAGTACCTTCAAAATTCTTGTTTTTGAATTGTTTAACCATCTTCGCAATGACTTCATAATAATCTGGAATAAAGACAGCATCAGCACCTGAACTCTTTACTTTATCAATATATGTTCCAAAGTCTGCTTGAGTCTTAGGATATTTTTCTTTTAATACAATTTGTGTTCCATCTTTTTCAGCTTGTTCAATAAATGAATCAGTACATCCAATACTATAATCACTATCACTATTTGTTAAAATAGCAACCTTTTTCACTTTGATTGTTCCATCTCCAACTTTAGAAGCAATAAATTGTCCACCATGAGAATCATTAGAACATGTTCTAAAGAAATTCGCACGTGTTGTTTTCTTATCACTCTCTAATGTTACTCCATCACCAGAAGCACTTGAAGAAACAATTGGTGTTTTATTTTTAGCAGATGCATTTCCAACCGCTAAACTTTCTCCTGTTAATACAGGTCCAACAATACCAACAATTCCTTTACCCACTAAACTGTTATAAGAATTGACAGCTTGTGTTTCATCACCTGCTGAATCCTCTTTAATTAATTCCACTTTATATTTAGCATCTTTTGAATTGTTATAATCTGCAATTGCAAGTTCAATAGAATTAGCAACTGGAATACCATAAGTTGAAGTTTCTCCAGTTAATGGACCAATAAATCCAATCTTAACTGTATCTCCATCTTTTAAAGCTCCTCCAGTGGCGTTTCCTTGACCACCACCACAAGCAACCAACATACTTGCGACTGCTACGCTCGACATGACTTTCTTAAAATTCATAATTCTCTCCCCTTTTTCTTTTGAATATATTAACCATTATACTTAACATTTCAAACAAGTCAACAAAAATTTTACAATATTTTTTATTTATTCTAAAAAACAGAAATATTTTTAGATATTAGATAAATATTGAATGATTTTTTTATATCATTGTATTCATTATATGTGTTCTTTTCAAAAAAAGATCGTTATTAAAATATTGTTTATACAAAAAAACAGAATCGAGATTTCCTCGATTCTATTCAATACTCTTTAAAGATTCTACCATATCAACTTTATTTAATACATGACGCATCGTGAAATTAATTAACATTGTAAACCCTAATGTTATAACAACTGCAATCAGATAACTTGTCCATGAAAGTTCTCTTACAAACATCGTTAAATCTAACTCTACAGTTCGAATAATAAATTGATGTAATAAGAAACCAAAGACCATTCCCACGAAAGATCCAATAATAGATAAAATAATATTTTCTCTAAATATATAATCATAGACTTCTTTTCTTCTAAAGCCTAAAACTTTTATTGTCGCAATTTCACTTTTACGTTCTTGAATATTAATATTTGTAAGGTTATATAAAACAATAAAATTCAAAGCCCCTGCACAAACAATTAAGATAATAATAACCAAATCAATACTTTGAACTTGATTATCAAATTCTTCACCAGCAACATTACTATAAGAAAGATTTCCATAATGATGATCTTGCATATAGTTTTCTAAGCTAGTTTTATAAGATTGATCAAGTTTTTTCAAAGTCATAAAAGCATGATTGATTGTTAAATCCATTCCTGTCATATTTTCATATAGATTTTGTGACATATAAATATAATTCAAGAAATAATTTTCCATAATTCCTGAGATCTTTACATTGTATTTTGTTCCAGCAATCTCCAAATCAACAGTATCATTCACCCCTACATCTAAGAGTTCTGCTGTCTTGGCAGAAATAATCACGCCATCATCATCAAGTGCTAATTTTTTATGTGTTTTGACATCTTTAAATGAAACAAAATTTTGAATATTATCCATAGATTGATAAACAACCATTGTTCCATAAAGATCTTCTTTATTCTTTAAAATATTGATACTTTGATTAAGAACATATTCAACATTATTCACTTCATCACGTTTTAATAAATTATCTTGATATTTTTTTGCATCAGTAACACTGATTTCATCTTCCATACGAACCAATGCATCATATTTTAAAACTTGTTTATACTGACGATCTACAACTTGAGAAACTGAATCTTTGATTCCAAAGCCTGTAATAATCAATGCTGTACATCCAGCAATCCCAATAATTGACATAAAGAAACGTTTTTTATATCTAAAAATATTTCGCATTGTCACTTTTTGATTAAAAGATAAACGTTTCCAAATCAAAGGAATTCTTTCTAAAACAATACGTTTTCCAAGTTTTGGTGCTTTAGGTCGCATTAAGACAGCAGGCATCAAATTCAATTCACTTATACAAACAGAAAGCGTTGCAAACAATGTCACAAAAACAGAAATAAAGACAGTTTGCATAGCAATCATCGTTCCCGAAGAAATCAGTGTTGGTGCATCAACTTGGAATAACATCAATCCATATAAATAATAAATAATTCTTGGGAAGAATTGTGTTCCACCAACAATCCCTAACAAACAAGCAAAGAATGTTGCAAAAATAACATACACAATATATTGCTTAATAACATCCCATTTTGAATAACCTAGTGCTCTTAATGTTCCACTTTGACTTCTTTGTTCTTCAACCATTCTGGTCATTGTTGTTAGAGAAACAAGTGCTGAAACCAAGAAAAACATCAAAGGGAAAACATTGGCAATGGAAGCAATGGAATCTTTATTAGATTCAAAATTCACAATTCCAGCATTTTCATGTCTGGTTAATGTATAGAGTTTTCCTTTAGGAATTTGATTCACTTGTGTTTTGGCATCAGAAATTTGTTGATGAGCTTTATCTAATTTTTCTTTTGCTTGATCTAATTGATGAGATGTTTTTAATTCTTCTAATGTCAATTTATTTTCTTGTTGTTGTATTTCAAGTTTGGCTTTTTGTAATTGTAAATTGGCTTCATTTAACTGTGAAAAACCATCAACTGCCATAGACGATGAATTTAAAATCTCTGTCATTTTATCCAATGAATCCATAATTTCTTGAACTTCTGGTGGTGTTTGTGTTAATGGATGATCTTTAGCATTTTCTAATTGTTGTTTTAATGATTCTAAATCTTTCTTTAACTCTTGTGTTGTTTTTTCTATTGTTTTGACCATTTCTTGTGTTTGTGAAGTGGCTTGGGCTTGGGCTTTTAAATATTCTGTTTCTTTTTGTGCTAAAAGAATTTTTGCATTGGTTAATTGTATTTTGGCTTCTAAGATTTTTGTATCAAACAGCGTCTTTGAATCCGTATATTTTTGATAACCTTTGTCATATTCTTTTTGAGCATCATCTAATTTTTCTTTTGCGTCAGCACTTAATGATTCATACACATCACTCATTCTTAAAGATAATGTACTTTTCATTTTGGTATTGACTGTTTCAATATAATCATCATATTCTTGACTAAAAAGATTATATGCTTTTGCGCCTTTGACACTCACAGAAACTTGATTATATAAAGTTTTTTCATCACGAAGATCATTCAATGTTTTTGGTAAAGCTAAAAATGCATTGTTTTCATTTAAGATTTCAATATATCCTGAATTGGTCCCATCACCTAAAGTGTTTGTTCCTCTATCTGTTTTTGCAATATAACGAACATCATTGACAATTCCTACGACTTCAAAAGTCTTTTTTCCTTGATCATTGCTGATTTCTATTGAATCTCCCACTTTGGTTCCACTCTTATAGATTTCTGCATCAATCACACATTCTTTATCTGTTTTTGGAAAACGTCCTTCTTTTAAATCAGGAAGATTAATCATCTTTTGATCAAATTTTTCACTCGTATACACTTTAACTCCAGATAATTTATTATTCATCATCGTTAAAGCATCAAATTGATACCCATATTCAATCTGATCAATTCCCTTAATATTTTGGATACTTTGAATATCATCATCACTAAAACCTAAACTTGCAATATATGTTAAATCTGCAAAATGATGTTTATCCAAATAAGCATCCATTGTTTTCATCATTGTTCCTGGTGTATTTCTTAACCCTGCAAAGAAGGCTGCACCGAGAAATACAATTGAGAAAATGGATAAAAATCGAGATTTTGATTTTATAATTGATTTTCTCAAATTCTTCCAGTAAATAGTCTTTTTTGTTTTTACCATTCGATTTCCTCGATTGGCTGTGGATATTCATTCAATTCCACACCATAAACTTTCCCATTTCTTAAATGAATAACACGATCTGCCATTGGTGCTAAAGCAGAGTTATGTGTAATGACAATAACTGTCATCTGATAAGTATCACACATTTCACGTAATAAACTTAAAATGGCTTTTCCAGTTTGGTAATCTAATGCGCCTGTAGGTTCATCACATAAAAGTAATTTTGGATTTTTAGCAATCGCACGAGCAATCGCAACACGTTGTTGTTCTCCTCCAGAAAGTTGTGCTGGAAAATTAGACAAACGTTCTGCCAAGCCAACTCTTTCCATAACATTTCTTGCATCTAAAGGTTTTTTAGAAATTTGTGTTGCCAATTCAACATTTTCTAACGCCGTTAGATTTTGAACAAGATTATAAAATTGGAAAACAAAACCAATATCATTGCGACGATATTCAGTTAATTGTTTTTCATCATAAATGGCTACATTTTCTCCATCAACCAAAATAGAACCACTGGTTGGTGAATCCATTCCTCCTAATAAATTTAGAATTGTCGTTTTTCCTGCTCCAGAAGCCCCCACAATTACAACAAATTCCCCTTTATTCACTTCAAAATCGACACCATCGCTGGCATTGATTGTGATATCTCCCATCGTATAACTTTTAATTATATTTTTAAATTGTATGAAAGCACACATTTTTCTTACCATCCTTTGTATTATTTGTTATTATAATTATAGTAACATATTTTTTAACAAAAGAACATATGGAGGTTAAATATGAGTCAAATATTAATCATTTCCGATTCACATTATATGCGTAAAGAACAATTATTACAATTTTTTCATCAATTCGATCATATTGATGCTATTATTCATTGTGGAGATATTTATTTAGGATTTCAACCCAATGATTTCAAATGTGACATTCCTTTTTATATATGTAGAGGTAATAATGATTTTGGTCATCTTGATAATGCATGTTTATTTGAAATTGATGGTTTGAAATTTTATATAACTCACGGTCATATTCAAAATTATGCTTATAATCCTATGAGCTTACAAGAGAACTTACCAGAGAGTGTTGATGTGATTTGTTTTGGACATACTCATGTTCCATATCTTCATCAAGATAATCATATCACAATTATCAACCCAGGTAGTCTTGCATTAGGAAGAACTTATCCTCGTCATAACACTTATGTCCTCTTTGATACAACAAGCAAGGATGTCCACTTCTATGACATAAAAACAAATGAAGAGATAAAAATAAAGAGTGAAGATTGAAGTCTTCACTCTTTATGCTTCTACAAGATAATCAAATTTTTCAATTTTTTCTGTTTCTGAAATCATTAAGAAATGATCGTTCATTTTAACCATATATTGAGGATCAACAGATAAATCCAATTTATGTGTTTCTTCATTACGGATTCCTAAGATATTGATTCCATAATTTTTTCTTAGATTCAATGCTGTTAAAGTATGCCCTACCCAAGCTTGAGGAACTTTCATTTCAACAACGCTATAATTTTCATCAAGTTCAATTAAATCTGTAATATTTTTACGAAGTAAAGAACGAGCAACTCTTTCACCCATTTCTTTTTCTGGTCGACAAACACGATCAGCACCAATCTTTTCTAAGACAACTTTAAAGCGTTTATTTTTTGCTTTGGCAATAATATAAGGGACCCCAATTTCTTTAAGATTCAAGACACCTAATAAGCTTTCCTCTAAATGATTACCAATGGCTACAATTCCAACATCAAATTCTTCAACTCCTAAGTCAATTAAGAATTGTTGATCTGTAATATCACCAATCACAGCTTTTGTGGCAAATTCTGAAACTCTTTGTACACATTCAGGATCTTTATCAATTGCCAGCACCTCACAGCCAAATTGAGATAATGTTTTGGTAATTGTTGAACCAAAAACACCTAATCCTAAAACAACATATTGTCTATTCTTCATAAACCTAACCTATCAAGACATCAGATTGAGGATATACGATGTCTTTTCCTTTCGTTTGACTATATTTTTTTGCAAAGACAAGTACCATTGTAATTGGTCCAATACGGCCAATGTACATCAACATAATAATGACAACTTTTCCGACACTTGTCAAGAGTGGTGTCACTCCTGCAGTTAATCCAACAGTGGCGAATGCTGAGAAAACTTCAAAAACCAAATCAATAAATGACATATTTTCACTAATCGCAAGACATATCAAGCCACCAATACAAATAAAGAAACTAATCAAAGCAATTGTTAAAGAACGTTTAACCACTTGCTCACTAATAGAACGTTTCATGACATGAATACGATCACTCCCTTTAACAAGAGATAAGATATATAAAATCATAATCGCAAATGTGACTGTCTTAATCCCTCCAGCTGTACCAGCAGGAGAACCACCAATAAACATAAACATGGACATAATGAGTTTTGTAGAGTCATGCAATGCACCAATATCAACAGTTGCAAATCCAGCCGTTCTTAATGTTGTTGATTGGAAGAAACTTGCCAAAACTTTATCAGGCCAATTTAAATGACCAATTGTACTTGCATTATCAAATTCTAATGCCAAAATCAAAATTGTTCCAACAACCAATAAAAACGTTGTCACAATCAAAACAATTTTTGTATGTAATGATAAAGAAGCAATAAATCTTCTTAATTTAAAGACTTTAAAGTTTTCTTTATATTTTTGCCATGATGTACGAATATCAACCCATACAACGAAACCAAGTCCACCAGCAATAATTAATCCAGCCACAACCAGATTAACCAAAACATTCGTTTGATATCCAATTAATGAGTTCGCACCTAAAATATCAAAACCAGCATTACAAAAAGCGGAAATAGAATGAAATAATGAATAATAAATTCCTTTGCCCACTCCAAATTGAGGAATAAAGACAAAACTTAATAAAATAGCTCCCATCAATTCAAAAAAGGCAGTATATTTAATAACTCTTTTGATATAAATTCCCATAGCTCTCATTGAACTTTGATTCAATGCTTCTTGCATAACAATTTTATTGGTATATGATAACTTCTTTTTCAAGGCAACTAACATCATATTTAAAAGAGTTAAAAAACCAAGCCCTCCAATTTGAATCAATGCCAAAATAACCAATTGACCAAAAACAGTATATTGATCTGCAACAACAATAGGAACAAGTCCTGTCACACAAGTTGCAGAAGTTGCTATAAATAAATGATCCAAATAAGGAATCCCTTTTCCTTGATTAGCTATAGAAAGTGTTAACAAATATGAACCAATTAAAATAACCATAAAAAAACTAAATGCAATTCTTCGTGTAGGAGAAAAAGATTTTTTCCTTTTATCCTTATGAAAATCAACAGCTTCCATTGTGATCCTCCCTTAAAATCATTTCTGCACACATCATCCCATCTACAGCAGCCGACATAATTCCTCCAGCATATCCAGCACCTTCCCCGATTGGATAAACATCTTTGAAAGTCGACTGATAATTTTCTTTACGTAATATACGCACGGGTGCACTACTTCTTGACTCTACTCCCGTTATAAGCGTATCATCCTGAATAAAACCAGGCATTTTTTGATTCATCAATAATAATCCTTCTTTTAAATTGCGATTGATAAAATCAGGAAATAATTGATTCAAATCAGCAAATTGATATCCAGGTGAATATGTTGGAACAACATCTTGAGCAGATGATGTAACAACACCCTCATAATAATCACGAACCAATTGTACAGGTGCATGATAGTTTCCTCCACCTAATTCAAAAGCCTTTTTCTCTAATTCTCTTTGAAAATCAATTCCTGCCAATGGATGATCACTTGCAAAATCACTTGGATTAACATTTACCAAAATAGCACTATTGGCATTTTTGCCATCTCGCTGATAATAACTCATTCCATTGACACAAAGTGTTCCTTCTTCATGCATTGATGGAACAATAACGCCACCAGGACACATACAGAATGTATAAACACCTCGTTTTTCACTAGTTTGGACAGCCAACTTATATGAAGCAGCCTTCAAATAAGGAGAAGTCGCACTTGCTTTGTATTGAATTTGATTGATGAAAGCTTGAGATTGCTCAATTCTTACACCAACTGCAAAAGCTTTTGGTTCCATTGACAAACCTTTTTCATATAACATTTGATAAGTATCTCTTGCACTATGTCCAATTGCCAAAACCAAAGCATCAGCTTCAATCTCTTCTTTTCCTTTTGGCGTTTGAACGATCACTTTTTTCTTATTATTGTCTTCAAAGAAATCAATAAATTGTGTTTCAAACATGAATTGTACACCTTTTTGTTGCATATCTTGACGCATATTGATGAGAACTTGTCTTAAATAATCAGTTCCAATATGTGGTTTTGATAAATAAAGAATATCATCAGGTGCACCATGTTTAACAAACGTTTCTAAAATATATAGCAAACGGTGATTTTTAATACCCGTTGTTAATTTTCCATCTGAGAAAGTTCCTGCCCCACCTTCTCCAAAAGCAATATTACTTTGGGGATTCAAAATTCCCTTTTCAAAAAGAGTTTCAACATCTTTAACTCTTTCTTCTACTTTCTTTCCACGTTCCACAACAATCACTTGTTGACCAACTTGTGCCAAAACATAAGCACAAAACAATCCTGCTGGTCCATTTCCAACCACAACCACTTTTTTATCATTCGCAGGTAAATATTCATAATGATACGGTTTGACTTTTTGTAAAGTTGGATGCAGTTTTAAGCATTGTTCTTCATCATCAACTGTAAAATCAAAACTACAAATCCAATGCACTTTTTGTCTTCTGGCATCTACTGATTGTTTAGACAATTTGACTTGATGGATTTCTTTTTCTCTCATATTTAAAACTTGCGAAACAATTTTTCGATAATTCGTTTGTCCAAGTTTCACTTTGACATTATGTATTCTTAACATTCCATTCCCTCTCCATTGCACAAGCTACACAATAAGCACTTGCAAATGCAAAATGCAAATTATAGCCCCCACATAAACCTGCTACATTTAAGATTTCTCCTATTGCATACATATGTGGATATTTTTGAATTTGTAGGTTTTCATCAACTTCTAAAAAAGATAAACCACCCTTCATGACTTGCGCTGTTGTAAAATCACGAACACCTTTAACATCGATACGAAAATCTTTTAATAAGCGCACGATTTGTGAAGCCTTTTGATGTGGTAAAGTCTCAAAATATTGAGCAATCTTTTGATGAATCAAACCATCGTAAAAATGATTATAGCCTTTCTTGAGACGAAGTTCAATATCTTGGTACAATTTCTTTTCATCTTCTTCATCAAAAAAGTCAATTGAGAGCTGATATTGATGTCCATTTTGATAATATGCCGATAATTGCATCACAGCAATTCCACTAACACCATAGTCAGTAAATAACAATTCACCTTTTTCTTGATGGATACATTTTCCTTTTTCTAACAAAGAAAAAGTTCCTTTTACTCTCACTCCTTTGAATTGTTTAAAAACTGGTGAGGTATTGAATTGAACAAGCGAAGGCATAGAGTCAACAACATGTAAATGAAGTTTTTTTAAAATATCATAACGTGACATATTGACTCCTGATAGTTTCCCTGCCTCACTTCCCATCGCAAAGACAACACCATCCGCTTTAAAACTTTGATGATTGGTCTTAATAACATATTGTGATGTATAATCAATAGAAAGCACTTCTTGTTCATAAAAAAACAAAACGCCTAATTCTTCAGCTCTTTGCATCAAGATTTGTTTTACTGATAAAGCTTGTTCACTTTTAGGATATAACAAATCACCTTGATAAATACAGTATAACCCTAATTCATTCATTTTTTCTTGCATATCAAATGAATGAACAATCTTTTCAACAATTTCTAATCCGTCACTTTGATAACATGTTTTTTCAATATTACGATGAGACAGATTACAACGGCCATTTCCTGTTGCTAAAACTTTCTTTAAAGATGTTTTGTTTTGTTCTAAAACAATCACTTCTAAATTATCAATCTTTTGCTTTAATAATATTGAAAGATAGACACCCGAAGCCCCTGCTCCTACAATCACAATTCTATGCATATCCATTCACCTCTATCACTATTTTATACGAAATACAACGATTATACCATTTTTTATTGAAAAATCATCAAAAAATGTTTATAATACAGAAGGAATTTTAAAAGGAGGAATTACAAATGGGTAGAGCACACGAAGTGCGTAAGGTGGCTATGGCCAAAACTGCAGCAAAAAAAGCCAAAGTTTATTCTCGTTATGGGAAAGAAATTTATTTAGCAGCGAAAGCTGGTGGGCCTGAACCAGATGGAAACTTAACATTAAGACGTTTGATTGAAAAAGCAAAGAAAGATCAAGTTCCTGCTGATGTTATTAAACGTGCTATTGATAAGGTGAAAAGTGGTGCCACTGAAAATTACGATCCAATTCAATTTGAAGGATTTGGTCCAGGAAACTCTACACTTATCGTCAAATGTTTAACTGATAATATCAACCGTACAATTTCTCAAGTGCGTCCAGCATTTACAAAATCAAAATCTAAATTAGGAGCAGAAGGTTCTGTTGCTTATTTATATGATGTAGAAAGTACTGTTATTTTTGGTGGGATGAGTGAAGAAGAAGCATTAGATGCTTTAATCATGGGTGAAGTTGACGCTAAAGATATTACAACTTTAGAAGATGGACGTATTAAAGTAACTGGTGAACCAACAGATTTAAATAAAATCAAAACTGCTATTGAAGCTGCAAAAGCTGATGTAGAATTTGATGTTGATGACATTACAACAACACCTCAAGACTATGTAGAACTTGAAGGTGATGATATGATGTTATTTGAAAGATTAATGGATTTATTAAATGATTGTGATGATGTCGATCAAATTTTCCATAATGTTTCTAATTATGATGATGGAGAAGAAGAATAACATGATTTTCATGTTATCTTTTTTTATATGTTAGTTACACATTACTTTCATAGTGGAAGTCTTGTTGAGTTAGATCAACATCTTCTTCTCTTTGATTATTATCAAGGAGAACTTCAACTCAATCAGGATAAGCCACTCTATGTCTTTGTCTCACATCGTCACTTTGATCATTATAATCCAGATATCTTTAAAATTCATCATCCTCATATCACATATATTCTTTCTGATACTTTACGTCATAAGTATGAGGCCAATTATGTTGATGTTCATCAAGAATATATTTTTGATGATATCAAAGTCAAAACTTTACTATCTACTGATGAAGGCTGTGCTTTCTTAGTAGAAGTTGAAAATCAAACAATTTATTTTGCAGGTGATTTAAACTGGTGGCATTGGGATGGTGAACCAGACAAAGACAATCATTGGCAAAAAATCACCTATCAGCAAGAAATCAATTCTATTCAGCAACCTATTGATTTGGCTTTTGTTGTTGTTGATAAAAGACAAGAAGACAGTTATTTACTTGGTTTACAATATTTCTTAAAACATGTGAAAGCAAAATATATTATGCCTATTCACTATTTTGGAGATTATACAATTAGTGAACAATTACAAAAAGAAAAGCTTGATAATCCTTACCAAGCTTATATCATCCCGGTTCATCATAGAGACGAAACTTTTGAGATCTTTTAGATCTCTTTTTTTTACCAATTTAAATTATCCAATACTTGTTTTAATTTTTGATTGTCTATTTTATTAATTTCTATGAATTGATGATTCTTATAAATGATTGTAGAAATTGGTGTTTGATAAACATAATATCCATTCACTTGATTCTTTTGATATTTAGTATAGTGGTCTTGAAGATAAAGATTTAAAATATCCAAGCTCTTATCAGGATAAACAGAAGAAACATATTTGATTTGATTATCATCTTTTGCATATTCATAATAATCTAAGACGATAGAATGACTATCGTAACTAATTATATAATCTTGAAAATAAGTTGAATTAAAAGAAGTATATTTTATAGAAAAATCTTTTATAAAAACAACGCTTCCTAAACACAAACAAATTATATAAACCAGTAAAACGTTTTTTTGAAAAAGAATTGGATTTTTTTGAGAATAAGAAAATAAAATTGCTATAAATGAAACACATATACATCCTAAAAGGATAAAGATAGGAATCATGACGAAATGTCTCGTAAAAAATACACTGCCTACAATTAATTGTAACCATGCAAAAGAAATCATAAAATTTCTAAGTAAGCACACATAATAAGAATAATGACATTCTTTTTTAAAAAAATAATAAATATATTGACATCCAATACCCATAATGATCATTAACCACACCCAGAAGCTAAAGACAAAAACAATATCATGAGTAGATAATAAATTATCAAAATGAATCACATAATCCGGTGTTAAAAAGCCCAAAAGAATAAAAGTAATCACAGCAATTAGAAAACCACGAAACGATTTTTGACTTTGTTTATAAATAACATCTTCATCAATTTGTTCATCCGTATAGATAGAATGCTTATCATGCGATGCAAACACATAAAATATACCTTGCTTATCAATAAATTCATAGCCATTGTCTTTAAAAAACGCAATATATTCTTTATCTTTCAATTCATCTTCAAAGAAATACTTATTACTGCCATGAATGGCAACATGATAATAAATATCATCAGTTTTTTCTTCATATTCACTAAAGAAACTATTAAATTTTTTTAAATGATATCCTTTTTTTGCCATATCATTTAAAAAATCTTCAAATTGCTTTCTTTCAAATGGATAAAACCCAGTCAAATTAAAATACTTCTTCATAAAAATCCCCTCTTTCTATCATTGATGATATTCCCTCTTGGTATCTTCTATCATTAGCAATAATCTTTGATACTCCTCATCAAACATATTTTTTCCTTTATGTGTCATCACATAACTGCGCTTACGTCCTTCACATTTGACTTCTTCAATCAATTGTTCTTCCTCAAACTTAGAAAGAATAGCATAAAGAGTTCCTGGTCCAAGTTTTATACGTTGATTGGTTAATTCTTCAACATATTGCGAAATTTCCGAACCACAACGAACATGTTGAAGGGCTAATAAAACATAATACATTTGTTCAGTTAATGTCTTCAATTGAACTCTTGGCATTTTTTCACCCTCCTTTATATCGTATAACGATATTATCTTCACTTTCAGTATATTATCGTTAAACGATATTGTCAATAAAAAAAGAAGTAATACAACAAATGTATTACTTACTAGGAATGATTTCAAACCAATAATCATCAGGATCGTGAATAAAATATAAGCCCATTGCTTCATTTTCAAAACAAATACATCCCATTTCTTGATGTAATTGATGAGCTTTTTCATAGTCATCAACAGTCAAACAAATATGACTTTCATTTTCACCTAATTCATAAGATTGAGGATGATCTTTTAACCAAGTTAATTCTAAAGAAAATGGTGAAACACCATCACTTAAATAAACGAGTTTAAAACTTCCATCACTGGCTTCTTTTTCTTTAACAACTTCTAAACCTAATGCTTCTTTATAAAAAGCAATACTCTTTTTCAAATCTGTAACATTAATATTACAATGATTAAAAATAGCTTTCATATAATCTCCTTTCTCTACTCTACATCTGGATAAATGCTCGTAATGATGGGACGACCTTCACAATCTACTAAAACTGTTAACCCTCCACCATTGCCACTTTGATGAAACAAATAATTGACTCCTGTTTTTTTATCTACAAGAATTTCTGTTCATAAACCGTTACAAAACGATTTTCTTTTTAGTCATAGATTGATGCCTCCCACATCTATTATAACGATAATAGATGAATAAAACAATTATTCACGGTATTTTTTAGGAAGGGTTGAATCATAACTTTCTTGAATCATAGCATGAATATCTTCTAAAGCAATAGTTCCATCTAAAATCATAGAATTCCAATGTTCTTTACTTAAATGATAACCAGGAACAACTGATTCATACTTTTCTCTAAAAAAATCTAGCCATCCCTTGCTTCCTTTGACATTAACCCAAATATGTCCTTGTCTTTCATAAATCCATGCAAAGACTTTTTTATTTTCTAAATGACGTATGCATGTCCAATTAGGATCACGAAAAGGATAATCTTCATAAACATTTTTAAATGTTAAACAATAATCAATCACTTCTTGTCTTTTTTGCATTTTCTCACCTACTTTCTTTTATTATACTCACTCTTTTATAGAAAATAAAGTTATTTAGCACTTTCTTTTTGTAAGTGCTAAATGTTCATATTCAGTTCACATATGAGATTATAATTAACAGTGTTAGCAATCAAAGATTGCGAGTGCTAAATATAAAGGAGGATTCAAAAATGTTAAAACCATTACATGATTATGTGATTTTAAAAAAAGAAAAAGCAGAAAGTCAGACTGCTAGTGGAATTATTTTAACGACTCAATTGGAACAAGCGAGCAATCAAGCAACAGTGGTTGCTGTGGGAGCTCAATGTGATGAACATTTAAAAGAAGGAATGAATGTTATTTTTAAAGAATATTCAGGAACTAAATTTAAAGAAGATGAAACTGAATATATGATTTTAAAAGAAGAAGATATTTTGGCTATTATTGAATAGGAGGAATACAAAATGAGTAAAGAAATTCGTTTTTCTAAAGATGTCAGAGATGCAATGTTAAATGGTGTCAATACTTTGGCTGATGCAGTAAAAGTAACAATTGGTCCTAAAGGACGTAATGTTGTTTTGGATAAAGGATATGGTTCTCCATTAATTACAAATGATGGTGTTTCTATTGCAAAAGAAATTGAATTAGAAGATGCTTTTGAAAATATGGGTGCTAAATTAGTTTATGAAGTGGCCAATAAAACAAATGATGTTGCTGGTGATGGAACAACGACTGCGACAATCTTGGCTCAAAGTATGATTCAAAGCGGTTTAAAAGCTGTTGAAAAAGGTGCAAATCCTGTTTTAATGCGTGAAGGTATCGATTATGCAAGTAAGGAAGTTGCAAAGTACATTTTAGATAAATCACACATCGTAGAAACAAGCAATGATATTGAAAGTGTTGCAACAATTTCTGCAGGTGATCAAGACATTGGAAAAATCATTGCAAAAGCCATGGAAAAAGTTGGACGTGATGGTGTTATCAGTGTTGATGAATCAAATAGCTTTGATACTGAATTAGAAGTTGCTGAAGGTATGCAATATGATAAAGGTTACGTTTCTCCATACATGGTTTCAGATAGAGAAAAAATGACTGTTGATTTAGATAACCCATTAATTATGGTAACTGATCAAAAAATCAACACAATTCAAGAAATCCTACCAATTCTAGAACAAGTTATGCAATCTAATAAACCATTGTTATTGATTGCAGATGATTTTGAACAAGAAGTTATTTCGACATTGGTTGTCAATAAATTAAGAGGAACATTCAATGTTGTGGCTACAAAAGCTCCTGGATTTGGTGATAATCAAAAAGAAATCTTACAAGATATTGCCATTTTAACAAATGCAAAATTCTTCAACAAAGATTTAAATATGAATTTAAAAGATATGCAAATTGAAGATTTGGGTTCAGCTAAGAAAATTCATATCACAAAAGATCATACAACAATGATTGGTGGAGCTGGAGAAAAAGCCGCAATTGATGCGCGTATTCATGAAATCACTCAACAAATGAATAATACAAAGAGTGATTATGATAAGAAAAATTATGCTGAAAGATTAGGTAAATTAAGTAATGGTGTGGCAATTATTAAAGTTGGTGGTGCCACTGAATCTGAATTAAAAGAAAAGAAATTAAGAATTGAAGATGCTTTAAATGCAACAAAAGCTGCTGTTAGCGAAGGAATCGTTATGGGTGGTGGTGTTACATTAGTTAATGCTTATGTTGCTTTAAAAGATCAATTAAAAGATGATAATGTTGATAAACAAAAAGGTATTAAAACTGTCTTAGATGCTTTACTTGCACCAATGGGACAAATTGCTGAAAATGCTGGATTTAACAGTGATGAAATTGTTGAACAACAAATGAAAGTTCAATATGGTCAAGGTTTTGATGCTAAAAATGGTGAATGGGTAGATATGTTTGATAAAGGTATTATTGATCCTACCAAAGTCACTCGTAGTGCTTTATTAAATGCTGCAAGTATTTCTGCCTTGTTTATTACAACTGAAGCTGGTGTAGCTCCAATCAAAGAAGATACATCTGTTGCTCCTGCAATGGGTGCTCCTGCAATGTATTAAAAGAACTGGCATTAATTTGCCAGCTCTTTTTTATATTCTTTTTCTGCGTTTGCATATTGTACCAAAACAAAACACAGCCAAATCATAACCATTATTCCAAACAATCCAATAACAAGATTCATATATTTTATCATTGACCAATCAATGGGAAGAGAAGCGAACGTTACAGAAATCACACTCATTGTCCTTAACGTTTTAAAACGCTTTGCAAATGTATCAAAATGATGAGAGTAGGCAATATCTGAAATATTTGTTAATAATTGAAATTGAAAATAGATAGAGATAACGCCAATAATCACTTGTAATATCGTATAGGATTCTAAAGAAATATTAATAATTTGAAGAACCCACACAATCATTTCATATATTCCTAATATAAAAGTAAAAGGTCTTAATAATTTTGCACTCTCCTCATATTCTCCAATAACTGGAAGAGCTTTATGAAAAAGGTAATATCCTACCCAATTAGGAAGAAGATTGATTGTATTTATATTCAAATTAAACAAAATAAAGAATTGAGCGAATGCAATTTTATAAATTGTTGAAACATAGTTATTTTGCTTCATACCACTCACCATCTTCCACATTTATTTTGATAATTTCCTCTTTTCCGTCAATGACTATTCGTAAAGCATATGCTTTTGGTAGATTCACTTTATTGATGTCATAATAAGATGAAACATGTTGAAGTTTTAAATTCTTATCTATTTGACTGCACATTCTTACAAACATATTGCTTTCTTCATTAGAAGAAAAACCACTCGTATTATTTTTTGATAAATCCTTAGATTCAAATTCAATATTGTCATCAATATGATCTAAATTTTTGATACTCATATAAATATATTCAATATCTTCTTGAACTTGAGACGGTTGTGTATTTTGATAACTTACTTCTATATACTGATAACCACTATTGAATTGAGCTTGCTGTCTTAACTCAAAAGAATGAATCGAAGACATTTGGGTACGATCATTACTATTAACTTGATAACCATTTCTCATAATGATATTAATTCGTCCACTTTGACAAGGAAGTGAGATAACTTTATAAACAGGAATTTCATAAATTTCACTATTCATATGTGTTTCTATATAATTTGCATCACCACTCAAAACATTTCCTATTTGTTTTACTTTCCAACCTCGTTCTTTTATAATCTGAATTGGAATCATGACATAATGAGCAATAACACGATTATTTTCTATATCAATATTCTCATTTTTATTATAGAAACATAATTTTGCATGGTATTCATGAGAATTTATTTTTTCTAAATGAATAACATCATATAAATAATTAGGAAGATTAGAAATAACTCCATCTGGTCTTTTACGTAATTCATTTTGATAATTTGGATAGTATTTTTGTGGTAGAACTGATAATAAAAACTGTTCATCATTTGATAAAATTCCTTTTGCATAAGTATCAATAGCTCCAGCCATTGTTCGATATTCTATAATTCTTGCTGAAGCAAAAGAAATTTGATATGAAAAACTATTATAATCGTATGGATTTCCTATTAAAGAATAAGAACGAAAATATCCCAATGATAATGGCGCTAATAAAACACATATACACAAAGAAACAATTGTCATACCTTGTGGATATTTTTTAAATCGCACAATAGCTTCAATTCGTTTTTTAATATTTTGTGTGCCATTAGAAAGAGAGGTGGTTCCAAAAGCATGCGGATATTTTTCATTCGTCATAGCAAGCAATATTTTCCCATAATCTCTTCTTTGTTCCCCTTCCAATCTTTCTAATACTCTTTGATCACATAAACTTTCCATATCATTATTGATTTGATTAAAAACATATTGTAAAAATGGATTACACCAATGAAGACATCTTAAACAAGACCATACAACACAATGTAATGAGTCTCTATATTTCAAATGTAATAGTTCATGTAAAATAATTTTATCATCTAATAATTCTTGACTAGGCAAGACAAAAATAGGCTGCAAAACACCGAAGACAAATGCAGAAGGCATACCATTAAAAACAATTGTTTGACAAGGTGAAAAATGATAAATTTTCATAATTCTATCTATTTGGCAAATCACATCTTCATTTGGTACTTCACCATAACGTAACAGCAATTTTTTAAGATGGAAATATTGAATAAAGTATCTTATTAACCAAAAGAGAACCCCACCCACATAGATAACAAACAAAAAATCCGTAATACTTCTAGGTATATCAACAATAAATGGAAAGACTATATTATTTTTAATTGGAAGATAAATATCGGTATATGATGATTGCAACAGTCTTTCAATCATTGTCTTTATTGCTTCGATAAAAATACGTAACGAAGGAAAAAGTGCAAAACCAAACAAACCTGTTGGAATCAATAAAGACAAAAGGAAAACGCTCCAAACACCATATTGCCATCTTGGTGATAATTTATCTTGAAATAATTTTTTTAAAAATAATAAAATTATTGCCACAATAGAAACTTCTATGGTTTGAATTAGAAATCCCCAAATATTCGTCATAACTAAACCTCCATTTCATCAAGAATTTTATTTAATTTTTCTTTTTCTTCAGGAGTTATTTTTGAATCTTTCAAAAAAGCACTCATTAAATCTGTAACAGATCCTTGATAAACTTTATTCAATAAATGACTTCTTTCCCCTTTTAAATAATCATCTTTAGTCAAAATATAACAATAACGATGTGGTTCTTGATTTCTATCAATCTTTACTAAATTCTTCTTCTCCATTCTGGTTAAATATGTATGAACAGTGTTTCTACTCCATTGATTTTTTGTCTTTAATGCATCAACTAGTTCACCCAATACAAATTCATGACCACTCCATAAAACTTCCATCACTGATAATTCAGCGTCAGATAACTTTTGCATAGTTTCACCTCCTACAATTGTAGTCTCTCTACTATCATACTACATCTGTAGTATGTATTTGTCAATAAAATAAAACATAGAGAAAATTATTTTCCTCTATGCTTCATTTTTTTCTTTTGTTGTTTCATTTCATAACGTTTTTTTGCACTCATCTCTTTAACTTGATGTTTGAATTGCTGATGCAATTGTTTTTTTAATTCTCGTTGTTTTTGTAAAGCTAATTGAGATTTTGTTGCAATCCCTACATTTTTTGTTTGTTGTTTCACAAGACGTTGTAATCTTTTGGGATTAACATGTTTTGCTTTAACATTCAATGAAACAGGTGGACTCCATTGTAATTGACTATAATATTTGAAAATATAGTCATAGATCTCATAATCTTTTGGTTCATTGCCAAAAACAATTTTAGCAACCATTAATTCTCCATCCATGATCCTTTCAATCACTCCAACCCAGAAAGGATTTTCAAAATAAATCGTCAATATCACTGATATTTTGTCCATAATACATCCTCCTTAAAATAATCATAGACAAAGAATGGACGACCTAAGGAGGAAGGTTACTTATGAGTAAAACTCACGTACGGACTACCAACCGTATCTGTATAAAACTATACACTGTGTTTTTATCTTTGCAAAAACATGATAACACATTTTGATAAAAAGAAAAAGACACATATAAGTGTCTAAATTCTTGCAAGTCCTTCTTCTTGTGCCTGTTTTGCGACTGCTTCAGCAACAACTTTTGCAACACGTGGATCTAAAGCATTAGGAATCACATATGTTGGTGATAATTCATCGTCACTTACAAGTGAAGCCAATCCTTTTGCTGCAGCTAATTTCATTCCTTCACTAATCTTTCTAGCACGAACATCTAATGCACCCCTAAATAAACCTGGGAAAGCCAAAACATTATTAATTTGATTTGGGAAATCTGAACGACCTGTTCCCATAACAGCTACCCCTGCTTCAATAGCATCTTCATATTGAATTTCAGGTTCTGGATTCGCCATAGCAAAAACAATAGGTTTTTCTTTCATACCTCTAACCATGTCTTGAGTTAATAAACCAGGTGCAGAAACACCAATAAAGACATCTGCTTCCTTTAAAGCTTCTGCCATTGTCATACGTTTTGCCTGACGATTCGTGATTTCAGTTAACTCTTGTGTTAAAAAGTCATATTGTTCATAATCTTCTTTTGTAACAATTCCATTGATATTAAATCCATAAATGTCTTTAACACCTAAAGCATGAATCATTTTAATAATTGAACTTCCCGCAGCTCCTGTTCCACTGACAACAACTGTAATATCTTCTACTTTTTTACCAACAACTTTTAAAGCGTTTAATAGCCCTGCAGTCACTACAATTGCAGTTCCGTGTTGATCATCATGGAATACAGGAATATCCAATTCTTTAATCAATGTACTTTCAATTTCAACACAACGAGGTGCACTGATATCCTCTAAATTAATTCCTCCAAATGTGGGAGCAATGGCTTTAACAATTTGAACAATTTCTTTTGGATCTTTAGTATCCAAACAAATAGGTACAGCATCAATATTCCCAAATTTCTTAAAAAGAATTGATTTTCCTTCCATAACTGGCATTGCAGCTTCTGGACCAATGTCACCTAAACCTAAAACTGCTGTTCCATCACTTACCACAGCAACACTATTTTGTTTCCATGTATATTTATAAACATCATCTTTATTTTTAGCAATTTGACGACATGGCTCAGCAACGCCAGGTGTATAAGCAAGTGAAAGATCATGACTTTCATTTAATGGAACTTTTAATTGAACTTCTAATTTTCCTTTTGTTTTTTCATGTAAAGCTAATGCTTCTTCATAGATATTAGACATATTCTTACATCTCCCTTTTTCAACATTATTATTATGCCACAAAACATTTTGAAAGAAAAGAAAAAGCGAAGCGAACTTCACTGATTCTATAATTTATGAAAAATCGGTTGCATATGTTCAAAAGTACAAAATTGTTCAAAACCAATCTTTTTTAAATCTTCTTTGAGATTTTCAATTTGGGAATTTATTAAATCAGATGGTTGATGTGAATCACTTCCAATTGTTAAAATGCGTCCTCCTAAATCAAAATATAATTTTAAGATTTGAAGGCTTGGCATAAAATCATCTAACCCATAACGTATAAAAGATGTATTTAATTCTATCCCTTTTCCATTCTTAATAACATATTTTAATATCTTCGTAATGATTTCTTTGTGATTGTTAAAAGCATCATATCCATCTTTATCATCATATCGTTTTAACATATCCATATGTCCTAAAACACTGTAATGATGGAAATTTCTAACGACATCATACATTTCTTGATAATATGCTGTATAATATTCTTTTTCCGTTTTTCCGTTTTGAAAATCGTAATTCCAGAATTCTTTATTATCAACTTGATGTATAGATAAAATGACAAAATCCAAATCATATTGTTGATAAAGTTTTTCAAAGTTTTCAATTGTATGTTTTTGAATACCAAATTCTAATCCCTTTTTTATCATAATTTGATTTTTATATTGATCTTGTAAAGTTTTAATCTTTTGGAAATAGCGTGGATAATCAACATTTAAAGCCAAATGATTAGGATTGTCTTCACCCCAATCTTTTTTTATTCCATAATCGACATGATCACAAAAGCATATTTCTTTCATATTTATTTTTATTGCATCTTTTACACATTCTTCCATATCATATGTCGAATCATCACTAAATTCAGTATGTGTATGATAATCACAAAACATTCTTCTTCACTCCTTTTTATTTCTTTCAATAATATCACTGATATCAAAAGGCGTATCATCTTTTGGAAGTGAATAAACATCCATAAATGGTACATCATCTTTTGTTCTTAGAGGAAATTCAGATTTTGCTGTCACATTTTTCATATCACAAACAATTTCTCCAATATACATAGCTGGTAATGGATGGCGACTTTCTAAAGGAACAATTTCACGATGATTACATGTATAAAGCAAATTATAACCTTTTTGGTATATTTCATAATCTTCATTCGCATCAATGATTCTTATGACTCCTTTTGCAATGACTGAACGATAATCATGACGATGTCCTTTATAAGGGCAATCTGGAAAATCATGAAAAAGACTAAATTGCAAACAAACTCTAGGATTCTTTCTTATTAAATCAAGTTTATGCCCTCTTTTCATAAAATGTGTATAAACATAAAGTTTATCATTCTTTATTTCATATCCAAAATTTAATGGAACAACATATGGATATCCATCATCATCATGAACGCCTAAATGCACATGATCAAAATATTTTAACATTTCATTAATGAGTTTAGGATCAATAACTTCTCTCTCAAAATGTATCATATTATTACCTCTTTTTCTTTTGATTTAATATTATCATAACATAAATAAAGCATTTTTGTCTTTGACTCTTTATTATTTCTTTATAATTTAACAAAGATACGTTTATTTCAAAAATAGAATTTAACAATATCAAAAATTCTTATTTATATTTTCAAAAAATGTAGGTCAAATATTTTTTATCTGACCTACATTTGATTCATCATTTTAAGACAATATATCCAAAACATCTTTTTCATTCTCAATATCAAAAATCTTAA
>UPXV01000010.1 GCA_900538465.1 uncultured Erysipelotrichaceae bacterium
GAAGAATACTACCTTGTGCTTTTTTATATAAAAGAAAAAAAGGACTGAACGTCCTAAGCAGTCAAAAAACTACTTATTCGTTACAGCCTCTTCTTTAGGGGATTTATTTGTTTTTCCAATCTTCATACATTTTTAATGCTTGGTCTAAAACTTTAGCTCCATCCATCATTCCATAAGTACGCATATCAATAACTTCTACAGGAACTTCACCTTTTGTTTGTTCTTTAATTGAATTTAAACGGAAACGAACTTGAGGCCCAATTAGTAAAACATCACATGGATCAGCAGCATATTCAGTTGTTAAAGCAGTTTCACTAACAGCCCAAATTTTAGCTTCTAAACCTCTTTCATTGGCAGCTTTTTCCATACGAGTAACAAGTAAGCTCGTTGACATACCTGCACTACATGCTAACATGATTTTAATCATTTTTTATTTTCCTCCTTATTAAATCATATTCTTAATCTATTTATATTATACACCACCCAACTTTAGAATAAAAGAAACATTTATAAACTTGTTGACTTATTTTTCTCTCTCCTTTACCATAGGAGTATGAAAAAGAAAATAAAATATATTTACAGTGTATTTTTTATATGTGTATTACTTAGTTTTATTGTTCCATTAGTTGATTTATTTGTTTTAAAAATAAGTTTATCTCTTATTCAAAAGATGATTATTGTCTTAATACAAATGCTTTCAATTATTGGATTTGCATATTTTTATTTCAATCATCAAAATCAAGAGAAAAAAAGGAAAGGAAAAAAGATTGTTTGTTGGATTTTATTTCTTATTTATTGTTTTGATTTGATATATGTTTTGTTTTTAGATCCTGACTTTGGTCGTCAAACATTAACAAAGAATTTATCATTTGAAGAGTATTGGCAATATAGTGTCAATTTGGATTTGTTTGAAACAATTCAATTATTTATTCATGGTTATCAAAATAATATTGTTTCATTAGAGACTCTTTTGAGAAATTTGTTAGGTAATTTTGTTGTTTTTATGCCTATGGCTTATTTTTTACCAACATTGTTTATTAAGTTAAATAGATTTCAATGGTTTTTATGTGTTATGTTTATGATGATTTCTATTGTGGAAATATTACAAGTTGTTTTGAGAATAGGTAGTGGTGATATAGATGATTTGTTTTTAAATTTATTAGGATGTTTATTGTTATATTGGGTATTAAAAGTGATTTCTTTTTATAAAGAAAAGAAAGTGGCAGAAAGGAAATGAATATGAAGAAAAAAGATTTGATTGTTATTGTGGTTTTGTGTGTTGTGATTGGGATTGGATATTTTATTTTTAATATGATGCAGGGAAGTAAAGATACTGTGGGTGTTTATTATAAAAATGAACTGATAGAGAGTATTGATATTTCTGTGAATAAAACATATACATTTGAAGGAAGTTATGGGAAATTTTCATTAGAAGTAAAGGATCATCAATATCATGCAGTGAATGTTGAGTGTCCAAATCACGATTGTGAAAAACAAGGATGGATTAAAGAAGGAAGTTCAAAAACAATAGTCTGTCTTCCTAATGAAATTTATGTCAAACAAATTGGAACGGAAGATCAGTTTCAATGAAAAATAAGTTTTATTTCTTTTTAACATTCCTTATTGGAATGTTATTTATTTTTATAAGTTTTTTGGCTTTATCATTTTCTTCTTATTTTATGTATATGATTGTTGTGTTTTTAGGATTATTGATTCTAATAGATACAGGAAATGGTTTTGTTCAATTTTTTATGGAAAAGAAAAAAGATTTTTTACAACTCATCATCCATATGATATTTGCAATTGTCTTTTTATGCTTTCCACAATTACCATTATCCTTAGTTGTTATTATTTTTGCTTTGTATATATGTATAACAGGCGTGTCACATTTTATTACTTATATGTATTATCGTAAAGAAAAAGTGTCTGGAAGAATTGCTTTTTTATTGTCATCTGTTGTAATGTTTATTATTGGTATAACGTTTTTATTTTCACCACGCGTTCATGCTAGAGAAATGACTTTTATTTTTGGTGTATATATCTTTTATTTGGGAATCAAATATATGAGTCAATCCATAAGAGAACTTTTATCAGAAAATCGAAAAAATTCATTAAAACGAAGAATTCGTGTATCTTTACCTATCTTTATGGTCGCTTTGATGCCAAGAATCGTTGTTGAATATATTAATGAAAAATTAGAAGTTGAAGAAGAAAATATGATGACTCATCAAGATTCTTCTATAGATGTTTTTGTTCATGTCAGCAAAGATGGGTTTGGCGCCATTGGACATGTAGATATTTGTTATCGAGATCATGTCATTGCTTATGGAGCTTATGATGAAGCTTCAACACATCTATTTGGAGCAATCGGAGAAGGTGTTGTTTTTATTGCTGATAAGAAAGATTATATTCCTTTTTGTTCCTTAGATGATTCAACAAGTCATATTTTTGCATATACTTTATCACTAGATGAGAATCAAACAAAACGTATTGAAGAGACTATCAAAGAATTTCAAAAGAATTTGATTCCATGGTTTCCACCTTGTTTTGAAAATAAAGATGCAAAGGATTATGCAAGTCGGCTATATAAAGGAACACATGCCAAGTTTTATAAATTTAAAAAAGGACAGTTCAAATATTATTTTGTTATGACAACCAATTGTGTTTTATTGGCTGATCGTATTATTGGAAAATCTGGTATTGATATTGTGAATATGAATGGTATCATTACGCCAGGGACATATTTTAGTTATTTTGAAGAAGAAGCTAAAAAAGAAAATTCTAGAGTGATAGAAAAACATATTTATTAAAAGAGAATGATCAATCATTCTCTTTTATAGTATGTTTATGTTTCCATGTTTTCTCTTTTAAGATATAAGATATAATGAATTTTACCGATATAAAGGTGCTTTTTTCTTAATTTTCACATATTTTTTTGATTGTTTGAAAGTATTGCTTATTTAAAATATATGTGTAAAGGAGGAATTGGAATGTTTAAAAATGCGTTGTTAAGTATTAAGAAGAATTTTGGCAAAACAATTTTATTATTTGTTTTGATGTGTGTTATAGCGAATCTTGTGATTGCTGGTCTTTCTATTAAAAGTGCAACATCAAAATCAATGGATCAAGTTAGACAATCTTTAGGAAGTGAAGTGACTTTATCGTATAATATGATGAATATGATGAAGAACAGGGAAAAAGGTGCTGCTATGGATGAGGTTATGAATAATATTACAGTTGCTATGGCAGATCAATTAAAAGGGTTAAAATATGTTGAAAGTTATAATTATACAATGAATATTGGTGTGACGAGTGATGATATTGATCCAGTCAAAACAAGTCAAGAGGAAACATCAAGTCAAAATGATCGTCAATTTCCTGATGGAGACAATGCACCGAAAATGATGGATAGTAATGATTTTACAGTTGTTGGAAATACAACAATGGCTCATTTAAGTGATTTTACAAATGAGAATTATGTTTTAAAAAATGGTCGTTTATTAACAAATGAAGATGCGAATACAAAGAATTGTGTTATTGAAACCAATTTGGCAACCGATAATGATTTAAGTGTTGGTGATACTTTTACAGTCACAACAACAAATTCTGATAATAAAGAAATCAGTGTGAAATTAAAAGTTGTAGGTATTTTTGAAATTGAAACAAGTAGTCAAATGGGTGGAATGATGAGTAATCGTCAAAATCCAATCAATCAAATTTATACTGATTTATCAGTCGCACAAACATTAAATGAGAGTACAACAGAAATATCAAGTGCAACTTATTATTTAGATGATCCAGAACATATTGATGCTTTTAAAACATTAGCAAAATCATCTAGTGATATTGATTTTGAAACATATACACTAGATGCTAATGATCAAATCTATCAAAGAAGTATTTCTTCATTAGAAAATATGGAAGAATTTGCAACTATCTTTTTGTGGGTTGTTGTTGGAGCTGGAAGTGCTATTTTATGTTTGATTTTAATTTTAACAATGCGTAGTCGTTTTTATGAATTTGGTGTTTTCTTATCATTAGGACAATCTAAATTCAAAATCGTATGTCAACAATTTATAGAGGTTTTATTGATTGCTGCCATTGCTTTTGTAATTTCGTTAGGAACTGGTAAAATGGTTTCTAATGTTGTGAGTTCAATGCTTGAATCAAGTCAAAATAATCAAAAACAAATGACTATGAATATACCAGAAGATAAGCAAAATACAAATCAATCTTCAACACAACAAAAACCAAATGATCTATTTAATCAAGCTATACAATCACCAGAAAATAGTGAACTAGATGTTTCACTGACTTCATCAACAGTTATTCAACTAGCTGAAATTACAGGTGCGATTTGTTTAATATCAGTTGTCTTACCGTCAATTTATATTTTAAGATTATCACCTAGAGAAATCTTGGTTAAGAAGGAGGGTTAAGAGGATGAACGAAGAAAATGTTTTAGCTTTTGATCATGTGACGTATTATTATAAAGATGGACCAAGACAAGTGAATATTTTAAAAGATGCTTGTTATGAATTTGAAAAAGGCAAGACGTATGCTATTGTTGGTGCAAGTGGAAGTGGAAAAACAACATCATTGGTTTTAGCAGGAGGATTGGATTCTCCTAAGGAAGGAAAAATACTATTTAAAGGAAAGGATATTTCTAAAATTGGATTAACACAATATCGCCGTAATGATGTTTCTGTTGTTTTTCAATCTTATAATTTAATTACGTATATGAATGCTATTCAAAATGTAGAAAGTGCTATGACTATTTCCAAAATTAAAGTTCCCAATAAAAAGAAATTTGCTTTAGATATTTTACAAGAACTTGGATTAAATGAAGATGAGAGTCATCGTGATATACGTAAATTATCCGGTGGACAACAACAAAGAATTGCGATTGCTAGAGCAATGGCTAAGGATGTCGATTTGATTTTATGTGATGAACCAACTGGTAATCTTGATCATGAAACATCGATAGGAATCATTGAAACTTTCATGAAGTTAGCTCATGAGAAAAACAAGTGTGTGATTGTTGTTACACACTCTCAAGAGTTTGCAAAATGTATGGATATTCAATTAAATATTCATGAAGGAAAACTAGAGAAATTAAAAAATAATTAAACTGTTCACAATAAATTCATATGAACGTTGTATATTATAAGTGTCTTAAGAAAAGACAAATAATACAAACTATAGGCGACCCCTCTCCCTAAACATATAATCGTCTATAATAAAAAAAGAACGTCTCCCCACGTTCTTTTTCTTTTTGTTTAGAATCATATTTTAAAGTATTCTTATTTTGAATGAATGAAGTTATGAGTTTGGTTGGTAGGTTCAGAATTTAATTCGTAAGTTTTTAAAAGTTCATAATATTTGTCAATTGTTTGAAATGATTGGATGTTATGATGTTTTCTTTTATACAAAAACCTACCACTATTGAATGATAGGTTCTTATATAATATTGAATTTGACTATTTTTTTAAATAATATGAAAATGTTTTAAGGCGTTATAGATACCATCATTTTTAATATCAGTTGTTTTATAAGTTACAATATCAAATAATTGAGGATTGCTGTTTCCCATTGCAACAGATTCTTTGGTATATGCAAGCATTGAAACATCATTCATAGAATCACCAATACTGATTGTGTTATCAAGCGTTGTATGTAAATAATCTACAAGGAATTGAATGCCGGTAGCTTTAGAATATCCTAAAGGGACAATTTCTAAGAAGTCAACATCTCTTTGAATAATATCAAAATCTGGTTCAAGGAATTTTCTAAAAGCATCAATGTTAGATTTCTCATGATACCAGCATGCAAATTTATCAAATTTAACAATATCTTCACTTGTATAACGAGCAATTGGGAAATTTTGTTGTTGATATCTTTGTTCAACAAATTGAACAAAAGGATGTTCAGGGTGATTTGGGAAATAAACAGCTTCTCTTCCCTCTAAAGCACTATCAATATGATATTCATATGATTTTGTAATAATTGCTTGTCTTTTTTCTTGAGGAATTTCAACATGGAAAATAGGCTCTCCATGATATTCAATATAAGTTCCACAGCCACAAATATATCCATCAAAAGGAATATCTGAAATGACTTTATCAATTGTAGAAATAGGACGACCAGTATTGATAAAACATAAGTGACCGTTTTGTTGAGCTTGTTGAATAGCTTGAAGTGTAGAATCTGGAACAGTAAAAGTTTCCTCATCTAATAATGTTCCATCAATATCAAAAAATATAAGTTTTCTATCCATAATTATCTCCTTTTCCTAAATATCATATCCATTTATTAGGAAATGGTCAAGATGAATGTGAAAGAAAAGGTATGATATATTGCGAAAAGGAGACCTCTGTGATATAATCACTTTTAACTATAAAGAGGGGATGATGCGAATGTACAAGATATTACGTAAAGAAAAATTGAATGATGTTGTCGAATTGATGGAAGTTCACGCACCTCATGTTTCAAGAAAGTGTGAACCAGGACAATTTATTATTTTAAGAGTTGGTGAAGATGGAGAACGTATTCCATTGACTATTGCTGATTTTGATAGAGAAAAAGAAACAATTACAATTATTTATCAAATTGTTGGTTATTCAACAGCTCAATTAGCAAAGCTTAATGAAGGTGATGAATTAACTGATTTTGTTGGACCTTTAGGAGAACCAACAAAATTACATCAATCAAAACATGTTGTAGGTGTAGCTGGCGGTGTCGGAAGTGCCCCATTATTCCCACAATTACGAGCTTTGGCTCAAATGGGTGTTGAATGTGATGTAATCATTGGTGGACGTGAAGCACAATATGTTTTAATGGCTGATGAATTTAAAAAATTCTGTAAGAATGTATATATTACAACTGATGATGGGTCTTTAGGACAAAAAGGATTTGTAACACAAGTTTTAGCTGATTTAATTGAGAAAGGCGAAACAATTGATGAAGTGATTGCGATTGGGCCTGTTCCAATGATGAAAGCTGTTGTTGGTGTTACTAAACCTCATAACATTAAAACTTCTGTTTCATTAAATCCAATTATGATTGATGGAACTGGAATGTGTGGATGTTGTCGTGTAAGTGTTGATGGCAAAATTAAATTTGCTTGTGTAGATGGTCCTGATTTTGATGGATTGTTGGTTGATTTTGATGAATTAATTCAAAGACAAAAAATGTTTAAGAGTGAAGAATCACATATCTGTAATTTAACGGGGGTGAAGAGATAATGCCAAATATGTCATTAGAAAAGGTAAAAATGCCTGAACAAGATCCAAATGTAAGAAATAAGAACTTTGAAGAGGTTTCTTTAGGATATACAAAAGAACAAGCTATGGAAGAGGCAACTCGTTGTTTGAATTGTAAACATCAACCTTGTAAGCAAGGTTGTCCTGTAGGAGTCCCTATTCCAGAGTTTATTGCTAAAGTTGCTCAAGGAGACTTTGAAGAAGCTTATGAAATTATTACAAAGGAAAATGCTTTACCTGCGATTTGTGGACGTGTTTGTCCACAAGAAAATCAATGTGAAGGGAAATGTGTTCGTGGGATTAAAGGTGAATCAGTAGGAATCGGTCGTCTTGAAAGATTTGTTGCTGATTATCATAGAGAACATGGTCAAAAGAAAACTCTTCATATTGAAAAAAATGGAAAGAAAGTTGCTATTGTAGGAAGTGGACCAGCTGGTATTACATGCGCTGGAGAACTTGCTAAAAAGGGTTATGATGTGACTGTTTTTGAAGCATTGCATAAAACAGGAGGCGTTTTATCTTATGGTATTCCTGAATTCCGTTTGCCAAAAACTTTGGTTCAAAGTGAAGTAGATGGAGTTGCTCAATTGGGTGTTGATTTCCAAACAAATGTTGTTGTTGGAAGATCTATTACAATTGATGAATTACAAGAACAAGGATATGCTGCTATATTTGTAGGAAGTGGAGCAGGTCTTCCACGTTTTCAAGGAATTCCTGGAGAAAACTTAAACGGTGTTTATGCAGCAAACGAATTCTTAACGCGTGTCAATTTAATGAAAGGTTATGAATTCCCAAATCATCCTACACCAGTTAAAATTACTGATACAGTTTGTGTCATTGGTGCAGGAAATGTAGCAATGGATGCTGCAAGAACTGCAAAACGTTTAGGAGCTAAAGATGTCTATATCGTTTATCGTCGTGGAGCTGAAGAAGTTCCAGCACGTGCTGAAGAAGTCCATCATGCAAAAGAAGAAGGAATTATCTTCAAGTTATTAACAAACCCAGTCAAGATTAATGGTGAAGATGGTTGGGTGAAATCTATGGAATGTGTAGAAATGGAACTTGGTGAACCTGATGATAGTGGAAGAAGAAGACCGGTTGTTAAAGAAGGTTCTAACTTCACAATTGAAACAGGAACAGTTATTGTTTCTATTGGACAAAGTCCTAATCCATTGATTAGACAAACAACACCAGGTTTAGATACTCAAAAATGGGGTGGTATCATTGTTGAAGAAGATACAATGAAAACATCTAAAGATGGTGTTTATGCTGGTGGCGATGTTGTCACTGGAGCAGCAACAGTCATTTTAGCAATGGGTGCTGGTAAAAAAGCAGCTCAAGCAATTGATGAAGCTTTAAAGAATAAATAATGGAGGAAGGCAATCTTGAAGGTTGCCTTTTTTTTGATAAAGTGCTTGTTTTATATTGACATTCATTTCTTATATGGTATATTGTAGATATAATGTTATAACATTACAACAAAAATAACATTAGAGAGGATACAAATATGAAATACACATTTCCAGAAAATTTTAAATGGGGTTCCGCTGTATGGGCTCAAGGAACAGAAGGCGCATTTGATAAGGATGGTAAGGCACCAACTGTTTGGGATGAATATTATCGCTTGTCACCAGAACGTTTTTATAATGAAATCGGTCCTAGTGAAACATTGAATTGGTATGAAAATTATGAGAAATTTGCTCAACTAGCACAAGATATAGGGCATAATAGCTTTAGAACTTCTATTTTATGGGCAAGATTGTTACCTGATGGAAAAACTGTTAATGAAAAAGCAGTAGAGTTCTATAGAAATATGTTCAAATCTTTTAAAGAGAAAGGTATGGAACTTTCTATTGTTTTATACTGGTTTGATATGCCTTTGTTGTTTGAAAAACAAGGGGGATTTACAAAACGTGATGTTATTGAACCTTTTGTATATTATTGTCAAAAATGTTTTGAATTGTTTGATGAGTATGTAGATATTTGGTATATCTATAATGAACCAATTGTTGATGTTATGTTTAAATATCAAAATGATATGTGTTATCCAAATTTATTGGATTGGAATTTAGCAAGTAACGCTATTTATCATATGGTTGTTGCTCATGCAAATGTGGTCAAAGTTTTTGAAGAAGGTCATTACAAAGGAAAAATTGGTTCCGTTTTAAATCATGGACATCTCTATGCACGAAGTCAAAATCCAGCTGATTTAAAAGCAAAACACACAGTTGAACTTATAACGCAATTATCTTATGAAGAACCATTGTTGCTTGGTAAGATTAATCAGGAATGGTTAGATTTTGTTAGGGGAAATGGAGCTGTAATAGATATTCAAGAGGGTGATTTTGATATGATTGCAAATTATCCAATTAAAGTATTAGGATTAAATATCTATTCTCCAGAACGTGTGAAATGTCCAACATACCAAAGAAATTTAGAAGCACCAGTTTGTTTTGATTCATTTAGTGAAGTGTATGTTATGCATGGGCGTCAAATGAATACAGATCGTGGATGGGAAATTTATCCAAAATGCTTATATGATACATTAATGTTGATGAAAGAAAAATATGGTAATCCTGAAATGAGAATTACTGAAAATGGTATGGGTATTCAAGATGAGTATCGTTTTAGAAACAAAGAAGGGCAAATTCAAGATGATTACCGTATTGATTATGTAAAGAGACATTTGATTTGGGCACATAAAGCGATTCAAGATGGTGCTAATCTTGTCGGATATAATATGTGGTCATTTGTTGATTTGTGGTCACCATCTAACCAATTTAAAAATTGTTATGGGTTTTATGAATTTGATCTGACTTCTGGAGAAACAAAACGTAAGAAAAGTGCAGATTGGTTTGAATACATAACAAAAATGAACGGGTTTGAAGAATAATAGACATCTTTTCCAAAATTTGGTAATATATGAGTATATAGTAAAATGAAGATATGATGAAAAGAGGGAGTAACATGAAATTGAGTTATCAAAGTGGTCAAAAGCCATTATGGAGTCAGCTTTATGATATATTGGAATCACGTATTCTCAATGGTGATTACAAAGAAGGAGAAGTTTTACCTAGTGAAATGGCTTTAATTGAAGAATTTGAGGTTTCACGAGTTACAGTCCGTCAAGCTATGGATAAACTTATTAATGCAAAGCTGATTTCTAGAAAAAGGGGAAAAGGAACAATTGTTTTAAAACGTGAAAACAATGTGGCAACTTCTTTTCAATCTTCTTTTAATGGTGTAGAAGAAAAAAACAATGCTAATGATCGACGTGTGATAAGTGTCGAATATACGAAACCACCCATCGATGTTGCCTATTTCTTTGGTGTTTCTGTTAATCAACTGGTTTTAAAATTAACAAGACAAACATTTGTAGATGGAAAACCTGTCACTCATTATGAGTCATATATTAATCCTATCGTGCCAGTGGATGATCAAACGGATTTTAGTGAATCAATGTATGCAAAATTAGAACAGGCTGGTTATCCAATTACACATGTTAAAGAAAAGATTACTGCAGCAATTATGACAGCTAAAGAAAAAGATATGTTTGGTGTCACAAAAAATGAGGCACTTATGAATCGTATTCGTATGGGAAGTTCTGAGGATATACCGATTGAATATACATATTCTAAATATGTTGCCAAAGGATATGAACTTGTTATTGATTTAAAATAAGGTACATTTAGGTATCTTATTTTTATTTTATGTTAAAATGTTATAACATTCTAACATAAAACCGTTGCATTCATAAAATGTTGTGTTATAATAATATTGTAATGTTATAACATTTAAGAATAAGGAGGAGAGAAAATGGATAAATTCCAAAATAAGTTAGAAGGCATTTTAATGCCAATAGGTTCAAAAATTGCAAATAATAAGTATTTGAAGGTATTGCAAAAATCATTTATTGCTGTTATGCCATTGACAATTGCTGGGTCAATAGCATTGATTATTTCGTATTTCCCATTTATTGATTATGTTATTCCTGCAAATGTGTTAAACGAAATTATTACTTTCTTAGATGCCATGTCAAGTGCGACATTAAGTATTGTTGCTTTGTTCTTAGCTGGTGTTATTGGGTACTATTATACGCATCAAGAGGAGCATGAAGGTATTTTTGGTGCGATTGTTATGATTTGTTGTTTCTTGATTGTGACACCAATGGGATGGAATGAAGAAGGAGCGTTTGCATTTATTCCAATGACATGGTTAGGGGGTCAAGGTTTATTGACTGCAATGATTGTTGGTTTTGGTGGAGGTATTATTTACAATAAGTTGATGAATTCAAAAATGACTATTAAGTTACCTGATTCAGTTCCACCAATGGTGGCAGAACCATTTAAGATGTTAGTTCCAGCATTAGTAACTTTCTTAGTATTTGCTGGGGTAAGATATGGAATGTCATTCACTTCTTATGGTGATGTTCACACATTCTTCTTTAATGTTTTCCAAACTCCATTGATGGCTTTAGGAACAAGTTTACCTGCTTCAATTATTATTGTTGTATTTATTCAAGCATTATGGTTTATGGGATTACATGGACAAAATATTGCTGGTTCAGTTATGACACCAATTTGGAATGCTGCGATGATTGCAAACTTAACTGCTGTTCAAAATGGACAATCACCAGAATATATTTTTACAGGTCAATTCTTTACTGGATTTATTTGGATGCAATTTGTATCTTTAATTGTTGCTTGTTTGATTAGTGCAAAAAGTGAACAATTAAAAGCTGTAGGTAAATTATCAGTTGGATCAGCTTGTTTTAATATTTCAGAGCCAATCGTTTTTGGTTCACCAGTTGTTTTAAACTTTATGTTATTAATTCCATGGATTTTAACAATGGCAGTTTTTGTTGTTGTGACTTGGGGATTCATGAAATCTGGATTGTGTCCTTATCCTTTAGGTGCTGATATTCCTTGGACAACACCACCACTTATTTCTGGTTGGTTAATTACTGGTTCACCAATGGGAGCTGTTGTTCAAATTGTGAATGTTATTATTGGAACGTTTATTTATTTACCATTTGTAAAAATGTATGACAAACAATTAGTTAAACAAGAACAAGAAGGAAAAATTGAGGAGTAGTTATGAAGTTTAATCCTGGATTTGATATTCAACCAACATATGTTCCATTAGGTTTTCACTATGGAGAAAATGTTTTTGGACCAGAAGTGGAAAATAGAAGTTTGGATGCCATAAGAAAAAATCTTATGGATCCAAATTGTGATGGACCGGATGTTGTTTACTCTATTGCAATGGATGTGGGGAATAATCAAGATAAACAAAAGATGATTGAACGTAATCTATTGTATGGAGCAGTGACATATGCAAAAGGAACGCTTGGAAAAGAGCCGGTTCGTTCACAAGGACATATTCATGCTGTATCTCAGTCGTGTGGTATGTCAACTTGTGAGGTTTATGAAATTTGGAGTGGTGCTGCCTATATCTATATGCAAGAAACTGCCAAAGATAATCCTGAGAGATGCTTTGCAGTTTATGGGGAGGTTGGGGATGTTGTGATTGTCCCACCTGGTTGGGCACATGCAACAATTGTTGCTGATACAACACAAAATCTAACTTTTGGTGCCTGGTGTGTAAGAGATTTTGGATTTGATTATGAAGATGTGAGAGCACACAAGGGGGTTGCATGGTTCCCAATTGTAGAAAAAAATGAAATAAAATTTATCGCTAACAACAATTACAAAACAAGTGAATTGGTAATTAAAAAACCACGTGATTATAAGGAATTTCATATAGAAAAAGGAATCCCTATTTATCAACAGTTTAGAGATGATCCAGATAAATTCTTGTTTGTTTCAAAACCGCAGTTAGCTAAAGATATATGGCAGAATTTTATCCCATAGGAGGAGTTAAATGAAAGTTATTGAACCTGAAGTAATTCATCATATACAAAATGGTGTATTAGAAGGAAAGAATGTAGAAAGTTATATAAAAAGATATCATGAAGTTGATTATCTTTATAATCAAAAGCGTGATGATGATCCAATTGTTTATGAGGTATATTCATATACAAAAGGAAAAGATGTATTAGGAAATTTGAATTGGGGATTAACGATATTGAAACCAGTTTATTCTCATGATGAATGTAATATGACAAAAGGTCATTTCCATGAAAATAAAGACTGTGCTGAAATATATTTTGGTATAGAAGGAGAAGGACTTTTATTGTTGATGGATGAAAATGGTGAAACATGGGCTGAAAAAGTTTATGAAGGTTCTTTACATCATATTGATGGAAAAGTTGCACATCGGCTTGTTAATATTGGTGATGTTGATTTAAAAGTTGGAGCATGTTGGCCTACATCAGCAGGTCATGATTATTGTGCTATTGAAGAAAAAGAATTTGGATATCGCATTTATAAAAGAAATAATCAAATTGAATTTGAAAAAAGATAGGAATGATGAAAGTGAATTACGATAAGTATCCAGAAATAAAAATTAATGGATTTGATAATGAAGTTTTTGGTTCAAGAGAAGCTATTATCAATCAATTGTCTCAATATAGACACAAAGAATCATTTTGTCTTACAGTAGAATGCTATCCAGGTGTAGATGATGAAGTCTTAGAAATGATTCAAGAGGCATATGATCCAAAGATTATTATTAGAAGTGAAGATATTTTCTATGATAAGGAAAAGCTAAACCAAATGATGCAATCACATCTTACTGATGATCGTGTTCGTGGCGTGATGTATTATGGCAAGATGGAAGATTTTGTTGATGATAAGAAACGAACTGAAATGCAAAAAGTCTTAGAATCACAAAAAAGGATATTGATATATGGAGTTGGAGCGAGTCTAATTTCAAGTGGTGATGTGTATATCTATTGTGATTTGGCGCGTTGGGAAATCCAATGTCGTTATCGAAAAGGAATGCCTAATTTTAAACAAGATAACTACGATGAAGATGCATTGAAAAAGAATAAACGTGGTTTCTTTATTGAATGGCGTATTGCTGATAAACAAAAAATGGCAATGTTTGAAAAAATTGATTTCCTTATTGACAGTAATACAATAGGAAACCCTAAAATGATTACAGGAAAAGCGTTGCGTGAAGGATTGAAACAAGTTGTTAAGCGTCCATTTAGACTTGTTCCATACTTTGATCCTGGTGTCTGGGGTGGTCAATGGATGAAGGAAGTCTGTGGTCTTGATAAGAATCAAGAAAATTTTGCTTGGAGTTTTGATGGTGTTCCTGAAGAAAATAGTTTATATCTAAAATATAATCAAACACGTATTGAAATTCCAGCAATGGATTTGGTTTTATATCAACCAAGAGAATTACTTGGAATGAAAAATTATTGTCGTTTTGGTGCAGAGTTCCCTATCCGATTTGATTTTCTAGATACTATGGGTGGACAAAATCTAAGTTTACAAGTTCATCCATTAACAGAATATATTAAATCACACTTTGGTATGACTTATACGCAAGATGAAAGTTACTATATCTTAGATTGCAAAGAAGATGGTGGTGTTTATTTAGGATTAAAAGACAATATTGAACCACAAGAAATGATCCAAGATTTAAAAATTGCCCAAAGTGGAAAAGAAAGATTTGATGCCGATAAATATGTCAACTTTTTCCATGCTAAAAAACATGATCATTTCTTGATTCCAGCTGGAACAGTCCACTGTTCATCTTCAAATTGTATGGTTTTAGAAATCAGTGCCACTCCATATATATTTACTTTTAAATTATGGGATTGGGATCGATTAGGATTGGATGGTCTCCCTCGTCCAATTCATATTGATGATGGTGAAAAGAACATACAATGGGATAGAACGACAAAATGGGTTGAAGATAATCTTGTTAACAATATTGAAGTTATTCATGAAAACGATGACTATAAAGAAGAAAAGACAGGTCTTCACGAACTTGAGTTTATTGAAACGAGACGTTTTACAAGTTCTCAAAAAACTCATCATTCTTGTGAAGAGGGTTTCCATATGCTAAATTTAGTGGAAGGTCGTCAAGCTGTTGTAGAAAGTCCAACAGATTCGTTTGAACCATTTATTGTTCATTATGCAGAAACCTTTATTTTACCAAGTGCTGTAAAAGAGTATACGATTCGTCCATATGATTCTGAAGAAAAAATCATGTTTGTAAAAGCATATATAAGACAAAGATAAATGAAAAAATATTTAGTTATTGTTTTTGGGTTTATAATTGTTGGAATTGGTTTTGCTTTTACACTCAAAGCAAATGTAGGAGTTGGAGCATGGGATGCGTTAAGCGCATCTCTTAACTCTCTTACAGGAATTGAAGTTGGTACTTTAGGAATGATTTTGAATGTGGCATGTGTTTTTGGACAGATAATCATTTTAAGAAAAGACTTTAAGCTTATTCAGTTATTACAAATCCCATTAAGTGTTTTATTGGGAAGTGTCATTAATTTTGTACTATATGATGTGCTTATATTTCCATTTGATTCTTTTTTAGGTGGAATTATTATGTATATTGTCTCTACTGAAGTGTGTGTTATTGGCGTTGCTTTAATTATGGTTTTAGATGAAGTTACGTTTGCTTTAGAAGGATTTTGTGATGCTTTAACAAGAATTATTCCATATAAATTTCATACAATTAGACAATTTGCAGATATTTTATCTTTTTGTATCATTATCATTCTCACTTTTTTTACACATATTCCATGGTCAATTGGTATTGGTACAATTATAGGAATGGTCATATTTGGACCAAGTTTAGGCGTATTCATGAAATTATTTAAAAATATAAATCAGATAAATATATAAAGTGCAAATGCACTTTTTTATATAATAAAGGAGAAAATATGTTACATAAATATTTAACAAAGTTTCCAAATGATTTTCTTTGGGGTGCAAGTACTTCTGCTTATCAAGTAGAAGGAGCAAGCTTAGAAGATGGAAAAGGTCCATCATGTCAAGATATTAAAGATGTTCCTAAAGGAACATCGAATTTGACGGTATGTTCTGATCATTATCACCGTTATAAAGAGGATATTGCATTAATGGCTCAAATGGGATTTAAAACATATCGTTTTTCAATTTCATGGTCAAGAGTTTTGCCAGAAGGGGTTGGAAAAATTAATCATAAAGGAATAGAATTTTATAGCCATCTCATTGATGAGTGTTTAAAATATAACATTATTCCGTTAGTGACAATGTTTCATTTTGATATGCCAGCAGCTTTGGATGAAAAAGGTGGATGGAGTCGTCGTGAGTCAATAGATTGGTTTGTCGAATTTGCTAGAGTTTTGTTTGAAAACTTTGGTGATAGAGTCAAATATTGGTTGACGATTAATGAACAAAATATGTTAACGTTAGCTGGATCGGTCATTGGAACACTTCATTTACCAGAAGGTTGCACAAATGAAATGAAAGAAATCTATCAACAAAATCATCATATGTTAGTTGCTCAAGCGAAAGTCATGGCACTATGTCATGAAATGTTACCAGAAGCCAAAATTGGACCTGCACCAAATATTTCATTAGTATATCCTGCTAGCTGTAAACCAGAAGATGTCATTGCTGCTCAAAATTGTAATGCTATAAGAAATTGGTTATATTTAGATGTATCTGTTTTTGGAGTCTATAATCATTTGGCGTGGGCTTATCTTCAAGAAAATGATGCTTGTCCACAATTTGCTGAAGGTGATGAGGATGCACTTAAAAATGGACATCCTGACTTTATTGGATTTAATTATTACAATACAGCAACATGTCAAGAAAGTGATGGAACTGAAACAGAAGATCCAGTTGCTGATCAACAAACAACAGGTGGAGTTGCAGGATTATATCGAGCTTTTAGAAATCCGTATCTGCCAATGAGTGAATTTGGTTGGGAAATTGATCCAGTTGGTTTTAGAGGAACAATTCGAGAAATGTATTCACGATATAGATTGCCAATGATTGTATGTGAGAATGGTATTGGAGCGTATGATAAATTAGAAAATGGAAGAGTCCATGATTCTTATCGTATTCAGTATTTAAGAGAACATATTAAGCAAATTCAATTAGCCATAAGTGATGGGTGTGAGATGATGGGATATTGTCCTTGGTCAGCAATTGATTTAATTTCAACTCATGAAGGTATGGTCAAACGTTATGGTTTTATTTATGTGGATAGAGATGAATTTGATTTAAAAACATTAAATCGTTATAAGAAAGATTCGTTTTATTGGTATAAAAAGGTTATTGCAACTCAAGGTCAAGATTTAACAGATAGTTTTGAAGTGGAATAGGAGAATAAAATGATTTATTTAACATTAGATATTGGAGGAAGTGCCATTAAATATGCTTTAATTGATGATTCTATGAACTTTTTAAAAAAAGGTGAAATCCCTGCTCCAAAAGAGAATATGGAACAATTTTTAGATTCTATTTATTTCCTCTATGAACAATTTAAGGAAAAAATATGTGGAATAGGTATTTCTATGCCAGGAGCAATCAATCCAAAAATTGGTTTTGCAAAAACAGGGGGAGCTTTTTCTTTTATTAAAGATATCAATCTTGTCGATATATTACAAAAAAGAATACCTTTACCTCTTACGATTGGAAATGATGCAAAATGTGCAGCAAGTGCAGAAATTGGTTATGGGTGTCTACGAGGAATAGATGATGCAGCCGTTATTGTTCTTGGAACAGGGATAGGTGGATGCCTGGTTATTGATGGGAAAGTTCATATTGGTAAATCATTTTCTTCGGGTGAATTTTCATGTGTCAGTACAGAAAAGTATTGTATAGAATCTGAAGATGGTGAATGGTGTCAAGAAAACGGGATTATAGGATTATTAAAATCAGTACAAAAATCAATGAATACAACTCAATTCTATACAGGAAAAGAAATATTTGAAATGGCTAATCATAACAATTTACAGGTACTGAAAGGAATTGATGATTTTTGTAATAAGCTTGTTCGCCAAATATTTAATCTTCAAGCTATATTTGATCCACAAGTTATAGCTATTGGCGGAGGTATTTCCAAACAACCATTATTACAAGAGTATATTCATAAACATATTGATAGAATGTATAACTATTATCAATCACATGATTATCCTCTTAATAAACCAAAAGTTGTTATATGTCAATATGGTAATGATGCCAATCTTTTAGGAGCATTATTCCAACTAAAAAATAGTATGAAATAATATACGAAGCAATGTTGTTTAAAAATAAAAAAACATTGCTTTTTTCTACAATGTGAAAAGTCATTCCTTTTCTTATTTATAATGATATAATAAAAATAAGAAGGGTGATCAATATGAAAAATGAAAATCAAGCCTATGATAAATATCAAGAAATCAATCGATTTTGGTTAAATTCTCATTATCAATTGATATGTTTAGGATGCTTAGTTGGTTTTATTGTTGAGATAGTTATGATGTTTGTTATGTGGTATTTTTATCAAACGTCTTTTTTGGCATCGACTTATATTATGAAATATATATTGTTGCCATTATTTATTAATATTATAGTATGTTTAATTGGAAGAATGATTTTAAAGAAACATCACTTTTCATTTAAGACTGAACAATATCTATTATCTCTTTTAAGTATGATACAGACATTTGTTTTTGCAATGATTCATGATGAATTTGTTGTTGTATTATTGATTCAAGGGATTCCCATCTTATTAACAGTGATTTATGAGGATGAAAGATTAACAACAATTATGACAATATTGAGTTTTATTTTGATATATATCAATGGATGTTATATATTCTTTGATTCTGATAAGGTATTAAATGCTTTATATATTTTAAATATTATGGCAATAATGGCAATCGTTTTTATCTTTTGGTTGATCAGTGGGAAAATGATTCGGTTTATTGAAAAGAAACGAAAGATTACAATAGAGAGTGATATAAAAAGATTTCGTTTGGAAAAAAGAATATATATGGATGGATTGACTTTTATTTTCAATAAGAGTGCTTTAGATAGGGATCTTGATGAGATTATCAATGATGAAACAACAACATATTATTTAGCTATGTTTGATATTGATTTTTTTAAACAATTTAATGATTCTTATGGTCATTTGTATGGAGATAATGTTTTAACGTGTATAGGTGAAATTTTATTAACAGAGTTTTCTTTTGTCCATGCCTATCGTTATGGCGGGGATGAATTTTGTCTTTTGTTTAAGGACATGAATGAATATGAAGTTATGGAAAATTTAAAGAAATTACAAAATTTATTGCTTCAAAAGAAGGTTATGGAAAAAGATGTTCAAGTGACTATAAGTATAGGTGCAGCTAAAAAAATAAAAAATATGACGAAGAATGAATGGATTGCTTTAGCAGATCAAGCATTATATCAATCTAAAAATGATGGTCGTAATCGTATCACCATAACAAATGAAGCAAAGGGATGAAATGATAAACTTTTATTATTTCATCTTTTTCATTTTGTGACTTGGGTGTGACATCACAAACTTATAATAAAAGAAAAGGGGAAAAAGTTTTCTTAATTATTTTGTAAGGGAGAGATGATTAAATGAAAAGACGATATAATCAATCTATAAAAATTTCTTGTTTTGTCTTTATCACCGTAGCGTTATCACTGTCACCTGTTGCTTCTTTAGAAGAAAAACCATATTTTGAATTGACTTTCTATAATGATTTTTACGATATTGAAAAGCAAATCAATGAAAAGTATTCTTTACTAGATTTTATTGAGTTGATAAAAGATGATATTTGTGAAAATCAAAAAACAAATCAAGAAATAAAAACAAATGCAATATGGATAACAGGTGGTTTTGGACTTGTTTTGATTTTAGGTTTAGTGGCATATCTGTTTTCAATTTGTAAAAGAAGTGATTAAATTTTATAAACTTGTCTTTAAGATAAGGGCATAGTAAAATAAATATAAGAACTATAAATATTGGGTGGGGAATCAAATGAAAGAGTATAATATAAATGTAACAATGTTTAAATGCTTTACTGTTCAAATTGAAGATAAAGTGATGGATACAAATGATATAAAGTCAGATAAATTGGTTAAATTATTTGCTTATTTATTGTATCATCACAAGAGAAATATTCTTTCAAGTGAACTAGAGGATATGTTATGGATGTATGAAGAAGTGAATAATCCTTTAGGAGCTTTAAAGAATTTGATTTATCGTTTAAGGGTTTTATTGAAAAATTATTTTTTCATTGATGATTTCATTATGACAGGAAGTGGAACATATTCTATTAATAAAGATTATTGTATTCATATAGATGCTTTAGAGTTTGAGAAGATGATAGATAAACCAAAAACAGAAAAGGATTACCAAAATATTTTATCTCTTTATAAAGGAAAATATATGATAGAAATTACAGATGATCATCGTATTATTACAAAACGTTCTTATTATCATTCGCTCTTTATAGATGATATGATTGATTATGCTTATCAGCTTAAAAAACAACAGGATTATTTAATAATGGAAAAGGTTTTAAGACAAGTGATTAATATTGAACAGTATGAAGAAAGCCTTTATCGTTTGTTAATAGAATCACTTTATTATCAAAAGCATTATCATGAAGCAATGAAAATGTATAAAGAAACAATTGCATTTTTACATAAGACATTAGGAATTAAGCCAAGTCAAGAAATGATTGAATTATGTCATTTGCTTCAAAAAGAAAACTGTCAAGAAGTTGATATTGTACAGATTCAAAAAGATATTCAAGAAAATTCTCCAGGAGCATTTGATTGTGAGTTTGAAACTTTTAAAGATATATGTAAAATACAAGCAAGATTAATGGGAAGATTAGGATATCAAAATCATGTTTGTTTATTAAATTTAAATACAAGTGATCATCAATATATAAATGAAATTGAAAAATATATGCAAGTGATTCATAAGGCTTTATCAGAGCGTTTACGTAAAGGAGATGTTTTTTCTCGTATTGGGAAGAATCAATTTGCAATTTTATTACCATGTTGTGATTATGAAGATACAATTATGGTCATTGATCGTGTTTTAAGAAAACCACGTTATCGATTAAATAAGACATGTTTTTATATAGATATCTGTATCGAAGAATTAAAAGTAAGAATATAAATTTTAGTATGAGATTTATATTCTTTTTTATTTACTAAATTTATATAAAATATTAGTAAAACATTTGTTGATATTTACTAAAATACATTGACAATGTTTACTAATGTGCTAGAATAAAGATAGAAGAAAATAAGGAGGATTTTTTATGAACCATGAAATAAACAGATTAATTTCTTTTGCGTTGAATCATAGGATGATAGATAATGATGATGTTGATTATGCAGTGAATCTATTATTGGATTTGTTTCATTTAGATAATTTTGAAAAAGAGGAAATAAATGAAACATTGAAAGAAGCAACACCAATCTTAGATAAGATGCTTGATTATGCCATAAAAGAACAATTGATTGAAGATAATACGACAGCTAAAGATTTATTTGATACACGTATTATGAATTGTGTCATGCCTAGACCAAGTGAAGTTATCAAAACTTTTCAAGAAGAGTATTGCATGTCACCTCAAAAAGCGACAGATTATTATTATCAATTATCAATAGCGTCTAATTATATTCGTAAAAGTCGTACAGATAAAAATATTCGTTTTAAAGAATTTTATAAATATGGCAATATAGAAATAACAATTAATTTATCTAAACCAGAAAAAGATCCAAAAGAAATTGCGAAAGCAAAGTTAGTGAAATCAAGTGGATATCCAAAATGTTTATTATGTAAAGAAAACGTTGGATTTGCTGGTGATTTGAATCGTGCGGCGAGACAAACACATAGAATTATTCCTGTTGATTTAGATGGTGCTCAATACTATTTACAATATTCTCCATATGTTTATTATAATGAACATTGTATTGTTTTTAACAGTGAACATAAGCCTATGATTATTCATCATGATACATTTACTCATTTGTTGTCATTCTTAGATAAGTTTCCTCATTATATGCTTGGTTCAAATGCTGATTTACCAATCGTTGGTGGTTCTATATTAACACATGATCATTTCCAAGGTGGAAGATATACATTCCCAATTGAAGGCGCAGAAGTTTTAAAAAAGGTTCATTTGAATCAATATCCAACCTTAACAATTGAACTTATCAAATGGCCATTATCAACAATAAGAGTCACATCTTCAAATAAAGAAGAAATCATACAATTTGCTGATGATGTTTTAGCCAAATGGAAAGACTATTCTCATCCAACTTTAGGGATATTACCATATACAGGAGAAACACCTCATAATACCATTACACCTATTGCAAGAATGAAAAATGGGAAATATCAAATGGATTTGGTTTTAAGAAATAATCGTACAAGTGAAGAGTATCCTGATGGTATTTTCCATCCTCATCAAAATCTTCATCATATTAAAAAAGAAAATATTGGTTTGATTGAAGTTATGGGATTAGCAGTTTTACCAGCAAGATTAAAAGATGAATTAGGTTTATTAAAGGAATGTTTATTAAAGAATAAGAATATTGATGATTATGAAGAATTAGAAAAACATCATCTTTGGTATAATGAATTAAAAAATAATAATGAAATCAATCAAGATAATGTTGATAATATTCTTAAGGGCGCTTTAACAAAGAAGTTTGTAGAAGTTTTAGAAGATGCTGGTGTCTTTAAAATGGATGATGAAGGTATTGATGCTTTCGTAAGTTTTGTAGAATCCATGAATAAATAGGAGGATAAAAAATGATAGAAGTGATTCAAAAAATAGATGATCATATTGCTTTGATTTCTATGAAAAATGATCAATTAGAGGTTGTGGTTTCTAACTTTGGATGTACCATTATTAAAGTTTTCATGAAAGATAAGAATGGACACGTTGATGATGTTGTTTTGGGTTATGATGATTTTCAACAATATCAAACTTTAGATGCTTATTTAGGCGCATTGGTAGGAAGAATAGCCAATCGTATTGGTAAGGGTGAATTTTCTTTAAATGGTGAAGATTATCATCTAGCAATCAATAATGGTCCTAATCATTTACATGGTGGAATCAAAGGATTTAGTTATCAAGTTTTTGATTATGAAATCAAAGATGAAAATACGATTGAATTCCATTATTTATCAAAAGATGGAGAAGAAGGATATCCAGGGAATTTAGATTTTAAAGCTATTTATCAATTGCTTGGTGATACATTAACAATAAGATATTTAGCGACAACGGATAAAGATACAATTATTAATATTACAAATCATTCTTATTTTAATCTCTCTGGTAAACAAGAAAATATTTATCATCATCTTTTAACTGTAAAGGCTGATCGTTTTGCATGTATTGATGGTGATGGATTACCAACAGGGCAAATAAGAGAAGTTAATGGTTCACCATTTGATTTCCTTCAACCGGCTTTGATAGGTGAAAGAATTGAAGAGGATGATGAACAATTAAAATTAGGTAAAGGATTTGATCATCCATTCTTATTTAATGAAAAAGAAAATCAAGTCATTTTAGAACATCAAGAAAGTGGTCGTCGTCTTATTGTGTCTACCACTTTACCTGGAGCGCAAATTTATACGGCCAATTATTTAGATGGTCGATTGGGTAAATATGGTCAACATTATTATGAAAGAGATGCTCTTTGTATTGAAACACAAAATTTACCTGATGCGATTCATATTGAAAAAAATCCAACAACAATTTTAAAGAAAGGCGAAATTTATGATGAAACAACATCATATCGATTTGAGGTTATAAAATAATGAAAAAGGCAAGTTTAATGATTCAAGAAATTCAAAATAATCAATATAATGAAGTTTTAAAAGATGTTTATGTTGATGAAAAGTTAATTGATAGTCAAAAACAAAGATATGTAAAAGCTATTGAAAAATATATCTCTTTATATGGAGATCAAGATGTTGAAATTTATAGTACACCAGGAAGAAGTGAAGTTTGTGGAAATCATACTGATCACCAACATGGTGAAGTTTTAGCAGCAGCTATTAATTTAGATATCATTGCTGTGGTTGGTAAAAACAATCATTCTATAAAGGTGCTTTCTGATGACTATGATATTCAAACTATTGATATTGATGATTTAGCAAAAAGAGATAATGAAACTGAAAGTTCTGAAGGTTTAATTCGTGGTGTTTTGGCAAGATTTAAAGAATTAGGTTTTGCTATTGGTGGTTTTCAAGCTTATATGACAAGTGATGTTTTACAAGGTTCAGGTTTGTCTTCTTCGGCTGCTTTTGAAGTTATGATTGGGACAATTTTATCAGGGTTATATAATGATATGAAAATTGATCCTGTTACAATTGCTCAAGTTGGACAATATAGTGAAAATGTTTATTTTGGAAAACCTTGTGGTTTGATGGATCAATGTGCATGTTCTGTTGGAAGCTTGATTCATATTGATTTTAAGGATAATGAACATCCTATTGTGAATAAAATTGACGTTGATTTTCCAGAATTTGAACATAGTTTATGTATTGTTGATGTGCATGCTTCTCATGCTGATTTGACTGATGATTATGCTTCTATTCCTTATGAAATGAAACAAGTTGCAAAGTTTTTTGGAAAAGAATTTTTAAGAGATGTTGATGAAAAGGATTTTTATGCGCAATTGCCTGAAGTCAGAATCGCAACAACAGATCGTGCTGTTTTAAGAACAATTCATTTGTTTGAAGAAAATAAACGTGTTGAAAAAGCTGTTTTGGCATTAAAGAAAAATGATTTTGATACTTTTAAAGAAGTTATTAAAGCTTCTGGTGATAGCTCATTTAAGTATTTACAAAATATTTATTCAAATCATTATGTTGATCAGCAAGCAGTTTCTATTGCTTTGGCTTTATCTGAAGAAATTTTGAAAGATCAAGGTGTTTGTAGAGTTCATGGTGGAGGATTTGCAGGAACTATCCAAGCTTTTGTGAAAGATGAATTTGTTGAAACTTATAAAGCTGAGATTGAAAAATATTTTGGTCAAGGCTCTTGTCATATTTTAAAAGTGAGAAAATATGGTGGAAAGAAAATGATTGCATAAAGAACCTTCAGGTTCTTTTTTGCTTTTATAAAATAGTATACTTTTATCAAAAATTTTAGTACAATACAAGTAGAAAAGGGGGAATGAATATGTATTGTCATCAATGTGGAAAAGAAGTTAGTGATGAAGCAAAGTTTTGTCCTTATTGTGGAGCACAACTTTCTCAAAGTGATTTTCAAGAAAATACACAACAAAATATGAATTATCAACCAAATGGAACATATCAACCATTACAACAAGGACAGCCTCGTTACAATGAAGAAGATGCACCTAGTGTTGGATTTGCTATTTTATCGTTTTTTATACCAATTGCTGGTTTTATCTTATTTTTGGTTTGGAATAAAGAATTGCCTTTAAAAGCAAAATCTTGTCTAAAAGGGTTTGTTATTGGAATTGTGACATATGTGGTTGTTATGTGTTGTTTTATCTCTGCAATCGCATCACAAAGTTATAATGAATATCATCATTATTCTGATGATTGGGATATGTTTAGTAGTTCAGTTGTAGAAACAATTTCATATGATACAATTGATTAATTTGTTTTGGGAGAGACTCCTTCATTTTGGAAGTGTTCCTTTATGTAATGGTATAGCAAGTAGAGCACCACATATTTTTGGGTTTTGTTTTCCTTTGTGTTATCGTTGTACTTTTATCTTTTTGTTATTTATTGTGACTTTTATAGTTTTCTACAAAAAACATATAAAATTGCCTTGGTGGGTGATTGTTTTAGGTGTCATTGTGATGACTATAGATGGTGGATTACAAACATTTTTTGGAATAATGAGTACAAATTTGCGCAGAAGCTTAACGGGTGGTTTATTTGGTATCGCTTTAGGTGGTTTTGTAACAAGATTGTTTTTACAATTAGATAAATCTATTTAAAAAGAGATTCATCAGGATATGAGATGAACCTCTTTTTTAAATAAAAATTGATTGAGGGGGATAGTTTCTTTTTTAATCATTATGATGTTAATCTATTTAAATATGTTTGTTGATCTTTTGTTGGAATATGTAACTTCATCATTGCTTCCATAAATGAGATATGTTCTTCCTTTGATAAAGTCTTAATTATTTCAATATAAGCCTCGATTCTGCCACTTTCTTTAATATCTTTCATAATCTTGCACATCTTTTCTACACCTCCTTCTTCTTTATAATATCTCACATATTTTTTTAAAACATCATTATACATTTCATTGACATTTTGACACATGAAATCATGCATGAGTCTTCCTATTGGCGTATCATCCTGTATCAAAGCATTGATATGTATAATTTCTGAGTGATCATCATAGATTTCTTTTCCATTGACAAACCGATGAACATAACTGATTTGTTCATTGTTCCCTAGAATATCTTCTTCGCATATTACAATGACTGTTGATTTAGGAATTTCTTTCCATTTTTCATTCTTAATTGTAGCATGTGCATCCATAAGACTGCTATGATAACGAAATCTTATGGGCGGTGCTTCTGCTTTTTTTCTTTGAACTTCAATGTTAATATAATGATTTTCATTGGTTATAACAAATAGATCAATGTATGAAGATCTTCCAAACAAATTTTTCAGATCATATTGGCTATAACATTTTTGAATGGTTACCTTCTGATGAGGAAGAATTGTCTTCAACAACACATCCAGACACTCTTCATTTTTAAAGATAACCCTAGCAAAGTCATCATCAATAAGTCTAAGATTTGCGATAGATTCAAGATATTCACGCTTACATAAATCGCTATTCAAAGATAACACCCTCTTTCTTAAAATCGAAAGATGATATCTCTACAAACAATATACCATAAACTTTGCTTATAGTAAATATCAATCTTCTTTCAATACCCCCCTCACTACTATATACAAGGTTTTACTCTCATTTTTCTTCTCAATTTTGAAAAAAAGTCAAAAAATTATAAATTTGAATCATAAGAGATATTTCTTATTTATTATCATGATAAAAATACTAGGACTTTTTAAAAATATAGTGTATAATTGCTGATATGGAGGCGATTGAATGTACAAGTTATTAGAGCCATATGGAAAAATGGTTGAATTTTTAAAAGAGGCACTTGGTGATAATGTTGAGATTGCTTTGCATGATTTGACTTCAAAGGAACAAGAGATTGTTGCGATTGCAAATGGAAATATTTCTGGTAGGGAAGTTGGGGCAAAGTTATCTAATCTTTCAATTCACTACTTAGAAACAAAACAATATAAAGATCATGATTTTGTGATGAACTATAAAACAACTGGACCAGATGGGAAATTGCTCCGTTCTGCAACTTATTTTATTAAAGAAGAAGGGCGTGAACTACCCATTGGGATGTTGTGTATCAATGTGAATATATCAGATTATGAATATTTAGAAACGACACTCAAAAGGATTTTAGGGATTAAAGAAAGTAAAGATGTTGAATTTAAACTTGATAATCCAATTGAAATTTTATCATCGCCTTTAGATGAGATGATTGATTTGTATATTAAGGAATGTTTAGAACAAATGGGATTCCCAAGCTATTTCTTAGTAGAAAGATTAAACGTAGAAGAAAAAATCAAAGTTGTAAAATATTTACAAGAAAAAGGGACTTTTAAAGTCAAAGGAGCAATCGTTTTGGTTGCCGAAAAATTAGCAGTAAGTGAGCCGACGATATATCGTTATTTGAAAAAAATGTAAGGGGGATGGAAATGAAAGATATAGTTTTTGTCAGCGGGCATAAAAATCCAGATAGTGACTCAATTTGTAGTGCTATAGCTTATGCGGATTTTTTGTTTAGAATTGGGCGTTATAATGCCGTACCAGTAAGACTTGGAGATATTAACAAAGAAACTGAGTACATATTAAAAAGATTTGGAGTCGAAATTCCAGTTCTTTTAAAAACAGTGAAACAAAAAGTAGAAGATTTAGATTATGATAAGGTTACTGTCTTTTCAAAAGAATTAACATTAAAAACAGCATGGTCTTTAATGAAACAACAAAATTTAAAGAGTGCACCTGTTTTAGATGATCATAGTCAATTGTTAGGATTATTATCAACATCTAATATTATTGAGGGGTATATGGATGAATGGGATAGTCATATTCTTGAACAAGCCAATACACCTATTGAAAATGTTATTGATACATTAGATGCAAGCATCTTGTATTTAGATAAAGAATTAAAAACAGTCAAAGGTGAAGTTCATATTGCTGCAATGACTGGTGAAGAAGCTGTTAAGCGAGTTCATAGTGGTGATGTTGTGATTGTTGGGGGAGATCGTGATGAAGCAGTAGAACATTTTATTGCTGCAAAAGTCTCATTGATTATTTTAACAGGATCATTATCAATTGATGAATCTCTATTAAAGAAATGTGAAGATACACATATTAGTGTGATTTCAACACCATTTAATACATTTATGGCTTCACAACAAATTATTCAATCTATACCTGTAGAATACGTTATGCAAAAAGGTGGTTTAACAACTTTCTCTACTGATGATACAGTAGATTATGTCAAAGAAGTGATGAGTGAAACACGTTTTAGAAGTTATCCAGTTTTAGATTTTATGGGTAGAGTTGTAGGATCTGTTTCCCGTTTCCAAGTCTTAAATGGAATGAAGAAAAAAGTGATTCAAGTGGATCACAATGAAAGAGGACAATCTATTGATGGTATCGAAGAAGCTGAGATTCTAGAAATTGTTGATCATCATAGAGTTGCTGATATTCAAACAATTGGACCAGTTTTATTTAGAGCAGAACCAGTTGGTTGTACAGCAACAATTGTTGCAAAATGTTATAAAGAACACAATGTTGAAATTCCAAAAGATATGGCAGGATTAATGTTAGGGGCTATTATTAGTGATACATTGTTATTTAAGTCTCCTACTTGTACACCAACAGATACAAAAATTGCTAGGGAATTAGCTCAAATTGCTGGCGTTGATATCCAAGAGTTTGGTATGGAAATGTTTAAGGCTGGAACTTCACTAGCAGGAAAAACTGTTGAAGAAATCTTTAATCAAGACTATAAGAAATTTAGTTTTGGTGATTTAACAGTTGGAGTTGCACAAGTCAATACCATGGATATTGAAGGTTTTGCGCCATATAAAGCAGATATGTTAGCTTACATGGATGAAGTTGCAAGAGATGGTCATATGGAATTTACAATGTTATTGTTGACAGACGTTATTAATGCAACAAGTGAAGTTTTTGTGGCAGGGCCTCGTCCTGATTATGTTGAATCGGCTTTTGGTATTCAACTTGTTGAACAACAAGCAAGTTTACCAGGTGTCATTTCACGTAAAAAACAAGTTGTTCCTGTCATTACAGAAGCTTTAACACAATAAATGAAAAACATCATCAAATCAGATGATGTTTTTTTAATGCATTATAGATACCATTTTGATCAATATCATCAGTCACTTCATCAGCAGCCTCTTTGACATCTTGATGAGCATTGCCCATAGCTATAGAAATATCGACCAAATCAAACATATCAATATCATTATGACCATCTCCAAAGGCCATCGTTTCTTTTGGAGAAATATGATAATGTTCTAAAACTTTTAAGATTCCATTTTGTTTACCACCACAACGAGGAATAATATCAATTGCCAGTTCATGCCATCTGGTTTTCTTGCAATGAGGCATCGCATTAAGAATACGTTCTTCTTTATCTTCCGTGATATCATAAGGAATAACTTGATAGATAGGATGATCATAACCACGCTTTAAATCATTGATATCAGGCAAAGCTGTTGAAATGGAATCCTGAACAATTTGAACAGCTTCATTATGATAATTGATATACATAAGTTCATCTTCAACAAAGATACAGGGAAAAGGTTCTTTGTCAATTTCTTCAAGAATATTTGAAATATCTACAGGGTCAATCGGTAAATCATAAATGAGACCATCATGATTATAACAATATTGTCCATTTAAAGTAATGAATCCTTCAAATTCAAGATCATCAAGAGGAAGGTCTTTCATTTCTGAAATATGTCTTCCCGATGCAATGAATGTATAAATACCTTTTTCTTTTAAAAGATGTAAGGCGAGTTTAGTAGAAGCGGGGACTTCTTTTGTACGATGCGATAGGAGTGTCCCATCAATATCAAAAAAGATTGCTTTAATCATTTGAGTTACCTCCAATTTGTAGTATAATCATTATATCATAAAGTGAGGAATATCTGATGAAAAAATTAGCACATAGGGGATATAGTGCACAATATCCAGAAAATACAATGACCGCTTTTATCAAAGCTTATGAACAAGGGTTTGATGGTGTAGAAACAGATGTCCATTTATCAAAAGATGGGGAAATGGTTTTGATTCATGATGAAAAAATCAATCGGACAAGTACAGGGAAGGGTTATGTTAAAGATCATACCTTAGATGAATTAAGACAATATAACTATAATTATAAATTTTATGGGCACTATGATATACCAACGCTTAAAGAGTTGTTGACTTTTATACAAGATAAAGATTTTGTTGTGAATATTGAATTAAAAACAGATGTGATTCATTATGAGGAAATCGAAGAAAAAGTTTTAAAATTAGTGAAAGAAATGGGAGTTGAAGATAAAGTCTATTATTCTTCTTTCTATTTACCATCAGTATTAAAAATCAAAGAACTCAATCCAAAAGCTTATGTTGGCTATTTGCTCGAGCATAGCTATAAAAAGAAACTTCAGGAAGTCATGGATCATCATATTCAAGCCATTCATCCTCGATATAACTTTGTTAATGAAAAAAGAATGCAAGTTTTAAAAAGCAACCATATTCAAACAGCCGTATGGACAGTGCCAAATTTTAAAGAATATCAACGTTTAGAAGACTTAGGAGTGGACATAATAATATCAAACGAATATTTCAAGTGAGGTATAATTATGAAAACAACAGGTATGGTTAGAAGAATTGATGAACTCGGAAGAATTGTCATTCCTAAAGAAATAAGAAAACAATTAATGATGAAAGAAGGCGAAAGCATATCTTTTGCATTAGAAGATGATAAAATTGTTTTGACAAAGTTCTCAATGTTGAATAAAATGGGACCAATGGTTCAAGTTCTATTAGATGGACTTTATAACAAATATCACAATACATTTTTATTGTGTGATAAACAACAAATTATTGCCAGTTCCCAAGATGGACTTGCCAAATATCAAAGAAAAAAACTTTCCCAAGATCTTATTGATATTATGGAAAGAAAAGAAAAACAAATTGAAGTCTTTACAAGATTATCAGAACAAGAAGTTAAACTCTCTCTGATTCCACTTGTAAATGCTCAAGAAATTCAAGGGGCTTTACTCATTATTACAAAACAAACAGCATATTATATGATGGATGAGGCATTGCTTGAATTTGTAAAAAATGTGATTGAACAGGAGATTGAAGCATGCGTTTAGACAAATTTTTAAAAGTATCAAGAATTATTAAAAGAAGAACTGTATCCAAAGAAATCAGTGAATCATCACGTGTTAAAGTCAATGGGAAGGTAGCAAAGCCTTCTACTCAATTAAAGATTGGAGATATGATTGAGATTGAATTTGGGCGTAGTTTTTTAACTGTTCAAGTGAAAGAATTACGTGATCATGTTTTAAAAGATGATAGTACAATGTTATATGAAATTATAGAAGAAAAGAGAAAAGAAGAGGTTTATGAATAGATAAACTTCTTCTTTTCATATTTTTATATCTTTTGCATATAGTGATGTAGGAGGTAAGAATATGGATAATAGTTTACATTTTGAACAGACACCTTATCATCATGTCTGTCTTAAAGATCGTAAGACATTGGAATTGACAGGTGTGAAAAAAATAGAAAGTTTTGATTCTTATGAGTTTTTAATTGAAACATCTTTAGGATATTTGAATATTACGGGTAGTGATTTAACTTTGGTAAGATTAGATCAAGATCAAAATGAAGTGAGTATTAAAGGAAATATTGATAGTATGAGTTATATTTCTGATAAGAAGAAGACTCATCAAAAAGATAAGATGTTCAATAAACTCTTGAAATAATGGATTTATTAATTCAGTTTCAGTGTCTGTTTTATTCTTTTGTTTATGGATTTGTGATGAGTGGGGCTTATCACGTTGTGAATCGTTTTTTATATAAGGTTCCTTGGTTTTTTCGTTATGTGTTTCAGGTTTTTATTGGTTGTTTATTTGGTTTTTTGTATTTTTATGGATTGGTTATTTTAAATGATGGGATTTTAAGAATTTATTTTTTTGTGTTGATATTTTTGGGATATTTGTTTTATCAAAAGTATTATGCCTACTATCTTTTGTATCATTTGGAAATTGTAGTTCGTCTATTGAAAAGAATAATTGCACCTTTTATCTTCTTTTTTCATTTTGTTAATGGTATAATACAAAAGAGAGTAAAGAAGGTGAAATTAAAATGGCAAAGAAAAAAGATGCAAGATACAAAAAATTCATAGGTTTTATCTATTTAGGGATTTCCGCTATTTTAATTTATACTTTAGCAATCAATGGTTATCGTGTCTATCAACAAAGAAATGAAATGATTGCATTAGAAACGAGAAAAGAAAAAATGGAGAAAGAAAAAAAGAGTCTTTCTCAAAGTGTACAACTTTTAAATGATGATGATTATGTTGTTCGTTATGCTAGAGATAAATATATTTTCTCAAAAGATGGAGAAGAGGTTGTGAAATTACCAGAATCGAAGAAATAAGCATACGCTTATTTTTTTGTGTATAAGGAGGAAAAAATATGTTTGTATCCTTTCGCTTTCCTATGAAAGAATTAAAAAGAGAACGTAAAATAACAGTTTATTTGCCTGATGACTATTATCATGATGATTTTCATTATCCTGTTTTGTATATTCAAGATGGGCAAAATGCGTTTTTTGATGATTTGTCATTTTGTGGTGTCAGTTGGGGATTTCTTGATTGGGCACAGATGATGAATTTGAAAGTTATTATGGTGGCAATTCCTTGTAATTTTACTGGCTTTAAACGTATGGATGAATATGGTCCATGGAAAATCAATAAAGAATTATCTTACCAAGAAACACAAGTCAAAGGGAAGATTATTGGTGGTGAAGGAGAAAAATATGTTAAATGGATGATTGAAGAGTTAAAACCATATATTGATCGTCGCTTTAGGACAAATGCTTTAGATACGGGCATTGTTGGAAGCTCTATGGGTGGCGTGATTAGTGCCTATGCCGCCTTGGCTTATCCTGAGGTTTTCCATAAATGTGCAGCATTATCAACCGCTTTTTGGTTTTATATGGATGAATTTGAGGAATTGATTAACAGTCATGATTATCATGAATTAGAACGTTTCTATTTTGACTTAGGTGAGTTTGAAGGTTGTGGAAATGAAGAAATAGATGAATGGTATATTGAAAGTAATAATTATATTTATTCTTTATTAAAAGATAAAGTTGAAAATTTAGAATATCATTATTTTGAAGGGGCTCATCATAATGAGGCAGAATGGCGTGAACGTCTTCCATTATTTATGAGTTTCTTATATGAGGGGTGAAGTATATGTATAAAATGATATTATCAGATTTAGATGAAACGCTTTTGGTGGAACATCATGTTCCTTCCGTCAATCAAGATGCAGTGAAAAAGTTAACTGACAAAAATGTAAAATTTGTTCCAGCAACAGGAAGAGCTTTTAATATGATTGGCGAAATATTAAAAGAATTAGGTACATATCAAAAAGAAAATGAGTATTCTATTTGTTTTAATGGTGCTTTGATTGTTGAAAATAAAGATGAGAAAGTCTTGTCTTTTCAGGGATTACCATTTGATATTGCTAAAGAATTGTTTGAAGCTTCAAAAGCTTATGATGTGTGTGTTTTGATTTTTACAATGGATTGTTGTTATATTTTTAATGCTGATCCTAATGAAGTAGAAAGAAAAACAGCTCAAAAAGCAAACTTTAAAGTCATTGATGACTATAACATGGATTTCCTTAAAGGTGATAAGATTGCTAAACTGATTTATGAAAGAAGAGATATGCCATATCTTCAAAATATTGAAAAAGAGTTACAACCATTAATAGAAGGAAGATTGGTTGCTAGTTATTCTTCTTATCGTTATTTAGAATTTAATCCACTAGGAGTTAGTAAAGGAGCCGCTTTATTATGGTTGGCTGACTATTTAGGAATTGATCAAAAAGAAACGATTGCGATTGGAGATAATTATAATGACACATCAATGATTGAAACAGCTGGACTTGGTGTTTGTGTATCGAGTGCTGCAGCTGATATTCAAGAAATGTCTGATTATGTGACAAGTGTTGATTATGATCAAGGGGCTGTTGCTGAAGTCATTGAAAAGTTTATTATGAAGGAGGAAACGCGATGACCTATAAGTTAATAGCAAGTGATATGGATGAAACTTTGCTTAATGATCAACATGCGATTTCAAAGAGAAATATAGATCTTATTATGCAGGCAAAAGCAAAAGGAGTTAAATTTGTTCCAGCAACAGGAAGAGGTTATATGTCTATCCAACATGATTTAAAGACATTAGGATTGTATGATGAAGAAAACGAATATGTGATTTCTTTTAATGGTGGAGCATTGACTGAAAATAAAGAGAATCGTTTGTTGTATTTTGAAGGATTGTCTTTTGAAAAAACGAAAGAGATTTTTGAATTTGGCTTAAAATGTGATGTTTGTCAACATGTTTATACAGAAGATACTGTGTACATATTTAATTTATCAGAGTCTGAAGCACAAAGAATTCGTGATCAAAAAGTTGAATGTGTTATCATGGAAGAAAATACAATTGATTTTTTAAAGGATACACCGATTTCTAAGATTTTATATCAAAATACAGATGTTCCTTATTTAATGAGTTTAGAACCTCAAATGAAGTCTATTTGGGAGGGTGAATGTTCAGTCAGTTATTCATCGAATCGTTATATGGAATTTAATAAATTAGGTGTAGATAAGGGTGCAGGATTAAAACATTTGGCACAAATTTTAGGAATTGATATTTCTGAATGTATTGCAGTAGGAGATAACTATAATGATTTGCCAATGTTAGAGGTGGCAGGATTATCTGTGGCAGCTAATAATGCTGTAGAAGATGTGAAAAAAGTTTGTGATGTTGTGACAAAGGCTGATAATAATGAAGGTGTTATTGCTGAAATTATAGAAAGGTTTATCTTGTAATGGATTTTAAAACAATTATTAATCAAGAAAAACAAATGCCTTATTATCAACAATTAGAAGCTTTTGTGAAACAAGAATATGCATCAAAAGTGATTTATCCACCACAAAATAGAGTTTTTCATTGTTTTAATTTTAAAGATTATGATGATATTAAAGTTGTGATTATCGGACAAGATCCTTATCATGAAGAACATCAAGCCAATGGCTTGGCATTTAGTGTTGAGCGTGGGGTACAAATTCCCCCAAGCTTAGTTAATATTTATAAAGAAGCTCATGATGATGTCGGAATTGATATTCCTAAACATGGGGATTTATCTTCATGGGCACATCAAGGTGTGTTATTATTGAATACAGTTTTAACTGTTCAGGCACATCGTGCCAATTCGCATAAAGATAAAGGTTGGGAAATTTTTACTAATCATATTATTGAAGTCATGAATAAAAGAGAAAAACCTTTGGTATTTATACTATGGGGAAGACAAGCCATCGATAAAGCCAAAATGATTGATCAAACAAGACATTGTGTGATTACCAGTCCTCATCCTTCACCTTTATCAGCTTATCGTGGTTTCTTTGGTTCACGTCCTTTTTCAAAAACAAATCAGTTTTTAATCAGTCAAGGGATTGAACCAATAGATTGGAGGATTCAATAATGTTTGAAAATGTAGAAGATGCAATAGAGTACATAGAATCAAAACGTAGTAAAAGAACAATTGATGAGTTTAGAGAAACTTTGAATCATTGCCATATTTCAATGAAACAAAAGAATATGATTCATGTGGCAGGAACAAATGGAAAAGGTTCAACTGTCAATTATTTAAGAAGTATTTTAAATGCTCATGGTTATAAAGTTGGAACATTTACATCACCTTATTTGATTTGTCATAATGATCGTATTCGTGTTGATGATGAACCTATTAGTGATGAAGACTTATTAAAATATGTTAATCAGTATTATGATGTGATTGAAAAAGATGGACTTTCTATGTTTGAAATTGATGTTTTGATTATGCTGGCTTATTTTCAAGATTTGGATTTAGACTATCGTATTATTGAAACAGGAATAGGTGGATTAAATGATAAAACCAATGTTATTGATCCTATTATTAGTACAATTACAAATATAGGTATGGATCATCAAAAACAATTAGGTGAGAGTATTTATGATATTATTAATGAAAAAATGGGAATTATCAAACCTCATCAAATGTTTATAACAAGTGAAACAAAAGGAACCATTTTAGCTCGTTTACAAGAACAATGCGATTCACAAGGTGCAGTGATGTATGTTGTTCCTGAATATCAGGTTTCACGTTATCCATTCCATTTCCGTTATCGTGATATGGCATTTACTTTAAAAAATCAAGGTATTTATCAAGTGACAAATGCACGTTTGGCTTTGACGATTGCTTCCAAATTAATTCATCTTGATTCTGATATTACAACTCAAGCTGTTGAAAATGCTTCATGGAAGGGACGTTATGAAACATTACCTTATCATGATGGAACAGTTGAAATTGATGGCGCTCATAATGTTCCGGGAATTAAAGCTTTAATTCAAACTTTACGTGTCAAACAAGAAAGAAATATTAGTATTATCTTTTCTTGCTTAAATGATAAAGATATTACACCAATGTTAGATATGATGTTAAAAGAAGGTTATACAGTTTATTTAACAACCTTTAATGATGAACGTGCAATTGATTTATCAACGATTCAAGCTCGTCCTGGATTAATTATTGTAGATAGTTTTATGGAAGCGTTAAAAGCGGCATATATTAAAAAGAACCATATTGTGATTACAGGTTCACTACACTTTATTTCTAAAGTACGAAAATATTTAATTGAAGAAGCGAAAAAGTAAAATATAACTATATGACTATTGATCAATTTATGTCAATAGTCTTTTTTGTCTTCGAGTGAGAGACTTTATCTGGTATAATATATACATACAAAAAATGAAATTATTATTTATTGTAGAAAGTGGTGATGAAAATGAAAGTTATTCAACTCAATCGAGAAAATGCCAAAGGGGTTGCAAAACTTATGCATAACTTAAAACCGGAATGGTGGCCAACTTTTGAGGATGCATATGGTCAGTTAACACATATTGATGATAGTATTGGGACAATTGGATGGTTTTTAGCGGATGAAAATGGAAATCCAGTGGGATGGGCATTATTTAGGGAAATGAAAACTTTATTATCTCTAGAATTGGAGTGCTCAGGTTTTAATGATAATGGTGTGTTTCAATTGGAACATAAACTCAAAGATTTGTTTGATATTGCTGAAAAATATGCAAGGTCCAAAGGTTATACAACATTAAAAACTGGTATGAGTTCTATAGAATTTAATATTGATGGTCAGGAGATAAAAGATATTCCTGAAGCTTTATCATCATTAAAAACAAATAGAATTGACTATCAATGGTTATTAGATTACGGTTTCAGGGTTATTGGTATACATCCTAATGCATATGGAAACAACATGCATTGTATTTTATTTGCGAAGGAGCTAAAATAAGGCATTGAAATTTATTATAATATTTTCGAAAAATGTGATGTTAATGATATGATCAAAATAAAAAGGCAACATGGATTGCCTTTTTGTGTTTTATCGTGTATTAAAATTAATTGTTTCATCAAATTCAGCCCAATCAAAATAAACAAATTGGAATAGATAGTATTTTTGATTTTTAGGATCTCTCACAATAAAATGATCTCGACCAACTTGCTCAATGATTCCCTTATAAGCACGATCACGCCAATCGTTGCTGCCGGTATAAGTGAAATAGAAAGTTCCTAGTTTACCAATGTTTAAACGAAGAATATTTTCCAAATATGTTTGTTCAGAAATTGGTGTTGGCAGAGAACTTGTTTGTGATAATTGAGTTCCCTGTAAAATAGATTGATTGTTTGTATCCATAGACCCTCCTACAAGTCACAATTTAATTTCCCCCCAGGGGCATAAAAACAATGGTTTTTGTATCGACCAGTGAGATTTCCATAAAATTGGTCTGGACATGATACCCTTGCTCCGGGGTTTTTAAACCATAAGGCATCATAAGCTGGTTCGACACGGTATCCGTCGATATTTCTTAATGCAAGTTCTCGCTCTTTGGCATTAACGGGTTGATTGAAGAGCGGTTGACCGACACCAGCAAAAGCATTTTTTTGATAAACCACTTCATAAATATTGCGTGTATTTTTAAAAACATCACAATTGGCAACGACACGGTTGACAATAACATTACCAACCATCAACATTCCTTCATCACCTTCACCAAGAGCTTCTGATTTCATGATTCTGGCTAAGAGATCTACGTCAGAATCGTTGTATGTTATTCTTGGGGACAAATTCATCACCTCTTTTTTACTATATGCGAAAATAAAATAAAATTGCTTAAATTTAAAAAAATAGGATAGTTTCAATATAATTTAAATAGTGGACAAAAGTCATCAAAATCTTTTTTTGAAAATGACACGAAATGGTATTTTTTTAATCCTCTTTGTGATAGAATATAAATATAGGTAAGCACTTTCACATTCAAAGTTTAGGAGGAAAAATTATGGGAAAAGAAATCGTTGCGATGATCTTAGCAGGAGGTCGAGGAACACGTCTTGAAGCCTTAACGGCTAAAGTTGCTAAACCTGCTGTGTATTTTGGAGGAAAATATAGAATTATTGATTTTCCTTTGAGTAATTGTGCAAACTCTGGTATTGATATTGTTGGGGTTTTGACACAATATGAATCTGTTTTACTTGGTACTTATGTTGGTGCTGGTTCTAAGTGGGGTCTTGATGGGAATAACTCACTAGCAGCTAATTTACCAGCTCGTGAAAGAGGGGAAGTTGGAGCAACTTGGTATGCAGGAACTGCAGATGCTATTTATCAAAATATTGGATTCTTAGATCAATATGATCCAGAATATGTTTTGATTTTATCTGGTGACCATATTTATAAGATGGATTATGCTGATATGTTGGCTGCTCATAAAGCCAAAGGCGCTGATTTAACTGTTGCAGTTTTAAATGTTTCATTAAAAGAAGCAAGTCGTTTTGGTATTATGAATACAAACAAAGATGGTACGATTTATGAGTTTGAAGAAAAACCTGAAAAACCTAAATCTACTTTAGCTTCTATGGGTATCTATATCTTTACTTATAAAGAATTAAGAAAATATTTAATTGAAGATGCTAAAGATGAAAATAGTAAACATGACTTTGGTATGAATATTATTCCAATGATGTTAAATGAAGGTAAAAAATTATATGCTTATGAATTTGATGGTTATTGGAAAGATGTTGGAACTGTAGAAAGTTTATGGCAAGCGAACATGGACTTGTTAGATGATAAAGAGTTGGATCTTTATAATATTAAGAAAGATTGGAAAATTTACACAGAAGATACTTTGAGTAAACCTCAGATTATTGGTGAAGAAGCAAGTGTGAAAAATTCACTTGTGACACAAGGATGTATTGTTAACGGTGATGTTGAAGGTTCTGTTTTGTTCAACAATGTTTATATTGGAGAAGGTGCAAAAGTTGTTGATTCTGTCTTAATGCCTGGTGTATTGGTAGAAGAAGGAGCAGAAGTTTACAAAGCAATCGTTGATGAAGGTGTCGTTATTAAAGCTAAGAAAGTTGTCAACAAGGAAGCTAAGACAGTGGAACTTGTTAGTGACAATGGAAGATAGGGGGTTAACAAAATGGCAAAAGTCGTTGGATTAGTAAATTTACACTCAGATGTTTCTTATAAAGGTTTAACTGAAAGAAGACCAGTTGCTTCAGTCAGCTTCTTAGGAAGATATGGTATTATTGATTTTGTTTTATCTAATATGTCAAATTCAAATGTGGATACTGTAGGGGTTTTGATTAAAGAAAAACCAAGATCTTTGTTTAAACATTTAGGAAATGGAAATTCATGGAATTTTAACTCTAAATCAGGTGGGGTTTCATTATTATATAATGAAAAATTTGCAAATAGTTCTAAATATAATCATGATATTAATAATTTGGTTGAAAATATTGCTTTTTTAGAAAAAGCAAAAGCTGACTATGTTGTGATTGCCCCAGCTCATATTATTACAACTATGAATTATGCTGAAGTAATTGATGCTCATGCAAAATCTGGAGCTGAAATTACAATGGTATATCAAAGAATTAATAATGCTAATGAGACATTTGTTGGTTCTGACTATTTAAGATTAAAAGGAAAACAAGTGACTGAAATTAAACAAAATAAAGGAAATCGTAAAGAAAGAAATATTTCTTTGGAAACATATGTTATTAATGCAAAGGTATTATTACAATTGATCAATTATGCGAAAAAAATTAGTTCTTTCTTTGATTTAAGAGATACTTTGGCTTATTTATGTGATGAAAGAAAAATCATGGCGTATGAATATAAAGGTTTTGCAAGATGTATTGATTCTTATGATGCTTATTATAAAGTGAGCATGGAATTCTTGGATATGGATGTTTCTACACAAGTCTTCAAGAGTACATGGCCAATCTTTACAAATACGAATGATACTCCACCAACAAAATATTTGAAAAATGCACAAGTGAAAAAATCATTTGTTGCAAATGGAGCAATTATTGATGGTGAAGTTGAAGGAAGTATTCTTTCTCGTAATGTTATTATTGGAAAGAATGCAGTGGTTAAGAATTGTATTATCTTAAATGGATCTAAAGTGAGTCCTGGTGCTCATCTTGAAAATGTGATTATTGATAAAGATGCACGTATTGAAAAGAAGACTGAGTTATTAGGTGAAGGTGAACCATTGTACGTCAAAGAAGGAGATGTTGTATAATGAGAATTGTTTTTGCAACAAGTGAGGCCAATCCCTATATTAAATCTGGTGGTTTAGCAGATGTCTTGGGATCACTTCCAAAAGCATTGGTTCAAAAAGGACATGAATGTATTGTTGTTTTACCAAAATATCAAGATATGAAATTTGCTGATACATTAGAATATGTGATGAGCTATGATATTTGGGTAGGATGGAGAAAATGTTATTGTGGTGTTTTCAAAACTGAGTATGAAGGTGTAACTTATTACTTCATTGATAATGAACAATACTTTAGACGTCCTGGATTATATGGATATGATGATGATAATGAAAGATTTGCATATTTTGATTTTGCAGTCTTAGAATTGTTGTCACATGTAGATATTAAACCTGATATTTTACATTTACATGATTGGCAAACCGCTATGATAGCAACTCTTTATAAAGAAAGATATGCTTATTATGAATATTATCAAGGTATTAAAGTTGTCTTTACAATCCATAACATTGCTTATCAAGGAAAATGTGATCCGAGATTATTAAGTGATCATTTTGGATTGGATAATTACTTATATTATAATGGAAACTGTCGTAATGATGGTTGCTTCAATATGATGAAAGCAGCAATTTTCTACAGTGATGTTATCACAACAGTTTCACCAACTTATGCTCAAGAAATTTTGACGGATAGTTTTGGTGAAGGATTACAAAGCATTTTACAAATGCGTAGACATGATTTATATGGAATCTTAAATGGTATTGATTATGATACAATTAATCCTGAAACAGATCCTGAAATTGTTGAACATTTTAATGCTTCTACTGTAGATGAATTGAAAGTGAAAAATAAGTTAGCACTACAAGAAGAATGTGGATTACCAGTCAATCCAGATATTCCTCTTATTGGTATTGTGACAAGATTAACTTGGCAAAAAGGTTTGGATTTGATTATTAATCGTATGGATGAATTAATGAAACGTGATGTTCAAGTCGTTATTTTAGGGGCTGGAGATCAAAAGTATGAAGAACCATTAAAGGCAATGGCTGCTTACCATACTCAAAAGTTATCATTAAATTTAAAATATGATTTTGGATTATCTTGTCGAATTTATGCAGGGTGTGATATGTTCTTAATGCCATCATTATTTGAACCTTGTGGATTGTCTCAAATGATGTCACTTCGTTATGGAACAATTCCAATTGTTAGAGAAACAGGTGGGTTAAAAGATAGTGTTGAACCTTATAATGAATTTGAAAATACAGGTACTGGATTTAGCTTTAAAAACTATAATGCACATGAGATGATGGATATTATTGATTATGCATTAGAAGTTTATCAAGATAAAGACAAATGGAAAGGCCTGATACATCGAGCAATGGATGCTAAACTTGACTGGGATAAAAGTGCGGATGCCTATTTGAAAGTTTTTAATTCATTGTTAGATTAGGAAATGGAGACAGGGGGGCCTGTCTCTTTATTTTCCTTTATTTTTAATCATTGGTATATATATTCGTAATTTTTTTTGATATAATAAAATAAAGGTTTAAAGAAATATAGATGGAGGAATGTGGTATATTTTAACTCATAGGGAAGAAATTTAATTATATTATGGAAAGGAGAAATGTTATGGATAAAGTTAAAACTCTAGGTATTTGTATTGGATGTCTGACTTTTATGTTTGAAGCAATTTATACTTATCAGTTTTCTTTTATGGGGACACCAGCATTTTTAGCGTTTTGTATTTTATTTATAGGGTTAATATATTTTATTGATAGTTGGTTTTATTATATTTGGGGTTTATTTACAGGGATAGTTATTTTTTGTTCGTTAATTTATGCAGTTTTTAATCAATCACAAAATATGCCAGCATTTATTTTTGATGCAATATTATCATTGTTTTTTATGGCTTATTTTGGATTTAAAGTATATAAAAGATGGCAATGTAGCAAATAATATTTTTACATTTCTAAAAAAATTGTATATTAGTTATAATTATCTTAATGAATTGTAGAATCATTGGAGGATTTATTGCTTTTTTAAGAAAATAAAAATGTTAGAGTATATCCTATTTTTTAGTTGTGTTTTTATTAAATTTAAGATATAATATAGTTGAAAAAAGAAAGCGCTTTCAACTAAAAGGAGGAGATACTATATGTTAAATATTAGCAAGATTTGTAAATTAATACTTTGCGTTTGTATGGTCTTTGTATTGTTCCCAATAGTAAATGTTAGTGCTATTGATGAGGAAGAAATAATTAGTACTGAATTAGAAAATGCTATTATTTCTGGAGATGGGTCTGCTGAAAATCCATATAAAGTTGATTATAGCAAGGCACCCCATTTTAAAAATTATATGGATAGAATAGAAGAAACTGTTATGATGTCACTTCAAGGGAAAACGAATAGTGATAATAATTTACGTGGTATTTTTGACGGTATATTAATTGGAAAAAAACATACAAGTCAAAATAAGGGAGGTACTTGGAGGTATGTAAGTGGAGCTCCTAATGTGAATTCTAATGGTAATATTTGGATGCGCTCTATATCTTATTCAACAGTGGCTGATACAAAAGAAAACTATAAGACTAAATCAAATGAGTATTATTGGAATAGAATTAGTGCAATAGCTGAAGATATAGCAACTAAACCATATTCTCAAGCTTATGATTTAATTGTTAGTTCTGGAATCAGTGGGACAGCTGCGACCGCTTTATTAAGGGCTTTAGGAAAAGCTAATGCAGTATTTGGATATGTATCTATATTAACATTTATAAAAGATTACTTTAGTCTTAGTAAATATAGAAGTGCTGCCAACAATGGCTATGGAATGCTACATGCTATATATCAAACATCATACCAAGGTAAATGGTACAGTCATGATGCTGAGGATTCATGGACAACAGCTAATACTGTATATGAACCTGCTTCTTTTTATGGTACAGGAGTATATGAAGCTAATACAAAGTAATATCTAAAAGCTTGATATAAATTGTTTTATGGTTGATGATAACAATTTAAATGATTTCTAAAAATAATATAGATTAATTGTAGGATAAAAATTTAATGAAAACACTTTAAAGTAATTAGAGATCAATCTTGAAATACCTTTAAATTTTCTGTGAATTTAGGTGTTTAATAAATTGAGTGAATTAATCAAATTTTGTCTGTATCAAAAGTGGAGGATTAAGTGAGTAGTTATCGCGTAGCGATAGCTACTCCTTTTGCATTTTCAACTTTATTGTATCTGAATGTATAACTATAACCTAAGTGCATGAATATTCTTTTTCGTAAGTTTTCAAAGTATCTGAATCCATGTGCATTTCTTTTGAGCACCTTTATCTTATTGTTCATTCCTTCAATGAATCCATTATTATAGCTTGTCTCATAACTTTTCCCATGTCTTATATATGTTGCTGTGTCATTCAATGAATGAACCATTGCCATAAACCAGGTCTTTCTAAAGTTCTTGGCTGTCACTTCATAGTATCTGTTTTGAGTCTTGAATATATGATTCAGCCATCTGTTGAGTTCTTTCCTGTAATCCTCATGATCTTCACGGATAAGTCTGATAAGGTTCTGGTAGATTCTATAGTTTTCATAGAATTCTTCAATGATGATGGCAGTTCTTTTCTCTTCCTCGTTTGCTTCATTTGAATCTTTTCTGTCAGCCAGTTCAAACAGGAAATCAATATAGGACTTGCATGTGAAATGTCTTTTGAGATGATGATCGTACCATGACTTCTTATTATCAAGGTCTTTATAGTATTTATAGAATAATCTTGACTGACGCTTTATTGATTTGGAAAGAGGAGTATCACCAATTGAAAGGCATGCATCAAGACGGGCCTGAACGAGATTCTGACCGACAAGTCTTGCATAATGGAATCTGTCGCATATAATCTGTGCATTAGGAAAAAGAGCACGCATGATAGATCTGAAAGCAGGAGAAAGATCCATAATGATGATTTTCACCTTTTTACAACGCTGACTATAGGGAAATCTAAGGAAATAGGATCTCAGGAATGAATATCTTCTATCTTCAAGGATATCAAGAGTTCTGCCGGTAACAGGATCAACGATATTGAAGGCATAAGTTCCCTTATCGCTGGTTGCCTTGAATTCATCAATGGAGATGACAGTTGAGAGATGATAATATCTTGAGGGAATGACAACATTTTCCTTAAAGACTCTGTAGATGGTGTTCTTGCCAAGACCATGCATTCTGCTGATGGAAGCCATGGAGTGGTTTTCCTTGAATTCAAAGAGGGCATTTTGGACATTGGGAGTGGTTGCCGTTCTATTGTCAAAGCGAAAAGGGATAACCTCAGCAAAATATCGGTTGCAGTGTTTACAGTAGTATCTGTGATAGTTGACAACAAGAACAACCTGAAGAGAGCCAAAAGAGAAATGTTTAAGATGGATGGCTCTAGTGCCCTTGGATTCATGATGATCAACGCATCCGCAATGAGGACATGACAAATCATTGATAGTGGATTTAAGATTGATAAATAAAGTAGGAATACCTTTATCATCGAAATCTTTTTTGACAAAGGAGTTAGAATTAACAAAAGGGAAAGGAACAAAGTAATGAAAAGAATCATTAAATTGTAGAATTTCAAGGAGATCTTTGGTAAAATTAATATTGGACATAATCTATAACCTCATTTCTGTTTGAATTTAGCACTTAAATTGTAAAGGAGAGTTATAGTTATGTCTACTTTTGTATAAAAAATAAAACTGAAAGATTTTATTCAAATTCTTCAGTTATATTATAGAGCCGCTATGCGATAACTACTCCTTTTTGTTTTAAGTTGAACATTTTTTTTGTTTATCTTCTATAAAATTAATACTAGTGCATGAAATGGTTAAAGCTTCATTTTGTTCTTTTTGCGCATAAATGAATGTGGTTGCATTCCTCTATATGAGCACATGCCTATTTGTTATTATGTGCATTGGAAATCGTTGCTCAACGATTAAATGCATATTTTTAGCTTTGGTATATTTCATATTGAATTTTCATAAAATGAGGAACATATAACGAGCATCATATATAAAAGATTGTAAAATTAAATTCTATTTGCTATTTTAGAGTGGAATTGACTTTTGGGATTAATTAGATTTGTCTCTTTTGCATGTTTTGATATTTTTAATTGCTTTCTTATTATTTGTTTAGTACAATATGGGGTGGAAGAGAGGTGGAAAGATGTGCGATTTTGTTTGAAGGTTATGTTGATTGTGACAATATTTGCCAGTCTTTTTGCTTGTGGTAAAAAATCAGAGACAGTATTTTTGGAAAAGGATGGACAACAATATGAGATAACGGATCAGGTTTCTTTCTACTATCCTAAAGAATTTACTATTGATACAACAGCAGAAAACAAAGAAGTTGTTCGTTTTGTCAATGATCAAGAAGTTTTGACTTATACAACAATTCAGGATGATACAGATAATAAAATTGAAGATATGCCTGAACTTTATGCTGGACAGTTAGAAGAAGATGGTGCAAGTGATGTTGCTTATAAAAATATTAAAATTAAAAGTGGATTAACATGTCAGGAATTTACAGGTATTTTTAAATCGACTGGTATGAAATTTAAACATATGGTTTATTTTACAAGTGAAGCTTCTTATATTTATACTTACCAAGCTCCACAACAAACATATGATGAAAATATTAATGTTGTTTCAGAATATTTAGGGTCCTTAGTTGTTCATCGTGAGTAAGGAACTTGATTATTGAAATTGAATTTGATATAGTATAAATAAATTATAGGTAAGAATGAAAAGATGATGAAATTTATAGAGAGAGTTGGATGGTGGAAACAGCTTAATGGATAATCTTGGATGCCCTTATCTGAGTCTTTTGAAAAGAAAGAACGTTAACTTGCGTTAAAAGTGAGATTTAAGCATATGATAAAGTGGAGGCTTTGGCTCTTTATCATCTGCTTTTTTATTTATCAAGGAGGGAATACTGTGAAATTATTTAATACATTAACAAACAAAAAAGAAGAATTTGTTCCTATTAAAGAAGGAGAGGTTAGTATTTATGTATGTGGGCCAACTGTTTATAATCATGCCCATATTGGAAATACAAGACCAATGATTGTTTTTGATGTTTTAAGAAGAACATTTGAATATTTAGGATATAAAGTCACTTTTGTTTCTAACTTTACAGATGTTGATGATAAAATCATTAAGGTTGCTAAAGAAGAAGGAATGAGTGAAAAAGAATTAACTGATAAATATATCAAAGCTTATGAGGATGTAAGACGTGGATTGAATTTGTTATTTCCGACATATGCACCTCGTGTCACAGAAACGATGCAACCAATTATTGATTTTATTCAAGATTTGGTTGATCAAGGGTATGCCTATGAAGTAGACGGTGATGTTTACTTTAGAGTGACAAAGATTAAAGAGTATGGTATGTTATCAGGAATTAAGATTGAGGATTTGATTGCTGGAGCGAGTGAACGTGTTGATGAAACAGATAAAAAAGAAAGTTCAACTGATTTTGCTTTGTGGAAAAAAACAAATGAAGGGATTCAATTTGATAGTCCTTGGTCAAAAGGAAGACCTGGATGGCATACAGAATGTGTTGTTATGATTAATGATATTTTTGATGGTGGTCATATTGATATTCATGGTGGTGGACAAGATTTGAAATTCCCACATCATGAAAATGAGATTGCACAATCAATGGCTTGTCATCATCATCCAATTGCAAATGTATGGATGCATAATCAGATGATTAATATTAATAATGAAAAAATGTCTAAGTCTTTAGGAAATGTATTATGGGCTAAAGATTTATTGGCAGAGTTGGGATGCAATGTTTATAAATGGTTAATGTTGTCAACACATTATCGAAATCCATTGAATTTTACTGATGAAGTTTTGACAAATGTGAAAAAGGAAGTAGAAAAAGTAGAAAATATTATCAAACAAGCATCACTTTATTTACAAGTGAATCAATGTATGAATGATGAATATTGTAAAGATAGTGTTGATGAAATGGTAAATGCTTTGTCTGATGATTTGAATACGTCTTTAGCTTTAACACAAATCTTAGGACAAGTAAAAGTTTTAAACCAAGCTATGCGTACACGTGAAAAAGACAATGCAACTATCTCTATGGGATATCAAACATTGTTACGTATGTTAGATGTTATGGGATTTGTTCATGATGAAAAACAATTAAGTGAAGAAGATATTGCATTGTATCATGAATGGATGAATGAAAAGAATGCAAAGAATTTTGAAAAAGCAGATGTGTTAAGAGCACAGTTACAAGAAAAAGGAATTATTTAGTATGCGACCAGAATTAATCAATCCACTGGCTTTGGCTTATTTAGGTGATGGTGTATTTGAAGTTTATGTGAGAGAATATTTGTTGAGAGAAGAAGAAATAACAAAGCCAGATTTATTACAAAAAGCAGCTGTTCGCTTTGTGAGTGCCAAAGCACAAGCCGGTTTTATGAAAGAAGCTATTGAACAAGGCTGGATAAGTGAAGAAGAAATTGGTATTTATAAAAGAGGAAGAAATGCCAAGAATACAAGAGTTATGAAAAATACCAGTGTGATTACACATAATCAATCTTCTGGTTTCGAAGCTTTGATTGGACATTTATATTTATTGAAGAATGAAACAAGAATTCAGGAAATATTTGAACTCTATAAAGAGTATATTATGAGAAATTCGTGAGACAAATATGAGACGCACAAAGGGGTAAAATATGAGACAATATATTTATGGAAAAAATACAGTTATGGAATCTTTAAAGGGCGATAAGCCAGTTTACGAGATTTATCTGATGAAGAATGCCAAGGATGAAAAAATTTTGGGTTTGGCAAAGAAGAAGAATGTAAAAGTGAATATTTGTGCTCATAAAGGTATCCTTAATGAGATGGTTGGACAAGTTGTCCATCAAGGGATTGTTGCACAAGTGGAAGGCTATGACTATTATTCAATTGATGAAATTTTAGCGAGTATTCCTCATGGAAAACAACCTTTATTGTTGATGCTTGATGGTTTGGAAGATCCTCATAATTTAGGTGCAATCCTAAGAACTTGTGATGCGATTGAAGTGGATGGTGTCATTATTGGGAAAAAGCGTAGTGTTGGTTTAACACCAACAGTAGCGAAAGTCTCAACTGGAGCCATTGATCATGTTAAAGTTGCTCAAGTTACAAATCTGTCTAGAACGCTTGATGATTTGAAAAAACAAGGCTTTTGGGTGATTGGCTGTGATTTGAATGAGTCACAAGATTATCGTGCGATTGATTACAATATGCCAGTTGTTATTGTTATTGGATCAGAAGGCTTTGGAATTTCTCGGCTTGTGAAAACACATTGTGATATGAATGTGGTTTTACCAATGACCGGTCATGTGACATCATTGAATGCTTCTGTTGCAACGGCATTGATTCTTTATCAGGTTTACAATTCTCGTCATCCTTTAAAGTAGAAGGGAGGTAACGTGGAACGTTACAGTGATGATGAATTGATTTATTTAATGCGCTGTGGAAGTCAGATTGCATCTGATTATCTATATCGACGTTGTTATAGGTATATTTCAAAATGGGTTTTGCCTTATTCCAAAAGGCGATCATTTGGTTATGATTATGAGGATTATGTTCAAATGGCAATGATGTATGTGCCAGAAATATTGGATTCGTATCGTGATGATTTTAAGGCGAGTCTTAAGACATATATGAAACAAGCTGTTTTAAGACGATTGCTGACAATTGTTTCTAGAAAAGATTATCAAAGTTTACATCAGCAAGTCTTTATTCAATTGGATAATTGGTTAGGGATAGATCAGACCATGCGTTATAGTGATGTTACAGAGGATCCATATAAAAGACATTATCCAGAAATAGAATTGCATGTAAAAGAAACACAAACCTATTATCAAGCACAAATTGAAGCCCATGCATCGCCAAGGGAAATTGAAGTTATGACATATATTCAAGAAGGCTATAATCAAGAAGAGATTGCAAAAATACTTCATATTCCGATTAAAAGTGTGTATAATGCTATTTATCGTTATCATAAGAAGTTGCAAGCCATTGACGTGGCAGAATAAATGTGTTAAATTATAATAACGGTAAAGGAGTGATAGGCATGAAACAAAAAGTGATATTGGTATGTAGTGAATGTTTGTCACGTAATTATTCGATTACAAAAAATAAACGTTTAAATGTTGAAAGATTAGAATTAAGAAAATATTGTAAAAAATGTGGAAAACATACATTACATAAAGAAACAAAATAGGAGGAAGGTCATGAAGTTAAAAGAATGGTTTACCCTTAAAGGGATTCGTAGTGAAATCAAGAATATTCATTGGTTAACAAAGAAAGAGTTAGCGTATAACTCAATGGTTGTGTTAGTATTCTGTTTTTTATTTGGAGTTTACTTCTATGGTAGTGATGCAGTGATTGCATTAATTTTAAAAGCATTGGGGATGAATTAGTATGCCAGGAATGAATGAAGAAGGTAGACGTTGGTATGTTGTGAATACATACTCAGGACATGAAAATAAAGTGAAAGAAAACTTAGAGAAACGTGTTGAATCTATGGGATTACAAGATTGTTTATTTAATATTGTGATTCCTGAACATGTGGAAACTGAAATTAAAGATGGGAAAAAGATTAATAAAACAAAAAATATGTTCCCAGGATATGTTTTGGTTGAAATGATTATGACTGATGAAGCATGGTATATTGTTCGTAATACTTCAGGGGTTACTGGATTTATTGGTTCTTCTGGTGGTGGAGCAAAACCATTCCCATTACAAAAACATGAAATTGATCCTATTTTAAAGAGAATGGGTATTCAAACTTCTCAAGTAGAAATCAACTATGAAGTTGGTGATGAAGTGAAAGTTTTATCTGGACCTTTTGCAGGAAGACAAGGAAAAGTGGAATCTATTGATCCAGAAAAAGAAGTTGCAACTGTTTTGGTAAACTTCTTAGGAAACTCTACACCAATGGAAGTTGAATTGGTACAATTAGAAAAAGTAGAATTATAATGATGAGACCTTAGTGGTCTCTTTTTTGTAAAAAAGTTTGATAAATTCAATAAAAAGCCTTGCATTATTGAAATGAATGTGTATAATAATTAATCGACGCAATATGTGTTACTATGCGTGGGAGGATTGACATCCAACTGACCACAGCACGGACAAATTTTAATAGGAGGTGTGTCGCGTGAGCAAGAAAGTCGTAAGAGTTATGAAAATTCAATTCCCAGCTGGTGGGGCAAAACCAGGTCCAGCTCTAGCAGGTGCTGGTATTCAAATGCCAAAATTCTGTACAGCTTTCAATGATCAAACTAAAGATCGTATGGGAGAAACTGTACCAGTTGTTTTGACAATTTTTGAAGATAAGAGCTTTGAATTCGTTTTAAAGACAGCTCCAACTGCTGAAATGATTAAGAAAGCATGTGGTATTAAAAAAGCAGCTTCTGATGCTAAAGAAACAGTTGCTACTTTATCAGCTGATAAATTAAAAGAAATCGCTGAATACAAAATGCCAGATTTAAATGCAAATGATTTAGAAGGTGCAATGAAAATTGTTGCTGGTACTGCTCGTAATATGGGTGTAAAAGTTGAAGGCTTAGATGCCTAATTTAATGAAGAGGAGAAAAGAAAATGGCTAAAAAAGGTAAAAGATATCAAGAAGCCGCTGCTCTTATTGAAAAAGGTAAAGCTTACCCAATTGAAGAAGCAGTTGCTTTAGTAAAGAAAACAAGTAATGTAAAATTCGATGCAAGTGTTGATGTTGTATTCAAATTAGGATTAGACACAAGACATGCAGATCAACAATTACGTGGGGCAATCGTATTACCACACGGAACTGGAAAAACTAAAAAAGTATTAGTTGTCACTCAAGGAGCTAAAGTTGAAGAAGCGAAAGCTGCTGGAGCTGATGTAGTAGGTGGAAAAGAAATCTTAGAAGATATCCAAAAAGGATGGTTAGATTTCGAAGTTATGATTGCTACACCTGATATGATGGCTGAATTAGGAAAATTAGGTCGTATCTTAGGACCTAAAGGTTTAATGCCTAACCCTAAAACTGGAACAGTAACTATGGATGTTGCTAAAGCTGTTCAAGAAACTAAGGCTGGTAAAGTGACTTACCGTACTGATAAAGATGGTAATGTGCATATGCCAATTGGTAGAGTTTCATTTGATGATGAAAAATTAGCAGAAAACTTTAAAGTGATTTATGATTTATTAATGAAATCTAAACCATCTTCTGCTAAAGGAACTTACATGAAGAACGTTGTTATTTCTACAACAATGGGTCCAAGTGTAAAAATTGCTGCTTTATAAGAAGCAAAACAATTAGGCGCAATCAATATACCGTAGACAGCAACGGGGAAACCTTAATTATGTTGCCGAGGTGATATTGTCAACTCACATTGACAAACTCCCTCGTTTTTACGCGGGAGTTTTTAACGGATATATTGTTGCATATATAAAATTTTATAGGAGGTGTAACAATGTCAAAAGAAATTTTGGAAGCGAAACAACAAGTTGTTGCTGAAATCGCAGATAAGTTAAAAAACTCTCAATCAGCAGTCGTTGTTGAATACCGTGGATTAACTGTTGCTGAAGTGACTGAATTACGTCGTTCTTTAAGAGCTGAAAACGTTGGTTTCAAAGTTTATAAGAACAAATTAGTTCAAAGAGCTACAGAAGAAGCTGGTATGAACGAATTAAACGAATATCTTGTTGGTCCTAACGCTATCGCTTTTGGACATGAAGATGCAGTGGCTCCTGCTAGAATCTTAGCAGAGTTCGCTAAAGAACATGAAGCTTTACAAATTAAAGCTGGTTATGTTGAAGGTAAATTCTTACCTAAAGAAGAAGTTATTGCAGTAGCTAAATTACCTAACCGTGAAGGTATGTACTCTATGTTACTTGCATGTATGAAAGAACCAGTTGCAAAAGTGGCAAGAATTATTCAAGCTGTTGCTGATGCAAAAGGTGGAGAAGAAGCAGCTGTTGCTGCAGAATAGTTAATGAAAAATATTAATGGAGGAAAATAAAATGGCAAAATTAACACATGAAGATATCTTAGCTTATTTAGAAGAAGCTACAATTTTAGAATTAAATGATTTAGTAAAAGCAATCGAAGAAAAATTTGATGTAACTGCTGCTGCTCCTGTAGCTGTAGTTGCTGGTGGAGATGCTGCTGGTGCAGATGCTGCTCCTGCTAACGTAACTGTAACATTAACTGATGTTGGTGCTACTAAAGTTGCTGTTATCAAAGCTGTAAGAGAAATCACAGGATTAGGATTAGTTGAAGCTAAAGGTTTAGTTGACAAAGTTCCATCTGAAATCAAAAAAGATGTTCCTGCTGAAGAAGGAGCTAAGATTAAAGAACAATTAGAAGCTGCTGGTGCAACTGTAGAAGTTAAATAATTGTTACACACATGAAGAGCCCTTAAGGGCTCTTTCTTTTTTAAGGAGATAGATAATGGCACATTATTATACAAATAATATTGATTTAGATTCACAAGAAACCAAAATAAAATTTGAATATTGTGAACATTGTTTGACCTTTATGAGTGATATTGGTGTTTTTTCAAAAGAAAGAGTGGATTATGGCTCAAGAGTTTTGCTGAATTGTATGGATGTTCATGCAAATCAAAAATCGTTACTTGATGTTGGATGTGGCTATGGGACAATAGGTGTTTCGGTAAAGAAAGTCTATCCATGGTTACATGTGGAAATGGTTGATGTCAATGAAAGAGCTGTTCATTTGGCTAATGAATCTATTCGTTTGAATAATGAAGAAGATATTGTTGCTTATACAAGTTCAATTTATGAAAATGTCAAAGGAACTTTTGATATCATTGTTTCTAATCCACCAATTCGTGCAGGGAAAAAAGTAGTTTTTGAAATTTTGGAAAAAGCTTATGATCATTTAAATGAAAATGGTGAATTAATCATTGTTATTCAAAAGAAACAAGGGGCGCCTTCAGCCCAAAAGAAAATGGAGGAAGTTTTTGATAATTGTGAAATTATCAAAAGGGATAAAGGATATTTCATATTAAAATCAATAAAGAAACACTGATTTTTATAATCTCAAAAGAAATTTTGAAATTTATGATTTGGTATTGACTTCAACTAGTCTCTATGCTAGTATAATAAAATGCCTACTCATGTATAAAAAGCAGTGTTTTTTGCTATGCTTTGAAAGTGGAGATAGAGATAATTAATAAGGAGTGAAGCGGACTTGGAAAAGAATGTAACTCAAGCAAAAAGTCGTATTAATCGTCGCAATTATTCAAGAATTAGTGGTTCTTTGGAATTACCTAATTTGGTAGAAATCCAAACAAATTCTTATGAATGGTTTAAAACTGAAGGGATTAAAGAGGTTTTTAATGATGTTTATCCTATTAGTAACTTCAATGAAACTTTAACATTAGAGTTTGTTGATTGTCGTTTTGACGAACCAAAATATTCAGTAGATGAAGCTAAGGATAGGGATGCTAATTATTCAGCACCTATTCGTGCAACTCTTCGTTTAGTGAATAACGGAACTGGAGAAATTAAAGAAAATGAAGTATTTATGGGTGATTTTCCACTCATGACAGATTCAGGTACTTTTATTATTAATGGTGCCGAACGTGTTATTGTTTCACAATTAGTGCGTTCGCCAGGAGCATACTTTGCAGATGCTATGGATAAAAGTGGGAAGACTGTATTCACTGGTAGTATCATTCCATCAAGAGGAACTTGGTTAGAGTTTGAAAATGATGCGAAAGATATTTTAAACGTGCGTATTGACCGTACTCGTAAAATTCCGGGAACGATTCTTTTACGTGCTTTGGGATTAAGCAGTGATGAAGATATTATTGAAGTGTTAGGTGATCATGAGTTTATTAGAAATACTCTTGCAAAAGATCCAACTCATAACACTGATGAAGCTTTAATTGAAATTTATAACAAATTAAGACCTGGTGAACCAGCAACTTTGGAAGGAGCAAATACGCTTTTATTTGCAAAGTTTTTCGATGCCAAAAGATATGATTTGGCAAGAGCTGGACGTTTTAAACTAGGGAAAAAATTAAGTTTATTAGATCGTATTACAAACCGTGTTTTGGCACAAGATGTTAAAGATATTGATGGAAATGTTGTGATGGAAGAAGGAACTGTCTTAACAAAAGATAAAGTTGATATTTTAGCACCTGTTTTTGCTGCTGGGGCACATTGCATTGATGTGCATACCAATGAATTTATGAAATCACATGGAAGAATTCAAGTGATTGAAGTTTATGTTGATGAATCTAAATCTAAGAAAATGAAGGTTGTTGGAACTGATTTATCTTTAGATTGTAAATTTGTAACGATTTCTGATATGTTAGCGGCTTATTCATATATGTTAAACTTAGTGGATATTTATGATTCATTAGATTTAGCAAGTGAAGATAGAGTGAACTTAATGAGCAGAATTGGTCTATTAGATGATATTGATCATTTAGGAAATAGACGTGTGCGTTCTGTTGGTGAATTAATTCAAAATCAATTTAGAATTGGTTTATCAAGAATGGAAAGAGTTGTTAAAGAAAGAATGTCATTATCTGAAGTTGATAGTGTAACACCTCAATCATTAACAAATATTCGTCCATTAACTGCAGCGATGAAAGAATTCTTCTCATCTTCACAATTATCTCAATTCATGGATCAAATCAATCCATTAGCTGAGTTAACAAATAAACGTCGTTTATCTGCCTTAGGACCAGGTGGTTTATCAAGAGATAGAGCTGGATATGAAGTGCGTGACGTCCATCCATCTCATTATGGTCGTATTTGTCCAATTGAAACTCCTGAAGGTCCAAATATCGGGTTGATTTCAACACTTGCTTCTTATGCAAAAATTAATAAATATGGATTTATTGAAACACCTTATCGTAAAGTAAATAATAGCATCATTGATGAAAGTGATGTGCGTTATTTAACTGCTGATGAAGAGAAAAATTATATTATTGCCCAAGCGAAAGTAAAGATTGGGGAAGATGGTCGTATCCTTGATGAACAAATCATTGCTCGTCATTTAGGAGAAAACATTATGGCGAAGCCAGAAGAAGTTGATTTCATCGATATTTCGCCAAAACAAATCGTATCTGTTGCCACATCATGTATTCCATTCCTTGAAAACGATGATGCGACTCGTGCCTTAATGGGTGCCAACATGCAACGTCAAGCCGTACCTTTATTAAATCCACATACACCATTTGTTGGAACTGGTATGGAATATCAAGCAGCTAGAGACTCTGGTGCAGCTGTGGTTGCCAAAAAAGAAGGTATTGTGACTTATGTTGATGCGAAAAAGATTATTGTTGAAGAAGATACAGGACCACATAGATATCGTTTAACAAAGTTTGCGATTTCTAATGCGGGAACATGTATTAACCATAGACCAATTGTAAAAGCTGGAGATAAAGTCTTAAAAGGTCAAATCTTAGCTGATGGTCCTTCTATGGAACAAGGTGAATTGGCATTAGGACAAAACGTCTTAGTTGGTTTCATGACATGGAATGGTTATAACTATGAAGATGCTGTTATCATGTCTGAAAGATTGGTTAAAGAAGATGTTTATACATCAATTCATATTGAAGAATATAGTATTGAATGTCGTGATACAAAATTAGGCCCAGAAGAAATCACAAGAGATATTCCTAACGTTGGTGAAGAAGCTCGTAAGAACTTAAATAGCGAAGGTATCATTATGATTGGTGCTGAGGTTAAAGAAGGAGATATCTTAGTTGGTAAGGTGACTCCTAAAGGACAAGCAGAATTATCAGCAGAAGAAAAATTGTTATTGGCTATCTTTGGTGAAAAATCTAGAGAAGTCAAAGATAATTCATTAAGAGTTCCTCATGGTGGGGCTGGTATTGTTCATGATATTAAAGTCTTTGAAAGAAAGAAAGGCGATGAATTACAACCAGGTGTGAATAAGGTTGTGAAAGTTTACATCGTTCAAAAACGTAAAATCTCTGAAGGAGATAAGATGGCTGGTCGTCATGGTAACAAAGGGGTTATCTCAAAAATCTTACCAATTGAAGATATGCCACACTTAGAAGATGGAACTGTTTTAGATATCATGTTGAACCCATTAGGGGTACCATCCCGTATGAATATCGGACAAGTTTTGGAATTACACTTAGGTTATGCTGCAAGAGAACTTGGTATGTATTTTGCAACTCCAGCCTTTGATGGAATTAACGCTAAGGATTTGGAAAATATCATGAAAGAAGCAGGAATGCCTGTTGATGGTAAACAATCTGTTATTTCTGGTCGTACTGGTGAATATTTTGATTCAAAAGTTTCTGTTGGGGTTATGTACATGATTAAATTAGCCCACATGGTTGATGATAAATTACATGCGAGATCTGTTGGACCTTATTCATTAGTCACTCAACAACCTCTTGGTGGTAAAGCACAAAACGGTGGACAAAGATTTGGGGAAATGGAAGTTTGGGCACTTGAAGCTTATGGTGCTGCTTATACATTACGTGAAATTTTAACTGTGAAGTCAGATGACGTTGTTGGACGTGTGAAGACTTATGAAGCGATTGTTAAAGGACAAAAATTACCTGAACCAGGATTACCTGAATCATTTAGAGTCTTAAAGAAAGAATTACAAGCTCTTGCCTTAGATATTCAAATGTTGGATGATGAAGGCAATGAAATTGATGAAAGAAAGATTGAAGATGAAGAACGTCGTTTCCCAACTTCAATTGATACAACTCCTGAACAACCAGAAACAACTCAAGAAGTTGTGGAAGAAGAAGTTGAAGGAGATTTCGCAGAAGAAGAGGAATCATTTGATGATTTAGATTCTGCAATTGATGAACTCTTCACTGATGATGAAGAAGAAAGTAACGAAGCATAGGAGGGAACAATGAATGGCAGATGTCAATAACTTTTCAGCAATCCAAATTGGATTAGCTTCTCCAGAAAAAATTCGTGAATGGTCTTATGGTGAAGTTAAAAAACCTGAAACTATTAATTATCGTTCTCAAAAACCTGAAAAAGATGGTCTATTCTGTGAAAGAATCTTTGGACCATCTAAGGATTGGGAATGTAGCTGTGGTAAATATAAGAAAGTCAGATATAAAGGTGTAGTCTGCGATCGTTGTGGTGTTGAAGTCACAAAATCTTCTGTACGTCGTGAACGTATGGGACACATTGAATTGGCAACTCCTGTTGCTCATATCTGGTATTTGAAAGGAATTCCTTCAAGAATGGGACTTATTCTTGATATGTCTCCTAAGCAACTTGAAGAAATCATCTATTTTGTATCTTATGTTGTCACTGATAAAGGAAGTACACCATTAGAATACAAACAAGTTTTATCTGAAAGAGATTATCGTAACTGTTATGAAAAATTCGGAAATCAATTTGAAGCAAAGACTGGTGCAGAAGCAATTAAAATCTTACTTCAAAAAGTTGATTTGGATGAAGAATTTGAATTGGTTACTAAAGAATTAAAGGAAGCACAAGGACAAAGACGCTCTAAGTTATTAAAGAGACTTGAAGCAATTGAAGCATTTAGAGCTTCAAAAAATCAACCTGAATGGATGATTCTTGATGTTCTTCCAGTTATTCCACCTGATTTACGTCCAATGTTACAATTGGATGGTGGACGTTTTGCAACAAGTGACTTAAATGATTTATATCGTCGTGTGATTACACGTAATAATCGTTTAAAAAAATTGTTAGAGTTAGGAACTCCATCAATTATCGTACAAAACGAAAAACGTATGTTACAAGAAGCTGTTGATGCTTTAATTGATAATGGTCGTCGTTCTAAACCAATCACTGGTGCTGGTGGTAGACCATTAAAATCATTGAGTCATACATTAAAAGGAAAACAAGGACGTTTCCGTCAAAACTTACTTGGTAAACGTGTTGACTATTCAGGACGTTCAGTTATCGCAGTTGGTCCAGACTTAAAGATGTATCAATGTGGTATCCCTCGTGAAATGGCATTAAACTTATTTAAACCATTTGTTATTAGTGGATTAGTGAGAGAACAAATCGCTACAAATATTAAGGCTGCTGAAAGATTAATTGAGAAAATGGATGATGCAATTTGGCCAATCGTTGAAGAGGTCATCAAAGAACATCCAGTCTTATTAAACCGTGCACCTACACTTCATAGATTAGGGATTCAAGCCTTTGAACCAAAATTAGTTGAAGGACGTGCAATTCGTCTTCATCCACTTGTAACACCAGCATTCAATGCCGATTTCGATGGTGACCAAATGGCTGTCCATGTTCCTTTAGGAGAGGAAGCTATTCAAGAAGCTAGACAATTGATGTTAGGTTCAAGCAATATCTTAGGTCCAAAAGATGGAAAACCTATCGTTACACCATCTCAGGATATGGTGCTTGGTAACTACTACTTAACATTGGAAGAAGCTGGAAAAGTTGGTGAAGGAACTGTCTTTGCAGATGTGAATGAAGTATTAATGGCATATGATGCAAAAACTGTTCATTTACACACAAGAGTTGCGATTAGAGGAAAATCTCTTCACAACAATACATTCACTCAAGAACAAAACAATAGTTATTTAATTACAAGTGTTGGTAAGATTATCTTTAACCAAATCTTTGATGGTAATTTCCCATTCATCAATGATCCAAGTAAAGAAAACTTAGAAGCAACACCTGCTAAATATTTTGTTCCAATGGGAACTGATATTAAAAAACATATTGAAGAACAACCTATTATTAAACCATTAGGTAAAAAAGCTTTAGGAAATATCATTGATGAAGCCTTCAAGCTTAATAAAACAACTGAAATTACAGCAATGCTTGATAAATTGAAAGATCAAGGTTTCTACTATTCAACAATTGCTGGTATTACAGTTTCAGTATACGATATTCAAGTTCCTCAAAGTAAGTATGTTCTATTTGATACAGCTGATGAAAAACTTGAAGTTATCAAAGGATTATATCGTAAAGGTAAGATCACTGAAGAAGAAAGACATAACATTGTTATTAAGTTATGGGAATCTGTTAAAGATGAAGTACAAGCTGTCGTTAAAGAAGAATTCGAAGCTGATACAAAGAACCCAATCTTCATCATGTCAGATTCTGGTGCCCGTGGTAATATCTCTAACTTTACTCAGTTAGTAGGTATGCGTGGATTGATGTCTAACCCTAAGGGTGAAACAATTGAGTTGCCTATCAAATCTTCATTTAGAGAAGGCTTAACAGCATCTGAATTCTTTATTTCTACCCATGGTGCTCGTAAAGGATCTACCGATACAGCCTTAAAGACTGCCGATTCAGGTTACTTAACAAGACGTTTGGTTGATGTTGCTCAAGAAGTCATTATTACTGAAGATGATTGTGGTACTGATAAAGGATTTAAGGTTACTGAATTATACAATACATCTGATAACTCTGTTATCGTTCCATTATATGACAGACTTGTTGGACGTTATTCACAAAAAGATATTGTACATCCTGAAACTGGTGAAATCATCGTAAAAGCTGGTGACATCATGGATGAAACAATTGCTAAAGAAATCACTGATGCTGGTATTAAAGAAGTAGAAATCCGTTCTGTTCTTGGATGTCGTGCTAAAGGTGGTATTTGTAGAAAATGTTATGGTCGTAACTTAGCAACAGGTGAAGAAGTTGAAATGGGAGAAGCAATTGGTATTATGGCTGCCCAATCAATTGGTGAACCTGGTACTCAGTTAACAATGCGTACATTCCACATGGGTGGAGTTGCTGGTGGAGCCGATATCACTCAAGGGTTACCTCGTATCCAAGAGTTGTTTGAAGCAAGAAATCCAAAAGCCAAATCAATTATTTCTGAAATTGAAGGTGAAGTTTCTAACATCATCGATAACAATGGTCGTGCTGAAGTTGTTGTTTCTAATGCATTAGAAACAAAGAGTTATTTAGCTCCTTATGGTGCAAAATTAAGAGTTGCTGTTGGAGATGAAGTTGGTATTGGTGCTAAGATTACAGAAGGGTCTATTGATCCAAAAGAATTATTAGCTGTTGCAGATGTTCAAGCAGTTGAAAATTATATCTTAAAAGAAGTTCAAAAGGTTTATCGTTTACAAGGTATCGAAATTTCTGATAAACATATCGAAGTTATTGTTCGTCAAATGTTAAGAAAGATGAGAATTGTTGAAGGTGGAGACACTGGAGCATTACCTGGTACACATGTTAATGTGGAAAGATTTACTGAATTGAATAAAGATGTTTTAATGAATGGAAAACATCCTGCTGTTGGTAGACCAATCTTACTTGGTATTACAAAAGCATCACTTGAAACAGAATCATTCTTATCTGCTGCATCATTCCAAGAAACAACAAAGATCTTAACTGATGCTGCAATCAAGGGTAAAGTGGATACGTTAAAAGGTCTTAAAGAAAATGTTATCATTGGTAAATTATTACCAGCTGGTACTGGATTAAGAGGACCATTAAAATCTCCTGAAACAATCGCAAGAGAGTTAGAAGAAGAAAGAAAACAAGCTGAGCTTGAAGAAGCTGAAAGATTAGAAGCTGAAACTTTATCTGAAGATTTATTAAGCAGTGAATCTGAAGAACAATTTACAAATGTAGAATAATGTTAAGGAGCAAGATGTTGCTCCTTTTCTTATTTTGTTGATAAAATCAAATAAATTTGTAAAAAAGTGTTGACTTTCATAATACCTTCATCTATAATCATCTACGGTACTCAAATATGAGTACATTTATTCTGATAAAAAATGAAACACCCGGAATTGTGTGTTAAAAAGAAAGGAAAGGAGAAAAAATATGCCTACAATTAATCAATTAGTCAGAAAAGGACGTAGTGAAAAAACATCTAAATCAAAATCACCTGCGTTAAATAGAGGATATAACTCATTGTTAAAGAAACCAACTAACATTAGTTCACCTCAAAAACGTGGTGTTTGTACACGTGTTGCCACTATGACACCTAAGAAACCTAACTCGGCTTTACGTAAATATGCCCGTGTTCGTTTATCAAACGGTATGGAAGTTACTGCATACATCCCAGGAATCGGACACAACTTACAAGAACACAGCGTTGTGTTAATTCGTGGAGGACGTGTTAAGGACTTACCAGGGGTTCGTTATCATATTATTCGTGGTACAATGGACTGTGCTGGTGTAAAAGATCGTATGCAAGGACGCTCTCGTTACGGAGCTAAAAAACCTAAAAAATAAGAGATAGGAGGAAAAACTGATGTCAAGAAGAGGACGCGTAGCAAAAAGAGATGTACTACCAGATCCAATTTATAATTCAAAGGTAGTTACAAAATTAATTAACAACATCATGCTTGATGGTAAAAAAGGTGTTGCTCAAAACATCTTATATGAAGCATTTACAAAAGTAGAAGCAAAAACTGGAAACCCAGCAATGGAAGTATTTGATCAAGCTATCAACAACATTATGCCTGTACTTGAATTAAAAGTAAGACGTATTGGTGGAGCTAACTATCAAGTACCAGTTGAAGTATCTCCAGAAAGAAGAATGACATTAGGATTAAGATGGTTAGTTAACTATTCTCGTTTAAGAAACGAAAAAAGTATGGTTGACCGCTTAGCTAATGAAATTATTGATGCATCTAATGGAACAGGGGCTTCTGTGAAAAAGAAAGAAGACACTCATAAGATGGCTGAAGCTAACAAAGCATTCGCACATTTCCGTTGGTAATATAAAGAGACTATTTGAAAGGAGAAAATTATGGCTCGTGAATTTTCGTTAGAAAAAACTCGTAATATTGGAATCATGGCTCATATTGATGCTGGTAAAACAACAACAACTGAACGTGTTCTATATTACACAGGAAAAATTCATAAGATTGGTGAAACACATGATGGTGCTTCACAAATGGACTGGATGGAACAAGAGCAAGAACGTGGTATCACAATCACTTCAGCAGCAACAACTGCACAATGGAATGGATACCGTGTTAATATCATTGACACTCCAGGCCATGTAGACTTCACTGTAGAAGTAGAACGTTCTTTACGTGTACTTGATGGTGCTGTCACTGTATTAGACTCTAAAGCTGGAGTTGAACCTCAAACTGAAACAGTTTGGCGTCAAGCAACAACTTATGGAGTACCTAGAATTGTATTCTGTAATAAAATGGATGCAACTGGTGCTGACTTCTTAATGTCAGTAGAATCTATCGGTAAAAGATTAGATGCTAACGCTGTTGCAATTCAATTACCAATTGGTGCTGAAGATACATTCGAAGGATTAATTGACTTAATCAAAATGCAAGCTGTTCATTTTGAAGGAGCAAAAGGGGAAAACGTTGTTTACTCTGAAATTCCTGAAAACATGAGAGCTCAAGCTGAAGAATATCGTCAAAAAATGATTGAAGCTGCTGCTTCATTCGATGATGATTTAATGATGAAAGTCTTAGAAGAAGATGAAAACATTACTGAAGAAGAAATCAAAGCTGCTATCCGTAAAGGTGTATTAGCTGTTGAATTATTCCCAGTATTATGTGGTTCTGCATACAAAGACAAAGGTGTACAATGTATGTTAGATGCTGTTATCGATTACTTACCAGCTCCAACTGACGTTCCATCTATTAAAGGTGAAGACGAAAATGGAAATGAAATCGAAAGACATCCAAGTGATGACGAACCATTTGCAGCATTAGCATTCAAGATCATGGCTGACCCATTCGTAGGAAAATTAACTTTCTTCCGTGTGTATTCAGGACATGTTTCATCTGGATCTTATGTATTAAACTCTACAAAAGACAAAAAAGAACGTTTAGGACGTATCTTACAAATGCATGCAAATACTCGTAAAGAAATTGACGAAGTATATGCAGGGGATATTGCTGCAGCTGTTGGGTTTAAAAACACAACAACTGGGGATAGTATCTGTGATGAAAAGAATTTCATTATCTTGGAAAAAATGGAATTCCCTGAACCAGTTATCGAATTAGCAATTGAACCAAAAACAAAACAAGACCAAGATAAATTAGGAAATGGTTTAGCTAGATTAGCTGAAGAAGATCCAACTTTCAGAGTGACAACTAACCCTGAAACTGGAGATACTATTATCGCTGGTGTTGGTGAATTACACTTAGACGTTATCGTTGATCGTTTAAAGAGAGAATTCAAAGTAGAAGCTAATGTTGGTGCTCCACAAGTTGCTTACAGAGAAACAATTAGACAAGCTGCTGATTGTGAAGGTAAGTTCGTAAGACAATCAGGTGGTCGTGGACAATACGGTCACGTATGGATCAAATTCGAACCTAATGAAGGTAAAGGATTTGAATTCGTTGATGCTGTTGTTGGTGGAACAGTACCTAGAGAATATATCAGTTCTGTAAAAGCAGGTCTTGAAGATGCTTTACAAAACGGTATGATCGCTGGTTACCCAGTATTAGATATTAAAGCAACTTTATTTGATGGTTCTTACCATGATGTCGATTCATCAGAAATGGCATACAAAGTTGCAGCTAGCTTAGCTTTAAAAGCAGCTGGTAAAAAATGTGATCCAGTTATTTTGGAACCAATCATGGCTGTTGAAATCACTGCACCTTCTGAATATTTAGGAAGTGTTATGGGTGATATTTCATCTAGACGTGGTATGATTGAAGGACAAGAAGAAAGAGGAAATGCTGTTGTTGTACAAGCAAGTGTACCTTTATCTGAAATGTTCGGTTATGTTACTGATTTAAGATCATTTACACAAGGTCGTGGAAACTACACTATGCAATTTGATCGTTATGAACCAGTTCCAAAATCAATCAAAGAAGAAATTATTAAGAAAAACGGCGGAAACGATTAATTCTGCTGAAAGTTATTGCAATTTTGTTGCAAATCATTTAGAATGTATATGTAAAAATTTAAAGAAATTTATATAGGAGGAAGCTTATAATGGCTAAAGAAAAATTTGACCGCTCAAAAGCGCATGTTAATATCGGAACTATTGGTCACGTTGACCATGGTAAAACTACTTTAACTGCAGCTATCACTACAGTATTATCTAAAGATGGACAAGCTCAAGCAATGGATTATGCTGCTATCGATGCTGCTCCAGAAGAAAAAGAACGTGGAATTACAATCAACACTGCACACGTTGAGTATGAAACAGCTACTCGTCACTATGCACACGTTGACTGTCCAGGCCATGCAGACTACATCAAAAACATGATCACTGGTGCTGCTCAAATGGATGGTGCTATCTTAGTAGTTGCTGCTACTGATGGACCAATGCCACAAACTAGAGAACACATCTTATTATCTCGTCAAGTAGGTGTACCTTACATCATCGTATTCTTAAATAAATGCGATATGGTTGATGATGATGAATTAATCGAATTAGTTGAAATGGAAGTTCGTGAATTATTAAATGAATACGAATTCCCAGGAGATGATACTCCAATTATCCGTGGATCAGCTTTAAAAGCATTAGAAGGAGATCCAAAATGGGTTCCAGCTATTCATGAATTAATGGATGCTGTAGATTCTTATATCCCAACTCCAACTCGTGATACTGATAAACCATTCTTAATGCCAGTTGAAGACGTATTCACAATCACTGGACGTGGAACAGTTGCTACAGGACGTGTTGAAAGAGGACAATTAAAATTAAATGATCCAATCGAAATCGTTGGTATCCATGAAACAGCTAACACAGTTGCTACTGGAATTGAAATGTTCCGTAAATTATTAGACTATGCTGAAGCTGGAGACAACGTAGGTGTATTATTAAGAGGTATCAACAGAGAAGAAATTCAACGTGGACAAGTATTAGCTAAACCTGGTTCAGTACATCCACACAAAAAATTCAAATCTCAAGTTTATATCTTATCAAAAGATGAAGGTGGACGTCATACTCCTTTCTTCGCTAACTACAGACCTCAATTCTATTTCAGAACTACTGACGTAACTGGAGTTATCGAATTACCAGAAGGTGTAGAAATGGTTATGCCTGGAGATAACGTTGAATTAACAGTTGAATTAATCGCTCCAATCGCTATCGAAAACGGAACTAAATTCTCAATCCGTGAAGGTGGTAGAACAGTTGGTGCTGGTAACGTTTCAGAAGTTATCGAATAATCAATTGAACTTGAAGGTGTCGCAAGACACCTTTTTTCTTTTTTTGTATATATAATTTGAGTATGGGTATGATGTAAATATTGTGAATTTATGAGGATATGATAAAATGATGTGTATGGAGGTAAGGTATGCAAAAATTATTTTTCTTTGATATAGATGGAACGCTTATTGAATGTAATAAAGGAATTTATTCTATTCAACAAGAAGTAAGAGACGGTTTAAATCAATTACAAGCACAAGGTGATGATGTTTTTTTAGCAACTGGAAGGTGCCTTTGTTTTATTGTTGATGGGGTTATGGATTATCCTTTTAGTGGATATGTGACTTGTAATGGTGCATATGTTGAATATAAAGGAAAAACGGTTTATAAAAAAGTGATTCCTGCAGAGGCTATATTAAAAACTCATGAATTATGTAAGAAAAGAAACTTGGCGTATTATTTTGAGGGAAGAGATTATATTTATGTGATGAATAAAACCAATCCAAAACATATTGAATTTAAAGATAACTGGGGAATGAAAGATGAAACGATCATTGATGATTTTGATGTGAATGAAATTGAAACTTATATAGGAATGATTGTTGTTAATTCAAAAGAGGATATTGAACCAATGGTTAAAGAACTTTCCCCTTATTTTGATATTCAAAGACATCAGAGTGGCTTTTCATTTGATTTAACTTTGAAGGGTGAATCAAAGGCGAAAGGAATTCAAGAGTTAGTGAAAGCATTAAACAAAGATATGAAAGATACTGTTGCTTTTGGTGACGGTAGAAATGATATTGAAATGTTATCGAATGTAGGATTAGGGATAGCCATGGGGAATGGAGCAATTGAAGCAAAAGAAGTTGCTGACTACGTCACTGATGAAATTGATAATCATGGAATAATGAATGCTTTGCATCATTTTTCTTTCCTGAAATAAAGATAAATTGATTATTTATTGATAGTTGTTGAAATTCAGACGGTAATTTGTTAAAATAAGTTTACAGAGAAATTCTGAAAACGCTTATTAAAGGAGAAATAAAAAATGGATGAACAAGAACAAATCGTAATTAACCTTATCGTAAACAGTGGTAGTGCACGTAGTTCTGCAATTGAAGCTATTCAATATGCAAAAGCTGGAGATTTAGATAAGGCTGAAGAATCATTACAAAATGCTAAAGAAACAGTTAATGAAGCACATCATGCTCAAACTGAATTAATCCAAGCAGAAATCAGAGGAGAAAAAGCTCCATTAAACTTATTAATGGTACATGCTCAAGACCACTTAATGACTGCATTGGTAGTTATTGACTTAGCTCAAGAATTCGTTGACTTATACAAAAAAGTAGGTTAATCATTATTGAAAAACTAAGGGAAGCAGATGTTATTCTGCCTCTCTTTTTCTTTATCTTAAAACCTGAAAAAAATTTTAAAAAATTTTTAAAAAGTTGTTGACATTTATTTTTATTTAATGTAAACTGTAGAAGTCGTCTCGAGAGGGATATGACAAACAAAGGACATTGAAAACTGAACAGAAAACACGTCAATAAAAGTAGTAAAACAAAGAAGAGCTAGAAGACAGAAATTGTCTTGAAGAATAGACAATGGAGAGTTTGATCCTGGCTCAGGATGAACGCTGGCGGCGTGCCTAATACATGCAAGTCGAACGCATCACTTCGGTGATGAGTGGCGAACGGGTGAGTAATACATAAGTAACCTGCCCTCTTGAGGGGGATAACTATTGGAAACGATAGCTAAGACCGCATAGGCATGGACATCGCATGATGACCATGTTAAATATCCCACGGGATAGCGAGAGGATGGACTTATGGCGCATTAGCTAGTTGGTGAGGTAGAGGCTCACCAAGGCGACGATGCGTAGCCGGCCTGAGAGGGCGGACGGCCACACTGGGACTGAGACACGGCCCAGACTCCTACGGGAGGCAGCAGTAGGGAATTTTCGGCAATGGGCGAAAGCCTGACCGAGCAACGCCGCGTGAGGGAGGAAGTATTTCGGTATGTAAACCTCTGTTATAAAGGAAGAACGCTGGATGTAGGGAATGACATGCAGGTGACGGTACTTTATGAGAAAGCCACGGCTAACTACGTGCCAGCAGCCGCGGTAATACGTAGGTGGCGAGCGTTATCCGGAATCATTGGGCGTAAAGAGGGAGCAGGCGGCAATAGAGGTCTGCGGTGAAAGCCTGAAGCTAAACTTCAGTAAGCCGTGGAAACCAAATAGCTAGAGTGCAGTAGAGGATCGTGGAATTCCATGTGTAGCGGTGAAATGCGTAGATATATGGAGGAACACCAGTGGCGAAGGCGACGATCTGGGCTGCAACTGACGCTCAGTCCCGAAAGCGTGGGGAGCAAATAGGATTAGATACCCTAGTAGTCCACGCCGTAAACGATGAGTACTAAGTGTTGGGGGTCAGACCTCAGTGCTGCAGTTAACGCAATAAGTACTCCGCCTGAGTAGTACGTTCGCAAGAATGAAACTCAAAGGAATTGACGGGGGCCCGCACAAGCGGTGGAGCATGTGGTTTAATTCGAAGCAACGCGAAGAACCTTAC
>UPXV01000011.1 GCA_900538465.1 uncultured Erysipelotrichaceae bacterium
ATGAAAAGCATTCAAACATACAGCATATTTTAGTTCCCTAAATGAAGTTTCAATTCCCCAGCGTAAATTATAGAGCCTTTTTATCTCTTCAGCAGGGAATTCATCTCTATCTAAATTTGTAATGACACATTCATATGTGTCATCAGCTATTTTAAATCTCACAATTCTACAGTTGAATTCATAAAATGGATTATTCTTATCCATATAATCAAAAGTTGATTTATTTGATATAAATCTATAGAACTGTGGATTTTCTTTGATTGTATTTGTTTGCTTTAAAGTAAGCATCCTAGAAACATCAATATCAAATTCATCTTGATCAGGATATGGCCCTAAAGTTTGAGTCATACAGTTCCTAGATGTAATATCTTTTACACGAATAAGATATTTATTGCCCGAATGTACAACATGTTCAAAGCCGTTATATGATTCATAACCTCTATCAGCGATAAATATAGCTTTTGACCCATTATATCTATCTACCAACTTATAAAACGCATCATTTTCATCCTTTGATGGTTCATCCTGAACAATGACATCATTATACGTGTGTTCCATCAAGTCATATAATGCATTAAGATGATAGGAGTTGTATCCTAACATAGAATGACGATCAACATATGTTTTTTTATCATTGACATCAGTTCTAATTGGAGTGGAGCACCCATCAATTGCAAGTAATCTATATCCTTTATATAAATTATTTTCACTCTTGTATGTTTTTGAATTAAATGATTCAAAGAGCCATTGAAAAGCTTCATAATTAATCTTTCCTCTTTGTTGGACAAAAGCAGATGCAGAAGGAATATTAATATTCAGACCAAAATGATTATAAAGTTCATCTTTAATTGGACTAGCCTCCATGCATAGAATGAATTGAATCACAGTTTCAAAAGGAAGTTTTCTATTTCTTGAAAAATCAGAATTAGGATGAAAAAGGAAATCACAGTGATTTAGAGAAAGATCATTAACCAAATTTAAAAGTGTTTGTTTTAAGTATCGAGCATTGTTCATAAGTATTACCTCCGAAATTCGTTACCTATAAACAATTGGCTTATTATCAATGATAAAAGAATTGATAATAAGCCACACTTTTTGGATGATTTGTCAATCCTTTTAATCAAAAAAAGTAAAAAAAGAGAGAACTGATAAATTATCAAATCCCTCTATCTCAATATCATCTTAACTTAATGACATTGGCTTTAAATAGCCTCTTTTTCAATACCATAAATCATTTCTTCTTCATGTACCATTTTTAAATAAATATCACTTCTATGACCAATACCAATGATTTGCACTGCTTGATTTTCATCATCAATCAAACAAACAATGCGATAATTCCCTATACGATAAGCCCAATAATCTTTTAATTCACCAACTAACTTTTTACCATATTGTCGAGGATTTAGGCATCCTTGTAAATGTTGGGTGATCCAATTTTGAATCAATTGTCTTTGTTTCTTATCAAGTTTAAAAAGATACTTTTGACAATCTTTAGATATTTCAATCATGTAAGACATCGTATTCTCCACATTCTTTCATTATATCTTGCCAAGTATACAAAATAGGATCTTTTAAAAAAACTTGATAAGCTTTATCAGCTTCTTGGATGAATTCCTCTTCTTCGATGCGTTCCCAAATGATTTGATGAAGAAATGAAACGATATTGATACGTTTTTGAAAACAAATCTTTTTTAATTTCTCTTCTTGTAATTCTTCTAAAGTTAAAGTTATCATTGTTTTCACCTCGCAAATATTATAACACACTCTTTGCTAAAAGCAATAAAGAATTTGCTTTTTCTTTCTGAAGGAACAGTGTATAATAAAGAAAATATGGGAGGTATGAGTGAATGAAGAATGGTGTAATGATACAATACTTTGAATGGTATTTACCAAATAGTCCTCATTTATGGCAACTTTTAAAAGCAGATGCAAGTCATCTTGAAGAGATTGGAATAACAGCAGTATGGATGCCACCAGCTTTTAAATGTATTGGTGGGATCAATGATGTGGGATATGGTGTTTATGATATATATGATTTGGGTGAATTTGATCAAAAGGGAACAGTTCGAACAAAGTATGGAACAAAAGACGAATATTTAAAAGCGATTCAAACACTCCATCAATATCATATTCAAGTTTATGGTGATATCGTTTTGAATCACAAAATGGGAGCTGACAAAACAGAAAAAGTCAAAGCTTACGAAGTCAATCAAACAAATAAAAATGAGGTTGTCAGTGAAGAAGAAACAATCGAAGTTCCAACACTCTTTACTTTTGAAGGACGTCAAAAAAAGTATAGTGATTTTGTGTGGGATTGGACATGTTTTGATGGAATAGATTATGATATATTGACGAAAAGACATGCCACATTTTTATTTAAGGATAAATCTTGGGAGGGCCAAGTTGATGATGAAAATGGAAACTTTGATTATTTAATGGGAGCAGATATAGATTTTTCTCATCCAGCAGTTTTATCTGAACTAGAAAAGTGGGGACAATGGTATTTAGACATGACACATTTAGATGGTTTGAGATTGGATGCTGTTAAGCATATTAGTGCTTCCTTTTACAAAGACTGGATTGTCAAAATGCGTCAGTATAGCCAAAAAGAACTTTTTACTGTAGGAGAATATTGGCATGGAGATGTCAACCATCTCTTGAATTATTTACAGCAAGTAGATGGAGAAATCGCTTTATTTGATGTTCCACTTCATTATCATTTTTATGAAGCTTCACATGGAGATGGACAATATGATATGTCACATATTTTTGATAATACACTTGTTCAAAAAGACAGTGAACATGCTGTAACATTTGTTGATAATCATGATACACAACCTTCACAAGGATTACAATCATGGGTAAGCGATTGGTTTAAACCATTGGCTTATGCATTGATATTGCTAAGAAAAGATGGATATCCTTGTGTATTTTATGGTGATTATTATGGTATTCCTTATAGTCAAATTCCTGCTCAAAAAGAAATGCTTGATCGTTTATTGTATTTAAGAAAACATTATGCAGTAGGAGAACAAATTGATTATTTTGATGATTCGAGCTTAATAGGTTGGATACGAAAAGATGACAATCAAAAATGTCTTGTTTGCGTGATGAGTGATAGTGTTGGTGGTCAAAAAACAATGTGTGTTGGAATTCAATATAGTGGATATATCTTTTATGATTATTTAGGAAATTGTCAAGAAGAGATTATGATTGATGAAAATGGTTATGGAAATTTTCCTGTTTTGGGTGGACATGTGAGTGTTTATATTGTTAAAGAGGGAATGTAATGAAAAATAAAAATTTACTTGCGATTCATATTGCTGTCATATTGTTTGGAGCATCTGGTGTTTTTGTGAAAATGATTCCTATGTCAGCACTTTTATTGACACTAGGCAGAGCTTTATTTTCAGCATTGGCGTTATATATTTATGTGCATTTTCATCATTATTCTTTAAGACTTTATCGAATGAAGGATTATTTTTGGAATTTATTGGCAGGGTTATTTTTAACTTTACATTGGTTTTTCTTTATTATGTCGATACAAGTGTCTACAGTTGCAATAGGGACAATTACTTTTGCAGCTTACCCACTCTTTGTTGTTTTTATGGAACCCTATGTTTTTAAAGAAAAGTTTCAGATAAAAAACTTATTAAGTGTTGTGATGATTGTTTTAGGAATTACTTTTTTAATTCCATCATTTGCTTTTACCAATACATCCACATTAGGCATTATTTATGGTTTAATAGGTAGTTTTTCTTTTGCTGTGCTTTCTTTGATTAATCGTAAATTATCTTCTCATTATGAAAGTGTTGTGATTACTTTATATGAACAAACTGTTGCAACTTGTCTATTAACTGTCTTTATTTCCATTATCAATCCACCTTTGATTCAAGCAGATACCCTTACATTTTTTTATCTGGTTGTTTATGGTGTGGTTTTTACTGGTGTGGCACATTCATTATATATTTATGGTTTAAGGGGTGTGAAAGCACAAACGGCAAGTATCATTTCTGTCTTAGAACCTGTTTATAGTATCGTTTTAGCAATGTTATTTCTTAATGAAAAACTCTTATATCAAGATATTATTGGAATTGTCATGATCTTTTTGGCAGTTATTGTTGCTACTTTTCAAAATCGTTTAGAATTACAAAAAGAATCATCGAAATGATTCTTTTTAAAATTGAAGAGTGAAATAAAGATATGTAATCGCAAGCGTAAGAATCAAAGCGATTTGTAAAATAATAGAAATCAAACGTTCTTGTTTTGAAGTTAAATTTGTCTTTCGTGCTTCATCAAGAAGCTGATAGGCAATCATTAATGGAATTGCGTTAATAAAACTCATAAGAGAACCAAAAAGAGAAAGAATTGCAAAAATCAAAGCACCTTTTGCAAAATCATTATATGTTTGACGTGTTTCCATATCATCACCTTCCTTACTTATATTATAGAAAATATTTATTTTTAAACTATCAAATTGTCTTTATTTTATGTTAAGATTATCTAAAATATTCAAATAAACAGTATATAACAGTTGACAAGTGTTATATACTGTTATATACTGTTTGTGAACAGAGGAGGAAACATATGAAAATCATTATTAACAATTCATCCATGCAACCGATTTATGAACAACTCATGGAACAAATGAAGCTTATGATTATTAATGGTGAACTGAAAGAAAATGATATTTTACCATCTGTTCGTTCTTTGTCAAAAGAGTTAAAGATTAGTGCTCTTACAGTCAAGAAAGCGTACGATAATCTTGAAAGTGAAGGTTTTGTTACAACTGTTCATGGAAAAGGGACCTATGTCAAAGGGGCAAATCAAGAACTCTTAAAAGAAGAACAAAGAAAAGAAGTCGAAGCTGATTTGGAAATGGCCATCCAAAAAGGGCGAAGATGCAATATGAGTGATGATGAAATCATCGAGTTAATTCATCTGATTATGGAGGAGTAAAAAAATGTTAAAGTTAACAAATGTAAAGAAACACTATGATCGATTTACCCTAAACTGCTCTTTAAATGTGAAACCAGGTTGTGTAACTGGTCTGATTGGACAAAATGGTGCTGGGAAAAGTACAACTTTTAAAGCAATATTAGATTTGATTTCTATAGATGATGGTAAGATTCAAATTTTTGATTCTCAATCTCAGCATTTGTCTCAAAAGGATAAACAAAAAATAGGGGTTGTTTTATCAGATTCAGGATTTAGTGAATATTTGTCTATTAAAGATATTATTCCAGTTTTAGATGCTTTGTATGACCAATTTGAAAAACAACAGTTTATTCAAAGATGCCAAGATTTTAGCTTACCTATGAATAAAAAAATTAAAGATTTTTCAACAGGTATGAAAGCCAAATTAAAAGTGCTAATTGCATTATCACATCATGCCAAATTATTAATCTTAGATGAACCAACTGCAGGATTGGATGTGATTGCAAGAGATGAACTCTTGGATATTTTAAGAGATTATTTGGCTGAAGATGAATCATGTTCTATTTTAATGAGTTCACATATTTCAAGTGATTTAGAAGGATTATGTGATGATCTTTATATGATTCATGATGGTCAAATTATTTTACATGAAGAAACTGATATTCTTTTAAGTGATTATGCAGTCATTAAAGTTGATGAAAACCAATATCAACAGCTTGATCATCAATATATTCTTAAATATCAAAAAGAAAACTATGGATATAGTTGTTTAACCAATCAAAAACAATATTTCTTAGAAAATTATCCATCTTTTGTTATTGAAAAAAGTTGTATTGATGATGTCATAACAATGATGATTAGAGGTGAAAGAGCATGAAAGGATTATTAATTAAAGATTTTCAAATATTAAAGAATCAAATGAACTTTCTGATTGCACTGGTCGCTATGGCAATTATATTCTTTTTGACTAATATAATGGATCAAACTTTTATCATTAGCTATGTGAGTTTCTTTAGTGTTGTATTGGTTATGAGTAGTGTATCTTATGATGAATTTAATAATGGTCTCTCTTATTTGATGACTTTACCTACAACAAAAAAAGATTATGTGAGAGAAAAATATCTTTTTGGATTTCTTTTATCTGGAATGACTTGGTCATTAACAACAGTTTTGTTAATGATATTTAACTTAGTTAAAGATGCTCCTTTTGATTTATATGAATGGATGTTATCTTGTGTAATGATTTTGATGATAGTTGAATTCATGTTGGCATGTATTTTACCAATTCAATTGAAATTTGGTCAAAATAAAGGCAATATTGCAATGATTATTGTTGTTGGTGGAAGTTTTGTCATTGGCTATGGTGTTATAACGATTGCCAAATGGCTGCATATAGATTTGAATAGTTTTATAACAATCATATACAAATTAGGAATGTTCAACTGTATGTTGATTTTGGCTGTAATAGTGCTTATCGCTTTGTTTATTTCTTATTCTATCAGTTATAAAATTATGAAAAATAAAGAATTATAAACGATAAAAAAACAACTTTCAAAATGAGAGTTGTTTTTATATTATTTCGCTTTTTTCTTGTTTAAAATCAAAGTCACAATGATAATCAAAACCAACATTACGACAGCACAAATTCCTGCTGTTGTCCACAATTCTGGCTTTGCAAAAGCTTTTGACATGATTGCAATTTTTCTAATAAGAATTGCAATTGAATATCCAGAAGATGCTGCCCCGATCAAAGCAAGTATAGCTTTAAACCATTTTGGGAATACTTCTGTAAAAAGAATTGCTGTTATTAAACATATCAATGCAATAAATGCACAAATGACAAAATGCATAGAGTAACCTCCTTTATATACATCAATTAAAATAACATAAATATGGAAAGAATGCAATATAATTATCAAGTCGAAGAAAGAATAATCTTGTATTTTTTATAAGAAATATGGAAATATGAAAATGAATATGATAAACTATAAAAGCAAAGAAAAGAGGTAAATTATGAGATTCAATAGAAATAGAAGATATACATACTATAGTTCATATTCAAATAATCGTCGTTCAAGAATTCGTTGGGATCGTATTGGAATCATTGCTTTGGTTGTTACCATTGTGATTGGTGTTTTGGTATGGTTTAATTTAAGTCGTTTAAAATTGTTGTTTAAAGGTTATTCTTTCTCTCAACAAAATAATATTTTATCTTTAAGTGGGGATGGGGTTGATGAAATTCTATCACATGATAAGATGGAACATATTGAAGATTGGATTAAAGAAAGTGAAAATGTTAAATATTATGATGAGTATGAAAAATACATCACATTACATACTGGTGTAAAAGCCAAAGTGGTTGTTTCAACAGTTAATGATATTTTTAATAATTATGCACCTAAACTTGTTGCTTTAGGATATACTGATTCACAAATTTGGGAAATGTTAAAAACAGCTTCTGCTGATGATTTAAAATATATTATTGAAAAAGGATATACTTATGCTCAAATTCAACCATATATGCAAGTCAAAGGTTTTGCTTTTCAAGATATGGAAACATATATGAAAGTCTATGCCCAAAAGAAAAATTATAACTATGCAGTCTTAATTACAACTTATCCTTTTATTATTTCTGAAAATAAACCTAATAAAATTTATACAATTCAAGATCCAAAAAATATTGTCAATTTGGTAAAGAAAGGGTTCCAATTACCTTCATCATATGAGCCAGATGATTTAACAAAACCAGATATGCCAGTGGCGCCTGATTGTGATAATGCCCATTTAAGAAAAGAAGCAGCAGATGCTTTGACACAAATGTATAAAGATGCAAAAGCTTTAGGATACAATTTGGTTATTAATAGTGCATATCGTTCTTATAGTGATCAACAAAAGACATATGATGATTACTTTAAAAAATATGATGAAGTCACTGCTGCGAGTCTTGTAGCTATGCCTGGAGCAAGTGAACATCAAACAGGATTGGGTGTTGATTTGACAAGTCAAAGTGTTATCAATGGACAAAGACTTGTCTTTGGGGATACTGATGAATACAAATGGTGTAAAGATAATTCTTATCGATATGGATTTATTTTAAGATTTGAACAAGATAAAGCCAATATCACAGGAATTGGAAAAGAACCATGGCATTTTAGATATGTTGGTAAAGAAGCAGCCCAAAAGATTTATGAAAAGGGATGGACTTTAGAAGAATATTGTTTATATGAAGGCATCATTCCAAATATTAAGGAAAATCAATAATCTAGGGTTATCCCTAGATTATTTTTTGAGGACAAATTATGAAAACATTAATTACAACTTTAAATTCTAAATTTATTCATACTTCATTATCTTTAAGATTGTTGTATGTAGCCAGTTATAAAGAACATGATGTTGATTTTAAAGAATATACAATCAAAGATTCTTTGGATAATATTTGTGAAGACTTATTATCAATGCATTTAGATGTGATTGCTTTTTCTTGTTATATATGGAATATTGAATATATTGAAAAATTATGTCATATGTTAAAAGTGAAAAACCCACAATTGATTATTGTCCTAGGTGGGCCAGAAGTAACATATGAACCACAATATTTTTTAGAACACTTTGATATTGACTATGTTATGAGTGGTGAAGGTGAAAAAATCTTCCCTGAATTTTTAACGGCTTTAGAAAATCATCAGCCCATTAAAATTCCTGGTATTAGTGATCATCAACATATATCGTCACATATCGCTTGTGTTGATTTAGCGTATGTAGAATCACTAGATTCACCTTATGATTTAAAACAAGATAAAAGCAATATGTCTAAACGTATTTTATATTTTGAATCAAGTCGTGGATGCCCATTTCAATGTCAGTATTGTTTATCATCATTAGAAAAAGGATTGCGTTTTTTTAGTGAAGAATATTTGAAGAAACAATTAGATATCATTTGTCAAAGTGGAGCCAAAACAATAAAATTTTTAGATCGTAGTTTTAATGCAGATGCCGCACATGCTATTATGATTTTGGATTATATTTTTAAACATCATCAACCTGGTCAGCAATTTCAATTTGAAATCAATGCAGATGTTTTTAATCAAAAGATTATTGATTTTATAAGAGACAATGCACCTGCTGGATTATTAAGATTTGAAGTTGGCATTCAATCAACTTATGAACCGACAAATCAAGCAGTCAAAAGAAATCAAAATTTCAAACGTTTAAGTCAAGTTGTCAATCAATTTATGGAAGATGGTCAATGTGATTTACATTTGGATTTAATTGCAGGATTGCCTTATGAAAACTATGAAAGATTTGCTAAGTCTTTTGATGATGTTTTTGCTTTTCGGGCTAAAGAATTACAACTGGGATTTTTAAAAATGTTAAGAGGAACAAGTTTAAGAAATGAGGCTTCTTTATACGGATATACATATCAACAAGAAGCTCCTTATGAGATGATTGAAAACAATTGGTTATCAAAGCAAGATGTAAAAAACATTCATATAGCTGAAGATATGTTAGAAAAGTATTGGAATAGTGGACGCTTTGAGAAAACTATGAATGAGATTATGAATCATCAAACATCACCATTTCATTTCTTTTATCAATTGGGATGCTTTTATCATCAACAAGGATATAAAACAATAGGATATCAATTAGATGAATTATTTGGTTATTTAGATACATATATGAATGATCAAACTATTCATGAATTATTAATTCAAGATTATCTTGCACAATTTAAAGTGAAACCAAAAAGATGGTATCAACCAACTCTATCATCACAACAAAGAAAAACTGTGATTAAGGAATTGAGTGAAAAATACCATCTTGATCAAGAACTTTTATTTAGATATGCGATTGTTGAGAAACTTCAACAAAGCTATCTGGTTGTGATTTATAAAGACTATCAATGTAAAATGGATATTTATAAATAATAAAAGTGATAATTAATCCAGCAAGAAAAGAAAAAATCATATCTTGCATTGTATCATGAACACCAGTTGTGTAGTGACGTGAAGCATCATAGTTAAAAAGAATAAGACCACTATATTCAAAGACTTCCCATAAAAAAGCAATTGTTGCTTCTACACAATTGATAAAGATGTATAAAATTGATTTTTGTTTGATATCATTTTTAAAAAGAAAATAAGCAATAATCACAAAAACCATTCCTGATAAAAAATGCATAATTTTATCATAATAGGGTAAACTATAGAATTGACATGTTGTCCCTAAAACTTGAGTGAGATAAACATAAATGAGATATTCTATTTTGTAAAGAGTCGTTTTGAATTTTATTAAAGGAATAAGCAAAACAAGAGAAATCAAAACACTATATTGAAATTGAAAAATAGAAATCAATAAAAGTGTCAAAAGATAAATTGTTAAAAGTATTTTAGATATTGTTTTCATAGTTATATTATAGAAAAAAAGACAAAAAATATTCATGAAAGGGATGAGAAAATGTTAACAATGGTAGAATATGTTCATCAACGTATTTTAACATATCCCAAGATGACTTGTGGTGTTGATTTTACTTTAGGAAATGGATATGATACAGAATTTTTGATGCAACATTGTCAAGAAGTCTATGCTTTTGATATCCAAGAAGTTGCAATTGAAACAACCAAAAGTCGACTTGGTCAACCACCACACGTTCACTTTATTTTAGATAGTCATCAGAATATGGAACGCTATTTTCAACATTTTGATATTGGCATTTTCAATTTAGGCTATCTTCCATTAAATAACCATAAAATAACAACGCAATTAGAAACAACAAAACAAGCTGTTATCAAAGCAACAGAGTTGATGGAACAAGTTTTATTTATTGTTGTTTATCCTGGACATGAAGAAGGATATCGAGAAAGTTTATGGATTGATGAATATGTGAAAACATTAGATGCACATGAATTTCATGTTTCTACATATCGTATGATGAATAAAAAGAAATCTCCTTATGTTATTGAAATTGAAAAAAATAAACATATGAATAAATCATAACATTTATCTCAAAATAATCTTGAAAGAAGGTGAAAACCATGAGTTCAAGATCACGTAAAATACTTGTTCCAAATGCTAAACAAGAACTCAATAAAATGAAATTTGAGATTTCTGATGGCATCAATCATCAAGGAGAAGCCATGTGTGATATTTGTGGCAGTGTTGGTGGCACAATCACAAGAAAACTTGTTGAATTAGGAGAGGAACAACTAAAAAAACAAAATCATCAATAAGAAAAGGACACATCAGTGTCCTTTTCTAACAAAGAATATATTTGAAGTCTTCTTTTTCTACAGAATAGATTAAATCTTCAGGAGCATGTGAACAAAAATGGAAAAGTTGTCCATCTTCAATTTTTCCATTCCATGTTGCAACAACAGGAATTTCTTGACTTAATTCCTTTAAAAATGCTAATAAATCAATCCCACTATTCTTTTTATAAAGAATTTTTTTATTATCTAATAATAAAACTTTTTGATGATAATTTGATAAGAAATTTTTCATTTCATGCATCAATTGATCACCAGGTGTATTTGAAAATATTTTATCTAAATCAATAATAGGAATCCCTGTTTCCTCACTATAAGTTCTAATGAATTTAGATTTTCCACTTCCTGGTTGACCAATAATTAATAAAAGCTTTTGTTGAGAATCTTTTAATTCTTCAACTTTTTGACATATGTCCATCGGTAGCATCTCCTTTTTATAATGTTTTCTTGAGAATATTATAACATTAATTGTAAGCGTTTTCTATACGTTTTCAATACATTGTTAAAAAATATTCAATTAAAGAGATTGGACACATAAAATCATAACACCAAGTAATATATATTCCTGAATTTCTTCAATTTTGATAATATCAGGAATGTATTGAGCAGGAATATATCGTTCAATTTCTTTTTTGAGTTCATAAGTTTGGGGAATCAATGAACAACATAAAATAATAGCTTCTGGACCAATGATACTCATAATAGAAAGAATTGTTTTGGCAACCAATTCAATAGTTCCTTCAGGTGTTTTATTTAAAATCAGTTTATCTTTAGATAAGGCAAGTGGTAAATATTGAACTTCACCAGCCAAATGCCTCCTTCCTTTAATTAATTGTCCATTGATAATTGTTCCTGCACCAGCGTAAAAACTAGAAGGTTGGAATAAGAATGTTAAAGAACTGTATTCGCTTTGGGAAGCATAATAACCTACAGCTGCACTATTCACATCATTACATATCAAAAATTTTTGGCTATAACGATTTGTTAAAACAGATAATAAATCAACATCACCAAATCCATTGACATTAGCTGAAGTTACATAACCATCATTAATAATACCTGGTGTTGACAAACCAATAAATTTCACATCTGGATATTTTAATATAACCGTATCAATCACATCATAAATATCCTGTAAAACCATTGTTTGTTTAATAATCTCGTTATCCATCAAAATTTCATTGTGTTCACCATAAAGACGATACGCAATATGAATACGTGAACTATTACGGAATAAAGAAAGCGTTAAAATCTTAATCCCATTATGCATGGCAGTCTGTAATGATAAACGACGATTGGGTTGTATGTTGACTTTTTTTCGATTATCCATAGCTTCTTTAATAATGGCTAACATTTTTCCAACATCGTATTTTGCAAAAACTTGAGGTGGGATTTTTAAAACAATCTGATCTTTTAATATTTCTTGAACTTTAGCATGCAAATAAGAAATTTGTGGTGCTAATAAAATAACATCATAATCATTACCAACATTGTAGAGTTCATTATATCCAATCGCTGAAACTTCAAAATTTAAATAAAGCAATTTCGCTGCTTCGTTCATTTTTGAAGAAAAGTAAGATGTTGTTAAACCACCACTACAACTCATCAATATTTTCGTGATAGGACGATCAATTAACTTTTTAATACTTTCTAACATTTCATTAAAAAGTTCGATAGCATGCTTCATATTTGTTAATTGAAAATGCAAATAAAATTCAATTTCCTGATTATACGTATTTGTTACACAAAGCTCAATAATATTCAAAGGGTTAAAAACAACCTCACTATGACTATATCTCGTTTCAATCACAATAATATTTTCATTGTTTTCATCAAGATGAATATGATAATCATTATGATGTTGTGATAAAATCCATTGCTTAAAAATCATTGTGTGAATATCTCTTAAAAAATCATCCATAACTATCACCTCTTACTTACTATTATAAAGTGAGGATTCAGTTTTTCAATTCATTTTACTGAATTGGAAAAAATTTTGTCATTTTCTTTTATAAAAATCATAAAAAATTGATAAAATAATTTATAAGTTCTTGATTAATGTCTTGAAAAAAACATACAAAGAAGTGTAAAATAAAAAAAGAAGTTGTTTGTATAGATAATAAGTTTATTGAGAAGGGAGACCAACTATGAAAATCATTGCATTTACAGGCGCAGGAATATCTAAACAATCTAATATTCCTACTTTTATGGAAAGACCAGATGTCAGAGAAAAATTATTTAGAAGTTATGCCCAAAATCATCATGAAGACTATAATGAAGTGATTAAACAGTTAAAAGCCAATATGAATGGGGCTAAGCCCAATGATGCCCACAAGGCTTTGGCTGAATATAAGATTCCTATTATAACAATGAATATTGATGGGTTGCATAAATTAGCTGGAAGTGATGCTTTAGAATTACATGGAGGCTTACCTGACGATGATGAAATGGACATCGCTTGGTCTTTGTATAATAAGCCAGTCTTATATGGTGATCCGGCACCCAATTATCAAAAAGCTTACGAAATGGTTTATGATTTAAAACCTAATGATGTTTTTCTTGTTATTGGATGTTCATATCATACAGCTATTGCATGTGATTTAAGAGAAGTCGCAAAATCAAGAGGAGCAAGAATTATTGAAATCCAAGAAGATGCAGCACATAATGTAAGAAAAGTATTAAAAAAGCTCACATCGCTATGATGTGAGTTTTTGTTCTTTTAACAAACGTTCTTTTGTTTCTTTATAGTGCTGCAATTGTTGTTGAATAATCTTTCGTGTTTTTGATGATATATATTCAGCACTGGCGATAGAAGCAATCATTGCTATAGCGACAGAAACAGGAACCAAATATGCAAAGAATATATTTTCAGTTAAGAAATACAATAAGAATAAAATAATTGCTACAGCGATAGCTTTCTTTAAACTTCTTTTTCCTAAAAATTGGCTATACAAATCTTTTCGAATGTTTTGATATGAATCTTGTAACATCCCAATGATTTCAGAGCATTGTTCAAGTGTTAACTCATATTCATTAATGTTTGTTTTAATATCAATTTTGATAGGCATAATTGCACCTCCTCTTACATTCTTTACCATTATAGCACTATTTTAAAAAAAATAAAGAGATTTACGTTAAGAAAAAAACAGTGTATACTATGAATTGGTGATATTAATGAAAGCATTTCAACATTTTAAAACAATAACAAAACATAAAATAAAAGTCGGAAAACTCTGTTTTCGTATTGGATTATATAAGCAAGGATTCCTTCACGATATGTCAAAGTATACACCTTGTGAATTTTTAGTAGGAGCAAAATATTATCAAGGAACAAAATCTCCCAATTCTGTGGAACGAGATGAAAAAGGTTATTCAACTGCATGGCTTCATCATAAAGGGCGCAATAAGCATCATTGGGAGTATTGGGTTGATTTTACACGTAAAGGTGTAACACCTGGTCAAATGCCAACACGATATGTTTTAGAAATGTTTTGCGATCGCATTGCAGCAAGTATGACATATCAAGGTGATAAATATCGTGATACATTTCCACTTATTTACTATGAAAATGGAAAACATTCATATATCATGCATCCTCAAACACGAGCATTACTTGAAGAGTTATTAATGTATTTGAGTAAACATGGCTTGGATGAAACAATTTCTTATATTAATTCAAGAGATGATTTGAAAAAGCGAGGCTAATTGTCTCGCTTTTGACATGATTCTCTTTCAATTAAAAAACATGGCATTTGAATTCTGACAGGAGAAATATTTTCATTTCTTTGATAAGCATCATAAATCATTCTGGCTCCCATATACCCCATATCAAATGTTGGAGCAAACATAGATGTGAGTGGGGGAGAAGTATAATTTGTTGTATCAATATTGTCAAATCCAATAATTGAAATATCTTGAGGAATTTGATAACCATTTTGTGTTAATGCACGCATTGCACCAATTGCAATTGGATCACTTGCTGCAAAAATGGCTGATGGAACTTTGTTTTGTTGAATCAATTCATTCATCATTTGAAAACCAGATTCAATAGAATAGGCATCTTCTTGAATATAGTCTTGATATTGAATACCATAATCTTGACAATAACGCATAAAATATTTTTTACGTGCATCAGGATAAAGTTCATCGTCAGTGTATTCAATACCGCCAAGATAGCCGATGGTTTGATGATGCAGCTGATGTAAATAATCAACTACACAGTAAATTGCGTTTTTAAAATCTAAAACAATATTACATTCATGAATGGGATCAATATTCATATCCAAATAGATTAAATTGGTACATAGATTTTTAAATCTATTCATATCACTATGACTAAACTTCCCAATACAGACCAAACCATCTATTCCTTCCAAAGATGATATATAATCAATATCTGTTTTAAATGCTCTTTTAATTGCAATTTTATGTTGAAAACAAAATTCTTCAACACCTTGACGAATGGATAAATAATAAGGATCTTCTGTTTCTTGAACAGGAGAAATCCATTGAATAATGCCAATTGTCATAATGGTTTCATCATGTTTTCTTTTCTTTTTTTCATAACCCAATTGTTGGGCAGCTTCAATCACCCGTTGTTTGGTTGAATGAGGAACATTTAAAGTGGGGTCGTTATTCAGTATTCTTGAAACACTTGCACTGGATACACCAGCTAACTTTGCAATGTCTTTTATTGTTGCCACAATCTCACATCCTTTTGTTTATTCTATCATTTACTAAAAATAAAATCAATATTTACTAAAATTTATAAACTGATAAGAAAACATATCATATCTTACAAATCATAACATATAATGGCTATGGGTGATTCTATGAAAAAAGTATTAATTGTATTGTGTTTAATGTGGGTCAGTTTAACGCCTGTCAAGGCGATGGAATTTTCAGGAAAGTCTTATATTGTTATGGATACTTATAATAGAACTGTTTTAGAAGCCAAAAATGAACATCATGTGCAAAGTGTTGCATCAATATCCAAAATTATGACAGCAATTGTCGCTATTGAAAATGGACAACTTGATGATGAATATGAAATTGGTGAAGAAGTCAATCTTGCTTGGGGAAGTGGTGTCTATATACATATTGGAGACCAAATCAATTTGCGTGATTTATTACATGGATTATTGTTAAGAAGTGGCAATGATGCAGCTAATGTGATTGCTAAAAATATTGGTGGAGATATTCCTCATTTTGTTGAAATGATGAATCAAAAGGCCAAAGATATTGGAATGAATGATTCGTATTTTGCTAATCCTACAGGACTTGATGAAGAAGATGCTGGTAATCAAAGCAGTGCTTATGATATGGCGCTATTAATGTCTTATTGTAGTCAAAATCCTATCTTTAATGATATTGTAATGAAGCAGACATATAAAAGAGAAGATGGAGGAGGAACATGGCATAATAAAAATCGATTGCTAGAAGAGTATGAATATTGTGTAGGTGGGAAAACGGGTTTTACCAAAAAAGCACGTCGAACATTAGTCACACGTGCCATCAAAGATGATATTTCATTAGTTATTGTAACATTGAATTGTGGAAATGATTTTGAATTTCATAAAGCTAAATATGAAGAATGTTTTGAAAAGTATAAAAATATTTTAATTCTCCCTAAAGGTATTTATCAATACCATGGTCATTCTTTTTTAATTGATCAAGATTTGTATTATTGTGGTCAAGAAACAAAGAAAGCCTCTATGCAAATAAAAGGGGATGTTTTACAAGTTTTTATATCCCAAGATCAAATTTATGAAGTCAAACAAGCCACTCCAACCCAAACAATTTTACGATATTGGTTTATCTTATTAGGAGAATTTATCAATGGCTAAGGTATGGAAATGGAGTGTCGCAATATTTTTGTTAATTGGACTTATCTTGCATCGTGAAGAAGATATGATGAATGCTATTATGGATACACCTTATCAAGTTTTAGATTTGGTAATGAGTGTGATTTTATCGGCTTGTTTATGGGGAGGCTTTTTAAATATTATTGAAAAAACTGGTTTTATGAATTACTTTTCGATTGTTTTAAAACCATTGTTAAGATTGATTTATGGTCCTATTTTAAATAAAGAAGATGTTTATGCTTATTTATCATCTAATGTTGTTGCCAATTTATTAGGGTTAGGATCTTTGGCTACTTTAAGTGGAATTAAGGCTTTTCAACGGTTGAATGAACTCAATCCTCATCAATCCTATCCATCAAGAGAAATGTTAACATTGGTCATTGTCAATACAGCAGGTTTTTGTTTATTTCCAGCATCCATCATCATGTTAAGAAAACAATTTTCATCAACACATCTTTATGCTTTTTATCCTTATATGTTATTGATTTCATCAACGATTATTATTGTTGGTTTAATTATTCAAAGGATGATTGATCATGAATAAGATTGTTATTATCTTTTTACTTGTTGTTTTTATTGATGGATTGTGTAAACATTGTCAAATGTTTGAATTGTTTATTGATGGTGTTAAAGATGCCTTGTCGCTTATCAAACCTATTTTTACAACTTTAATGGCTTTTATGATTTTTGTAGGATTATTAAGAAGCAGTGGAACTATTGATGTTTTAAGTTCTTTATTTCAACCATTTATTCAATGGATGGGTATTCCTGTTGATGTTTTTGTTTTAGGTATTTTAAGACCTATTAGTGCCAATGCATCCTTGTCTTTTCTTTATTCTATTTATGAAGTCTTTGGTGTTGATCATCCTTTAAGTTTACTTTCTACTTTAATTCAAAGTGGAAGTGATACAACAATGTATGTTATTGCTTTGTATTTTTCTTCTGTTCATTTGAAAAATACACGTTATGCTTTATGGATTGGTTTGACCATGGATTTTTTATCAGTTGCCTTTGCAATTATCATTTATTTAAAAATGTTTGTGTAATTTGTAAATCTGTGTATAATGAATAAAGAAAGGACGTGATACTATGGAAAGACTACAAAAAGCAATTGCTGCTAGCGGGTATACATCTCGTAGAAAAGCGGAAGATCTTATTCGCGAAGGAAGAGTCAAAGTCAATGGTGAGGTCGTAAGTGAATTAGGTTTTAAAGTGAAAAAGGGTGATTTGATTATGGTTGATGGAAAAGCCCTTGAAGGAGAAAATAAGGTTTATTATGTTTTTTATAAACCTAAAAACTGTATTTGTTCATTAAGTGATGAATTACAAAGAACAACAGTGATTGATTATTTTCCTGATATTGAAGAACGTATTTATCCAGTAGGAAGATTGGATTATGATACAACAGGAGTTTTATTGATGACAAATGATGGTGAGTTTGCGAATTTAATGATGCACCCTTCTTCCCATTTAGAAAAAGTTTATGAAGTGAGTGTTGATGGATTGGTAGAAGGTCAGACCCTTCATCAATTAGAAAAAGGGATTTATTTAGAGGGTGTCAAAACTTTACCATGTAAAATCAAAGTTACAAATAAAGATGTGGAACATAAGACAACGATGTTGATGATTAAATTGGTTGAAGGGAAAAATCGTCAAGTCAAAAAGATGTTTGAAAATATGGGACATAAAGTCAAAAGATTACATCGTTTACAAGTAGGAACAATTAATCTGAAGGGATTAAAACCAGGTCGTTATCGTATTTTAAAACCACAAGAAGTTAAAGATTTAAAAGCAATGGCTTTAGCAAAGAAAATGTCAAATCGAAGAAGATAATTGTCAGTTTTCAGAATGTCATATCAAAGGCATTCTTTTTTTGTCAGTATTTGTATGATGAAGTTTATTGCTTCCCATTATAAAACGGTTATAATGGGAAACAAGGAGGTTGAAGAATTTATGCGTAGTGTTGTTATTGATGAAGAAAAAGCAAATATGTGTGGGATATGTGGAGCTCAAGAACCATTTATTGAATATAAAGAATTAGAGGATGTTCATTTTATTTGGTGTAACAAATGTCATACGATTACCTTTTTTAAACAGCCACAAAGTGATGATAAAAAAAGAATGATTGAAAATGAAATGAATTTTTATAAATCAGATATGAAAAAATAAAAGGCCTCGAAAATCGAGACCTTTTTTATACTATACTATTCGTTAACGATAGCACCAACTGGACAAGATTCAGCAGCTTCTTTAGCAGCATCTTCTAATTCAGCAGGTACATCACCAATGATGTTTTCAGCTAAACCGTCACCATTTAAATCAAAGACTTCTGGACATACTGCAGTACATGCTCCACATCCAATACAAGATTCATTTACTTTGTACATTTTTTTATTCCTCCTATTCGTTATAAACCTATTATAAACTAATTGCATTTATTTTTAAAGATTATTTTATAATTTTTCTAGTTATGTTATAATGAGGACGGTGATGAAAAATGGAAAAACAAACAAGAATAAATAAATACAAAGATTTAAGAGAAGAAATGAAAGAAGAAGTAGCGATTGATCGTCATGTAACAATCACACCTGAGGATGAAGATGATGATTTCTTGGCTTTTCTTCCTCGTGATGAAAAACCAACTTTAGATGATACTTTGATGGAGCCATTGTCTTATGAAACATTAAACAAAGATAATGAAGAAGTGAAAATGGCTTTAAATGAAGCAAAAGTCAATGTTGGAAAAGAACAATATAACACACGTCTTGATATCTTAAATAAAATCAAACAAGACGAAAGTCGTTATATTCCTTCTAAAGAGGATGATGATGAAGATGATAATGTTTCAAAAAAACCTCAAAAGAAAATGAGTTTATTAGAAAAATTAGCTGCAATGTCACCTGAAGAAGATGCTGAAGAGTTGAAAAAATATGAAGAAGATTTAACAGTTGCAGATTTTGTAAAGGAACAAAAGAAACATAAAAAACAATCTCGAACACCTGTTGAAGAGGAAACTGTTCAAGTTGAAAGAAGTCAAGTGGATGCAGAAGATGATGAAGAAGAGGAAGAAGAAAGTAAAGTTGTGACAATTTTAAATTATGTCATTATTGCTTTTATCATTGTCTTTATTGTTTTGGCTTTCTTTATTGTTAAACAATTATTATTTTAAAACTAAGGGATGCCTTAGTTTTTTAGGGAGGATATTAAATGAAAAAAATTTCAATTGCGATTGATGGACCAGCTGCTGCTGGTAAATCAACAATTGCTAAATTAGTTGCGAAGAATTTAAATTATACATATATTGATACAGGAGCTATGTATCGTTGTGTGGCTTATTATGCACTTAAAAATCATATTGATTATGAAGATGAAGCAGGTGTTTGTGCTTTATTAAAAGAGATTGATATTCGTATGTTACCAGATGGAACAGTGCAATTAAATAAAGAAGATGTAACATCATTGATTCGTGAAAATGAAGTTTCAATGGGAGCAAGCATTGTTTCTAAATATCAACAAGTCAGAGAGTTTTTAGTTGCAAAACAAAGAGAAATGGCTCAAGGTGGCGGAGTTATTTTAGATGGAAGAGATATTGGAACAGTTGTTTTAAAAGATGCAGAATTAAAAATTTATCAAGTTGCAAGTATTGAATGTCGTGCTCTTCGTCGTCATAAAGAAAATTTAGAAAGAGGATTGGAATCTGATTTAGAAGCTATCAAAAAAGAGATTGCTATGCGTGATGAACAAGATATGAATCGTGAGATTTCACCTTTAAAGAAGGCGGATGATGCCATCGAAATCGATACATCTGAAATGACTTTAGATGAAGTTGTTGCCAATGTTATGAATTTAGTAGCACAAAGAGTGTAATCATATAAGAAATAAGAAAGGAAGTGAAGTGAATGATTCAAGGAGTTATGGCGATTGTTGGTCGTGCCAATGTTGGAAAGTCAACGATTTTCAATCGAATTGTTGGAGAAAGAGTGTCTATTGTTGAAGATATTCCAGGGGTGACACGTGATCGTATTTATGCCAATGCCTCTTGGTTAACACGTGATTTTCGTGTGATTGATACAGGTGGGATTGAGTTAGAAGATGCTTCTTTTACAGAACAAATTAAAATGCAAGCAGAGATTGCTATTGAAGAGGCAGATGTTATTTTGTTTGTTGTCAATGGTCGAGAAGGGGTTACAAAAGAAGATATGTTTGTAGCTAGAATGTTACAAAAATCAAAGAAACCTATTGTTTTGGCTGTTAATAAAATTGATGATCAAGCATTTAAAGATAATATTTATGATTTTTATAGTTTAGGTGTAGGTGAACCGATTGCTGTATCAGGAAGTCATGGGATTGGAATTGGTGATGTCTTAGATGAAATTATTCAATTGATGCCTGATACACAAAATGAACATGATGAAGAAGAAATTCGTTTTTCAATTATTGGTCGACCTAATGTTGGAAAGTCTTCTTTAACAAATGCCTTGCTTGGAGAAGAACGTGTTATTGTTTCAGATGTTGAAGGAACAACACGTGATGCGATTGATACAGCATTTGAAAAAGATGGTCAAAAATATCGTGTCATTGATACAGCGGGAATGCGTAAAAAAGGAAAGATTTATGAAAATGTAGAAAAGTATTCTATTTTACGTGCTTTATCAGCAGTTGAAAAAAGTGACGTTGTTTTGGTTGTCATTGATGGGCAACGTGGTGTGATTGAACAAGATAAACATGTTGCTGGAAATGCTCATGAAGCTGGGAAAGCGGTTATTTTAATTGTCAATAAATGGGATTTGGTTCAAAAAGATGAAAAAACAATGCAGAATATGGAAAAAGAATTGCGTGAACAATTCAAGTATCTTGATTATGCTCCGATTGTTTTTGTTTCAGCCAAAGAACGCAAACGTATTGATTTGTTGTTCCCATTGATTCAAGAAGTTTATGCCAATAGTCGTAAACGTGTTTCAACAAGCGTATTGAATGATGTTTTGATTGATGCTCAAGCGATGAATCCAACAACAACTTTTAATGGTGGAAGATTAAAAATTTATTATGCGAATCAAGTTAGTGTTTGTCCACCAACATTTGTTTTGTTTACAAATGATCCAATGTATTTACATTTTAGTTATAAACGTTACATTGAAAATCGTTTGCGTGAAGCTTTTGGATTTGAAGGAACACCAATCCATATTATAGCAAGAAAGAGGGATTAGAATGAAAAAAATAGCAATCTTGGGAACTGGAAGTTGGGCTACAGGCCTTGCTAGAGTTCTTAATGATAATGGACATCAGGTCATGATGTATGGAATTGATCAAAGTGAAATTGATGATATTAATTTGAGACATTGTAATTATAAATATTTTAAGGATGTACAATTAGAGGAAGAGATTGTTGCGACAACTTCTTTAGAAGAAACAATTGAAAATGCTCATTATATTTTAATTACAATTCCAACACAATTTGTGAGAGATACATTGTTAAAAATCAAACCTTTGTTACGTCAAAAAATGACTGTTGTAAATGCTGCAAAAGGTTTTGATATGAATACCAATATGCGTATGTCTGATACGATTCGTAGTGTTTTTACAAGTGATGAAATCAATCCAGTTGTTTCTTTGATTGGACCATCTCATGCAGAGGAAGTTGTTGAAAGAATTTTAACAGCGGTATGTTCTGTTTCATTAGATGAAAAAACAGCTCAAGATGTACAAAAGTTATTTTCTAATCATTATTTTAGAGTTTATACATCCAATGATGAAATTGGCGCTGAATATGGTGCGGCTTATAAAAATGTTATTGCTGTGGCTTCTGGAATCATTGCAGGACTTGGCTATGGAGATAATTCTCGTGCGGCTTTAATTACTCGAGGTCTTCATGAAATGAGCCTCTATGGGGTTGTGAAAGGGGCAAAAAGAGAAACTTATTTTGGATTAACAGGAATTGGTGATTTGGTTGTCACATGTTCGTCTATCCATTCTCGTAACTTCCAAGCCGGTTTTGATATTGGTGAAAGTAATCGTGCAATAGATTTCATGATGCACAATACCAAGACTTGTGAAGGTGTCCGTACTTGTAAAGTCATTCATGATGATGTGAAAAGTCATGATTATGGTATTGAAACACCAATTGTTGATGCTGTGTATAGTGTTCTTTATGAAAATGCCAATCCAAAAGAAATTGTTGCTTCTTTAATGATGCGTGATTTAAAATCTGAACAATTGTAGTTATAAAGCATATATTATCCTAGGTGATAAAATTGGATAAACAAGATAAATTGCTTGATAAGGTTTCAAATAAAACACATGTTTCTAAACAGGATATTCTTTCTCTAGCAAATGATTTACAATCCAAGGATTTAAATGATGAAAAGAATATTCGTGAATTTGTCAATAAAATTTCTAAAATGACAAATAAACAAGTGAGACCAGAACAAATGAATAAAATTATTCATATCATTCAAAACAATCAAGTTCCTAATGATATTGATAAATTGGTCTAGAGCCCTTTAGGGCTCTTTTTCTATTGATATTTTAAAAAGAAGAAGTTATAATAAAAAAGAAATGAGGTGGAAGGATGTATACATTTTCTTGCTAAAAAAATGCATAATAGAAAAGCACTCCTTTTTTGTTATGCTCGCAAGAAAATAGACATCCTTTCATGAATACAACTTTTTGTATGGTTTTGAAATTGCGACAAGTCTATTTTCTTGTCGCTTTTCTCATATAAGGAGGGATTTGATGAGTTTTATACAAGTTAAAAATTTAAGTTTTGAATATCCAGGAAGTTATGAAAATATATTTAAAGATATATCATTTGTTTTTGATACTCATTTTAAAACAGCGTTAATAGGACGCAATGGGAGAGGGAAAACAACACTTTTAAGGTTGTTTATGCATCAATATGAGTATCAAGGGGAAATCAACATTCAAGAAGAATGTCAATATTTTCCTTACCATGTTCAAAATGATCAATTTTATACAATTGATGTATGTTTTGAAATTGAACCACAGTTATTAAAGTGGCAATTAGAAAAAGAATTACGTCTGTTGGATGTTGATCCTCAAGATGTTTTTTATCGTTCTTTTTGCACGCTTTCAAAAGGGGAACAAACCAAGGTATTGTTAGCAGTTTTATTTTTAAAGCCACATAGTTATTTATTGATAGATGAACCAACCAATCATTTGGACCAGCAATCACGTCAAATTGTTGCTCAATATTTAAAAAAACAAAAAGGTTTTTTGTTGGTAAGTCATGATCGCTTTTTTATTGATGCGTGTTGTGATCATGTGATTGCAATAAATCCAACATCCATAGATGTTGTGAGTGGAAACTTTTCTTCATGGTATGATAATAAAGAAAAGAAGGATGCTTTAGAACTGAAACAAAACGAAAAGTTAAAAAAAGATATTGTGAAATTAGAAAATTCAAGAAGACAGAAAGCACAGTGGTCTGACCAAGTAGAAAAGTCTAAGATAGGAGCTGCTGATAAGGGCCATGTAGGGCATATGGCAGCGAAAATGATGAAGAGGTCTAAGAGTATCGAAAAGCGTAAAAACAAAAGCATTGAGCAAAAAATGGGGCTTTTAAAGGATATAGAAGAATATGATGATTTAAAACTATCCCCTTTGTCTTATTTTCAATCTCCTTTTCTACGTTTTTCACACTTTTCTTTAGGCTATCAAAATAAGCTTTTATTTCATGATTTATCTTTATCTATAGAATCTCATGATCGTATTTTATTAAAAGGAAAAAATGGCTGTGGAAAGTCAAGTTTGATTGCTTTTATTATGGGAGCAAATATTGATTATCAGGGAGATTTTTCAATAGGGAGTCGTTTAAAGATTTCCTATGTTCCTCAAGATTGTTCCTATCTCAAAGGAAGTCTTGATGATTATATCAAAGAATACCAAGTAGATGAAACATTGGTAAAGACAATTTTAAGAAAATTAGGCTTTTCACGTATTCAATTTGAAAAAACATTGAACCAATATAGTGAAGGACAAAAGAAGAAAGTCATGTTGGCTATCTCACTTGCTACTTCTGCTCATCTTTATATTTGGGATGAACCTTTAAACTATATTGATATCTTTAGTCGTATGCAGTTAGAAAAGTTAATTTTAAAATATCAGCCAACACTCTTATTTGTTGAACATGATGGATATTTTCAACAAACAATCGCAACAAAAGTGATTGATTTTGATGAACTTATTTGACAAAAGAAACCTGAAACTATACAATAAAGTCATAAAGATAAAGGGGTAGATGTATGAAGAACTTGGTTGTAACAGATAAAGATATTTCAACACAATTATTCAAAAATTCAGTGATTGTGAATTTAAATAACATTCATTATTCTTCTTGTACAGGAGGGTTGGAATGTCTTAAATGTGAGGGCGCTTGTTATTTTAGAGATGATATGAGTATTATTTCAAAATGGATGAATGATTGTCAGTTGATTGTTTATATTACAAGAATTAAATATGGTTGTTTTGATGTCCCTTTTAAAAAGATGTTAGAACGTCTTGTTGTCAATTTGGAGCCTTATTATTCAATGGTTGATGGAGAAACATGCCATTTGGGAATTAGTCAATTACGTAAAAAATTATTGGTTATTGGTTATGGAGATGCAACTGATGAAGAAAAACAGATGTTTAAAGATCTTCTTGATGAATCGACTTTAGGTTTTTGTTATTCTTCTGTAGATGCTTATTTTTGTGAAGAATATGAATTAGAAGATACGCTTCATGCATTTGGAGGTGTTGATCATGGCTAAAATATTGTTGTTGAGTTCAGGATTAAAACATGCACAGGATTTGGTAGAACCATTTTTAAAACGCTTAGAAGTTTATTTATCATCGCAAAGTGATTGTGTTGATGTTAGAAATACGACGACATTTGATGCACGTACATTTTTTGAATATGATCAAGTTGTTTTTATCTTTTCAACAGCTTTAGATTCTATTCCATCCTCAACATTAGAAATTTTTCAACAGTTGGAAAATCAACCTAAGAATCACACAGAAGTTTATGCTTTGATTGCTTGTGATGAATATGAAGCAGAAAAATGTAACCTTTCTGAAAAAATTATTGAAAAATGGTGTCAAAGAGAAAATCTTCCTTTTCAAGGTTCTTTAAAGATTGGTTCGTTTCTCTTTATTATGAAAAGTGCATCTAAGTTTGTTGTCTCTAATTATATAAAAAGCTTTGCAGGTGCCATTTTAAAACATGAACATGTTTCCTTAAAAGTAAGCATGTTAACAGATAAGATTTTTATGAAAATGGCCAATAAATATTGGAATAAAGAAATCAAAAAGAAACATAAAGAAAAAATGAAGGATGTCAGTTCAAAATAATGAACAGACATCCCTTTTTAAATAGAATTAACAATTTTTCTAATATAATCAACAGGCAATTGAAGACGTGATGCAGCTTCTTCATAAGACAACCCCTGACTGACTAATCTTTTGACAATCTTTCTTAAACATTCAGCAACTTCAATCACATGACCATCAGGGTCATAAAAACGGACAATTCTTTGTCCCCAGGCACCTTCTTTCAAGGGGTGAATTAAAGGCACATTGTTTTCTTTTAAAGTTATCATAAAATCATCAATATCTTCAACTTCAAAAGATAAAACACTGGCATGGTTTAAAAAGACAATATCTTCTTCACTTTTATGAATCATATCTTTCCATGTTTCGTCAGTTTGTAAAGCAAGACCTGATGTTAAAGTGGCATAGCCATGAAATTCAAACAATACTTTAAAGCCCATCACATGTCGATAGAAGCTTTTTGAACGACTCATATCTTTTACAATTAAGATGGTATTCTTATATTTCATATGCATCCTTCTTTCTGGTTTTATTCTATCATATTTTGGTAGTGAAAAACATATTTAAATAATACAGACCAATAAAATATGAATACATGGGCAAATGGTCTAATTTTCAAAAAAAATCATATATTGATGTGTAAGAAGGAGGAAGTATATGCAAACGATAGATATACTTAAAGACATAGGAAAAAGATGTGATGGAGACATTTATTTAGGTGTTGTAGGTCCTGTGAGGGTAGGGAAATCATCTTTTATTAAACGTTTTATGGAAAAGGCAGTTATTCCTTATATTGATGATCCTGATGCAAAAATTCGTGCAACTGATGAATTACCCCAATCAGGCGAAGGCAAAATGATTATGACAGTGGAACCTAAATTTGTTCCTAATCAAGCAGCACGTATTTATGTTGAGGATAATCTAGGTGTTAATATTCGTCTTGTCGATTGTGTTGGTTATGTTATTGATAGTGCCAAAGGATATCAAGATGAACAGGGAATTCGTTATGTGAAAACACCTTGGTATTTAGAGGCAATTCCTTTTGATGAAGCAGCCAAGATTGGCACTCAAAAAGTGATTCAAGATCATTCTACAATTGGAATTGTCATGACGTGTGATGGGTCTATTTGTGAAATCCCTGCACAAGATTATGTTCAAGCTACTGATGATGTCATTCAAGAATTAAAAGAAATTGGGAAACCATTTGTTATTGTTGTGAATTCTAAAGACCCTAGAAGTATTCAATGCAGCCAGTTGGTTGATGAATTATCACAAAAACATGATGTCCCTGTCATGGCTTTAAAAGTCAATGAAATGAGTGAAGATGATATTTCTCACTTACTAAAAGAAGCTCTTTATGAATTTCCTATCAATGAAGTCAAAATTGAAGTTCCAAGATGGATTGCTTTAATGGATTCCTCTCATTGGTTGAAGCAAACTTTAGATGAAGCTTTAGAACAATCTTTACAAGAAATTCGTCGTTTTAGAGATGTTGAAAAGATTGCCAATTGTATGAGTGAATTTGATTTTATAAAAAAAGCTTATTTGTCTTCTATTGATACATCATCTTCATCAGCGAGTTTAAGAATCAAAGAAAGAAAAGGTTTATATAATGAAATCTTAAATGAAATCTTAGGACAAGATAAATTTGATTCAGCCATGTTTTTAAAACAAATCCAAGAATTGATGCAGATGAGTCAAGAATATCTTGCTTATCAAAGCGCAATTAAAATGGTAAAACAAACAGGTTATGGTTATGCTTTACCATTAATGAATGATATTGAATTAAGTGATCCTGAAGTGATTAAACAAGGACCACGTTATGGAATGAAGTTGGTTTCAACTGCTTCTACGATTCATATGATTAAAGTTGATATCGAATCAACCTTTGAACCTATTATTGGTTCAAAAGAACAAGCAGAAGCCTTTATTCAATATTTACAAAGCCATGGAGAAAACAATAAAGAAGCTATTTTTGATTGTGATGTTTTTGGTCGAAAATTAGGTGATTTAATCAATGAAGGTATGCGTGTGAAATTAGCTTCAATGAATGAAACCGCTTGTATTCGTGTGCATGATATTTTAAGTAAAATCGTCAATAAAGGGAAGACAAATGTGATTGCGATAGTTTTATAAATTTAGTGTTGCTTTGCTGAATTTGAAATGTTATACTACTACTTAGATTTAAGTAGGAGGCAATGCAAAATGAATAAAAAAGAACTTGTTGATATCGTTTCACTCAAAAAAGATTTAACAAAAAAAGATGCTGAAGCGTTAGTAGATACAGTTTTTGATACAATGATTGAAAGTATTTTAAATGGAGAAAAAGTTTTGATTTCAGGATTTGGAACTTTCAAAGTGAATAATCGTAAAGAACGTAAAGGTGTTAGTCCAAAAACAAAAGAAATGATGATTATTCCTGCAAGTAAAACTGTTTCATTTAAACCAAGCAATAGATTAAAAGATGCAATGAATTAATTGCATCTTTTCTTTATATTAAGTTCATAATTGTTGTATAATATAAAGGTGAGGTGATGAAGATGCCATTTTTTTATGGTTTTTATGGAAATAGTTATTATATGATTGGAACTGTTTTGGTCTTACTGGCTGCTGTTTTGGCATTGTGGGCACAAATGAAGGTTCAATCAACATATTCACGTTATAAGAAAATTCCTAATAGTCGTGGAATGAGTGGAGCACAAATAGCAAGAGAAATTTTAGATAGTGAAGGTTTGCAAGATATTCAAATTTATGAAGTGAAAGGGAACTTGAGTGATCATTATAATCCTGGTAAAAAAACAATCAATTTATCAAGTGATATTTATAATGGAACATCTATAGCGTCTTTGGCTGTTGCCGCTCATGAATGTGGACATGCGATTCAATATAAAGATAAGTATGTACCTATTTCTCTTAGAAATGCGATTTTACCAATTGCAAATGTGGGACAATATCTTGGTTGGATTGCTATTATTTTAGGTTTGGCATTAAGACATACAAATATTGCCTGGTTTGGTTTTGCAGCAATGTGTGGAATCCTGGCTTTTCAATTAGTAACGCTTCCTGTTGAATTTAATGCGTCTAGTCGTGCTTTAAGCATTTTAAGAACACGATATTTAAATGAAGGTGAATATGCGGGTGCAAGAAGTATGCTTTCTGCAGCGGCGATGACTTATGTGGCAGCGATGATTTCTACATTGATGAGTATGTTAAGAATTTTCTTGATGATTTTAGGGAATTCAAGAAATGATTAAGACCGAAAGGTCTTTTCATTTTGACTTTGATTTTTAATTGTTTTGTTATATAATAGAAACACTGGAGGTGCACAGAATGAAGAAACATTTATTTCGTATATTGGTTATTTTGTTGATAGTTGTTTTGGCAGTTGTTTCTTTTTATATGTTATATGTTCATGTACCTTATTATAATTATCATCATGGTTTAGATGAAATCAGAAATGAAATCTGTGAAAAGAATCATTATCAATATGATGGCTATTTTTATGAATATCATGGAAAAGATGTTTATTATATAATGAAAGTTAAAGTGAATGGTATTGAAAATTATGTTGCCTATGATCAAAACCAAGAATTGGTATCGTATTATCAAGGTGATGTTGCTGATGAAAAACAAGTGATTCAATCTATTGAGGAAAAATATAAAGCTGATAATGTTAAAATTGATGATTTAGAAGTGGCATATGAGAATAATAAGTTTGTTTATTATGCCAAATTTCAAACGCATGAAACAGTTCTTTATGTTTATTATAATTTAAATGATGGAGAATTTATGAAGGCTGTGAAGCTTGGGGAGTAGTTGTATGGATGAATTATTGGCTTATCAATGTGTAGATTTTAGAAAATTATTGATTATGAAAGCAAAATCTTTGCATTTAAATGATCAAGAGTGTTATGTTCTTTTATTAATTATGACAATGGATGAAATAGGAATGAAACCTATTACGCCTTCGCAAATGCGAAAGCTTTGTTCATTGCCTTTGGCGAAAATTGATGAAACATTGATTTCTTTGGTTGATAAACATTTGATTGATAGAAAGAGTGGAACATTGGATTTGTTGCCAATTCAAAAGATTTTGTTGAATCAAGAAATGAAAGAAACAAGGAAAGATATGGATTTGGTTTCTGTTTTTGAGAATGCTTTTGGAAGAAGTCTGAATCAAATGGAATTAGAAATTATTAAGAGTTTTAAAGTTTCTGGTTATGATGATAAGATGATATTAGATGCTTTAAATGAATCGGTGAAATCAGGAGTTATTAATTTTCGTTATATTGAAAAGATTTTGGATAATTGGGCGAAGTATGGTGTCAAAAGACGTTATGCGAGTTCAATGCCAACCCCAACACAAGATGTTGAAGAAAATATAAAGGATTATAAATGGTGGGAAGACAATGAATAAAGAAAAAGTAAATCGTATTTTAGCAGAATTTGATCGTATGTTTCCTGATGCCAAATGTGAGCTCGTTCATGAAAATGAATTACAATTATTGATTGCTGTTATGTTATCGGCACAAACAACAGATGCTAGTGTCAATAAATTAACTCGCTCATTATTTCAAAAGTACCAAACTGTGGAAGATTATGCCAATGCACCTTTGAGGCAATTAGAACAAGATTTGCGTACAATTGGTTTGTATCGAAATAAAGCCAAAAATGTAAAAGCCATGGCACAAAAGTTAATTGAAGATTTTGATGGTGTTGTTCCTTGTAATCATGAAGCATTGCAAACATTACCAGGAGTTGGGCGTAAAACGGCCAATGTGGTCATTTCAGAAGGTTTTCAAGTTCCGGCTATTGCAGTTGATACACATGTAGAACGTATCTCAAAACGCCTGGGATTTGCTTTAAAAAAGGATTCTGTTTTAACAGTTGAAAAGAAATTACAAAAAGCTGTTCCTAAAGACAGATGGATTAAAACGCATCATCAAATGATTTTCTTTGGAAGATATCATTGTAAATCAATGAATCCTGATTGTAAAAACTGTCGTTTGATTGATATTTGCAAAGAACCCAAAAGAAAAAAATATTTAGAGTCATAGACTTTGTTTCTATGACTTTTTTTGTAAAAGAAAAAGCTGAAATAAAACGTATTGTTTTATTCAGCTTCTTTTTTAAGCAGCAGGTGTTGAGGCACCTGGGGTTGTAAAACTATAAGGAGATAAATTGTTTGTTGCTCCAGCAGCAGTTGTTTCAACCATAGTGATTGTATATGAAGTAGCAGGAGCTAATTCATTAAATGTCACTTGTCCAGAAGCCGTTACATCTTGTGAAACACCATTAAGTGTCACAGTAATCTTACTTCCAGGGGCAACTGTAAATTGAAGAACTAATTTCGTTGATTCAAGACTGACTTGAGAATAACTTGAGGCAGCCTGTGGAGCACCTTCAACAGTAATTGTTTGTGGAATCTTATTAGAAGTTGATTGTCCACTTTCAAATGCATAATATCCAGTCACAGTATAAGTTGCTCCAGGTGTTGGTGTAAAGTTCAATGTTGCAGTTGGTGTGCTTAATTTTTCGCTATGTACAACTTGACCACTGGCATCAGTGACATCAGCAACATAAACAACTTTTCCATAAATTTGATGAATATCACCTAAATAAGGAACAGTATAATTTCCATATTGTTTTGTAGGTGTTGCATTTTGTGTCATAGATTCAGGATCATATGGTGTGAAGCTTACATTGATTTTTCCATCAGCAAGTGCTGCAGTAAATGATGCTAAATTATTTAATGATGCACCACTAGCGCTTCCACTAGGAGTATTTCCTTTTTTAAACCATCCAGAAACAATACGATCACTTGGAACGCCATCGCCTGGAGAAACATAAGGATAAATTCCTGAAATACATGAGGCTTTAACCACACCAGAAGGTTTACTTGGATAAGAATTATTGACTTTTCCATTGTGAACATATTTGGCAATTAAGGCAGAGATTTGCGCTGCAGGAGTCCCTGTTGGATAATATCCTTTTTCTTGACCAGCAGCATCATATCCCACCCAAACACTCCATGAATAATCAGGAGAATAGGCAGCCATCCATAAGTCTTTGTTTTTACCAACTAATTTTTTATTCTTTGTTGTAGAGTCATGGTTAGATGTCCCTGTTTTGGCACCAATTTGAAGTCCCATATTCATTCTTGAATAAGAACCAGTTCCAGATTTTACATAACCTGTCATAACTTCACGAATCATAAATGCAGATTCTGCAGATAACGCTTGTTTTTTCTCTTTTTGACATTGTTCATCAAGATTAATCACTTCACCAGTTGATAAGATTTCAATACTTTTCACTGTATGAGGTTCAATGTATGTTCCACCGTTGGCAATCACAGCATAAGCAGCTGCTTGTTCTTCTGGTGAAATACCACCATTTTCCCAACCACCAATAGCGTAACCTAAATTTCCAGGATTTTCTTTATACATATCAAATCCTAGTCCTTCAAGGTAACTTGCCATTTTTTTATCACCAATTTTATCTAAAACTTCTTTATAAGTTTGAATTGCAGCTAAGTTCCAAGATTGAGAAAGAGCTTCAGTAATTGAAACATCACCATGGAATTTTCCATCCCAGTTCTTTGGCTGATAACTTCCAGTTAAAGGAATATCATGGACATAGTGAGCTGTTGAATAGTCTAAAAATTCAAAAGCTGATGCATAAGAAATTAATGGTTTTAAAGATGAACCAGGTTGGTTTCTTTGACCATAACTATAATTGGCACTCTTAGCCATGTTTTCTTTACTAGCAGCATAGGCATAAGATGTTCCCATTGGCACATAATCTCTTCCAGCTAAAACCCCAACAATTCTTCCTGTTGTAGATTCTTGGACCATAGCCCCAGTTTTCATGTACTTGTCTGGGAATTTGAAATTTTTCCCTGTTGAAATATCATTTAACTTTTCTTGTAAATCTGTATTGATATAAGTTGTAATACGCATTGGCGTTTCCTGAGGATCATATCCTGTCTTTTCATAAACTTCACGTGTAACTTTATCGGCATAAGCTTGATATTGTCCAGATGAAGAAATTGGATTTGATTTTAATGTATTTTCCACTGGAATCGCTTTTGTTGTTTCGTATTCTTCTTTTGTAATATAGCCATGATCATACATTAAATAAAGAATTGTATCACGACGTTTTTGAGCTTTCTCTAAATCTTTGAATGGATCAAAACTATTTGGAGAATTCAATGTTCCAGCTAACAAAGCTGCTTCAGGTAATGTTAAATTTTGAACAGCTTTATCAAAATAATAACGACTTGCAGCATAAATACCAATAGCTTTATTTCCATAACCAAAATAAATTTTATTTAAATATAACTCTAAAATTTCTTCTTTTGATGTTTGAGAAGTCGCTTCAATTGCTAAAATGATTTCGCCTACTTTTCTTTCAATGGTTTGTTCTTCTTTAGGATAATATGATTTTTTAATAACCTGTTGAGTAATTGTCGAACCACCACCAGTAATTCCCCCGGCAGCAAGATTTCCTAGAAAAGCTTTGACAATACGCGGTAAGTCAAAACCATTGTGTTCAAAGAAACGTGAATCTTCAGCTGCCACAACAGCATCAATCATCACTTGAGGAATATCATCATATGAGACATTTTTTCTCACACCATCTTGACCATATGAATAATATTCTTTACCATTAGATGATACTTGAACAGATGATTCATTGTTCATTAATTTTTCTTTTGAAAAGCCATCAATTTGTTTAAAAATTCCAACTCCAAAATAAATTCCAACAGAAGCAATCAAAACAGCAACAGTCACTAAAGAAATCGTAATGATTCTTTTTCTTTGTTGTTTTTGTTTTGCTAATTGTTGAGGAGTTTTTGGCTGTTTATTTGTTTTTTCTTTTTTCATCATTCGTCCTCCTTAAAATACACCTCATCTATAACCTTCAAATAATCCAAACGGGGTTGATAACCCTGCGGAATCAAATGTCCTAAATTATGAATTTGATCATAGGTCATTGATTTTCTATGAGAATGATAATAGGCACAAATCACATGACTTGCGTCAATTAAGTATACCTCATTTAGACTTGTAAATGCAATAATAACAAATGCAATTCCTCCATGATCGATAATTCTTTGCAAATGATCAATTTGATGTTTCGAGATATTTCCAAAAGGGAAAGTCTTTACTTTTGTTTCTTTAGCTTCAAAATCAACATACTTTCCTCGATAAATTCCATTATAATCTGTTGTTGAAGGTGTCTTATAATATGCCTCAACAATTTTAGCAGATTCTCTACGAGGATAATCAACTTTCACAATCTGAATAGGGGTAGGTTTTTTATAAATAACCGCCTTATTGTGATGAAGATAATATTCATTAGATAAGGAAATATCTTCTTCTAATGACATTCCACGGTGAGCAGTATAGTGTTTTTTTGAAGTTTGTGTCATTTGATGACTTGACGTTTTCTTCATATTTGGATAATTAACCATAGCCTCATCCTTTCAATTATTATCTTCTATATTATAACATATATTTTTCATATCTTGTCTAAATTGTTCATAGAATTTATTGATTTTCATCTTTTTTTAAAAAAATCTTGCATTTAGAGTCGTTTTTTGTGAAAATATGGAGGAGGTAGGTGGATAAAAATGGCGAATAAGATTCAATTGAGTCCAAAGAAAATTTTAAATAAACAATTTCAAATAGACTTTAAAGGGTATAGTGCGACTGAAGTAGACTATTTTCTTGATACAATTGTTGAAGATTATGAAACATTTGCAGATATGTTAAATGAATCATATGAACAAATTGATAATCTTCAAAAAGAAAACGAAGCCTTAAAAATGAAACTATCAAATTTAGAAAAAGAAAAATTATTACAACAAGATAACATTCGTACAATGGAAGAGAATTTGTCATCAAATGTTGATTTGTTAAAAAGAATTTCAAGTTTAGAAAAAGAGGTTTACAAAAGCAAGGAATAAAACTTGCTTTTTCTTTCTTGATTTTTTTAAAAAACAGTGTACAATAGGATTGCTCATGAGAACCGATTGCTACGAAAGTAGAGGAAAGTCCGGGCATCCACAATCTGTGATGATTGTAGTGTTTGTACTGCGTCTAAGAAATGCAGGTAGCTTTTTGCTAACGACAGACCTAAAGCCTAAACATTTATGCATGGCCGATAAGTCACAAAGTGCCACAGAAACAATCTCTCTTTGAAAAAAGAGAATGAAAAGAGGTAAACTCTGCAAGGATGAAACCCAAATTTTGGTAGGGGAATCTTGAATTTTGGAAACGAACAAAATCAAGAATGTGCAAGCATAGATAAATAATCGGTTGAAAAACAGAACTCGGCTTATCAGAATGAGCTATATTTTTTGTCGATGAAAATCGACTTTTTATTTTAAAAAAATAAAAAAATTCATAACAAAGACATAATTTCATAAAATAATAGTGTTAGTGTGTTGTCAAAATGATGATTTTATGATTTAATATGATTATTATTGGGTGAATTGCGCAATCAACATAAAGGAGGTACTTTTGTGGATAATTTAGGTGCTGATATTACTCGCCAAAGAGAAGCTAAAAATATGACAATAGAAGAACTGTCACAAAAGACAAAAATTTCTGTTGCAGTGTTAAAGGATATAGAAAATGGAAAGTTTGATCGCTATAAAGGTGATGAGGCTTATGTCAAAATGTATTTAAAGAAAATTTCCAATGTTTTAAGCATGGATGCAGACACGATGACACAACAATATATTGAATTAACACGTGAAATCAAGATGGAAGAATTACGTGAAAAACAAGAAGAAGAGAACCATAATGAAGATATTGTCAAAAAAGGAAAGAAGTTTTCCTTTGATGCTCCTCAATTGACAAGAAAACCTTCAGTTTATGAAGATAAATCACATGTTACAATTATTCGAGCTGCTATTATTTTGGTGTTGCTTTGTTTGGTTATTGTTGTGATTTGGTATGGTTTTTATTCAACGAGATCACAAAGCAAGGATCCAAACTTTGTACCACAAACACAAACATCAGTTGAAGGAAATATTCCAACGGATGAACCAAATTCTACCAATCCTACAGATAATAATCAAAATACACCAGCATCTTCAAATGTTGAAATAACGCGTAATGATCGATTGGATTTTACATTTAAATTACCAGAAGGTAGTGAAAAATTTACTTTTAAAATAGAATTTGGAAATAAATCATGGGCACAACTTTTTGTCAATGGAAAAGCATATGATCAATTTGAATCAAAAATATATCAACCTTCAGAAGATGGGAAACCTGAAACTGTAGAGTTAGAATTTACTGTTGCTGATTTTGAAAACTTAAGATTGAAAAATGGATATAGTGCGGGACATCACTATTATATTAACAATCAAGAAATCCCATTAACTGATGAAGATGTTTCATACAGTGTTTCAACATTAAAATTGGCATTAGCGAAGGAATAATATGAATTTACCAAATAAATTAACAATTATTCGATTAATTAGTGTCCCACTCTTTGTGATTATTTATTTAATTCCCTATCAAACGTTAGGCATCCAAGTGCCTACGTTTGATATTTTATCAACACAATTATCCTTGTTGGATATTGTTTTGTTCTTTATTTTTACAATGTCTGCTTTGACTGATTATTTAGATGGCTATTTAGCTAGAAAAAACAATATGGTAACAACTTTTGGAAAGTTTATTGATCCTATCGCTGATAAGTTGATTGTCAATACAGCACTTTTACTGTTGGCATCATCAAATGATATTTCTATACTCATACCGATTATTATGATTTCTAGAGATACAATTGTTGATGCTATTCGTTTGGTTGCAAGTCAAAAAAATGTTGTTTTAGCAGCCAGTTTGTTAGGAAAAGCCAAGACGATGACGCAAATGATTGCGATTTGTATATTGCTATTGCATAATGTGGTTTTTGCTGCTTTAGGAATCCCTATGGATCAAATTATGATTTGGATAGCAACATGTATTTCTGTTGTCAGTGGTATTGATTACTTTATTAAGAATCGTCAATATATTATGGAGAGTATGTAAAATGGATGAATTAGCGAGTCTTTTGATTGAAAGAAATATTTCAATTAGTAGTGTTGAAAGTTTTACAGTTGGTGGTTTTGCCAATATGATTGGGAGTATCAGTGGAATTTCCGCTGTTTATCGTGGGAGTTTAGTGAGTTATCAAACACGCATTAAACGTGATGTCTTGCATATTGATGAAAAAGTCATTGATAAATTTGGTGTTGTTTCAACAGAAGTTGCAGGATTGATGGCGATACAAGGTCAAAAAATGTTTGAAAGTGATATATGTATATCATTTACAGGAAATGCTGGGCCTTTAGCGATGGAAGGCAAACCAGTTGGATTGATTTATATTGGAATTGCTTATCAAGAAAAGATTCATACTTTTTGTTTTCAACTCTCAGGAACAAGAGAAGAAATCAAAAAACAAGGGATTTTGTTAGGAATTGAAAAAATTTTAAATATTTTGAAGAAAAATGGATAAAAAATGTTGTATATATAAGTAAGGAGGGAAATTCTTATGGCAGAAAAGAAAACCAAAAAATCAGAGGCTGTCTCTGATAATAAAGAAAAAGCACTAGATGATGCAATTAAACAAATTGAAAAACAATTTGGTAAAGGTGCAGTCATGAAATTAGGAGATCGTGTGGCAGTGGATATTGATGTCATTCCAACAGGATCTATGACTTTGGATGCAGCACTAGGAATTGGTGGTTATCCAAAAGGACGTATTATTGAAATTTATGGACCTGAATCAAGTGGGAAAACAACATTAACTTTACATGCGATTGCTGAAGTTCAAAAACAGGGTGGACGTGCAGCTTTTATTGATGCTGAACATGCGATTGATCCCGTTTATGCAAGAAACTTAGGTGTCAATGTAGATGAATTGATTTTATCTCAGCCAGATAGTGGTGAACAGGGATTGGCGATTGCTGAAACATTGGTGAAAAGTGATGCGATTGATTTGGTTGTTGTAGACTCAGTTGCAGCCCTTGTTCCACAAGTTGAATTGGATGGTGAAATTAGTGATAATTCAGTCGGGTTACAAGCTCGTATGATGTCAAAAGCTATGCGTCGTCTTTCTGGTTTGATGAACAAAACATCATGTACAATCATTTTTATTAATCAGTTACGTGAAAAAATTGGTGTTATGTATGGAAATCCTGAAACAACAACAGGTGGACGTGCTTTGAAATTCTACTCATCAGTCCGTATTGAGATTAGACGTAGTGAAGCTATTAAAAATGGAACTGATGTAATTGGAAATAAAGTGAATATCAAGGTTGTTAAAAACAAAGTGGCTCCACCATTTAAAACAACAAGTGTTGATATTATTTATGGTAAAGGAATTGCTAGAGATGGTGAAGTGATTGATTTAGCAGTAGAACATAATATTATTGATAAATCGGGTGCATGGTATGCTTATCTTGGTGAAAAGATTGGCCAAGGTCGTGAAAATGTTAAAGTTTTTATGGCTGAACATCCTGAAGTTATGGCTGAAGTTGAAGATAAGTTAAAAGCTGTCTTGTTTCAACATGATGAAGAGTTAGAAAAAGCCTCATAAGAGGCTTTTTATTGTTTTCTTGGTAGGGTTTTGTTATAATGAATGGCATTGAGAGGTAATGGTATGGCAAATTTTACAAAGAAAGCATTAATGGCATCATTTGCAAAGTTATTAAATGAAAAGCCATTTGATAAAATAACAGTTCAAGATATTGTGGATGATTGTCAAGTGAATCGCAATACATTTTATTATCATTTTCAAGATATTTATATGTTACTAGAGTGTTTATTGGAAGAGGAATGTCAAAAAGTAGAAGCATGGTTAGTTTTACAAAACCAAGATGGTTTAGGAAATAATTTGTCTTGGCAACAATGTTTTGAAATTGGTTTTTCGTTTGCTTTTCATAATAAAATCGCTGTTTATCATCTTTATCAGTCTATGAATCGTGAGACATTGGAATATTATTTAGGGCGTGTGATTGAAAATATTTTAAAAACATATATAGATGTTTATTTTTCTAATCAAAAGATTAGTGAAGAAAGAAAAAAATTTATTATTAAGTTTTATAAATATGGAATTACTGGTATTTGTTTAGAATGGATTGCCAATGAATTTTCAGATATGGATATTCAAAAACGTTATATTCAAGATATTGAAAAAAGTTTTCGTCGTAGTCTTATTCATTCTATTGATGAATAAAGTTTGTCAAATTGGCAGACTTTTTTAATTTCTAGTGGAAGCCATTCCATTATTTCCATATTTTATTGTCAATTTCACAAAAATACGGTATAATAAGAAATGTGCTTAATGCACTATATGAAATTTATCATAGGAAATAGGAGGAATATTATGCCAGAAATGAATGGACCTCTCACTATTTTAACCTATGTTCTAGCAGTTGGTTTGGGATTTGTGTTGTATTTTGTCTTAACGAAATTAAAAGTTTCTAAGGCCAATGTAGATGCAACAAAAATTGTTGAAGAAGCAACTGCCAAAGCTGATAATATAGTAAAGGAAGCAATTCTTGATGCCAAAACACAAGCTTATGAATATAAACTTGAAGCAGAAAAAGAAATCAAGGAACAACGCTTAGAAGTTACTAAATTTGAAAATAAACTATTGCAGAGGGAACAAAATATTGATCGTAGAGACATCGCTTTACAAGGAAAAGAAGATGTATTAGACAATAAAGCAAAGCAATTAGAAAAGAAAAGTGAAGAACTAGGTAAATTGGAGGCTCAATTAAAAGATCAAATTGATGCAAAAATTGTGGAATTGGAAAAAATTGCTGCAATGAGCGCCAATGAAGCAAAAGAAGAATTATTTAAACAAGTTGAACAAAAAATGGCAACTGAAGTGACAGCTTATATCAAAGAACAAGAAGATGAAGCCAAATCAAAAGCTTCTCTTTATGCCAAAGATATTATTGCAGCTGCAATCAATCGTTATTCTCAAGAAGAAACAATTGAAAGAACTGTGAATGTTGTTGCCTTACCAAGTGAAGAAATGAAAGGGCGTATTATTGGTCGTGAAGGTCGTAATATTAAAGCCATTGAAAATGCAACAGGAGTTGAATTGATTATTGATGATACTCCAGAAGCAATTACAATTTCTTGCTTCGATCCAGTGAGAAGAGAAATTGCTCGTTTGTCATTAGAAACATTGATTCGTGATGGACGTATTCAACCAGGGCGTATTGAAGAAGTTGTTCAAAAAACAAAAAATGAATTGAATGAAGTGATTCAAAAAACTGGTGAAGATGCTATTTTTGAACTTGGATTATCTCGTGTTAATAAAGAGATTGTTATGATGTTAGGAAAGTTAAAATATCGTACAAGCTATGGTCAAAATGCTTTACAGCATTCTTTAGAGGTTGCACATTTTGCCGGAATGATGGCTGCTGAACTTGGATTGAATCAACAATTGGCACGCCGTGCTGGATTATTACATGATTTAGGAAAAGCTGTAGATCATGAAATGGAAGGAAGCCATGTTGAACTAGGTGCAAAATTTGCCAAGAAATATGGAGAAAATGCGACTGTTATTAATGCTATTGAATCACATCATGGTGATGTAGAAGCAACAAGTGTCATTTCTATTTTGGTTGCGGCTGCCGATACATTATCTGCTGCTAGACCAGGAAGCCGTAGTGAAACAATTGAAAACTATATTCAAAGATTGGAAAAACTTGAAGAAATTTCTAAGAGTTTTGAAGGTGTGGATAAAGTCTTTGCTATTCAAGCCGGACGTGAAGTGCGTGTGATTGTTAAACCTGATAAGGTTGATGATTTGGCAAGTCATAAATTGGCGAGAGAAATCAGAGATAAGATTGAAAATGAATTGACTTATCCAGGTCATATCAAAGTAACAGTTGTTCGTGAAGTACGTGCTAATGAAATTGCAAAATAAAAGATAGGGGAATCCTATCTTTTTTTAAGAAAAAGAAAGGTGATATTATGAATATTCTTTTTATTGGAGATGTTTTTGCATCGATTGGAAGAGAAATGATAGATGAGTATTTACCAAGATTAAAAGAAAAGTATCAAGTAGATCTTGTTATTGCGAATGTCGAAAATGCAACTCATGGAAAAGGCTTGAATAAAAAACATTATGAAGAATTCTTGTTTCAAGGTATTTCCATGATGACAATGGGGAATCATACATTTGCAAAAAAGGAGTTATTTGATTTTATTGATGAAGCTGATCGTTTGGTTGTTCCTTATAATCAACCAAAGGCATTACCTGGAGTGGGAAGTCGTGAAATCTCTTTTCAAGGTAAAACCATTCGTGTAACGAATTTATTAGGGATTACATTTATGGATGGAAAATCACAAAACCCATTTGAAGCAATTGATGAGATTTTAGAAAATGATCATAGTGATATTCATATTATTGATTTTCATGGTGAAGCAACAAGTGAAAAGATAGCTTTTGGATATTATGTTGATGGAAAAGTGACAGCTGTTTTAGGGACACATACCCATGTACCAACGGCAGATGAACGTATTTTACCTTTAAAAACAGCTTATCAAAGTGATGTTGGTATGACGGGCCCTTATGAAAGTGTTATTGGTTGTGATAAGGATGCGATTATCAAGCGAATGAAATCAGGACTTATGACACCTTTTACAATTGCTGAAGGTCAAGGACAATTGAATGCAACATTATTACAATTGAATCAAAAAAATGAATGTATAAAGATTGAAAGAATTTCAATCAATCCTAATCATCCATTTTAATCATATTTATTCCTTCTTGTTCATATATTAGGGCAAGGAGGAATTTTTATGGAAATGATTAGAGTATCTTCATCGTCTAAACCAAGTTCGGTTGCAGGAGCTTTAACAAGCTTATTAAGGGAACATAAATGTGTTCAAATTCAAGTGATTGGAGCAGCAGCCTTGAATCAAGCTATGAAAGCAATTGCGATTGCACGAGGGTATATTGCTCCAGGAGGATATGAGATATATTGTATACCATCATTCTATGATTTAACGATAGATGATCAAGTGATTACATCTTTGCGTTTAAATGTAGAAATGCGATAAAAAGGCTTTCTTTTTTATTGGAAAGTGGGTATAATAATATAAGAAATATAAGGAGGAATTATTATGGCAAAATGTAAATTATTAATGTCTACTGCTCAAACTCAAAAATTAATTGATTTTTTTGATGGGTATGAAGATGATAAAGTCAAATGTAAATTTGTTAAGAAAACTGGTATTAAAGCTGAAATTGAGTGTGAAACTGAATTATCTCCAGATGAAGCTGCTTCATATTGCAAAGGACTTTTCAAAAAGACTCCTGATGGAGCTGTATTATACTTCTCAATTCAACCAGATGGATTCTTTGGTTAAAAAATAAGGACGAGGTCCTTATTTTTTTCTTTCTTATTTTATAATATTTGATATAATAAAGCAGAAAGTGGTGAAAAAATGAAAGATTATAGTAAATATTTTAAAGGACCATCTTTAAAAGATGCAAAACATCGTGGAAAAGATGAAATTCATCATATTGATGATGCTTATGAAGTCCCTGCTGATATGGTAGGTATTGGAAAAGGGCAAAAATATTTTATTCAAACATATGGTTGTCAAGCCAATGAACGTGATAGTGAGACATTAGCAGGTATTTTAGAAAGTATGGGTTATCAGCCTACTGATGAAATTAAAGATGCACAAGTTGTTTTATTAAATACTTGTGCCATTCGAGAAAATGCTGAAGAAAAAGTCTTTGGAAAAATTGGTTATTTAAAGAAAGTCAAACGTACAAATCCAAATATTATTTTTGGAATTTGTGGTTGTATGGCACAAGAAGAAGTGGTTATTCAAAAAATCTTAGAAAAACATCCTCAAGTTGATTTGATTTTTGGAACACACAATATACATCGTTTACCAGTTCTTTTAAAACAAGCGATGCTAGAAAAAGAAATGGTTTTAGAAGTGTGGTCTAAAGAAGGTGATGTCATTGAAAACTTACCAAGTCATCGTGCACATCCTTATAAAGCTTGGGTTAATATTATGTATGGATGTAATAAATTTTGTACATACTGTATTGTCCCTTATACAAGAGGAAAAGAACGTTCTCGTTTAAAAGAAGAAATCATTGCTGAAGTCAATGAATTAAAAGAAAAAGGATATCAAGAAATTACATTGCTTGGTCAAAATGTCAATTCTTATGGAAAAGATTTTGATAACGGTTATACGTTTGCATCATTGCTTGAAGATGTTGCCAAAACCAACATTCCACGTATTCGTTTTACAACAAGCCATCCCTGGGATTTTAGTGATGATATGATTGATGTGATTGCGAAGTATGAGAATATCATGCCAGCCATTCATTTGCCTGTTCAATCAGGAAATAGTGAAGTTTTAAAGCGTATGGGTAGACGTTATAGTCGTGAACAATATTTAGAATTGTTTGATAAGATTAAAAAGAAAATCCCTGATTGTACAATTACAACAGATATTATTGTGGGATTTCCAGGTGAAAGTGATGAACAATTTGAAGACACAATGAGTTTATATGAACATTGTGAATACGATTTGGCTTATACATTTATCTATTCACCAAGAGATGGAACACCAGCAGCTAAAATGGAAGATGATATTGATATTCATACCAAAGAACAACGTTTATATCGTTTAAATGATTTGGTAAATGAAAAAGCTTTGATGCAAAATCAAAAATTCTTGAATCAAGTTGTTGAAGTTTTGGTTGAGGGAGAATCTAAAAAAGATCCAGATATGTTAACGGGATACACAAGACATCAAAAATTAATTAACTTTAAAGGTCGTAAAGAAGATATTGGAAAAATTGTTAAAGTGAAGGTAACTGAAGTCAAAACTTGGGCATTGAAAGGTGAAGAAATTGAATAAAGACATTGAAAATAAAGCCAAAGCATTAAATCAATGGATATTAAAACAAGATGTTGTCAAGGAATTTCAAAAGTATGAAAAATTACTTCATGAACAACCTGAATTGTTAAAAATGGAAAAAGAATTAAAAAACATGCAACAAGAAATTGTGAAACGAAAACATCAAGGAATAGATTGTATAGATTTTATTCAAGATTATCAAAAAAAGAAAAAAAACTTTGATGAAAATCCACTTGTTTATAACTATTTATCATTAAAACAAGAAGTCAATGACTTGATTTGTCAAATTCAAGATGATATTAATGAACAATTAAAGAAAAAGGTTGACTAACTCGACAAAAATCTATATAATTTTTTCAATCAAATACAAAAACAAATGGAGAAGGAGAGAAAACATGGCATATTTTTTTGATGAACCATCACATACATTTAATGAATATTTATTAGTTCCAGGATACTCAAGTGCAGAGTGTCAACCTAAAAATGTTTCTTTAAAAACACCTTTGGTTAAATTTAAAAAAGGGGAAGAACCTGCATTATCTTTAAACATTCCACTTGTATCAGCAATCATGCAATCAGTATCTAATGATACAATGGCAGTTGCCCTTGCAAGAGAAGGTGGAGTTTCATTTATTTATGGATCTCAAAGTGTTGAATCACAAGCAGAAATGGTTAGAAAAGTAAAGGCTTATAAAGCTGGTTTTGTACCAAGTGATTCCAATATTGCACCAAATCAAACATTAAAAGATGTTATTGAATTAAAAGAAAAAACTGGACATTCAACAATGGCAGTTACAGAAGATGGAACAGCTAATGGGAAATTAGTTGGAATTGTTACAGGAAGAGATTATCGTGTGTCTCGTATGAGTTTAGATACAAAAGTATCTGAATTTATGACACCATTTGATAAGTTAATTACTGCTCATAGTGGCGTTTCATTAAAAGACGCAAATGATATTATTTGGGATAACAAATTAAATGCTTTGCCTATTATTGATGATAATCAAAAGTTAGAATATTTTGTTTTTAGAAAAGACTATGAATCAAGAAAATCTAATCCAAATGAATTATTAGATGATTCAAAACGTTATGTTGTTGGAGCTGGTATTAATACAAGAGACTACGCTGAACGTGTTCCTGCCCTTGTGGAAGCAGGTGCTGATGTTTTATGTATTGACTCTAGTGAAGGATTTAGCGAATGGCAAAAATTAACAATTGATTGGATTAGAGAACATTATGGTGACAGTGTCAAAGTTGGAGCCGGAAATGTTGTTGATGCTGAAGGATTTAGATTCTTAGCAGAAGCTGGGGCTGACTTTGTCAAGATTGGAATCGGTGGAGGTTCTATCTGTATCACACGTGAACAAAAAGGAATTGGTAGAGGACAAGCCACTGCGACAATTGAAGTTGCAAAAGCAAGAGACGAATACTTCAAAGAAACTGGTATTTATGTACCAATTTGTAGTGATGGTGGTATTGTTCATGATTACCATATGACACTTGCTTTAGCAATGGGATCTGATTTCATTATGTTAGGAAGATATTTCTCTCGTTTTGATGAATCACCTACAAATAAAGTCAATATCAATGGACAATATATGAAAGAATACTGGGGTGAAGGGAGTGCCCGTGCAAGAAACTGGCAACGTTATGATTTAGGTGGAGATAAGAAATTATCATTTGAAGAAGGTGTTGATTCTTATGTTCCTTATGCTGGATCATTAAAAGATAATGTTGGTTTAACACTTGCAAAAATCAAATCAACAATGTGTAACTGTGGTGCTTTATCAATCCCTGAATTACAAGAAAAAGCAAAAATTACACTTGTTTCTTCAACAAGTATTGTTGAAGGTGGAGCTCATGATGTTGTCTTAAAAGACTCAACTCCATCTCATAATCAATAAAATCATGAAAGAGTACTACTTATGTACTCTTTTTCTTTTCTTTTTAAAAAACTGTGGTAATTTGGGGAATATATCATATAGTATATGGAGGTGGATTTATGAGTAATAACATAAGAGAGATTTACACCAAGGCGATTGTCGCAAAGGGAAAGAAATTATCAAGAAATACGTATAATTTATCTTTGTCTCAGTTACCTAACGACATATTAGGATGCTGGATATCTAATCATCACTATGAAGCAGCGATTAAAAATCGAGTTCCGAAAATTATTGGAACTTTTGATGTTCACATATGGTATAGTTATCGTGATGAATTAGAATCCATGGTTGAAAAACATCAAGTCACGTATATTGATGATATGCAAGTGACCAAAAAAGAAAACCGTGAATTTGAGCCAACTGATCAAGTGAAAGGACGTTGTTTAGAAAAACCAAAATGTTTATCAGCAAGTCATGATGGACTCAATGTAACGGTTGAAATTGAAAAAGAAATGCAGATTGAAATTAGTGGTGAAACATGTATTAAGGTTGAAGTGAAAAATGAAGAAGAAGTTTGGGATGAATTTGATGATATTGAAATTAATCCGCACTTTATTAAACCTTGATGTGAAAAGAATTCCATGCGAAAAGCAAAGGAATTCTTTTCATTATTCTACAAATTATGATATAATGTTGTAGTTATAAAGGAGTGGTTTCATGAAACAAAAATATTCACCAATGATGATGCAATATTTAAAAATAAAAGAAGAAAATCAAGATTCAATTGTCATGTTTAGATTGGGTGATTTCTATGAAATGTTTTTTGATGATGCGATTGTTGTATCAAAAGCATTGAATTTAGCTTTAACAGGGAAAAATGCAGGTGCTAAAGAACGTGTTCCCATGTGTGGTGTCCCATTTCATTCGGTAACTGGTTATATCCAAAAATTAATTGATTTAGGACATAAAGTTGCGATTGTGGAACAGTTAACTGATCCAGGGAAAAAGGGCATTGTAGAGCGTGGAGTTGTTCAAATTATTACTCCTGGAACAATTATGGATGATTCTTTAAATGAGAAGAGAAATAATTATATTGGGGCTTTAGGTATTTTTGATTTTAATTATACTTTGGCTTATTGTGATATTTCAACTGGAGAGTTTTATGTTTTAAATATTGAAAAACAAGATCATTTATTGAAAAACCAAATTGATTCTTTAGGATTAAAAGAAATTGTTGTGAGTGATGATATTGAGTTTGATGGCGTTTTTGTTTCTAAGTATGATAATGATAAAATGAATGAAGCTTATAAAAAACTTTTCGATCCTATTCATGATTTGAAACAAATCAAAATTTGTTCTTTGCTTTTAAATTACATGTTAGAAACACAGAAACGTGAATTAGGGCATATTCAGCCTGTTCAAGAGGTTAAAACAGAAGATTATATCTATATGGACTCTTATACAAAAAAGTCTTTAGAATTGATTAAAAATGCGAATAATGAAAGTTATGGAACATTGCAATGGTTATTAGATGATACCAAATCAGCAATGGGTGGTCGTTTGCTTCGTCAATGGATTGAAAGACCTTTAGTCAATCGTGAAAAGATTGAAAGACGTATGGATATTATAGAAATCTTAATTGATAATTTTATTGAAAGAGAAACAATTAAAGAAATCATTAATGATATTTATGATCTTGAAAAATTAGCAGGACGTATAGCTTTTGGAAATGTCAATGCAAGAGATTTAAAATGGATTGCCTCATCACTTAAAGTCATTCCTGAATTAAAACATCAATTATTATCTTTAGATCATTCTTATACCAATGAATTAGCAAATCAATTCATTGATTTATCTCATATTACAGATTTAATTGACCAAGCGATTATTGATAATCCTCCTTTGACAATCAAAGAAGGTGGAATCATCAAAGAAGGTTATAGTAAAGAGTTAGATGAACTTCGTTATATTCGTGAAAATGGAAAACAATGGTTGAGTGAATTTGAACAAAAAGAACGAGAAAAAACAGGAATTAAAGGATTAAAGATTGGTTATAATCGTGTTTTTGGATATTATATTGAAGTCACAAAAAGTTATTTATCAATGATTAAAGATGAATTTGAATATACTAGAAAACAAAGTATTTCTAATGCTGAAAGATTTGTAACACCAGAATTGAAAGAAATGGAATCAAAGATTTTAAGTGCAAATGATAAAATCATTGCTTTAGAATATGAAATCTTTACTCAAATGAGGGAATATATTAAAAAAGATGTTCATTTGATTCAAGATGTTGCAAGAGTCGTTGCTCAAATTGATGTTTATCAATCTTTAGCTTCTATTGCGAGTCGTAATGGTTATGTTCGTCCAACTTTTAATGATGAACATATTATTGATATAGAAAATGGACGTCATGGTGTTATTGAACAAGTCATATCACGTCAAAATTATGTACCCAATGATTTACATATGCAATCAGATGAACCTATCTTATTGATTACAGGACCAAATATGGGTGGGAAATCAACATATATGCGTCAAGTGGCTTTGTGTGTAATTATGGCTCAAGTTGGATCCTTTGTTCCATGTGATCGTGCTATGTTGCCAGTTTTTGATCAAATCTTTACACGTATTGGTGCAAGTGATGATTTGATTTCAGGACAATCAACATTCATGGTAGAAATGTTAGAGGCAAACAATGCTTTGCGTTATGCTACACGAGATTCTTTAATTATCTTTGATGAAATCGGACGTGGAACAGCAACTTTTGATGGAATGGCAATTGCTCAAGCAATGATAGAATATATTGCTACTGAAATTCAGTGTATGACTTTATTTTCTACGCATTATCATGAACTGACAATGATGGATGAAAAATATCATATCCAAAATGTTCATGCCAGTGCATCGGTAGAGGGTGATCATATTGTTTTCTTATATAAAATCAAGCCTGGTCGTTCTCATCGTTCTTATGGGATTAATGTGGCTCAACTTGCCAAACTCCCTGATGATGTTATTGAAAGAGCAAAGATTATCTTAACGTCTTTAGAAAATAATAATATCGAAACTATCATTAGTGATACACAACAACCTATTGTTGTGACAAAAGAAAGTGAAGTTGAAAAGGCTTTGAGTCAAATTGAACCCATGGCATTATCGCCATTAGATGCATTAAGCACATTAATTGAATTAAAGAAACTATTATAAGTGAGGTGAAAAAATGGCAAAAATCAGACAGTTAGATGATGTTTTATCGAATAAAATAGCGGCTGGTGAAGTTGTTGAAAGACCCTATAGTGTTGTCAAAGAACTTTTAGAAAACAGTATTGATGCTTGTGCATCAAGAGTTGATGTTTTTATTGAAGATGGGGGATTACAAAAAATCAAAGTTGTTGATAATGGAGAAGGTATGAGCTATGAAGATGCCAAAATGTGTTTTTCTCGCCATGCAACAAGTAAAATTAAAGATGATCATGATTTATTTAATATCATGACTTTAGGTTTTCGTGGTGAAGCGATTCCTTCCATTGCTTCAGTGAGTCACTTTGATTTAAGAACTTCCACTGGAGAACAAGGGACATTTGTGCAATATGAATTTGGAAAATATAAAAATGAAGGTGTCTGTGATTTACCAAGAGGAACACAGATGACCGTGACAAAATTATTTCAGAATGTACCGGCTCGTTTAAAATATTTAAAATCAGTAAACAGTGAATTTGCTGCTGTTCATCAATACGTAGAAAGAATGGCTTTGGCATATCCAAATGTTGCTATGACGCTTTATCATAATGATAAATTGATCTTTCAAACAAATGGTAAGGGAAATTTATTAGAAGTTGTTGCGAGTATGTATGGAATTGCAACTGCTAAAAATATGATTCCTGTTGAACTTGGAAATGATGAATTTACAATCAAGGGTTATATCAGTAAAATCGATACATCACGTGCATCCAAAAGCAATATCATTACACTTGTTAATCACCGTTATGTAAAAAATGCAATGAGTATTGATGCTATTAATAATGCTTATCGTGCCTATTTGGCAGATAATCGTTATCCCATTGCTATTGTTAATATTGATGTTGATCCTTACTTGGTTGATGTCAATGTTCATCCTTCTAAATTAGAAGTTCGTTTTTCAAAGGAATATGAGTTAAGAGATTTGATTTTCAATGGTGTAAGTGACGCATTAAAACAAGTGGATTTAACATATCAAGTCAAAAATAAACAAACAGAAAGAGAAACATTTAAACCGCAATTAGATCAAGTCACATTTGATTTGCCAGAAGAACCAGTCATCCATGTAGAACCTGTTATCCAAAAGACACAAACACCTTCAACGTCTGTTGCTTCTTTTGTAAAAGAGGATCAAACAGATTATCAAGAAGATGTTGTTGAAAAAGAAGAGACAAAAAAACCGGTAGAACAATCTCGACCTTCATTTCAACAAAAACCTCTCAAAGAAAAAATTTATGCGAAAGTTCAAATTCATGGTACATATTTGATTGGAGAAAATGAAAAAGGGATGTATCTTGTTGATCAACATGCTGCACAAGAGAGAATCAATTATGAATATTATAAAGAACAATATTCTCATCTTGATTTAACAATGCAACCTTTACTTGTTCCTTTACAATTTGAATATCCTATGAGTGATTTTCTTTTGTTAGAAGAACGTAAAAGTGTTTTAGAAAAAGTTGGGATTCATTTGGAAGTCTTTGGTGAACATGGTTATATTTTAAGAAGTTTACCATTATGGATGAAAAAAATAGATGAAAATGTATTTGTTGAAGAAATGATTCAAGAAGTTTTACATAAGAATTATTTAGATGTAGTGGCTTTACAAGAACATGCCATTGCAACTTTGAGTTGTAAAGCTTCTTTAAAAGCCAATACATATTTATCACTTGGTGATATGCAAACGATTTTTGATAATTTAATGCGTTGTGAGAATCCTTATGTTTGTCCACATGGACGTCCTACGATTCTCTTCTATAGTGATTATGAATTAGAAAAAATGTTTAAGAGGGTGGTTTAATGAAAAAAGGAATTGTGAGTTTGGTTTTGGATTTTGTTTTAGGAGCAGCAGTGATTATGTTGATGGGTTATTTCTTTGATGGTGTTTATGTCAAAGATTTTCAAGTGGCTTTTTTAGTGGCTATTGTTTTGGCTTTATTAAATACATTTATTAAACCTATTTTAACAATTATTGCTTTGCCTATTACAATTATGTCTCTTGGTATTTTTCAATTGATTATTAATGGTTTTATTTTATCATTAGCTCAAGATGTTTTAGCACCAGATTTTTATATTGAGTCTTTTGGTTTAACAATTGTGGTTTCAATCGTTATTTCAATTTTATATAGTCTTTTAGGAATTGGTAAAGATAATGAATAAAGTGATTGTTGTGATTGGACCAACGAGTGTTGGAAAAACCAAAATGGGTGTTGAACTTGCAAAAGCACTCAATGGTGAAGTCATTAGTGGGGATTCTATGCAAATTTATAAATCAATGAATATTGGAACTGCTAAAGTTACTCAAGAAGAAATGGAAGGAATTCCTCATCATTGCATTGATATCTTAGAGCCTTATCAAAACTATAGTGTCAAAGATTTTCAAGAGACAGTCCGTCAAAAAATCAAAGAAATTACAATGCGAGGAAAAGTGCCAATTCTTGTTGGGGGAACTGGTCTTTATATCAAAGCAGCTTTATATGATTATGTCTTTAGTGAAACAAAAGATGACCATGAAACATATAAAGAAAAATATAAAGATTATAATAATCAACAATTGTATGATTATTTAATGGAAATTGATGAGAAAAGTGCATTGGAATTACATCCTAATAACCGTCAAAGAGTGTTACGTGCGATTGCTATTTATGAACAAACAGGACAAAAGAAAAGTGAAATTTTAGATGAACAAGAACATGTTTGTCTTTATGATGCTTATTTTGTTGGTTTGACAATTGAAAGAGAGCGCCTTTATCAAAGAATAGATCATCGTGTTGATATTATGAAAGATATGGGATTAGAAGATGAAGTGACAGCTTTATATCATCAAGGTTTACGAAGAGATAATCAAAGCATGAAAGCCATTGGATATAAAGAATGGTTTGATTATTTTGAAGGTTTGATTGATAAAGAGACTGTTTATGATAATATCAAGAAACATTCACGTCAATACGCGAAGCGTCAATATACTTGGTTTAAGAACCAATTTGATGTTCATTGGTATGATGTGAATCTTGAAGATTTTCAAGAGACTGTGGATAATGTTTTAAAGGATATTTGTTAGAGAATATCCTTTTTCTTGTTTTGCAACTGATGGTTGTCACTTTTCTAAGTGATAGTTGATTGTGTTTTGTTGATGATATTATATAATGAATAAAAAAGGAGTGGGGATTATGATGTTACAGGAAAATTTAATAAGATTAAGAAAGCAAAAAGGCTATTCACAAGAAGAGTTGGCTTATCAATTGGGTGTTTCTAGACAATCTGTAAGCAAATGGGAAAGTGGTTCATCAATTCCTGAACTTGATCGTTTGGTGGAAATATCAGAATTATATGGTGTGACATTGGATGAACTTGTAAAGGGAGAAAGTTCCATTGCCCAAGGGATGATTGTAACAGATGAACAGTTGCATCGTGTTATCAGGAAAAGTAAAGAGTTTGAATATAAGAGTCACTTAAAAATTGGCAATTTACCACTTGTTCATATTCATTTGGGGTATGGAAAAAAATTGCCAAAGGAGTCATCGCAATTGGAAATACTGCTGTTGGTATTTTAAGTTTGGGAGGTTTATCATTTGGGATCTTGTCACTAGGTGGTGTCGGAATTGGCTTGTTAAGCATTGGTGGTTTCGCAATCGGTGGTTTGTGTTTTGGTGGAATTGGTTTTGGTTATATGGCAGTAGGTGGTCTTGCAATTGGTATTTATGCTTGTGGAGGTTTGGCAATTGGGCAAAGTCTTGCAATCGGTGGAAAAGCTATTGGACATATCGCAATTGGTGGCAGTGTGACAGGAGATTATTGCTTACAAGGAGCGAATATTACTGGACGTGAGATTTCAATCTTTTTACGTTCAGTTCCTGAGTCATTACCAAGTTGGTTGTTTGATATTTTGACTTCTTCAAGTCTTTCAATAATGAAAATAAAATAGACCATTTCATTTGATGGTCTATTTTTTCTTTGTGTTATTTAATTCTTTTATACGGCTTGTTCGTCCATGTTTTAAAATTCGACGATAGTTTTCAGCCAAAGCTTTTTCATAGTTGCTTGTCATCCAAGGGATATAGAATTGTTCACCTTTTAATTGTTCTGGAAGATATTGAATATATTCCCAAAGTTCAGGACGACTATAATCGTATTTTTCGTCTTCTTCTAAGCCTACAGGCGATAAACGTAAATATTGGGGTGCTGGATAGGGATGAACGGAAAGTGAGCTTAAAGCAGCGTCTATAGCGTTTTCTGAGGATTTTGATTTAGGTGAAAGACACAAATCAATAATAGCACTTGCTAGAGGAATACGAGCTTCAGGAAATCCAATCACTTTAGCAGCTTGAAAAGCAATGACTGTACGCATACAAGCATTCGGATTGGCAAGGCCAATGTCTTCATAAGCCGTTGTAATGACACGACGCTCTAATGATTCAATATCATTGGCTTCAATGAGTTTACCTAAATAATACATAGCACCATTAGGATCACTTCCACGAATTGATTTTTGTAAACCACTTAAAGTATCATAATATTGATCTTCATCTTTATCAAATTGAGCATTGGCTTTACGAATAGAATTTTTAACCATATCGATTGTAATATGTTGATCATCAGTTAAAATACTCGCCAATTCTAAACAATTATACGCATAACGGATATCTCCACTACTTAACTTTGCAATATATTCTAATACCTCATCATCAACAATATATTGACCTTGTAAACCTCTTTCATCTTTGATTGCTCGTTTTAATCCTTCAATGATATCTTCTAAACGTAAAGGTTTAACTTCAATAATCTGACAGCGAGAACGAATGGCAGGATTAATAGAGTGATAGGGATTAGCAGTTGTACAACCAGCAATAATTAATAACCCATTTTCAATATGAGGCAATAAATGATCTTGTTTATCTTTATTTAAACGATGAACTTCATCAATAATAACAAACAATTCACCACTCATCTTTGCCTCTTCAATGATCATATCCATTTCTTTTTTATTACCAGTAGAAGCATTAAAAATACGATAAGGAATATTCAAATCATTTGCAAGGGCACTTGCTAGAGTTGTCTTTCCACATCCAGGAGGCCCATATAAAATACAAGACATGGGATGTTTCTTTTTAACAAATTGAGAAAATATTGCCTTTTCTCCAATGATATGATTTTGACCTAAAACATCATTTAATGATGTTGGGCGCATACGATGTGCTAATGTAGAAGCCATAATATCTTTCCTTTTCTTATAAATTTGCTATAATAGATTATAACATTATTTGAAGTAGAATGATAGGAGAAGTTCAGTATGAAAATGGTTATACAACGTGTAAAAGAGAGTTCAGTCACAATTGATGGTCAAGTTCATGGACAAATCGAAAAAGGTTTTATGGTTTTGGTTGGCTTCTGTGAAGGTGATAATCAATCAGTCATTGATAAAATGGTAGAAAAGATGATTCATTTGCGTATTTTTGAAGATGAACAAGGAAAAATGAATTTATCACTTCAGGATGTAGGAGGTAGTATTCTTTCCATTTCACAATTTACTTTATATGCAGATTGTCGTAAAGGCAGAAGACCAAGTTTTATTGATGCTGCTAAACCTGATATTGCAATTCCTTTATATGATTATTTCAATCAAAAAATCAATGATTGTGGAATTCATGTTGAAACAGGTGTTTTTGGAGCTGATATGAAAGTTTCATTGTTAAATGATGGACCAGTCACAATTCTTTTAGATAGTCAAGAAATTTGTAAATAGATATGTTTTTCATGTGGAAAAGATTAACGTATGAGGAAGATGTGAATAATTATTACAAAAAATGATTATCAACTTGATGGTGGACTCATTGAAGAAAGAAGAATTTACAAATGATGTAAATTCTTTTTTGTTATAATAAAAGAAGATCATAGATATTTTTTGATTGTTTTTCCTGATGACAAAATTATAGGAGAAAGAATAATTAATGAAAATGTATGTAAATCAATTTATCGTTAATCAATATAAAAATAATTATTATGAGAAGAAAAAAGAGACGTTGGATGAAACGTCTCTTAAGGGGTAGGAGTATTTTATTTATTATATTTTGATACAATGTCATTCATTGTATCCCATTTCTTTTCCATATCACTCACTAACTTAAATTGTGTTCTGCAACGATCTAAGTTATGTGTAGGATATTTTATTTTGAAATAAGTATCACCTTGTAGGTAATCTGTTAAAAAACGCATTCCACATTCAAATGTCATCACTTTGGCACCGAGTGGTAAAGCTTTGATTTCTTCATCTGTTAAACGACCAGCACATCCTTCAATGAAACCTTTTGTATAAACTTCAAAGAGATGCATATCACATTCGATTTTTGATAAATCTTTTTCATCTTCAGCACCTGTACTTGCACCAAAACGAATAGAATCACCAAAGTCATTAATAGCAAGTCCTGGCATAACAGTGTCCAAATCAATAACACATATTCCTTGATGTGTTTTATCATCAATTAATACGTTATTTAATTTTGTATCATTATGAGTAACACGGAGAGGGAGTTTTCCTTCTGCTTGCATATCTGTAAGTACATTTGCTAAATCTTCATGATCTAATACGAATTGTATTTCATCTTGAACATCTTTCACACGTGCACAAATATTTTTTGCTACTGCATCTTTGAAAACTTCAAATCTTGCTTTTGTATTATGGAAATCTGGAATTGTTTCATGAAGTGTTTCTGCAGGGTAATCGGCAAGTAAACTTTGGAATTTACCAAAGGCGAGGGCACTTTGATAAAAGTCTTCATCACATTTGACTTCATCATAGCCAGTTGCACAAGTAATGAAATGATAAGCACGCCAATAGTTTCCTTCACTATCTAGATAATATGGTTTTCCAGATTTATTTAAAATAACAGTTAATGTTTCTCTTTCAGGATCACCGTTATTTTTAATGATTTTTTCTCTTAAAAAAGCAGTCACATTTAAAATGTTTTCCATTAATTGTACAGGTTCTTTGAAAATTGAGGTATTCATTCTTTGTAAGATAATAGGGACAACACCCATATGTTTAATCTTATATTCTAATAAATACGTATCATTGATATGACCACTTCCATAAGGCTCACATTTGATTAAGGATCCAACAAAATCAAAATGCGAAATAACTTCTCTTAATAGATATTGATTAATCATGATGATCACCCCATAATTTTTGAGGATATATACCTTGATCTTTCATATCTTGAATAGCTTTCATAATTATTGGTTTATCTTCACGATAAGTAACACCATACCATTGGTCTTCAGTTGTTAAAACTTCAACAGTTGCTTTGTTTTCATGAAGTAAACGACTGACAACACTTGGAATGAAATATTCACATTTTAAAGGATTACTTTTTAATCCTTCATCTAAGAAAGCTTGGAATCCATCACCAATTTCTTTCATAATACTTTTTGAAAATCCCCAAAGATTCATAGAAACAGTGGCGTGAGTTGGAAGATCAATCCATTGATCATTGTCTTCATAAGCTGCACCTTGTTCTGTCTTTTTAATCTTTGTTCTTTCTGTAACATTTACTAAATAATGATTTTCATCAACTTCACAGACACCTCTTGCGACAGTTCCATTTTCAGTTAAAGTCTTTTCAATTTGATATCCAACCATTGTATAACGATATTTATCATCATCTTGATGTGTAGATAAATAATCATAAATGATTTGGAAAGCTTCAACACCATAATAATCATCAGCGTTAATAACAGCAAATGGTCCATCGATGAATTCACGACAACAATAAATAGCGTGAGCAGTTCCCCAAGGTTTTACGCGATCCTTAGGAACTGTGTTTCCAGCTGGTAAATCATCAAGCTCTTGGTATGCGTAATGAATTTTCATTGTTTTTTCAATACGATCACCAATTGCTTCTTTAAAATCTTTTTCATTTTCTTTTTTTATGATGAAGATGACTTCATCAAATCCGGCGCGGGCAGCATCATAAAGTGAAAAATCAATGATAATATGACCATCTTGATCAATAGGATCTATTTGTTTTAATCCACCATAACGACTTCCCATTCCAGCAGCCATAATGACTAATACTGGTTTTTTCATAGCCATCCTCCTTTAAATATTGACCCAACGAAGTTCCATTGGTTCTAAATTCAATGTTTCAACCTTTTGACCTTTTACATAAAGATCAGTAGAAAGAGCTTCAGTTGTGTTATTAATAACAGCAATTTTTCCAACACCTTCAAAGGCTGCAACTTCTGTGTTTACATTACTTACATAATATTTCTTCATTTCATCTTCCATTCCAGCTGCCCAGTAAATTGCTCTTAAAAGCAAACGACAGTTTTGTGGAGAATATGGTAAACCGGCAAAGTAAATGCTTCGACCTTGACCAAAAGTATTTGTAACAAGTCTAGCATAACCATGATATTGATTTAAGATTTGATAATGTTCACCATGAGCGTAGATACCATTCATACCTTCACCAAAATCAATTTCACCATCAATATCTTCTAATAAGAAATGATGTGGATCAACTTCATTGTATTTATCATGACTTAATGTAAATCCAACTTCTTTATCAACTCCCAAAACATCACTTAATTGGAAGAATTGACCTTGATGTTGATAAGCTGTTGGTTCACCAACACCAATAAATCCACCACCATTATCAACCCATGCACGAATACGTGTCACAACATCTTCATCAATCCAGTTTTCAGCACCAGACCAAGATGTATAAGCACTTCCTGCATTAATAACAACTTTATATTGATCTAAAGCACCATTTTTAACATCATCAAAGTTAATAAACTCTAAATCAATAGGCATACCACTTAAACATTCAATAATACCAACATAAGAGTAGATTTCACGATACCAAATTGCATGATGAACTTGATTGTTCATCCAACGACGACAACTTCCCCAACAGTTTAAAATAGCAACTTTAAATGGAGAAACATAAGCGCTTGTTCCTTGAATTGTCTCATGAATGTTTCTGAATTCATCAACAACATGTGTAATTGTATCAATAAATCCAGGCCACTCTAATGCAAGTTTTAAATATCCACCATAACCAATACGATCTAATGGACTTCTTAAAATAGCACGTCTGGCTTTTAACCAGTTGGTATGTGCTTCACCAATTGGGTCGCCACCTTCACAAAAAACATCAGGGAAGAAGTAAGGTAATAATCTTCCCTCAGTGTATTTCACACCTTTGATGTCAGAAATCATACGCATTGTCACACCATCACCGACAGAACCAACAACTGCATCTAATCCAATAGATTCAAAATATGGTCCATAAGGTTCAGTACCAATCCAGTGATCTCCTAAGAACATCATAGCTTCTTTACCATAGCTATGCACAATATCAACCAATTCTTTAGCAAGTTTACAAACTTCTTGTTGTTGGAAGTTAATAAAATCTTTAAATTCTTTAGAAGGAACTCTAAATAAAGAATTATGATATCCTTGATCAACAATGAATTCAGGACGGAATTTATAACCAGCCCATTTTTCAAATTTTCTTAGAATATATGGAGAAACGCTGGCACTATAACCAAACCATTCTACATATTTTTCACGTTTTTGATCATCAAATGTTAAAGTAAATTGATGGAAGAAAGTTGTAAAACGAATCACATCAACATGAGGATTATCTTCACAGAATTTCTTTAATTTTTCTTTAACAAAAACTTGTGTTTTTGGTTGGCGTACATCAAATGTTAATTGATGAGGCGCATCTTTCCAGTCATTTGTAATAAAGTTATACATATGAACAGGATCCCAAATTAAGAAAGCTAAGAAACTGACTGTATAAACATGATAAGGAATTGTTTCAATTGTGACAGTTCCATCTTCTTCACTATAAGTCCATTTGTCAGTAGGGACAACTTCTCCAGTTGTACGATCAATAACTTCCCACCATTCATGAGGATTATCAATAAAGTTTGGTTTTAATTGTTCAGTATGGAAACCTTTCATTAAAGTTATTGTTAATGATGAGTTTCTTGCAGTATAACGATCAGTAATTAAATATTCTTGTTGAATTTCTTCAGGATTGGCTAAAGCCCAATCATTATCTTTTCTTGTTGTATAATAAGTTGCATAAATTTTAGCATCTAAATCTAAGATTTCTTTAGGCATTTGGGTCCCATCACAGTCACGAATTGCATCAGCACCTAATTTTTCTTTTAATGCAATTGTTTGATCAATTACATCTAAATCAGTAGGAATTGTTAAACGCCCATAATTTTTCATGCTTGATCCTCCTGACTTTCTAAAATATTTAATTCAGTTTCGATGTCAAAGAAATGAGTTTTATTCATTAAATAAGTGAAAGAACCTTCATCTTTTGCTCTTAAAGGTGTACTTCCAGGAACTTTAACAACGAATGGACGACCATCTTTACTCATATGAATAAAGCTTTCAGCACCCATTAATTCCACTACATCAACTTGACTTTGGAAAGAAGCTTCAGGATGATGCATAATGTATTGAGGATGTGTAGAAATGTCTTCTGGACGAATACCCATAGTTACAGTTTTTCCAACATATCCTTTATCTTTTAAGATTTTTGCTTTATCTTCAGGAATTTCCAAAGTAATATCACTTAATTCGATAGATAATTTTCCATCTTTTTCAATGATTGTTCCATCTCTAAAGTTCATTTGTGGGCTTCCAATAAATCCTGCCACAAATTTATTAACAGGGTGTTCATAAAGATAAGTAGGGGCAGCAACTTGTTGAACACGACCATCTTTCATAACAACGATTCTTGTTCCCATTGTCATGGCTTCAGTTTGGTCATGTGTTACATAAATGAAAGTTGTTCCTAATTGTTGATAGATTTTTAAGATTTCAACACGCATTTGAACTCTTAATTTTGCATCCAAGTTACTTAATGGTTCATCCATTAAGAAGACTTTTGGTTCACGAACAATCGCTCTTCCTAAAGCCACACGTTGACGTTGACCACCTGATAAGGCTTTTGGTTTACGATCTAAGTATTGTTCAATATCTAATGCTTTTGCAGCATCACGTACTTTTTTATCAATGATGTCTTTTGGAGTTTTAGAAATCTTTAATCCAAATGCCATGTTATCGTAAACACTCATATGAGGATATAATGCATATGATTGGAAAACCATTGCAATATCACGATCTTTAGGTGCAACATCATTCATAAGTTTGTCATCAATGTATAATTCTCCTGCTGAAATATCTTCTAGTCCAGCAATCATTCTCAATGTTGTAGATTTCCCACAACCTGAAGGTCCTACGAAAACAATAAATTCTTTATCAGCAATTTCAAGATTAAAATCAAAAACTGCTTGGACATTGTTATCGTAAATTTTGTCTATATGTTTTAATGATAATGTAGCCATATTATTCCTCCTATTTATATTTCTTGTTATAAAGATATAACAATACTAATAATCCGACTAATCCAATAAGTTCCATCGCTAGACCGGTATAACCAACATTACGTTGACCTATAAAAACCAAAGCTAAGGATATGATAAAGCAGACAGCTGCAATAATATTTTTCATTGTTTGATTCATATAAGTTCACCTCTAATCCTTTAAACCACCAAGGGTCATACCTTGAGTTAACTTCTTTTGTACCATGATATATAAAATTAAAGTCGGTAACATAACAATAACTAAACCAGCATAAAGTTGACCAAAGTTAGCAGCAGCCATTTGTCCTTTTGACAAAGTCACCAATCCAACTGGTAATGTTTTAGATGCACCAGGCATTAAAGTTAAGGCGATGATATATTCATTCCAGAAAGCCAAGAAGTTAAATAAAATAACTGTAATAATACTTGGTTTAGCCATAGGAGCCATAACTTTAAGCATTGTTTTAAAATATCCACAACCATCAATAAAAGCAGCTTCTTCATAAGCCTTAGGCAATGTTCTAAAATAACTGCTCAATAGATATACAGTAAATGGAATAGCAGTCGCAGCATAAACAATTGCCAAAACGAAGATGTTATCAAGGAAAACAGATTGATTCATAAAATCATAGAAGAAATCATCCCAAGATGTTAACATCAAGAAGATAGGGACAACAATATAGTTAACATTGATAAATAAACCTGCCATAAATGCCATATTAATAATCTTTTTACCTTTAAAATGGAATCTTGCTAAAACATAAGCAGCAGGTAAAGAAACAACAACCAAAATGACTAATGCCAAAGCAGTTACAATAACAGAATTTAAGAAATATTCAGCCATATTGGCTTTTTCAAATGCATCTATAAAGTTTTGAAAATAAAAACTAGCAGGTAGAGTCCAAGGACTTCCATGGAACTCAGCACTTGTTTTTAAAGATGAAATGAATACCCAAGCCACTGGAACAATAATAGAAATTGCTAAAGTGATTAAGGCAACATAAATGAATATTTTATAAAGATTTCGAGAACTCATTTTTTCTTTTTTCATAATTTGCCTCCTTAGAATTCTAATTCTTCACGTTCAGTGACTTTATTAATAACAGCACTTAATAAGAATGAGAAAATAAATGTAACAGCACCAATAGCCATACCATAACCATAACTTGCATTGTTATAAGCTTGATCGTATAGATAGAAGAGTAGAACACGGCTGGCACCATCAGGACCACCAGTTGTCATAACTTGAACTAACAAGAAACTTAAATTGATTGTACTAATAACAAAGAAAGTTAAAGTTGTACGAATATTACTCCATACTAAAGGTAAAGTAATGGTAAAGAATTGTTTGATTTTTCCACATCCATCCAATTCAGCAGCTTCATAATAATGAGCAGGGATAGATGAAATACTTGCCATATACATAACCATATAATAACCAATAGCTTGCCAAATCAAAGCTGCAGCAATTGAATACATAACAATTCCTTGATCACCTAAAAAAGGAATACCCTCAAAACCTTCACCAGCAAAAATGCCAATAAGACTGTTTAAAAGTCCATTTGCAGAAGGGTCATAGATAGCTGCAAAAATTGCTCCAATAACAACGATAGATAAAATATTAGGAATATAGAAAATAACTCTAAAGAAGTTTTGTCCCTTTAATTTTTCTCTGACCAAGATTGAAGCAAAAATAATTGCAAGAGCTAATGTAAAAATTGTTACAATTACAATTACAAAGATTGTATTTTGGAAAGCACGAATAAAGTTCATGTCTTTAAATAACGTTATAAAGTTATTAATTCCAACAAAAGTTTTTTCATCAGAAAATCCACCCCATTTTAAAGTTGACATAAAGAAAACGTTAATGGTAGGATAAATCATAAAAACTGTGAATAGAATAACTGCTGGAGCAAGACACAAAAGAATAAAACGTCGTTTTTCTTTTTTCTTATTCATAGTAATCCTCCTTCTATTAATGATAATAGGCGGTGTTCCCACCGCCTACCTTATCGTTTTTATTTATTTGTTTGCATCAGCAATTTTTTGAACTGCATCTACAGAAGCTTTATACCATTGATCAACTGTCTTATCACCAGAAACAACAGAGTTAACTGTACCATATAAGATACCAGTTTCACCATCTAATTTCACACCTTCAACAGGGTTAGCAGCCATAAATCCAACAGTATTAGCTTTAACACCATTTTGTAACATAGAGTACATAAATTGATCACTTTCAGCGATTAATTTTTCTGAACCAACGATTGGCATTAATCCACCAGCTTGTTTTTCACCTTTATCATTAGTTGGTCCGTTTTCATAGAATAATTTAGCAGCTTCATCGCTATAGCAATAAGCCATAAATTTCATAGCTAAATCTTTGTTAGCAGCTTTAGCAGGAACATACATTTGTTCAACAAAGTTAGTTGAATAACAAGCTCCACCAGCTTTAGCAGCAGGAATACCAGCTACACCCCATTGGAATCCTTTTGGAGTTGTTGCAGCCATTTCACCTGGTAACCAGTTACCATTTGGACAGAATAAAGCTTTACCATCAATAATTAATTGTTGGTTCTTTAAATAGTTGTCTCCATTAGCATTTGCTACAGTAGTAGGAGCAGTATATTTAGCTAATTTACCAACGATTTCAAATGCTTCTTTAACTTCTGGAAGTTTCCAAGCATCTACATCATAGTTCATAAGTTTAGTATAAACTTCAGGACCAGCAGTTGCATTTAATAAAGAAGAGAAGAATGCATCGAAGTAACCAGTAGTAGGATATGTGAATAAAGAGATACCTTCAGCTTTTGCTTTATCTCCTAAAGCCCACATTTCATCCCAAGTTTTTGGAACAGTCCATCCTTTTTCTTTAAATAAACCTGCGTTATAATATAATCCACAAGGTCCATAGTTTAATGGAGCTAAGTATAATTTACCATCACCATAAGGTTTTGTTACTGGTGTATCAACGAAACCATCTAAGATTTTTTCGCTAACTTTTACTTTTTCTCCAGGAACTTCTAAATCTAATAATCCAGAAATATCAGCAATTTGTTTTTCTTTGATCATTGTGTCAGTTAATCCACCAACACCACCAACTGATAAGTAAATGATGTCAGGTACATCTTTTCCAGCAGTAATTTTTGGTCTTACAACATCACTGATTTTTTTATCAAATGTTGAAGTAATTTTGACACCATTGTCCTTTTCAAATTTTGCAATGACTTTTTTCCAGCCATCAGTTCCATAACCACCATCAAGTCCGGCGATTGTAAGAGTTTTACTTTCTGTGTCGCCTGTTTCAGCTTTATCTTTGTTTCCACCACAACCAGCAAGTAGTGTACCACACATAAGAACAGAAAGTCCTAAAGATAACACTTTTTTCGTATTCATGTTTGTTTTTCCTCCTTCATGATATCTTATAATACCAATATATATAAATGTAACCGCTTTATCAACACTAAAATTGTTTAAACTTTTATATATATTGCTTTTTTGGAAAAATCATAGTAAAATTATGTTAAATTAAGGGAGGAGAGGGGCTCAATGAGTAATAATCGTATAGATATTTCAAAGAATGATTATTTTGATTTTCAGTCAAGATTATTGTATGTAACATATTCAAAATATGAAGGAGATTGGAATTCTCTAATGCATTTTCATCCGTTTTCAGAAATTTTTTATGTTTTAAGTGGAAAAGGAAAATTCACTGTAGAAAATAATGTTTTTGATGTGAAAAGTGATGATATGATCATTGTCAATCCGAATATTTATCATCATGAAGATTCTAGTGGAGACGATCCTTTAGAATATGTTGTTTTAGGAGTAGAAGATTTGACATTTGGATTAAATGAAGAAGATAATCTTTTTCTTTATCAAAGTTTTGAAAAAAATAACAGTGTTCAGTATTATATTTCTCAATTATTAATGGAAAGTGAAAATAAAGCGATTGGATATGAAATGGTATGCCAAAAATTATTTGATTTATTCCTTTTATATGTAATAAGACAAATGCGTCTCAATTTAAGTTCTAATCCACTTATTCAACCTATAAAAAGAGAAATTAGAATGATAAGTTATTATATTGATCAAAACTATTCAGATAATATCACTTTGGAATCATTGGCGGAATATATGAAAATGAATAAATATTATATGGCTCATGAGTTTAAAAGATGCATGGGTGTATCACCTATTAATTATTTGATAGAAAGAAGAATTAAAGAATGTAAATCATTATTAACAACAACCAGTCTATCAATTGCTGAAATATCAGAGACAGTTGGATTTTCTTCACAATCTTATTTTTCTCAAATGTTTAAAAAGAATACAGGAATGACGCCAAAACAATATCGTGATTCATTTGTCTTTGATAATCAAGAAGATGAGTTGTCAAAATTACCAAAACCAATATATCAAAAGAAATATATTTTTGATGCGAATAAATAATCTATTCTATCCTTATTATATAATAAGCTGATGATTTGTCTTATTTGTTGTTGAAATATGCCAAAAAATAAGGACTTAAATAGGAAAAAGAAATTTTTTTAAAAAAATTGAAAAAAAGACTTTACAAAAAGGGAAGCAAATGATATTATAGATGAGCACTCGACGAAGAGGGCGAAGGACATTGAAAACTGAACAGAAAACACGTCAATAAAAGTAGTAAAACAAAGAA
>UPXV01000012.1 GCA_900538465.1 uncultured Erysipelotrichaceae bacterium
ATCTTTCTGAAGAAGAACATATTTCCTTTGTAGATGCCATGAAGAAATTACATATCTCAAAACAGGAACAAGAAACATATTTAGAATTATTACTTTCTTAAATCAATCAATAATCTAAAAAACATAGGTCATTTCCTATGTTTTTTAATCAATATATTCTTTTGTATCTGTCATATATGTTAATTGAGAATAAAAGGTTTCATTTTGACGATAAACAACAAATGAAGAACGTCCATCATAATTTCCAATTCCATAATGTCCAATTTTTTTCTTCTTTGCTTCAAATTCTTCTTTTCGTTTAGAAAAATCATTCATTAATTGATCAGTTACATTTTGATTACCAGTTATGCGATGAACAATAGTATTTTCTTCATCATGAAAGAAAAGATCATCAAATTGCGTTATACCAGTCTTTTTAAAAGAAACTTTTTCTGTGTTATAAGTATGACTACGATCAAATTGTTTTTCTACAACCATAGACAAATGTTCATTAATCTTAACTGAATAAGTCAAAGTATAATAAATATTATTATTGTCTAATACAGCAATATGATAATCTTTATCAAATGTATATTGACTCTTTTGTTCCAGTTGTTTTTCATAAGTTTGAATAGATTGAACTGTTGTCTCTACATTTGAAAATTGTTTGTTAAAATCAGCTAAAGTATCAAATGTTCCAATAATAGCTGTTGGAGGAGAATCAGTCACTTCTTTTAATTCTATTCTTTCCTTTTTATCTAAACTTTCAAAATCATTACCTAGATTACTTAAAAGACGCCCATATAAAAGAGGAATCGTAATAAATGAGAAAAAGATAATAACATATAATAAATAAGTCATTGATTTATTTTTTTGCTTAATTGGACGATATCTAGCTTGTAAATCTAAACCACAATGTGGGCAGAACTTCTCATCATCTCTGACCTCTTGACCACATCTAGGACATTTCTTCATATTTTAATCCTCCTTGAAATATGTATCCATAAATTCTTGAAATTCATTTAAGAATTCTTTTTTTCTTTGTATTTGTTTTTCCCGATCTTTCATTTCTAAATACTCTTCATCTAAATATTGATAAGTTTTTATAAACTTTCCATTAGAAATGACATGAATTGTTGGAGTCCAATCAAAATGTAATTCTTTATAAAGATTCTCATAAAAATCCTTTTCCTTATAAGATGCATCTTGAGATTTTGCACGATCTCTAAACTCTTTAATATTCAAATAATAGATTCCGCTACCTTTATGATTATCTATATAATCCTGTAAGATTGGATAAAATTCCTGACAATCTCCACAATCAGGTCTACCTATATACAATATAAACTTAACATTTGAATTTAAATTCTGTATTAACTCTTCATAATGAATAGGTTGAATACCATCAATATTTATTTTTTTTGCGGGTTCTTGACAACCTACCAGTAAAAATAACCCTAATACAAAACAAATGATTTTCTTCATTGAATCACTCCATTTTGTTTTAATATATCATAAACACAAAAAAAAGAAAAGGAATAAGAAAATTCTTATTCCCACTTCTATTAATCAGATAAATCTTCTCCATTTGTTGCAATAACTTTTTTATACCAGTAGAATGAATCTTTTCTATATCTATCTAATGTTTTTAAATCAAATTCTTCTCTATCTACATAGATAAATCCATATCTCTTAACCATACCTTCATGAGTAGAAATTAAGTCAATTGCTGACCAAGGACAATATCCCATCATTTCACAACCATCAGAGATTGCTAATTGAACTTGTTCAATATGTTTTCTTAAGTATTCAATTCTGTATGAATCATGAACTTTTCCATCTTCAGTTAATTTGTCATAAGCTCCTAATCCGTTTTCAGTAACGATCATTGGTAAACGATATCTTGAATACATTTCACGAATAGTTGCTCTGAATCCCATAGGATCAATTTCCCAACCAAATTCAGTTGTTGGTAAATGAGGATTCTTAAATCCTTTGAACATTCCTTTTTCTCCACGAGCTGTTTGTTGATCAGCAGCAGATGAACATTCTACGCTACCATCTTCCCATTCACATGTTGCTGTATTGTAATAGTTAAATCCGATGAAATCAGGATGTCCATTCTTTAAAGCTTCTGCGTCACCTTCAGCAAATTCAGGTGTTGCATCATGTTCTTCTAACCAAGCCCATACTAAGTTATTATAAACACCATAAACTGCCATATCTAAATATAACCAGTTTCTTACTGCATTGTAGTTTTGAGCAGCTAAAACATCTTCTGGTTTACAGCTAGCAGGATATACTAATGAAATATTTGGTGCAGGACCAATTTTAGCTCCTGGTAACATTTCATGACATAATGCCATAGCTTTTGCTTGAGCAACTAACATATGGTGATTTTGTTGATAGATTTCTTTTAATTCATTTGTACAACCTTCAGGAATTGTTAATGTTCCAATAACAGGTCCTACTAAAGTTAACATATTTTGTTCATTGATTGTTAACCAATATTTCACTCTATCACCAAAGTTTTCATACATAACCTTAGCAAAGTTTAAGAACCAATCAACTGATTCTCTATTAGACCAAGAACCACGTTTGTCTAATGCAGCAGGCATATCAAAGTGGAACATAGTCACTAATGGTTCAATTCCATATTTCAAACATTCATTAATGACATTGTTGTAGTATTCGATTCCTTTTGGATTGATAGCACCAGTTCCTTCTGGAATAATACGAGACCAAGAAATTGAGAAACGATATGTTTTAAATCCCATTTCTGCCATTAAAGCAATATCTTCTTTATATCTATGATATTGATCAGCACAAACAGTTAAATCAGAAGTCCCTTCAGGTACTTTCTTAACGTCTTGACAAGATGGACCTTTTCCATCTTCTAAGTTGGCTCCTTCTACTTGATATGCAGATGTACTTGCTCCCCAAAGAAAATCTTTAGGAAATGGTTTTAAATTTTTGTGTAACATTGATATTCATCCTCCTTATGATAATTTTATCATAAGCCAAAAATTTTCTTTTTTCAAGCCTCTTCATTTCAAAAGCAACAATGCAACCAATTATTTTTAAAATCAGCAAAAATAGTGCAACATTGTTGCACTATTTCATATAAACATCCCCATATGCCTCATTAAATTCAATAATAGAATGATAATTATTACTTAACAATAAAGAGAATATACAATTTAAAATATATTGAGCAGATATTTGAAAAATCATATCCCTAAAATCAGCAAACGAATTGATATGAATCGCTGGTATAACCTCATGACATGACTTCGCTAGAGTACTATCAGTTCTCCCTGTTATTGCAATCGTGTAAACACCTTTCTTCTGACATTCTCTTGCTACTTTAACAATTCTTTTATCTTCTCCCATGCGACTAATCAATACAATCAAATGATCTTGAAGAGGTGTCATTGTCAAATACAATTGAAGATTGGTTGCTGAATAATTTGTTGCAATCTTTTTAGCCAAGAAAAACAAATGACATCCATAATCTCCTAGACATTCATTAGCATCATTGCTAATAAAATCAATATAAGTTGTCTTAGTAAAATGTTGTGCCACTCTTTCTAATTGTTGTACTGAAAGCTGGTTTTTTGTTTTTTCAATCACATTTTTTTCTAACTCACTGATTTTATCTATAACAGATATACTCATTTCTTTTTCACGTATTTTTACATCTTGCAGATGACAATCTTTTAAATCATGGACCAAATGAACTTTAAAATCATTATAATTTTCATACCCTAATTTTTTTATAAATCTAACAACTGTTGATGCATTTGTATATGTATTTTTAGCAAGTGTTCGTGCACTCATTTGAGGAATCTCTTCGCTATGTTCAAGAATATACTGACAAATTCCTCTTTGTGTCTCATTAAACTTTTCTTGATTTTTTAATATATCGATTAAATTCATGTTCATCACCATCTTTATTATACTAAATTTTAAGTAAGAAAAGAAGACAATAACTTGATTTGAAGGTAAGAAAAAACTGGCATTTGCCAGTTTCTATTTTAATAAGCTTTCTCCAGTCATTTCTTTTGGTTGTGGTAATCCTAATAATTGTAAGATTGTTGGAGCTAAGTCTCCAAGTTTACCATCTTCTCTTAATTCTAAATGTGTATTTGTTAAAATTAATGGTACTGGATTTGTTGTATGAGCAGTGAATGGATTATCATCTTCATCTAATAATCTTTCACTATTTCCATGGTCAGCAGTAATTAACATAGTTCCACCTAATTCAAGAACTTTTTCATAAACTTCACCAACACATTCATCAACAACACTCACTGCTTTGATAGCTGCTGGAATAATTCCAGTATGTCCAACCATGTCACAGTTTGCAAAGTTGACAATCACAACATCATGAATATCTTTATCTAATTCTGCAAGTAATGCATCTTTCACTTCATAAGCACTCATTTCAGGTTGTAAATCATAAGTGGCAACTTTTGGTGAATTGATTAAAACACGAGTTGCTCCTTCGATTTCTTTATCAACTCCACCATCCATGAAGAATGTAACGTGAGCATATTTTTCAGTTTCAGCAATTCTTAATTGTTTCAAACCTTGAGCTGATAAGTAATCACCTAAAGTATTTGTTAAATCTAATGAATGGAATGCAATTTCACCGTTAACAGTGTCAGCATAACGCATCATACATACAAAGAAAATATTTGTTGGTTTATCTGCTGGTTTAAAATCTTCATAAACATCAGCAGTGAAAACATTTGACATTTGAATAGCTCTATCAGGTCTAAAATTAGCAAAGATAATAGAATCATTATCACTTACAGCACCATCAGTTGCTGGATTATATCCAGGAATGACAAATTCATCATAAACTTCTTTTGCATATGAATCTTTAACATATTGAACTGGATCACTATATGTTTCTCCAGATTTACCAACTAATGCATTATAAGCTAATTCAACACGATCCATTCTCTTATCTCTATCCATAGCATAATATCTACCAGAGATAGAAGCAATTTGACCAACACCAATTTCATTCATCTTATCTTGTAATTCTTGAACGAAATCAGCACCACTATCAGGAGCAACGTCTCTACCATCTAAGAATGCATGCACATAAACTTTTTCTAAACCTTGGTCCTTTGCAAGTTTTAACAATGCATAGATATGTTCATTTGATGAGTGAACACCACCATTTGATAATAATCCCCAAATATGTAATTTTGAATTATTTTCTTTAGCATGATTGATTGCTTTTAAGAAAGTTTCATTTGTGAAGAAAGTTCCATCTTCAACAGCTTTATTAATTAAAGTTAATGATTGATAAACAATTCTACCAGCACCAATATTTAAGTGTCCAACTTCACTATTTCCCATTTGTCCTTCAGGTAATCCTACAGCATTACCACTTGCTTTAAGAGTTGTTGTTGGATACATTGCCATTAAATCATCTAAGTTTGGTGTATTTGCTAATTTTACAGCATTTCCATCAACTCTTTCAGTTAAACCATAACCATCTAAAATACATAAAACCACTGGTCTCTTTTTCATTTTATATACCTCCATATGCGCTCATTATACAAAATTATAACCAAAAAATAAAGTTATAAGATGAATTTTTTCACATAAGTCAAAAACATCTATCAAATTTATTATTTTTATCTCTTGATTTCTTTTTTTTAATACAAATCAAAGAAAGTTCCTATCTTCAATAAAGACAAGAACTTTTATTATTTTCTTCTTTTTACAGGTGTTGAAATCATATATATTCCAATAAAACTCAATATCAATGGCCAATATGTTTTAACCATTTCTTCAATCTGTTTTAATAAATCTTTTTGATGATCTCCTTGGTTAATTGTTAATAAAACACCCAACATCATCATAATAATTCCTAAATTTTTCCTTAAGTTCATTGTCATCACCCACAATGACTATAACATCTTTTATCTACGAACTTTGTCACTCTTAAGAACGGCATGACAAAAATTTAATAATCCTTGTAAATCAATGGGTTCTTTTCCCTTTTGTGAATAAACAATAACCTCTAAGCGATTGTATTCAAATCGATTAGAATGAATAATACTGTTCATATCTCTTCTTAATTCTTCTGGTGTCACAATAAATAAGTTTTCTGACATTTTTCTAAGCAATATACAAAGTGTTGCCAATGCAAGTTCTAAATCCAAAACAGTTTTAGAACGATCATGTGACAAAATATAAGCATCAAAGACACCCTTCTTTTGTTCAATTTGATTGAGTCTATTTAAAATCATTTCAACAGAAACAACACTATCCTCTAATGCTTCCATATAACATAATTCTTTTAATTCTCGATTATTTCCCATAAATATCACCTATCTTTATTATACTTGAAAACAAATCAGAAATATATCTTTATTCATCATTTAGAATATTTTATCTTCTATTGTCTTATTATAGAAAATATTGCCGAGGAAATAGAAAATCAACCCATAAGGTTGATTGATCATTTTTATATTTCATCTTCTTTATACAAATGGTATAACCCTTGTCCATAATAAATCATTGCTATAGCCATAAGGGCAACCGTTGAGTAAATCATCACAGCCGATATAACTGTATTTGGAATATAGAAAGCAATTAGCAAAATAGAAACCACAAAGAATACAGCTGTTGCTATTTTCCCAGGCATTTCCGCTTGCGCTAAATGTCTTCCTTTCTTACGATAGATAAACCATCCTACAAACAACAGCATACCATCCTTTAAGACAATAATAGCAACTAACCATGCATAAGCAGGATAAGTATACATAAGTGTACATGCCACAACAAATTGTGTAAGTTTATCAGCAACAGGATCAATCAGTTTTCCAAGTTCTGTAATCATATCATATTTTCTAGCAATATATCCATCAAAGAAATCACTTAGACTTGATAATATGAGTATTCCAGCCGATAACATATGTCCCCCACTTGTTTCAGCAGTAAAATACGCATACAAAAAAACTGGTACTAACGCAATTCTAAAATAACATAATATATTTGGAATACTAAAGATTTCTTTTCTTGTAAACATAATAGTCCCTACCTTTACATATCACCTATTATAAGGAAAATATATGTTGAAGTCAAACGATTATCATACTAGCTTTGAATTATATCACAAATTTTATCCACAGTTTCATCAATAGTAAAATTTGTTATATCCACTTTCATTGTATTTAAATCATGGTACATAGAAAGTCTTTCTACACTTCTTTTGATTACATCATCTTTTCTTATTCCTAAATCAATATCTTTTTGAATATGTTTTACTAAAGCTTCTTTTGAACATATAAGAGAAATGGGATAAACTTCACAATTTGATAAATCTAATCTTGATAAAAGTTCATCAATAATACTTTGTTGATGCATTACCCAACAAAAGATAATATTGTCAATCTTTGAACAATGAATAAATTGATTCAATTGATAAACAATATTATTCATGACCATTGTTTTCGTTTCTTCATCAACAATAAATGGATGCATATCCCAACACCAATCACCATCTAAAAAAACACAATTATTCAATTTATATTTTAATAAAGAGGAAGTGGCTGTTTTTCCAACGCCCATTGTTCCTCCAATTAATATTAATTTTTTCATATTGTCCTCCAAAAAAAGACCTTTCGGTCTTTTAAAATTTCAAGAATTTTCTTACTGAAACAAAACTTCCAATCAAACCAACACCACTACCTAATCCCACTAACAAACCAGAACATTGCCAAATAAATGGGAATGGTTCTCTTAGTGTTAAAATGGCTGGTAACATTCCTGAAGCAGATTCATAAAGCATTGTATATCCAAAATACACAATAAGGATTGGAATAATGGCACCAATGATACCAATAAAGATTCCTTCTAACATATACGGTAAACGAATATACCAGTTACTTGCTCCAACCATACGCATAATACTAATTTCTGTTTGTCTTGAAGTAATTGTAATTTTGATTGTATTGGCAATCATAAACAATGCAACAATACTTAATCCTGCCACAAAAATAGCGCCACCATTTCTCACAGCTTCTAAACTGTTTACTAATGAATTGGTAGAATTGCCACCTGATTCAACATCTTTTACATGTTCAATATTTCCAATTTGAGCAGAAATTGTATCTAATTGCTTGGCATCCTTTACTTCTACAACATAAGCAGCTCCTAAAGGATTATTCTTACGGAAATTTTCATATAATTTCTTTCCATCTTCATTTTGCATTTCAATCATTTTGTTTAATTCATCTTCTTTTGAAGAGAAAGTTACCTTTTTGACTCCTGCAATTTTTTCTATTTGTGGTTGAATTTTCTTTGCATCTGCATCCTTTAATTCTCGCTCTATTTTGACATAAACTGTTAAGCTTTTTTCAATACTATAAGTCATATCTTGAATATTAATCGCAACAACTCCAATAACAGCAATCAATACTAAGGTAATTGTGACTGCAAAGATTGAAGAAACAGACATAACCCCATTTCTCCAAATATTTTGTAAAGCGGTTTTACAATGTTTTGGGAAGTTTTTGATACAACTAATTAATTCCATCTGTATAACCTCCTGTACTTGTATCTGTTTTAATACATCCATCTTCAATTAAGATTGTTCTTTTTTTGTATTTTTGAACTATTTCTTTATCATGAGTAACAACTAAAATTGTTGTATGATTGACTTCATTGATTCTTTCAAGAAGTTCAATGATTTCAATAGATGTATCTGGGTCTAAGTTTCCAGTCGGTTCATCAGCGATTAAAACTTTTGGATTATTGACAATAGCTCTTGCTATGGCAACACGTTGTTGTTGACCACCAGATAATTCATGAGGAAAAGCATTGGCCTTATCTTCTAATCCTACGAGTTCTAGTGTTCTTCTGACTTTTTTTCTTATTTCAACTCTTGGTGTATCTGTAACTTCTAATGCAAAGGCAATGTTTTCAAAAACTGTTTTCTTAGGTAATAATCTAAAGTTTTGGAAAACAACGCCAATGTTTCTTCTAAAAAAAGGAACTTTACGATCTTTAATTTTAGAAACATCTTGTCCAGCAACGATAACTTTTCCAGAAGTTGCTTTTTCTTCTCTATATAGTAACTTTATAAAAGTTGATTTTCCTGCTCCAGTTGGTCCAATAACATAAACGAATTCACCAGGACCAATATTGACATTCATATTGTTAACGGCTCTAACACCAGTTTTATAAACTTTTGTTACATTTTCGAGTTTTATCATCTTATCACGCTCCTATCACCATTATAACACATATTTTGTCTAAAAAAATGGAAATTATAGGTTTTTTGATGTGATAGACTTTTCTTATTAGAAAAATGGTTTTCTTTTAAGACTCTTTTTTAGGATGAAAAGGGCAACGCTCATGAATACATTGTTTATTGCAACCAGAAAATTCACAGACAATAGGATGAGACTCTAATGTTATGCCATATTTTTCTTTAACGAAAATAACTGCTGTACTTAAAGATAGAAAAGCATTTCTTTTGCAACATCTTGGTCCACCTATTTCCCCAATTTTACTTAAAGCTTGGGATGTCAAACGCAAATTATCTTTATAATATTCATTATCAGATAAAGGACCAGTTTCATGAATAATGGCTAAAGCCGCACCAATTGATGCAGATGAACCACAAATACCCCATTGTCCACAAGTTGCACCAGGCATCTTTAATCCTCTTTCAACCAATTGATCAAAAGCCTTTGATAAATCAAATTCAACACCAGCATTATGTAATGCAGTTAAAAAAGCAGCACCATCTAAAATATGATGTTCCGGTCCATGCATATGAATCATATCTTCATGCATCATTTTCTTAGCTATAAAAATAGGATCAAGGCTTGTTTCTTGAAGACATATTTCTTTTAATCTTTGAATAATTTCATCCATTCTTTATTCCTCCCCCTAAGATATTTCTTTACTCCATTGTGGGAAAAACCACAATAAGTAACATTTTAAATGCTTCCTTAGCATAGAGGGCATGAGGTATTTTGGCAGGCATAATCAAAGATTCACCAGCTTTTACAATATGTTTCTTTCCACCCACTGTGAATTCCCCGACACCTTCTAAAACTGTAACCATAGCATCACCAGTCGAATCATGAGTTCCAATTTCTTCACCTTTATCAAAAGCAAATAATGTTAAACTCACAGCATCATTTTGAACAAGCGTTTTACTCACAACTTGTCCTGGCATAATTTCAACTTGTCCTTTTAATGAAACAACTTCTTCAAAAGGAAAATTCTTTATATATTTCATAAATATCACATCTCCTTATCTATATATTGTATCAAATTTTATATAGAATACTATCCAAAAATATATTTTTAAAAGAAAAAGGATGACATAATCATCCTAATGATGGAATAAACGAAGATGTGTACATGCCATGACAATCTGATATTTATCACATGTTGCAATCACATGATCATCTCTAATACTTCCACCTGCCTGAGCCACATATTTCACACCGCTTTTATAAGCACGTTCAATATTATCACCAAATGGGAAGAAAGCATCTGAACCTAAAGAAACATCAGTTAAAGTTGCTAACCACTCTTTCTTTTCTTCTCTTGTCAAAGCCACAGGTTGTTTTGTAAAGAATTGTTGCCACATACCATCTGCTAAAATATCTTCATAATCGTCTGAAATATAGACATCTATTGTATTATCACGATCAGCACGACGGATCTTTTCTTTAAATGGTAAACTTAAAACTTTTGGATGTTGACGTAAATACCAAGTATCGGCTTTTGTCCCAGCTAATCTTGTACAATGAATACGTGATTGTTGTCCAGCACCAATACCTATGGCTTGTCCATCTTTCACATAACATACGGAATTGGATTGAGTATATTTTAAAGTTATCATGGATATTAACAAATCTCGTTTTGCAAATGTTGGTAAATCTTTATTTTGCGTTGGAATATCCTGAAATAAATCTTCAGTTATTTTCACATTGTTTCTTCCTTGCTCAAAAGTAATCCCAAAAACATCTTTCATTTCAATCTCTCTAGGTACATAATTTGGATCAATTTGAATAACTAAATAATTTCCTTTTTTCTTTTTCTTTAAAATTTCTAATGCTTCTTTTGTAAAAGATGGTGCAATCACTCCATCACTTACTTCTCTAGATAAATATCTTGCACATGACTCATCACATTCATCACTTAAAGCTGCAAAGTCACCATAACTAGACATACGATCACTTCCACGTGCTCTGACATATGCCACAGCAATCGGTGATAATTTTAAACCTTCAGTAAAATAGATCTTTTCTAATGTTTCATCTAATGGAACATATACAGCTGCTCCAGCTGGTGAAACATGCTTAAAACTCGCAGCGCTAGGTAATCCTGTGGCCTCTTTTAATTCTTTAACCAATTGCCAACTATTGAATGCATCTAACAAATTGATATAACCTGCTTTTCCATTTAAGATTTGAATAGGTAATTCACCATCTTTCATATAAATCCTTGCTGGTTTTTGATTAGGATTACATCCATACTTTAATTCTAATTCCTTCATTATTCTTCCTCCTCAATGACTTATTGAAAAAGAGCCGCAATCTGGACTCTTTGCCCAGACGGTCGGCTCTTCATATTATATTTCCTGTGGTCAATTCCACTTCCGTCAGTCATATAACTACCTTTAGATTACCACTTTTCACTTTTAAAAGCAAGATGTTCACCATTTCTTTCTTAACTCATATCCAGCTTCTATAAAAAATCCATAATATAACTTGTCCCAAAAGAATCATAGGCAATCCATAAACAAAATACCAATGTTTCGTCTTATGATGGAAAATATACATGCCAACAATTGTTCCTAAACCGCCTCCCATAAGACTTATCAAGAAAAAAGACTTCTCACGAATTCGCCATGTATGATGTTTGGCTTTTTGTTTATCGACTCCCATCATTATAAAACCAATCCCATTCATAATCATTAAATAAATAATCAATAATTTCATACCTATCATTCTCTTTCTTGGATTTTTACATGTACCATATCGCCAGGTTGTTTTTGAATCTGAGAACGTATGTCTTTTCGCAAGCCAATAATATGTCCTGGTGTTTTCATTCTAACTAAACTGCCTTGATAAACAACACCATCAAAAATTGCTGTAACTTTTACTCGCCCTTTTCCAAATTCTTTTTTGACATCATAAGGGAATTCTATATAAGCTCCATCTTTATCAGGAACTTTTTGAATAACTGCATCAAATTCATAAATTTTTGTATTCATATACGTCTCCTTACCACATATTCATTATACCATAGTCAAAAAGATTTATATATTTTCTTTTTGGTGTTTGTTTTAAGGCTTTTTTTCTGTATAATAATATGTAGAGGTGAAGAAAAGTGAGAAAATGTCCAAGATGTCATAAGGAAATGAAAGAAGATTGTTATGTCAAAGATGAAGCCCAGCCTATTAGTGACTTCACAATTGTAGAAAAAAATGAAGATTTAAAGAAGAAAGAACGCCCTTTAAAAGCAGCTATTTGTAAAAGTTGTGGTTATGTTGAGTTGTATATTGATATGAATGAGGATTAATATCCTCTTTTCATTTCTTTTTTTATGAATTTGTTATCTTTTTTACACCTAATCTCAAAAAAATGTTATAATGCTTTCGCAAAGGATGTGATTGAAATGTGTGGAATCGTAGGATTCGCTCCCGTAAATAAAAATGCCCCTGAAATCTTAAAGACAATGATGGATCGTATTGCCCATAGAGGACCTGATGGTGAAGGTCAATTTATTGATGAAAATGTAGCTTTAGGACATCGTCGTTTATCTATTATTGATTTGGCAGGTGGAAATCAACCCATGAAAACAAATCATCTGGTGGTTGTTTTTAATGGTGAGATATATAACTATTTAGAATTAAGAAAAGAATTAGAAGAAAAAGGACATCATTTTCAAACCAATAGTGATACTGAAGTTTTATTACATGGTTTTGAAGAATATCGTTATGATCTTGTGAATTATTTAAGAGGTATGTTTGCTTTTGCATTGTATGATACAACAACTCATGAATTATTCTGTGCTAGAGATCATTTTGGAATTAAACCTTTTTATTATTATTATGATGAAGAACATTTGTTATTTGGTAGTGAAATTAAGAGTTTCTTAGATCACCCTGATTTTAAGAAAGAATTAAATACTGATGTTTTGGATATTTATTTAAAAATGAATTTTGTATCTGGTGAAAATACATTCTTTAAGAATGTAAAACAGTTGTTACCTGGACATTATTTTATTTATAAAGATCAAAAGATTGAAATGAAACGTTATTATTCTATTCAATTTGCTAATCAATATAAGAGCAATCAAGATATGGTAGAAGCCATTGATCAAATTATGAAAGATTCGATCAAACACCATTTACTTGCGGATGTTGAAGTTGGCTCATTTTTAAGTAGTGGTATTGATTCATCTTATCTTGTTTCACTTGCAAGACCTCAACATACTTATACTGTTGGATATAATGATGAAAGATATAATGAAATTGGTTATGCCAAGGATTTAACGCAACAATTAGGTATTGAAAACAAGAGTAAGATTATTAGTAAAGAAGAATATTTAAATGTTTTACCTAAGATTATGTATCATTTAGATGAACCAACAGCTGACCCAGCTGCTGTCGCATTGTATTTTGTCAGTGAACTTGCAAGTCGAGATGTCAAAGTTGTTTTATCTGGTGAAGGAGCTGATGAGTTCTTTGGAGGATACAATACATATCGTGGTGATATTGATAGTGGTTTTTATGGTAAGATTCCTTTTGGAATTCGTCATTTGATTTCTAAAATCTGTAAACATTTACCAACTGTGAAAGGCATTCCTTTCTTGATTAGAAACGGTGAACGTGTTGAAGATTATTATGTTGGTGTCAATCCTGTTTTCTCTGAAAATGATTGTAAACATTTATTAAGAGATACAAATCATTTCCATTCTCATAAAGATATTGTGGGAGATATATTTAAAAATCAAACCAAGTCAACAAATATTCAAAAAAGACAGGCTTTTGATTTACAAACATGGTTTATTAAAGATATCTTACAAAAAGGTGATAAGATGACTATGGCTCATTCAATTGAAAGTCGTGTTCCTTTTACTGATAAAGAAGTTTTTCATGTTGCAAGCATGTTAAAAGACAATCAAAAGGTTACACCTGAAAATACCAAAGTTTTATTAAGAGAAGCAGCGAAAAAAGTTATTCCTAATGAAGCTTATAAGAAAAAGAAACTTGGATTCCCAGTTCCTTTAAGAGAATGGATGAGAGAAGAAGATCTTTATCAAAAAGTGTATGACGGTTTACAAACACCTATTATTAAAAAACTTTTTGATGATCAAAAATTAATCTCTATGTTAGAAGACCATAAAAATCAAAAACATGATTATTATAAGAAAATATGGACAGTTTATTGTTTCTCATTATGGCATCAAGTCTTCTTTGCTGAAGAATATGAAAACCAAGCTTAGTGGCTTGGTTTTTTAAATGTCACAATATTTAAACACTCTGGTTTGACTTGAAAATCATAATGATCAAATTGTTTTTCTTCACCATCAATATTACAAGTATATTGACAAATAACTTTTGCATTTTTTACACGGAAATAATGAACATCTTTACGCCCATCTAATTTATGTCTCACCAAACGTTCAACCATATAAGGAATCTTCCACTTAGGAATTTGATCAACAACACAAATATCCATATAACCATCTTGAATATTAGCATGAGGAATAATTTGAAATCCTCCGCCATAATATTGGGCATTGTTCAATGTACATAAAGTCATATTTCCTTGATAAAGAAGTTTTTTATCACTATAGATTGTCACACTATGATCTTTATATTTCATCGTATTTTGTAAAATGGAAACAATATAACTTTTTGAATCAGGAACAAATGGAATATGTGGTGTATCATGTACATGATTAGCAATCACACTATCTAATCCAAAACAAGCTGCATTTATATAATATGTATCATTTAATTGAATCACATCAACTTTCTGGCTTTCATATTGAAGTGATTTTTTAAGTATTTCCCTTGGATCCTTCATTGGTGTTAGTGTTCGACAAAAATCATTACCCGTTCCCAGAGGTAAAACAACAACCTCATGATCTGTATCAACAATATATTGGATTAAACCATGAATAGTCCCATCTCCACCTGCAATATAAAATCTTGCTTTCTCTGTTGTTTTCTTAATATAATTTTGACTATCTGCCAAACAATTACGATAAATAACCTCATAATCGTAACCTTTCATGACTTCATGTATTGTTTTTTCAAAATCATGATGTCTTTTGGTATACTTCATTAAAAAAATATGCCTCATATTTCCCCTCACCTCATATTCATTATAACGAATTATGTCGTCTTTTGAAAGCATAGCGTCATGTATCTTTGAAAATTTCCTTTTTTAATTGTTGCTTGATCTAAAATAGTATATCCAATCGCTTCTAATTCTTGTTTCATAGGAATATGAGAAACGAGTAAAAGCTTTGGTGATAATGATAATGTTCCTTTTAAAAGTTCAAGTTGTTGTTCATAAGAAAAAGGACTATAAACACCATAGGGAATATCTAAAATAGTGACATCAAATGTCTTTTGAATTGTTAACATATCCTTTTTTTGGATAAGTAAAGGATTATAACCAAAATGTTCTAAATTTAATCTTGCTTGATAAGAGACATAACGATTAATATCATATCCCTCAATATCAACACCCATACTTAGTGCTTCTAAAACAACTGTTCCTATACCACAACAAGGATCAATGACTTTTGAAGATAAATCATTACCTATTGCAATATTAACAATTGTACGAGCATCTCTTATGTTTAAAGAATGAGAATAAGAATATGGTTTTTCATAATGATCACTCCACTTCACTTCATCATGATAAATTCCAAAATACCAAGTCTCTTTCAATTTTGTAATTGCAAAAATTGTCTTTGGTTTTTGCATATTTACAGACCCATCTATTGGCAAAGCAACTCTTTTACAATTTTCAATGGTTTCTTTGTAATGCACGTGAGTGATTTCATTTTTTAAATAAATAACTTTAAAGTCATAATAACACATATGTGCTTGTTCAATAAAAGTAACAATATCATCAAAATGATGCGATGATTTAAAAATATCTAAACGTCCTTTTATAAAAACACTTCTGGTATAATCAAAATATTGATTGGTTAAATAATACTTTGATATCATATCAGTTTTAAAGATTTGTCTAAATTCCATTTCACAAAGATCTTGTTCATGGGGTGAATAATTATAAATATATAAGTATTTGTACATATAGTCCTCTTTCTGTTTCTTACAATTTTGTTATGTTTGCTTTTTATAGTATACATAATTTGTGAAATGTTGTAAAATAAAGGTGCGTTTTTGGGAGGTGACCTTTATTTTTGGATATGATTATTTAAAAGAACATTTTACACATAATCAAAGATACATCATTGTTGCTGTATTATCAATGTTTTTACCTTTTTATATGTGTGGTGCTGTTCTTATATTCTTAACTATTCGTTTATTATTAAAAGGGGAAATACAACAAGCCTATAGAGAAACACCAAAGAGTCGCTATATTATTTACTTTTGTTTATTAAGTTCTGTTGTTTCAATATGTTATCAAAACTGGTATGGACTTGGATGCAGCATTGGTATTTTGGCTATTCTTTCATTTGTCTTGTATTATCGTATTAATATGACAAGTGAGCTTTTTGAATTTATTACGAATTGTATTATTGTTTTGAGTGTTTTTGCAGCATTATATGCTCTTATTGAATATATTGGTATTTTGAATTCATTTGATATTGATCAACTAGAGATTAAAATATTTAATCGTCCTCAAGATCGTATTAATTCTGTTTTCTTTAATGCCAATTATTATGCTATGATGATTGAATTCTTTGTTTGTTTGACTTTTTATAAAATATTAAAAATTGAAAATATAAAACAAGAATGGAAAAAATGTTTCTATTATATTTGTGTTATTGCTTTTAATTTATTGATGCTTGTTTTAACTGCCTGTCGTACAGCTTGGCCTGCTTTAGCCGGTGGTATTGTCATTATGTTAATTATTGATAAGCGTTATAAGACATGTTCATTGATCTTGGGATGTATTTTATTGGTATGTATTTATTTTATCTTTAATCCTTCAAAATTCCCAAGAGTAGATAATATTATTGCTTATTTTGGAACACGACAAAATATTTGGGATGTTGCGATTGCAAATATTAAAACACATCCACTGTTTGGTGAAGGACCTATGACTTATATGCATATTTATCCATTGTATCATGGTCATCCAACAGAACATGCTCATAGTATTTATCTTGATCCTGTTCTTTGTTTTGGAATTGTTGGAATTTTGACAATTCTTCCATTTATTATTGATAATATCAAAAGATTATATCATCTATGGAAAAAGAAAATTGATAAGACTCTTGTTGCTTTAATGGTTGCATTTACAGTTATGATTTTTATTCATGGGGTATTAGACTATACTATTTTCTTTGTTCAAACAGGATTCTTATATCTTTTAATAGCAAGTTCATTTGATATATATAAAGAGAGCCTTGATGCATAAGGCTCTCTTTTACTCACATAATTTTAATCTTTTCAATTCATGATAAATTCCATCTTCATCAACACTTTCACAAATTGTTGAAGCATATTGTTTTAATTCTTCTACTCCATTTTCCATCACAACTGCATGTTGACAAACTTTGATCATTTCATAATCATTCATACTGTCTCCAAAACCAATTGTATCATCCATTGATAATCCTAAATAATCAACAACTTTCTCGACAGCTTTTCCTTTATTTGTTCCTTTGACAATAATTTCACCATTAATCACATCTTGAGAGAAAATCTCATGAATAATAAAATTAAATTTATGAGATAAAACTTTTTTTGGTTCTTCTAATTTTTCGTAATTATCACACATAAAACATAGTTTTTGAATAGGTTGAGGATTGTTTTGATATTCTTCTAATGGTTGGATATTAAAGCGATCCTTTTGTTCATTGATAAGTCTTATCAATTCTGAATTCATATTTTGACTATGAGGATTAATATGATGTCTAACAAACTCTTTATTCATTTCCTCATCTTGAAAAGTCATATGTGTTGCTTCTAAATTATATAAAATATGATTTTTATCAAAAACATGTCTTGCAAGAAGTAAATCTTCTTGGCTTAAACATGATTCGTATATTTTTTGACCATTAATTTCTATATATCCCCCGGCACTACAAATAACACCATCAAAACCAATTGGCATCAATGAGCGAACGCCAGCTTTATTTCTTCCTGTGCATAAAAAAACATAATGTCCATTTCCTCTTGTTTTGGCAATAGCATCTTTGACTCTTTTTGTCACTTCTCCTGTTTTTAATGTTAATGTTCCATCAACATCTAAAAATATGACTTTTTTACCCATCTTCTCACCTCTTCATTAGTATAAATGAAATAAAGAAAAAAGAAAAGTTTATTTCATATTTTGAATTTAAGGAAAGGGAATGTGTCCCTATTCCTTAATAACAAAACTATTTTTACCTTTCTTTTTTGCTTCATATAGTGCTTCATCAGCTTGATTAAAGATATCTTCATATAATCTATCTTCTTTTACAATAACAGCACCTATACTACATTTTAGATGAATATTTTCTATTTCAACTTGATCTAATTGATACATTAAATCTTCTAACTTTTGTTGAAGATGACTCATATCGATTAAACCTCTCATATAAATTTCAAACTCATCGCCACCATAACGACCTATAATATCATTTTCTCTAAACTGTTTCTTTAAAACATCTGAAAAAGCAAGTAAACATTGATCACCAACTGTATGTCCATATTTATCGTTAATATTTTTAAAATCATCTAAATCTAAAATCATTAAAGTTCCAAATTGTTTTTGATCAAGTAAATGTTTTACCAATTCAATAAAACTATTCTTTTGATATAAACCAGTTAAATCATCTCTTCTTGACTTTTCTTGAAGTTCTTCCACTCTTGCATGTTCTTTAGAATTATCAGTAATTTTATATACAATTCCAATAGGTTTATGCCCATCAGCAAATAATAAAGAATAATCAATTTTGCACCAATTATAAACTCCATCAGCAAATTTCATTCTCACTTCATAACTATTTTCTATTAGCCCTTCACTCATCTTTTGAAAAACCTCTGAAACTGTTTGAACATCATCAGGATAAATTAAATCAGAATGATGCAAAGTCTCTTTAAAATTTTCAAAAACCAATTTTTTTAAACTCAACATTTTTTGAGCGTTTGAAGTAAATCTTAAAATATCTTTCTTAATATCATATTCAGCAACAACAACATCACTAAATTTAGCCAATAATTGAAAACGTTTCTCATTAATATTTTTCTTTCTTTGATCACGATAAACCAAATATAATAACGCTATCATTGTTAAACCAATAATAGTCAAAATAAATCCTGTTAAAAAACTTAATTCATAAAAAATCTTTGAACTAAACGTTGTTAATTCTTGACTATCGGATACAGAAAATAAATACCAATTATTATATGACAAAGGCATATAACTTGCATAATATTTTTCATTATCCAAAATCAACATCTGTCCACCAGTCTTACCCGCTTTTATAGCATCTAAGATTTTATTTATTTCTTGAGGATCTTTAGCAACATTTTTTAAATTTTCTACTGCATTAACTGACAAACTAGAAATTGTATTTCCACTATTATCAATAAGATACCACTCTATATCATCTTTAAGAAAACCTGTTTGTGAAGTTGATAAGAATATCGAATTATCTAACAGTGAATAAATGATTCCATCTAATTTATGATTCACTTCTACTGGCATCATCATAATAATATAATTTGAATTTTGGTCTTGTTTATAATATTTATGAATATAAAATTGATTTAATTTTAAATCCTTGATATCCTTAAACTCTTGATCATTTGTCATTTTTTGAAGTTTTCCTAATGAGAGATAATCAATATTATAATCAAGGCTTAAAGCACTCATTTGTTTAATTTTATTTTGTATTTCTTTTTCATTATCATATGAACCTAAAGCAATCGCACTCATTGTATTGTTAGCTTCATGGATATGAGTTTCTAATTCTACTTTTTGTGTTTTATTAAAAGACTCTAAATTTTTTGATGCTAAAATATCAAAAGACGCTTCTAATCTTTTGCGATATGACACAACTAAAATAGAAAAACTGCAAATACATATTGCAATAATTGATATAATAACTATCATTTTCTTTTTTAGGTTCATGGCTTTCACCTCTTTTGGGATACCTCTTTATGTCATTATATCCCTTTTTGTAGCTAAAATCAAAAAAAGGGTTCATCTTTCAAAAGATTTTCCCTATTCGTAACATTCAATCAATCTATCTAACTTCTCAATAATGTCATGAAACTCATCTAAAGTGAGCGATTTGACCAATTCATCATTATTATCTTTGATAATTCTTTTCATTTGTGGATAAAGTTTTTGTGTTGTATCACTTAAATAAAGTTTATCATTTTTAATAACAATAAAATCTTTTTCCACCAAATGTTTTAATATCAATTTTAATAATCTCACATCAATCTTTGTTTCTGCTTCTAATTCTTCAATAGACAATCCTTCTGCATAATGTAATGCGAGGATAATTTCATAATCTTCATAAGTTAAATGATATTTTTCCAATAACTTATTCATACGATTTCTTCGTAACCCGTACAAAATAGCAACTCTTTTTTCAATCCTATCCATTTTTATCACCTTTCTTATTGTCGCTTTATCTCATGAATTAAATGTTCACTTTATATCCTTACACAAATGTGATGATTGTTTGATGGTGCCGACAACGGGAATCGAACCTGCAACCTGACCATTACGAGTGGCCTGCTCTACCAGTTGGAGCTATGTCGGCATATCTCTATTATAACGCAAAGATATTGAAATTTCTATGTTTAATAAAAAAATACCAAAGGAGTTATTCCTTTGGTGCTAATTGTTTTAAAATTCCATTTGATTTTAAACGTGGTGCAATTGCAATATAAATACCTGAAGAAATTATTACTGCTAACAAAGCATTAATAGAAGTTGTTATGGCATTCCAAGAAGCCAAAGCTTTTGCCGCTTTGTCAGGCGCACCTAAAATCAATGTTGTATAAAAATAAGAAAAAATGGGTTCTCCCACAACATTAAATAACATACCTGCAATAGTTGAAAGAATGACAGCTTGATATAATTTTTTACCTTCTAAATGTTGAATATGGAAAACTCTATGTGCAACAAGTCCTGTCACAATTCCAATTCCCAATTTCAAGATAATTGTCTTTGGTGCCACAATAACATAAGTTGGATCCAATAAATCTCCAATGCCCATACCAATTGCACCAGCAACACCCCCTGGAATTCCACCTAACAACAATGCCGCTAAAACACAAAACGTATTTCCTAAATGAAAAGAAGTTACACCACCAGGTGTTGGTATTTTAATTTGCATAAATGTAAATGCCACATAACAAAGGGCTGCCATTAACCCTATCACTGTGATTTTTAAAGTTTTATTGTTCATAATTATTCCCCCTCTTTTGACTTTATCCTAGTATATAACTAATGTGGTTATATAGAAATATCCAGTTTTATATTTTTTTATATAACCAGATTTGATATAATACCTATGAGGTGACACATATGTTAACATACACATTTCCTAACATTCTTGATATTCCTATGTATGAATATCTTTATCAATGTATTAAACAAGATATTATTCATCAAAAATTGAAACCAAATGAAAAATTACCTTCCAAAAGAAGTTTTGCGAAACATCAAAATGTAAGTTTAATTACTATTGAAAATGCTTATAATCAATTATTAATTGAAGGTTATATTTATTCTATTGAAAAAAAAGGATATTTTGTAAGTGATATTGAATATCCTCATCAACCTTTGCAAGATCCTATTTCTTTAAACAATCAAAAAAAAGAAAATTATCTCATTGATTTAAAGAATAATTCTGTTTCACCAACCCACTTCCCTTTTTCTACTTGGTCAAAACTTACAAGACAGGTTTTATCCTCTCAAGATGAAGCCTTGCTGAAACGTTCTCCCCAACAGGGATGCGATGTTTTAAGAGAAGCTATCGCTAAACATCTTTATGCTTTTTCTGGTATGAGTGTATCTTCGTCTCAAATCATTATTGGTGCCGGGACAGAATACCTCTATAATATGGTTATTCAGCTCTTAGGCAGAGACCAAATTTATGCCGTAGAAAATCCTGGGCACCACAGTATTTCACAAGTCTATCAACTCAATCAAATTCAATATCAGTATATTCCCTTAGACCAATATGGTTTATCAGTAGATAAGTTAATGCAAAGTCATGCGAATGTTGTCCATATTTCACCAGCTCACCATTATCCTACAGGTATTACAATGCCTATTCAAAGACGTTTAGAATTGCTTCAGTGGGCCAATCAAAATCAAGGATACATTATAGAAGATGATTATGATAGTGAATTCCGTTTACGTGGAAAACCTATATCTACACTATTTCAAACTGATCAAAATGAACGTGTTATTTATATGAACACTTTTTCAAAAACACTTTCACCTTCTTTTCGTATGAGTTATATGATTCTTCCTCCACATTTGGTTCAACTTTACCAAAAAAAATTAGGATTTTATGCATGTAGTGTTTCAAGCTTTGAACAAATTATTCTCGCTAATTATATTCAAAAAGGTTATTTTGAAAAACACATTAATCGTATGCGTAATTTATATAAATCAATTAGAAATGATTTTTTAAATCAACTTTCTCAAAGTCCAATTTCACATAAAATTTCTATCACTGAAGAAAATGCCGGACTTCATTTTCTATTGCATTTCCCTAAACATTTTCAAGATCAAACCATTATTCATAAAGCTTCTCAAATAGGTTTACATATTGCAACTCTTTCTCAATTTTATGAACAACCTTTTGATTCACATACACTTGTCATTAATTATTCAGGTTTATCTAAACAAGATATACCAAAAGCTGTTGAATTGTTAGCTCAACTCTTTGCATAGAAAAAATAAGCATTTCTGCTTATTTTTTTCTATATCTCTTCATTCTATATTGATTTTCATCAGCTTTTTGATAAAGCGTGTCAAAATGATGAGGACCTTCCTTAGAATAGGCAATTCCAATAGAACATGATAAATCATATTTTTGATTCTTTACAAAATAACTTAAATGAATATTATCATTAATTCTTTGTGCCATATTTACAACATCTTGACTATTCTCAAAATGATCAACAATAATAATAAACTCATCACCACCCATACGACCAACAATACCTCTATCATCAACAACACGTTGTAATACATCTGCAATATTCTTTAACGTTTCATCTCCATAAGCATGTCCAAATGTATCATTAATAAGTTTAAAATTATCAACATCAATCATAAGCATTGCGATAGACTTATAATGAGCAACATTTTCTACATAGTTTCGTATAACTTGTCTTGTATAAAGACCTGTCAATTCATCATGACGAACTTTAAACTCTAATGAAAGTTCATAACGTTTCTTTTCATCAATATCTCTAATTGTTGCAAATGCACAAATATCTTGACTATCTACTGGTGAATAAAGATTGATATCAACTTCATACCATCTTTTTTCATCTACTCCAAGTTCAAATTCATTTGATATAAATGTTAATCCATCTCTATAATCCTTTTTTAATTTTTCAATATTAAATTCTTTTTTAAATCTATTTGCATCTTTTTTATCAACAACATTTTCTATAACCATTTCTAAAAAAGTTGTATATGAATAATCATTCACATTTTGGAATATATTCTTTTCTTCATTAAAAATAATACTGTTTTGACTGAGATTTATATCATAATAAATACGAGAGCGATGAAACAAAGATTCATAATATTGTTCACGTTGAATTTTCAATTTGTTTTCATAAACCTCATTCACATCTTCACCAACACCAATCGCATGATCAGGTTTTCCAAACTCATCAAAAACAACTTGATATGAAATATGCAACCATTTATAAACGCCATCTTTTCTTAAACTTTTAAACAAATAATCACAATCAATACCTTTTGAAACCTTTTTATAAAATTCTAGATAACCTTCTTGATAATCTAGATGAACAATATCATTTTCTATAAAGTACTCAGGAACATTATCAACCAATTGTGCAAATCCATCTTCATCTTGAATTTTCTTTGAACGATATAATTGCTTTGTTTTGATATTATAGTCCCATAAACGCATACTCGTCTGTTCAAAAGCCAAACGATAACGCATTTCTGAAACTTTTAATTCTTGAATATGAGAAATACGTTCACTAATATCATTAAAGGTCATCACAACTGTTGGTTTATCCTGTGATAAATATTGCATACGGACTTCTAATGTCAAATGCAAGCCATCAGCTCTCACTCCCTGATAAGTTCCATCTTGGATACATCCTTTAGAAATTGTTGTTTTTATCGCTTCAAGAACCTGAATTTGAGACTCTTTCTCAAACAAATCTAAAACTGATATTTCTTGAATATTTTTATCAATTCCATATAACTGATAAAAACCAACGTTGGCTATTTTAGGTTGGATTTGATGTTGAACAACCTCAACCAATAAAATACCACCAAAACTATTATCCATAATTGTTTGATACAATTCATTTTTACCCTTTAATTCTTGAGCATAATATTGAGTGCTTATAAAAGCGTGTATATATTTACTGACCTCAATAAAAACAGCTTTTTCATTTTCAGTTAGATAACGAACACGAGTATTCACAAAAACAATATCTCCTATATACTCATGATTTTTTATAATAGGAATACAGCACATACTATGAATATCACCATAAATATAGTCACGTGTGAATAAATGAAATTGGTCTTGACTTGTCAAACAAATAACACCTTGATTTTTCTTATAATCTTGTTGAATAGTCATTTTTTCTTGATTTGTCAATTCATTGATTTGACTAGGAATATGAAGCGATTGATTATCTTGATAATAAACTTCAATTTGGGCCAGGTCTTGATTTCTAATTACAGCATATGCCATATCAAAACATAATCCCTGTGCGATATCTTTATAAATTTGATGAATGGATAAATGAACACCTTTTTGTGCATCAATCGTTAACAATGCATTTAAAACAATTTCATTTAATTTTTCATTCGTAATATCACGAATCACGCCAATAGCAGCAATAGCTTTATGCTTCTCATCATAAACTGTATGAGAAACAGCTTCATACCATTGATAACCTTCATGTGAAAAATAAGGATGTGCACGGAAACGACATTTTACTTCTTGACGACCAGATAACAAATCCAATGCAATATGAACATCATGAGGGTGAATATGATATCCTTCTTGAATTCTTCTAGTATAATTAGGAATTTCAATTTTATTTAATCTTCCTTGTGTTGGTGAAATACGTGAATCATAATATTTCATACTATCTGTCTTGAAATCATACTCAAAAATTTGTGCATCAAGCTTTAAAAAAGCACTTCGATACCATTCCACATCATTCACTCTATACATTTGATGCAATAAATCTTCAACATTTACAATAGATTCAATGCGATCTTTTTGATCTCCTTTTAATATATGTTCATCAGCATAAATACCAAACATTGTTTGTTGATCAACTGGTCGACTATAATAATATCCCTGTGCTCTTAAACAGCCAATTGATTTTAGAAAATCAATTTGTTTCTTTGTTTCAACGCCTTCTGCAATCACAAAAAGATCCAATTTTCTTGCCATAATCACAACTGATTCCAAGATTTTTTCACTTTTCCCAGAAGTCTGTAAATCTTTTAAGAACTTTAAATCTATTTTTAATACATCTACAGGAACTTCCTTTAACATATTCAATGAAGAATAACCACTTCCAAAATCATCCATCAAAATACGAAATCCACGTTTTCTTAATCGTTCTACAACCTCAATAAGTTGTTTTGGATCTTGGGTATAAGCTGTTTCTGTAATTTCTAATCTCAATAAAGAAACAGGAACTTGATATTTTTCAAGTAACACTATCAAATGTTCTTCAATATTCATATAAAGTTCAACTCTTGAAACATTGATAGAAACCGGCAAAACCTGATAGCCTTGATTCATCAAATCACGCAAATCCTTACAGACTTCCTCCCACATATAGAAGTCAACTTGGGAAATAAAACCATTAGCCTCAAATAAAGGAATAAATTCATTAGGTGGAATAATCCCTCTTGTTGGATGTAGCCATCTCACCAATGCTTCAAAACCTATAACACTTCCCGTTTCTATATTATATTTTGGTTGATAAAAGGGAACAAATTGTCCTTGTGACAAAGCTGATTCCATTTCATTAATCATTGTTTGTTGTTCTATAATATTTTGTCTTAATGATTCCTGATAAATTTTATAACTGGTTTGATAATTTCCTTTCATACTTTTAGCAGTCATCATTGCTCGATCACACATAACACTTACTGGTAAAGTTTTATCTGTAATTGGGTAAATTCCAAAACTTAATACAACTTTAATACTCAATGTTTCAATTTTATGATCAAAAAGATGAATTAACTCTTCATATCTTAATCCTTCTCTTTCCATCAATATTACAAAAACATCACTATGCAGCCTTCCCATAATCCAATCATTTTTGATTGAAAAATCCAAATATATTTTTGCGACATATTGTAATAACTTATCCCCACCAGATGTTCCGTACAAGTCATTAATCACTTTAAAACGATCAATATCAAAACAAACCAAATCATATTCTTTTTGTGGATTTTGATTCAAGATATATTGAGCTTCACTTAAGAAAAAATCTTTATTATAGACATCTGTTAAAATATCTCTTTCAAATAAATTATTATAAATATGACTTTTATAAATACGATGAACACTTCTTATTCGTTGTAAAAGTTCTTCTTTTTGAATTGGTTTTTTTAAATAATCAGTTCCACCCATCTCAAAACAACGTTTTTCAAGATGAACATCATCTTTTCCTAATACAAAAATAGGTAAGCTTGCTAATCTTAGATATTTTTTCATGAAATGAGCAATATCAAAATTTTCATCAAAGTCATCAATATCAATAATCATGAATGACAACAACAATTCATTAGCAAGTATATTTTTAACTTCATTAACATCTTGAACAAAATGAACAATAAATTGAGATTCAAGTTCCTTTCTTATATCCTTCAAGTATTCAAGATTCCGACCAGCAAACAATATATGTTCATGATTTTTCATACTGATCCTCCTTTGCTAAAAATGTATGTTTTATTATAGCATACTTTCCTATGAAAAATCATCATTCTCAATGACCTTTGATCCTCACTTTACTGACTTATTTCGACTTTCATTTTTATATTTAAGCTATTGTTAAGTAAGTTGCATCTTTTAATGGATTGACAAAACCTTGTCGAATGATTTTATGTATATATGAAAATAACTCCTCATAACATTCAATAAGAATCTTTCCTTCACTTAATATAATGATTCCTTCTATATAAATATTCATATTTTTCAAAAAATAATGATGTTTACAAAAATCAAAATCTAGATAATGAATATAATCCAATTCATTATTCCTTATCATATACAACATTTCCTGTGAACTTTTATTTTTAAGTTTTAAAATATCCTGTTTTATCTCTTTACTACACATCAAAAAATCTGCTTGTTCTTCTAAAAAATCATAGAGATATTTTTCTAAAAATTCATCTTTAAGACAATAAATGACATTTTCCTTATTTTCAAACTTATTGTATAATTTCAAACAAAAGTATTGATTCAATTTGTTTTCTATTTCAATATCTTTATAATCTTTCTGTATAATCAATTGATTAGCTAATGATAAATAAATATACTGTGACATCTTTTTCTCCTCCAACAAAAAAAGTAAGTACCAAAATGGATACTTACCTCACTAACACTTCATAAGTTCTGGTCTATTCCAGCCACCGCCAAGTCTTTCATCTTGTAACACTTACTCATGCTCAAAGTTATCTTCGTGTCTATTTTATCATTATATATTTTTATTTGCAATAAGAAAATTATTTAATTTCAAAATTCATATTTTTAAAATTACTATAATATCTTCCTCTTTTTGCAATGAAATGAAGAACACAATAATCTGGATCAGTAACACCTTCAGGATAATACATCGTATCCCCCTCCTGCCAGATTCTTTCTTTATTTTTTTCATCTTCTAAAACTTCAACTTCCCCTATTAAACTAGCCCCTCTAAAAAATCTTTTATCCACAAAATATAATGTGGCTTTAGGATTCTTTTTAAAATATTTCACTTTATCCGATGACGTATTGGTTGTTAAATAAAATTCTTTGATTCCAATTCTTTCTCTAGGATTTAACATAGCCTTACTAATCGGATAACCTTCATCATCACAATATGAGATTATCGTCACAGTTGCTTTATCAATCAATTTCCCAATTGTTTCTTCTGGATTTCGCATATTATCACCTCTTTATCTTACTATATCATACCTATCAAGCTTATGAATGCTTTTTTGTATATATAAAAATAAATTTTCTAAGATTGGATGAGTCACATTCCTTTTTTAACTCAGATAAGATAGATAACCAATTTGAGGTTCTATTGATTCAATATACAATTGTAATCTCTTTTTCAACAATTTCATTATATGTATGTCTATAAAAGTATATTGAGTCCTTATATTCATGTATAGAAAAAGGGAACTTACATTCCCTATAAATCTTCACCATGACTAGAAATGACTTTTTGATACCAATAGAAAGAATCTTTTTTCAATCGTTTTAAACTTCCATTTCCCTCATCATCCATATCAACATAAACCATTCCATAACGTTTCTTCATTTCACCCGTTCCGGCACTAACTAAATCAATGCACCCCCAAGGTGTATAACCCATTAAATCAACCCCATCTTCTTCAACAGCTTTTTTCATTTCCATAATATGATCTCGCATATAAGCTATGCGATAATCATCATGAATACTTCCATCAGTTTCAACTTCATCCTTAGCACCTAATCCATTTTCAACAATGAATAATGGTTTTTGGTATCTATCCCATAAAATATTTAATGAAATACGAAGTCCTATAGGATCAATTGGCCATTTCCATTCACTTTCTTGTAAATATGGATTTTCAGCCATTTTCACTCCGTTTCCTAATGTTGCTTTGGCATCTTCTCTCGTTGTAACAACACCTGAATTATAATAGCTAAAACCAATATAATCCACACATCCCTCTTTTAAAATTTCATCATCATGTACTTCTTTTTTAATAATAATATTTTCTCCTTCTAAAAGTTTTAAGATATATGAAGGGTAATAACCACGACATTGTACATCACTAAAAAAATATTTTAAACGACGTGAAACGTTTAATTCCAATTCAACATCTTTTGGATTACATGTTTCTGGATAAGTTAAGATATTCGCTAACATCATACCAATTTGATTTTCTGGATCAATTTCATGACCTTTTTTCACAGCTAATGCACTCGCAATAAAGATATGATGTATAGCTTGATAATAACGTTGTTGATTCATTTCATGAACTCCTAATGTATCATAACCTCTTAAAAGATTAATTTCATTAAACGTCATCCAATGTTTGACTTTCCCTTTATATCTTTCAAAGACAGTTTCACAATATCTTAAAAAATAAGTCACTGTTTCTCTTGATAACCAACCATTTTTTTCATCAGCCAAATAAAGTGGCATATCAAAATGATTTAATGTCACAACTGGTTGAATACCATATTTTAAACATTCATCAAAAACCTTATCATAAAACTTTAGTCCTTCCTCATTTGGTGTTTCTTCATCACCTCTAGGAAAGATTCTTGTCCATGAAATAGACATACGAAAACATTGAAATCCCATTTCAGCCATCAAAGCAATATCTTCTTGATAATGATGATAAAAATCAACAGCTTTATGACTTGGATAATACATATTTTCATCAATTATACTTTTATAATTTTGTGGAATATAATCACTGCCATGTAAATAAACAATTTGATTATTTTCATCTAAGAAACTATGTTTTCTTTTTCGAGTTAATGAGCCATTGGTTTTGGTATCAGAAGTTGCTAAACCTCTGCCACCTTCATTATATCCACCTTCAAATTGGTTAGCAGCCGTTGCGCCACCCCATAAAAAATCTTTTTTTAACATCTTTTTCCCTCTTTTCTTTATATTTTTGTTACAATAAATAAGAAAGGATGATTTTATGATACAAACAAGCCAAGAACTACAAAATCTAATTCCTCTTATTTATCAAAATTTTCATATGCCTATATTTTTGTTGTCAAAAGATATGAAAATCATTGGATATCCTCAACAATTCTTTAAATTAGAAGAAGATTATTTCACTCATTTTATTAACAAACAAGATATCATAAAATATAAGATTTATACGTGTTTCCATGAAAATGAAACTTATTTTTGTTTTGCATATATTCTTGATAATGTTCAATTCATATGTATTGGACCATATTTCCCTCGTAAAATTACATCTCAAGATCATCCCTCAGATTTTCCTTTTTTAAAACATGTTACATCACCTTATAAAATCAATGACTTTATCCATCTTCCTTATGCTCATCATAAAATCACTTCACAACTCATTTTTATTTATCAAGTCATCACTGGTCAAATTTTAAAAGCTGAAGAATTAAAACTGAATTATCGTGAAGCCTCTGTTCAACCTTTAAAACAAGAAAATAGTTTGGAACAGGAAATCTTTAAAATCAGAGAAAATCCATTGCATGATTTTAGTTATTCTTATGAAAAGAAAATCATTAATTATATTCAATCAGAAAATAGTACAGCTGCTCGTATTTTAATGAGTGAACTAATGCAAATTAAGGATGAACGTCAATTATCACAAAGTCAAATTCAATCAATTAAATACAAACTTGTAGCGGTTATTACTTTATTTACAAGAGCAGTGATTGATGTTGGTGTTCCTATCGCAAAAGCCTATACTCTAAGTGATGTTTATATTATGAAAGTTGATCAAGCCCAAAGTATTGACCAATTACATAAGAGTGTTTCTGATGCTATTATCGACTTTACAAAGTTAGTGAAACGTTATAAGAATATTCAAAATCCTCATTGGGTTAAGGAATGTAAGAACTATATTTCTCATCATCTTCATCAAAGTATTTCTTTAAATGATTTGGCTGATTTGGTAGGTATGAATCCAAGTTATTTATCAACCCAATTTAAAAAAGTAACACATCAATCTATCAAACAATATATTAATGAAAAGAAAGTTCAAGAAGCTCAGTTTCTGATTCAAACTTCTCATTATTCTTTAGCTGAAATCTCAGATATTTTACAGTTTTCTAGCCAAAGTCATTTTCATAAAGTCTTTAAATCTATAACTGGACTTTCTCCAAGTGAATATAAGAATAAACATTAACGATGAAAGAATTATCTTTCATCGTTATATTTTTTATAATGATAGTAAGCCCCTAACATATTGGCATCATTACAATATTGACATTTCACAATTTGAGCATGTGGGAATTTGATAGGGAAATCGTTATAAAATGCATCTGATGCTTTTTGTAAACCTTCAATAAATAATGGATTTTCACTTGCTCCACCACCAATGCAAATTCTTTGTGGATCTAATAAACATTGGATATTATGCAATTCACAAATCACTTCATAACAATATTCATCAAAAATCTTTTGACTGACTTCATCACCTTGGCGAATCCATTCAAAGACTTCTTTCCCATCTCTTGTTCCACTATTTTTTGCTTTTGCAATCTTTTCAACTAAGTTATAAACACTCCCAATTGCGCCAAACAAACCTTTAGAATGATAAACTTTAGGACTCTTAGAGAAAATCACACTGACTTCCCCAGCAATTAAATGGCTACCTTTATAAATATCACCATCAATAATAATTCCACCACCAACACCCGTTCCAAAAGTCAAAACAAGACCTTGTTTAATTCCTTGCATATTTCCAGCTTCTAGTTCAGCAATAGCGGCACATCTGGCATCATTTTCAATTTCAATCGGTAAGCGAAATCTTTCTTCCCAAGCCTTAACATCAGTATGATTATTGTAAGCCAGACTTCCTCCTGCAAAGATATACTTTCTATCAACATCAATAACCCCTGGTAAAGAAAATGCTATACCCTCTACAGGTTTTAGCGTTTCCAGTACAGTTTCAATAGTTTTTAAGAAAGTTTCTTGATCCTCATAAGGAGTTGGAACCTTATCTTGTAAAGTCATGACATCATCAACCATCAATGAATATTTGATAAATGTTCCACCGACATCAAAAACGGCAATTCTCATAGTTTTTCACCATCACTTGCTATAACTTGTTTATACCAATCAAATGACTTTTTCTTAGAACGTTTCATTGTCCCATTGCCTTGATCATCTCTATCTACATAGATAAAACCATAACGTTTACTCATTTGTCCAGTTCCAGCACTCACTAAATCAATACATCCCCAAGGTGTATAACCTATAATATCAACACCATCTTCTAAAATCGCTTTTTTCATTTCTTCAATATGTGCTTTTAAATAAGCAATACGATAATCATCTTCAATATGTCCATGCTCGTCAATTTGATCATTATAACCTAGCCCATTTTCAACAATAAACAAAGGAATTTCATAACGTTCATAGAAACGATTTAAAATATATCGTAAACCTTTGGCATCAATTTGCCATCCCCATTCGCTTGTCTCAAGATATGGATTCTTTACACCACTTGATAAATTTCCACCTGTTTTTTCAACATTTGGATCACTACTTGCAGCAGAAGAAGAATAGTAAGAGAAACCAACAAAATCAACACAGCCCTTTTTCAAATCTTCTAAATCATTTGGTTCCATATGAACATGAATTCCTAAACGTTCAACATGTTTTTTGACATAGTGAGGATAATGTCCACGTACTTGAATATCTGAAAATGAGAATGTTTTCATACGCATTGCTTTTTCAGCTAATTCTACATCTTCTGGTTTCGCAGTTAATGGATATTGGACAAGTGTTAAAACCATGCATCCAATCTTGTTATTGGGATCAATCTTATGTCCTAATTGAACAGCTTGACTACTAGCGACAAATTGGTGATGTGCTGCTTGATAACTACGTTCAATAAAATCATCACGACTTCTATCTAATACACCTGCAATCTCAGGCATTAAAATGACTGAATTGATTTCATTAAAAGTCATCCAATATTTCACTTTGCCTTTATATCGATTAAAAATCACTTCACAATAATGAAGATAAAAATCAATAAGTTTTCGATTTGCCCAACCACCATAGTGTTTGACTAAATATAATGGCATTTCATAATGAGAAATTGTAACGACTGGTTGCATTCCTCTTTTTAGCATTTCATCAAATAAATCATCATAAAACTTTAAACCTTCCTCATTAGGTTGTTCTTCATCCCCATGAGGAAAAATACGGCTCCAGGCAATAGATGTTCGAAAACATCTAAAGCCCATTTCTTGGCACATTGCTAAATCTTCTTGATAATGATGATAGAAATCAACACCATCATGATTAGGATAGTAAACATGATCTTGGATACCATCAGTAAAATGACGTGAAACACCTTTTTTTCCAGCTGTTGCAATATCCATTAATGATAATCCTTTACCACCTACATTATAGGCACCCTCTGCTTGATTTGCAGCAATGGCACCACCCCATAAAAAATCTTTACTCAATTGACTCAATGTTGCCACCAGCCTTTGCTAATTGTTCTTCTTCATAAGCTTTCTTATCAGCAATCTTAAAGAATGGATAATACATTAATGTATTTACAGCAAGTAAAATCAATACCATGATTAATAATGAAATTCCTCCTGCCATAAATGCTTTCACAAAGAATGGTGTTGTCCAAGGCAATAATGACATTGCTGGATTATAAGTAAAGGTAAAGATATGTGTTGCTGCTAAACCAATCAATCCCATCACAACATTACAGAAAACCATTGGAATAAAGAAGATAGGATTTAACATGACTGGCATACCAAATATTAATGGTTCATTAATATTAAATAAGTTAGGAATAAATGCTAATTTTAACATCTTTTTATATCTTTCACTCTTAGCTGTAAACATTGATAAACAAAGTCCAATTGTATTTCCATTACCACCAAATGAAGCAAATAATGAAACTAATGTCAGTGTTAAATATGTTAATGGTCTTCCTGCTTGTGCATCAGCAATATTTGTTAAAACTAATGTCATTTGTAAAGGCACAAAGGCACTATAAACAGTATTTGGGTGAATACCAAAGAACCATAATAAGTTTGCTGCAAAATATAATAAGAAGATTGTTGGTAATGATAAACCAATTTTAATAATAAATGCTCCAATTGTTTGATCAAAGAAATTAACGAAACTTCCATAAGGTGTATAACCAAATCCAACTCTTACTAAGAAAGCAAAAGCGACAATAATCATAGAAACAAAGATTGGTTCAAATGATTCACTTACCATCGGTGGAACACCTTCAGGCATTTTAAACTTCAAACCTTTTGAAGATAAGAAATGGAACATATAACCTGTAATAATCGCAAAAATCAACGCAACCAAAATACCAGTTCCACTTAAATAAGTCACATTAAAAGCATTAATAACACCATCTTTTCCTTCAACTGTTTGAGGAATAATTAATAAGAAACTTAATAATGATAAAACCCCACAAGATAAAGGATTATCCCCTTTTCTTTTTGCAAAAGCATATGCAACTGTAAAAGAAATATATAATGCCAAAGCATTTAAACTGGCATTTGAAATGGCATCAAAATGAGCTTTCAAGCCAACACTTGTTAACCAATCAGAATATCCATCAATTGGTAAATTCCCTAAAATAACAAATATACAGACACCAAACGTAACTGGTCCTGTTCTCATGAACCCTTCAGCCACTGATTGAATCACATCATTGTTACTCATTTTTTCAGCGATTGGTCCAATAAATCTTTGCAATAATTCTTCTAACTTTTTCATAGATCCTCCTCATAATGTTTCCTTGAAATACGTATTTCTTTTTTATCGACACGTTTATTATAATTTATACAATGTTCTATTTTTATATTTTTTCTAGTTTATTTATATATTTTTTATATAACTTTTATTATTCAATCATTATTTTATCAATAATGTTATAATACTTCTAGGTGATATCAATGAATAACAAAGAAATAATAAAACAAATAGAAATACTATGTACGTCTTTATCTAAGAAAAACTATGATGAATATATTCAAAAAGGATATAGTCTTTTAAAAGAATGGTATGAGCTTGGTTATAAAAAAGATGACGTTTATGACATACTGCATCAATATTATCAAAATTTGGATGATGAGCTTACATCTAATTTTATTGCTGATCTTATGGATTTCATTGTGGGATGGTGTTCTCCTCAAATGCAAATATGGAAAGATTAAAAAGGTTAAGAATTTAAACTCTTAACCTTTTTTATAAAAATATCTCTATAAATAATGATTCATCTCATTTCAATTTATACTTTTTGATGAGACAAAATTGAGACAAAATTGAGACGCACACCATGAACCCATATGATATAATAAAACTGTTATCAGTTCCTCCCTTGAAAGGAGGTGAGGAATATGTTTGTTGAAGCTTTGACTTCATTAATTGTCTCTATTATGGCAGGGATTATTTTGTATTTTCTTTGCAAGTGGTTTGATAGCAGACATAACTGATGATAAGCCCAAACGAAAAGTCAGGAGGTACCTCTCCTGACTTTTCTCTGTTGAGGACTATGTTCTCAGCAGTGACTTCATTTACAAAAATATCTTAACATATTTTTCATTTTCAAACAAGACTCAAATTGATTTATGATGTTTATTTTCCAATCTTTCTATGAATATCCTTATTCATCTTGTCTTTCCATTTACTCTCATAAGTCTTTGTATTCTTTAACAATTCATCAACAAATCCAGCAACATCTTCACCAGTAACTTCTAAGACTAGTTTCCCATTGGCTGCACTTTCTTCAAAAAGATCTAATAAATCATATTGCAATTCCATCATATTTTTAATATTAAAATACGTATTAAAAAATCCCTTCATTTATTTCATCTCCTTAAGTTCATTTATTTTTGAAGTTACAAACTTCCATTTTTCCCAAAATAATTCTAATTCCTTATATCCCGCTTCATTTAATGAATAAAATTTACGAGGTGGTCCTAACTTTGAAGGTTTCTTTTCAATATTTACAAGTTTATTTTTTTCAAGACGTAATAAAATTGTATAGACAGTTCCTTCAACGACATCACTAAATCCTAAATCATTGAGTTGGCGAGTAATTTCATATCCATAGGTTTCTTGACGACTAATAATTTCAAGGACACAGCCTTCCAGTACCCCTTTTAACATTTCTGTCAAGTTATTCATTTTCATCCCTCCTACTATTAAGTCATACTTAATACCGGTATATAATAATACATAGTAGTGATTATGTCAATAGAAAAAGACAATTCTCTTATTTTATAGAGTTTTGTCTTTTTTATAATATTTATTCACCAGAGAATTGATAAGCAATAAGTCCCACAATAACAATCAAACATCCTATAAGTTTTTGAATGGAAAAGATATTGTAAATACAATAATCAATAACAACACCACTTAATAGTTGAGCAACAAATGTTATTAAAGTTAATTGAATAGGTGAAATTTTAGGAACTATTATATTAAGGATTAAAATATTAAAAACACCAATCATTCCACCTATTAACAAAGTCGGTTGTCGCATAAGAATATCAAATTGAAAACCTTTAAGATTAGCAAAACCAAATAAAATTAAAAATACACTACTCATTAAAAAACCTGTGAAATAATTAAAGAACGTACTTTGATAAGCCCCAATCTTTTGTGATAAATATCCATTGACAGATCGACTTAAAACAATCGTGACTCCAGCACAAGTTGCACATAGAATAGCTATCATATGATCATCACCCCAATTCCAATCATAACAAGCACTAAACTTATGACTTTTTGAAATGTTAAAGTCCTTTTCTTAGCTCCTAACCAGCCTTTATACTCTAAGACTAATGATGTTAACATTTGACCAAGTAATCCTAGTGCAGTGACGAGTGCAGCTCCAATTGTAGAAATAGACATAACATTAAAAAGCACAGTAAAAACGCCTATCATACCTCCAGTATATAAAATCAAAGGAATATGATTTTGAAATGATATTTTTTGTTTTTTGATAATTATAATGATAATTAATGTGAAAAGACCAACAAGATGGATAATCACAGTTGATAAATAAACACCCACCTGATTTGATAATTGACCATTAAAGACATTCATAATTGTTACAATCGTACCTGCCAATATTGCAAGAATAAATTCCATATTGATACCTCCTTAAGACATTATAAAGATATCTATTGATTTCTAATAGGACATATGTCATATTAAAGATGGTGAGAATATGAAAAATTTACAATTGTATTTAGAAAAACTTAAACAAGAACATATGATAAGTGAAGAACTTTTACCCTGTTTTCAATTTTATCAATTTCATAAAGGTGATTTTATTTTACATCAAGGGCAACAATTAGAAGTTCTTTATATTTTAATTGATGGTAAAATAAAAACCTGTCATACGACCTCTAATGGTATTATTAGTTTACTTGCTATTTGTCAATCAATGAGCGTAATAGGAGAAATTGAGTTTTTAAATCATCAGGATGTTATTAATGATATCTATGCAATTGATGAATGTCTGTGTTTAGGCATTTCAATAAAAAACTATGAACATTTATTACTCAATGATCTTTCTTTTATGCGCTATCTTGCAACGACAACTTCTCAAAAACTCTATAATGCCAATCAAAACTCATCAATTTCAAAAAATTATCCTGTGGAAAATCGACTTGCATCTTATTTGATTGCTTGTGCTGAAAATAAAATTATTCAAGAAAACTTTGTTCAAGTTGCTGAAATGATTGGTTGTAGTTATCGACAGCTTCAAAGAGTTCTTAATAATTTTTGTGAAAAGAAATATATTCAAAAAACAAAAAGAAGCCAGTTTTTAATCATGAATTATGATGTTTTATCAAAACTTGGCCAGGATTTATATTATATTTAATCAATCCATATTATACGTTACTGCGTATTTTTTTGATACGAAACAAAATCATCTTTTTTATTAATTGTGTAGGAATTTCTTGATGCAAAGATATTTGCATAGTATTTTTACCATTGGTTTTATAGTCTTTAAGTTCATCTTTGAAATATGCAAGTGTTGTTGGCGTTGTATAAAATCCTACATGGTTTTTATTTCCAGCAATTTGAAGAAGATACCCATGATAATAATAAGTTGGAACTCCCCAAGATATCTTTTCCTCTACTTCTGGTATTGTCTCTTTAATGATTTGTCTTAATTGCTTAAGTAAATCTTTTCTTTTATCAGAAAATGATTCGATATATTCATCAACATTATTCATTATAATCATCCTTTCTATACAAAACAGTATATAAAGAATATAATAAAAGTACAATAAAATTTGAAGGAGAAAAACAATGTCACTATTTGAAAAAACGCATATTGGTCAATTAGAAGTTAAAAATCACTTTATTCGTTCTGCAACATATGAAGGTAAAGCAACTACTGATGGTCGACCTACTGAAGCCATTATAGAATTATATGAAAAACTAGCAAAAGGAAATGTTGGCACAATTATTACAAGTTATTCTTATATTACCGAATATGAACAGCCAGCTAAAAATCAACTTGGTATTTACTGTGATGATCTTATTGAAGATTATCACAAACTTGTAGATAGAGTTCATAATTGTGGATCAAAAATTGTCATGCAAATTGTTCACGGAAGTTCCTCAAGACAAGCTTTTCCTGAACAATCAAAAGTTCTTGGGCCTTCAGCAATTGCTCATGAAACAACAGGAATTGTACCTAAAGAAATGAGCAAGGAAGATATTTTATCTGTTGTTGATTTATTTGCCAAAGCGGCAAAACGTGTTCAAGAAGCTGGTTTTGATGGTGTTCAAATTCATTGTGCCCATGGTTATCTTTTATCACAATTCATTTCACCACTTTATAATCATCGTAGTGATGAATATGGTGGATGTGTTGAAAATCGTATCCGTATTGTTCAAGAAATTTATCATGCTATTAGAAAAGAAGTTGGAAAAGACTATCCTATCTGGATAAAAATCAATTGTTCAGATGAAGTTCCACATGGTTTAACAGTTCAAGACTTTTTAAAGATGGCACAAATTCTTGCAACGGATGGAATTGATGTAATTGAAGTGAGTGGAAATGCTTGGAAAAATCACAAACCAGAAGAAAGTGCTTATTATAAAGATGCAGCTATTGAATTATCAAAACTTGTGAATATTCCTATTATCTTAACTGGTGGACTTAAATCATTAGATGATATTTTACCAATCTATAACAATACAAAAGTTCAATTCTTTGGTTTTGCAAGACCTCTTATGAAAGACCCAAACTTTATTAATAAACTTTAAAATATTTATTTAACTCCTACATCATAATAGACTTTATCCTATATATAGTGCACTTAAAAGAGAAGAATTTTTAAAATCTTCTCTTTTATTTTAGTTTTGATTTTTCATAATTATAAGGAATACTTGTTCCCACAACAACGTCTTCAATTTTCTCTATAATTAACCAATCATCCATATTTCCTTGATGATCAAATTCTAGTGGTTCAATTTCTTGAACATCTTCAAATTCTACTAAACATAAACATTTCTTATGCCAACGTGTCTTTTGTTTTTCAGTTAAATTAAGCTTAGATTGATGATCAGATAAAACTTGTGTAATCTGTTCATCTGTTAATTTTACATAATTTTGCACATCCTTAACAGTGGCTTTCACACCAATTAAACTTGTTCCTTTCTCCATAAAATACAATGTCTCCCCTATGTGAACTCGACTATGTGGTATCTTTCTACCAGCTGCACCTCTGACCACCATTGTTTTCTTTTTAGAAAGAATTTTATCTAAAACTCTTTCTCCCTTTTTCCCTGTATTATCACAGTAAACTAAATGTACCATTTTCAATCCTCCTCAATAATCGGTATCCAAATTTGACTCAAATAATCTTTCGCATATGTATTTTGTGAACTATACCACTCTAACTCTGGACAAGCATCATGTAAAAATGGATATTGAACTAACCATTCTTGATAAAGAAATTTCCATCCTTCTTGAATAGCTTGAGGGACACTCCCTCGACAATCAAATATTGCCCATGTCGCTTCAGGAATCAATATTTCATCATACTCATCACTTTTTTCATGATTATTAATCACCATAATAGAATAAGTACATTCTTTTTCTAAAGTATTATAATCATGAAACAAACCAAACATCCCTACTGTATCTCCTTCATCTAAAGCATAGAGTTTTGCATAGTCTCCATTTCTTTGACACTCACTCCAAAATTCAGGAACACTTTGAAAATGAGCATGATCACGATAAGAAAGACGAATACTTTTTCCAATGAGTCGCATTGCCGACTTTTCTTCTAATCGCCAATCATAGCTTTTCTTCATATACAATTGCATCTTCGGATAAACTTTTAAAGTTTGTCTTGTTTTTCTTGCCTGATTTGGTGAAATACCATGAAATTGTTGAAAAGCTTTCGTAAATGATGTTGGTGAATCATAACCATATTTATAGCTAATGTCTATAATTTTCATTTGTGTACTCATGACATCATAACCAGCTAAAGTTAATTTTCGATAACGAACATATTCAGCAAAACTCATACCATTCATATATGAAAACACTTTTTGAAAGAAAGAATATGAACATCCTGCTAATCTTTCTATTTCTAATGGATTAATTGCTTCTTCAGTTCTTTGCAGATGTTCTTCCACATAATCGATAATTGTCTGTAATTTTTCATTCCATTCCATATTTTTCTTCCTTTCAACAATATTATTCTAACATTTCTATAGTTTGCTTTCCTCTTGTTTCTTGTTCTCTTTGGATAGATTCATTGATAACTTTTTTTTAAATCTCCACCTTGTCTTGCTTATCTATAAAAAACACAATACACTAAAAATAGATAAATATCTTGGAGGTTAATATGAAACTAATTATTGAAGAAACTGAACAAAAAATGAGTGAAAGTGCTATGTTTATTTTATTAGGTGCAATGATGCAAGATAAGCGTGTCAATATCTCTTTGACATCTGGTCGTTCTCCTAAAACCATGTATGACATGATGATTCCTTATGTGAAAAATCAAGAAAAGTTTAAAGATATTCAGTACTATTTATTTGATGAAAATCCATTTATAAATGAAGAATATGGACCAAATTGGAAGGATATGCAAGAGTTATTCTTTAAACCAGCCAATATTCCTGATAGTCATATTCATATTATGAATGCTGATAACTGGCAAGATTATGATAATGAAATAAGAAATGTTGGCGGGATTGATGTTATGGTTATTGGATTAGGATATGATGGACATTTTTGTGGCAATTGTCCTCGTTGTACCCCTTTTGATAGTTATACTTATCAAATTGATTTTAAAGAAAAACAAGCCGTGAATCCAGATTACAAAGATCGCCCTTATCAACCTTTTACTCTAACCATGGGTCCAAAGAGTTTAATGTGTGTCAAACATTTGGTTATGATTGTAAATGGTAAAGAAAAAGCAGAGATCTTTAAAAGATTTTTAGATGAACCTATTAATCAAGATGTCCCTGCAACCATTTTAAAACTTCACCCTAATTTTACAGTGATTTGTGATCAAGATGCAGCTAGTCTTATTCATTATGAACAATATTCAAGATTATAAAAGATTTCAACTTATATTTCATAAATATCATCTAACAACATGAAAGGATTAAGAAATTTCTTAATCCTTTTTAAATGCCTTCCAATAAATCTATCCTATCATTTGATCAATAAAGAAACTACATTTTCCATTGATGCTTCTTTAAATCAACACAACCATTTTCCTTAAAAGTAATGCCTTCTTGAATGAGTAAATCTTTTTGTTCTAGCCATCCTGGTGCACATCTTCCTTGACTACTGACAACACGATGACATGGATATTTGCCAAAGTATTCTGATAAACTTAAAGCCTTTCCTACTAGACGTGCATTTTTATCATGTCCAGATAAACGTGCAATTTGACCATAGGTTGCTACTGTGCCTAAAGGGATTTCCTCTACAATTGCAAACACCTGATATAAAAATTCATTATTTAATGTTGCCATATGATAACGCTGTTCCCTTCTTTGGAATCATCAATTGTTTGGTATCGACACCTTCTAATTGCAATAACTTGATTTTTTTATCAATTCCTCCAGCATAGCCCGTTAAACTTCCGTGACTTCCCACTACACGATGACAAGGAATAATAATAGAAATAGGATTATGTCCAACAGCTCCCCCTACTGCTTGAGCAGACATACTTTCTTTATTCATAATGATGGCAACCTTTTTAGCAATTTCACCATAAGTTGTTAATTGTCCATAAGGAATTTCACATAAAATTTTCCATACTGTCAATCGAAAATCATTCCCTCTCGGTGCTAATTTTAAATCTGACAGACTTGGCTTTTCACCAGCAAAATATCGGTCCAACCATTGTTTTGTTGATTGCAAGACTGGTAAATCATCTTCTTGTATTATATCTTCTTTGATATTAGCTAGAAAATATTTTTGTCCTTCAAACCACAAACCAATAATATGATTTTCATCACTTACAATCAATATATTCCCTAATGATGATTCATAAATTGTTTTATAAAGCATAGACATCCTTCTTTCTTTCACTATTATCTCATAACTGTATAAAGAAAACCAAGACATTTCTTAATTAAAGAAAAACACGCTTATGCGTGTCAATGATGTTCTTGTGCTTGAGCATCTGCTTTTGTAGGATGAACTGTTCCCCAAGGATGATCAGCTGGTGCATAAATAGAATATAATTTTAATGGTTTATTTCCTGTATTCACCACATTATGCCACATACCTGCTGGTATAAAAATAGCACTTCCTTCAAAGACAGGTTGTTGAAAATAAAGATTATCTTTCTTATCCCCCATCATAGCAACACCAATACCATCTTCAATACGTAAAAATTGATCAACTTGAGGATGTCTTTCTATACCAATATCCTCACCTACAGGGATACTCATCACAGTTAATTGTAAGTGTGGTCCTGTCCATAGAGCCACTCTAAAATAATCATTATTCATAGTAGCTTTTTCAATATCAACGACAAATGGATGCGGTCCAAAATCTGTTGTGATTGAACTATCTTCTCGCATCTGATAATCATCGAAATTATTCATATCATAATAACTATACATCTTATCAATTCCCTTCCTTATATCCTATGTATAAGAAGAAAATCTGTTATTAAATAAATTGAAGAGTTCTTAAAAGAAATAACCAAAAAGTAATGGAAAAACCACTTAGTAATGTTGTTAACATGACAACATTACTACTTAATATACCCTCGTAACCCATATTTTTAGCCATAACAAAACAAGTCACCGTTGTTGCTGAACCTAACATAATTAAAATCGCAACCAATTGTTCACCAGTAAAACCAAATGCTATTGCAATTGGTAAAAAAATCATACAAAACCCAAAGAGTTTAATAAATGTAGCAATCAAGGCTGGTTTTAATTTTCCAAAAGCTTTCTTAATATCAAAACTTGCTCCCATTGCGATTAATCCTAAAGGTGATGCCATAGCAGCAATATTAGAAACTGTCTTTGATAAAATAAAAGGGAAAGGTAACTTCAAGATTGACCATAATAACCCAGTTAAAATACCAATAATAATCGGATTAGTCACAATTCCTTTAAGTGTTGTTTTCCATAAACTCTTATTCACATCATAATGATGAGGCTGGTAAATTGATAAAACTGTGACTGCCATCACATTATACAAAGGTACACTTCCTATAATCATTAATGGTCCCATAACAGAATGTCCATAAATATTTTGAATCAAAGCAACACCTAATAACGCTGCACTACTACGATAACTTGCTTGAATAAATTCCCCTCTTAAACTTCTTTCTTTAAAAAACAAAGAAATAAGAATAACAATTCCAATACTTAATATTGTAACAACAAAACAAAAAGCAACAAATTGAAAATTCCATACTTTTGCAAAATCAACAGTTGCTAAATCTTGAAACAAAAGTAATGGTAAAGGAACCATGAAAACAAACTTATTCATTTGTGATGCAAAAGTTTCACTTATCCAACCTATCTTTTTTAAAATCATACCCACGACCATCATTAAAAAAACAGGTAATGTAGCATTTAAACTAAAAATCAAATTATCCATAAAAAGCCCCTCTTCAATTCAATCTTTTATTAATATACTACAAATTTAATTGATTTTCTACGATAATAAAAGATTGAATCACCAAAGACTCAATCTTTCATATTTTATTCCGTTCTTAAAGCTGTTACAGGATCTTCTTGAGCAGCTTTCTTAGATGGAATCAATCCACCAATGAGTGTTAAAATAACACTTAAAACAATCAGAATAATGGCTCCACCTACAGGTAAAGTCGCACTCACACTGACATTACCTGCTATTTCATGAATTAACATATTTCCAGGTATTAACAAGATTAATGTAATACCAATTCCTAATAATCCTGATAATAAACCTATAATAAATGTTTCTGCATTAAAGACTTGTGAGATATTCTTTTTTGATGCTCCAATCGCACGCAGGATACCAATTTCTTTCTTACGTTCAAGAACACTGATATAAGTAATAACCCCAATCATAATTGATGAAACAACAAGTGATATAGCTACAAATGCAATCAATACATAACTAATCACATTAATAATATCTGTAACAGATGACATCAATGTTCCAACATAATCTGTATAAGAAATCACTTTATCTTTATCAACCTTTTCAGCTTGAGCATTGTAATTATCTAAGATATCAATGACTTTTTGTTTGTTTTCAAAATCTTTTGGATAGATATTAATAGCACTTGGTTTATTAAAATCAACATATCCTAATTTCTTTAAATTGCCATCATAAGAAGAGACTTCTTTGGTCATAAGTGACATCATTAATTCAGAAAGTTCTTCTTCATTCATATTCATCTTAATTGCTTTAGCAAACATGCTCGTATCAATATGAATCGCATCTTGCATATTTTTTGCAAAATTACCCATTTGTTTACTCATTTGTGCACTAATTTGTTGTTGTAAAGATTTTGTAATTGTTGCTGTATATTGGCTCATCATTGTTTGCATTTGTTTTTGAATTTGAGCTTCAAATTGTTGTGTTAAACCACTTTCTTGTAACAATTGTGTCATTTCACTTTGAATCAATTTTTGAGCATTTTCAGTTTGTAAGTAAGCCAAGAAATACTCATTCATCTTATTGGGATCAGTCATTCCATTTTCTAAGGCATATTGTTGAAATTGTGTCATTAATTTTTGACTTAATGATTCTAATTGTTCCTTAGAAATATTCACTTTCATATCTTTAAAAAGACTTGTTATATCAATAGCTGGCAAAGTCGATGTATCTATCTTAATTTGACTTAAATCTAAACTTCCCATATCCATAGAAAGTTTACTTTGATCAAAAGTAAAAGCTTTTTTCATCATATTGCCATCAACAGTAAATAAAGAATTCATATCCATTTTATTTCCTTCTTTATCACTAAATTTTTTTCCTGTAAAGACATCAACATTAGAATCTTCTAGTTGTTTTTTAACAATATCACTTGTTTGAGCTTGTTCAATGATATGTGTTGTTAAAGTGGCAGGATAACCAATTCCTGCTCTTAACATTGTTGCAGTCGCAGTTTCTGTTGGCTGAACAATTCCCACAATCTTTATATCTTCACCATTATCAATTAGATTTTGCATATATTTTTTATCATCTGTTTTGTCTTTATAAACTTTATATGTTTTGTCATATTGATAATAATCGGTTGCATTGACAAGTTTAAATTCTGTACCAAGAATATCATTATATGAATATGAGCCTGCATTATCTGGAACTTTGACTTCTTCTTCCTTAGAAAATTGTTCAACCATTTTATCAAGTTCTGAGAAATCACGTAATCCCAATGTATAAAGCATAAAATCATTAATATTTCCATTCTTTGTTAAAACCAAAACACATTCGTTATAATTTTCTGGCCACTTTCCTGCTTTAATATCATATTGATCTTGATATAAACTTGGATGATTAGGCATCTGATAAAAAACATCTGTACTCATCATGGCTGACATCATACTATTAGAATTAGATGATGAACCCAATCCTAAAGCAGAAAATGATTTATCAGGATGAACTTGTCGAATATTTTTCGTATTTTTACTATATATTTGTGGCGCAACATTATAATTATATTCAATTGAATTTGTATTCTTTTTAATATCACTTTTTCCACTATCAAGATATTCTTTTAAGGATGTTAAATCATTAGAACCAATCTTAGAAAACATATTGGTAATCATTTGAGAAACATAGATTTTTGATTCATCTTTTTCTTCTGTTCCTGGACCTGGATGTACATCTGTCATCATTGAAGTAATATCAAAACCAGTACTTTGTATTTGTAATGGATATTCTGATAATGTTTCTTCTTCAATTGATTGAATATATTGATTAACACCATTAGACAATGACAAAATCAAAGCAATTCCAATAATTCCAATTGAGCCTGCAAAAGAAGTTAAAATAGTACGGGCTTTCTTTGTTTTTAAGTTATTAAAACTCAAAGATAAAGATGTTAATAAAGACATAGAAGATTTTCCCATATTTTTATGTTCTGGTTTTTCTAATTCTTTATCACTCACTTCAAAAGGATCAGAATCACTACGAATTGTTCCATCACGTAATTCAACAATACGTGTTGCATATTCTTGAGCTAATTCTGGATTATGTGTTACCATAACAACCAAACGATCTTTTGCAACTTCTTTTAATAAATCCATAACTTGAACACTGGTATCACTATCCAACGCTCCTGTTGGCTCATCGGCTAATAAAATATCTGGATCATTGACTAGAGCTCGAGCAATAGCAACACGTTGCATTTGTCCACCAGACATTTGGTTTGGTTTTTTATGACCTTGATTTCCAAGTCCTACTTGTTCTAAGGCTTTTTCAGCTCTTTGTTTTCTTTCTGCTTTAGAAATACCAGAAATTGTTAAAGCTAATTCAACATTAGCAAGAACTGTTTGATGAGGAATCAAGTTATAACTTTGAAAAACAAATCCAATCGTATGATTACGATAAGAATCCCAATCACGATCTTTATATTTCTTTGTTGAAATCCCATTAATAATTAAATCACCTTGATCATAACGATCAAGACCACCGATAATATTTAATAATGTTGTTTTCCCTGAACCACTAGGTCCCAAAATAGCAACAAATTCATTATCACGTAAATTCAAACTCACTCCATCTAGTGCCTTTTGAATTAAATTCCCTGTTTTATATTCTTTGTGTATATTTTTTATTTGAAGCATTTGTATTGCCTCCTTCTCTTATTTACATATTATACTATTAAATAGACTTTTTTTGAATACAAGATGAACATATTCATTTTATTATGATATTATACCTTTTATTGACAAATTATTTCATTATATGAATTGTTTTATAATCATAAAAATAATAAATATCCATATGAATACTATAGGAATACCATAATACCATTTTTTAGGATACCCATTTTCCCATAAATATTTAGCTTCTTTTTTTGATTCTTCCATAACATCTACAGGTATTAATTGAATTGATAACCAAATCAATAATGGCAAAATGATCATATCATCTATATAACCTAAAACAGGTATAAAATCAGGTATGAGGTCAATTGGTGACAAAGCATAACCTACCGTTATACCTACTACTACCTTTGCATAAATTGGTGTTTTTTTCTTTTTCATAGCAATAGTTAATGCTGTGATATTTTGTTTTAAGTGCCAAGCTTTTTCTTTGAGATTCATATTTATGAATTATCCTCCATCAAAAATAGTATTTCAAAATCTCGATATCTCTCTTCATTATAACTTTCAGAAACTTCATCAAGTATTTCTATAAGTTTTAATTCATTTTCTGTACCAACATATGCTTTTGGATAAATGAGACAAAGTTCATTATTTTCCCAAAATCCATTACAACAATCAAATCCATAAAAATATATCACGCAAGAAGGTAAAACAACAATATCTTCTGATATTTTTATTTTTGAACTCATATCACAAGATTTGCTTACTCTTAACTTTTTAAATAACCCTTTTTTATTTTATATAGACAAACTCCAGTCCATTACTTTCTACGAATATCAATAAGTCTCAACACATCGAAATACACTTTTTCTTTATCTTCTAAATCAATCATAAGCCATTTCTGCCCATTTCCAGTTTTAGTCTGCATATAAATATCTCTTAATACAGGTGTACACTCTGATAAGATGCTTTCAACAGCTTCTTTTTCTTTCAGTCCAATAACAACAAGTACAGTGAAAAAACTTTCTCTAGGATATATTGTACATAAATTTTTTCCAGCTTTTTTAAATTTTACATTCCATCCAAATTCCCAACCACATGAACTAAACTCTATTTTTTCTTTGCAATTATATTTTGTTTTAATATCTGAACAAAATTGCATAAATACTGGGTTATTAACATATTCTCCAATTTCTTCTAATGTTGGGCAATACTCCTTATTTTTTATGTTAATCATATACAAGGTTTCCTTTCACTTTCAAATTTTTATTTACTTATTAAACGCAGTATTACCATTATCAAATAAAATCACTTTAATAATAAATCGTCATATTTTTTATAATCTTACTTTGATATTTTCTTCCAACATTACATTCTACATCATCATACATAGCAACTTTTATTATCATAACTTCCCTAGCATAATTTAAATTAATTACTAAATTTTTCTCTATTTAAACAAGCTCTTTATAATCTACCTGAATCATAAACTTCATCAATGAGTTATGAATAGTCAATTCATTACCAATAGTTTTCATAATTTAATACTTTAACAATATCCCTCTGATATTGTGCTTTACGTATAAATTGAAAAAATCGAATAAATAATACTGAAAAACAAGATCAATAGATAAATAATCCTCTATCCTTTTAAAAACATTATTTATAATAACAACATTCATAATTTGCATCTCATTTAATAAACTAATTTTAAAATTTAGCATTTTATGAGGTTATTAGAGAAGTCACTATAAATTAAAGCATCTTTAATACTTTTGTCGTAGATAAAAACTTATTCATAATCATATAAATAATAATAGATAATATGAATATGATAAATGCACAAGAGATTAATACCATAAATAGATACATCATCATTTGGATACTTAACATCTTCAATATTCCATAACTTGTTAATAAAGCAATATATGCAATGATAATTGGTATGATATATTGTGATAACTCTTTTATGATATATTGTTTTCTCATATCCTTGTTTGAAATACCATTGACTTCTAATAAGACTTGAGAAAATCTTAAGTGATAGTAATCAATAATTTTAAGTAAAATTATTGAAAGAACAACAATTGCACATATAAATATCATTATTGAATTTGTGAATTGCTCTGTTGTATTTTTTATATTCAATAAAGTTGCCATCTCTATTTGATTTTCTAATGATATATCTTCATATTTATCAATAAGAATCTCCAATGTTTCAAGATACTCATTTGCATCATCTAATGATATTAATGCATATGATGATTGTATAGGTGAGTTATCTTTATAATTATAGAGTTTTAAATAATCTTCATAAGGAAGATAAATGACTCTTGCAAGATTTGATTTTAATTTATAATCTGGGAATGCTTTATCTAATTGATAATCTGGTTGAACTGTTATACTTTTTCCCTCAACTACAATATCTATTGCTTTGTTTTTTGTATCTCTATATGTTTCATAATTGATATAAACGCCTGTATAATTTTCTTTTTTAAATGACTGTTTGATTCCACGAGTAAAAAAATCATTTTCTAAATAGGGAGATATCAAATATTGATTATCACTCATAAGCGGAGTTATTCTTTTTACAGATTTGATATTTGGCATTCCTTCCATTTCTCTAAGCATTGGTCCACTTATTTTTTTGTCCATATTTATAACCAGTTGTGAACTTCGATATTGTTCTACTTTTTTATCAAGTTGCTTTTGATAATATTGTAAATACATTCCACAAAATGTACCAATAAATAAAATAAATGTTAAGAACACTTGAAAAATTTTATGTTTCCATTGATTTTTATGAAATTCACATTTATAAAAATAAGGAAGTCCCTTAAATATATATTGATTTTTATTTTGCTTTGATGAATTTTCCTCAATTAAATTTGAACTTTTTATACAATGAATTTTTTTATCTTTAACTTCATAAAGATTATCACATACTTCAAATAATAAACTATCATGTGAAGCAATAAGAATTGTCTTATGATAACGATTTTTTAATAAATCTAAGATTTTTATAAATTCCTCCCTATTATCTTCATCAAGATAAGCTGTTGGTTCATCCATGGATATATATGGTGTATCTTTCATTAAAGCACAAATGATTGCTAAACGTTGTCTTTCTCCACCAGACAAATGTTCAATATCTGTATGATCATCTAAAAATAACTCCAAGTCTGTTAAATACTGACGTGCCTTTTCCTCAGAAAATGTTTCTTGTGTTAAACTAGCATAAAAACGGATATTTTCCATGAGAGTCATACTATTGAATAATGGAATATTTTGAAAAACAAAGGCAATTTTATTTCGTTGAATATCTCTTATCTCATCTTTTGATAATGTTTGAACATTCTTTCCATCAAAGATATAATTCATTTGACTTTGATGAGATAAAAAAGCAATATCATATAATAAACTACTTTTACCTGAACCACTTGGTCCGGAAAGAACGGTAATTTGATTATCATTAATATACAATTGGCTATCTTTAATAAGTTCTTTATCAAATGATAGTGAAATATTTTTTAATTCTAGCATCGTTTATTTTGTTCCCTTCATAGATTTTTTTATTGTATAATCTATTTTATTTTCTTTTTAATACAAGGTGAGAAACTGCATGTATTAAAAGCAATAATATAAAACTTATTCCTAAGACTGCTAAACATTGAGAAGCAATAAATGTATATCGTTCTCTATCAATATATAACCATAACAATCCCCCTATTGTTATGATGATAAAATAAATACTATTTTCCAACAAAAGACTTTTCTTAATATCCTTATCATGTACACCACTATCTTCCAATAACTGAAACTCTTTCTTTCTAGCTCTCATTAAAAAGTATTGTGTTGTAACAAGGGCTATTAATCCTACACTACAAATAGCAGCAAAACTTAGCAGCTTTGTTTGAAATGCTTCTTTCCCCATTTTATCATATTCAAGATAGTTCAGATAAACAGAAAATGTATCATATTCATCGTCCATCTCTAAAATAGAATTATTAATATCTGCAACATAGTCCTCATCCACAAATAATACATACTCATTCATAGTATATGGTTCTGCCAAAACTTGTTCAGAGAGAACATTATCAATGTAATAGCTCGAAATAATTTCTTCCTTCTCGTCAATATGAGATATGATATCCATTAAATTTTCATAGGGAATATAAATAATCTGGTCAGTCACCCCTGTTTCATATCCTTCATCTTCTTTAATAATCTTACTGACTTTAAATTTCAATTCTCTAAGTGTGTATGTTATACTTCGATAATCAAGTCCACTACCTTTTATATATTGATTTCTAGGAATATAAAACTTTGCCTTAATTGTATCTCCTTCTTGAATGTTATAAATTTGTGATAACCAATAGCTTATATAAACTCCATTATCGTAATCATTAAAATCATTGTCTTCGTAATATGGATATACTCTTGGGTCACTACCCTCATTCACATTTACAGTATAATTTTTCGTAATCCCATTCTTATTATCAATTTGCAATGTTTGTGATTCCTCAGTGTTATAAGGATTGAATAATGTTAATACTTCAAATTTCCTAATATCCTTTACACCTTCCATATGTTTAATTTTATTTAAATTATTTTCATCAAAAGGTTTTGAATCATGAAAGCCTGACGAAGGATTATATTCCCAAACTATTTCTCCCTCTCTATCTCTTATAAATAACATTTCTTTTGAAGATTGATTTGTTACCCGAGGATTAACATCTGTTGTTTTTAAAAAGGAATTAATAATTAAAGATGATTGAATAAGAATAAAGAAAGAAATAGCTATAATCCCTATATACTGTATCCATTGAATTAAACTTTTATATCTAAAATACTTGATTGGTGAAAACTGATAATTATTTTTTAATTTTATTTCAGGTTCTTGTGTTTTATCAATATCATTCTTTTGACAATGAAATTCTTGATTTTCTATCTTATAGATAACATCACATATTTCTAATATTTCAGGTGTATGTGTTGTTAATATGATTGTTTTATCTTCTAATGAAACCAATATCTTTTTTAATAAACTTATATTCTTTTTATCAAGTGATGCTGTTGGCTCATCTAAAATAATGATATCCTTATCACAAAATATAGCAAGAGCAATCAACATTCTTTTTCTTTCACCAATTGATAAAACACTTGGTGATTTATTAATGTTCACATTATTGAGATTGACTCTCTCTAAGCAATAATTAATTTTTTGGACATCTACATTCTCTTTTTTCATCTCAGCATAAAACTGAAAATGTTGCTTAATTGACATATTTGGGAAATAACTTCCTAACTGATCAACATAGGCAACATGATTTCGTACAAAATCATCTTTTTGATGAATTTCTTCATGATTATAATACATCTTTGATTGAGAAAAAGATGAATCATGTAGAATACTTTTTAAAAACGTTGTTTTTCCTGATCCACTTTTCCCAACAATCGCATGAATTGATGAAGAATAGAACTGAATTTCTGTATTATTGAATATATTTCTATCAAAAGAAATATGAATGTTTTTAATCTCTAGCATAATATACCCCCTATTATCTTATTTTTCTTATATCCCATTATTCAAATTATACATTTTTTTAATTATAACATATTTAACTATCACCTAACAATTTTTTACTAACAAGAAACATTTTTAATGCACAAAATACATAATATTTAATTTTGATTTATGAATAAACTGTAACATCCTTTATATATATTCCTTTTTATCAATAAACTTTCTTATATATAATATTTAAAAAATTAAAAACACATATATTGACTCATAACAAATCAACATAAGTGTTTTATACTGTATTTAAATATTAATTTTACGATTTGAATTATTTCTTATAGGCACAAGAAAATAACACAACTTCTTATGTCAGTTATCATCTTTCATATTGATTATCAATCAGTCACAATATTATATTTTTTCATGTAATCAATTGTTTCCTTCAAAAAGAATAACTTTTTATCTAATAGTTTTTGGCATTGCTCAAATATTTCTATAAGTAACTGGTAATCATTCTTTGATTGCGCAAGATATAAAGCCTGTTTATATTCCTTTGAATAATGATCATCAATAAGAATAAGATCAACATCGTTTTCTAAACATTGTTTCAACATAATAAATCTTCCAATTCTCCCATTTCCATCAGGCAATACCACATTGAGACCCCGCAAGAAAACGATAGTTAATTTCTACTTTTTGCTTGCGATCTTTGCCGGTTCCCTCTGCCTGATACACATAAATGCTATCAATCAGTTCTACCAGCATAGAACGGTTCAGCTCTGTTACAGTTTCATACTTGCGTATGGTTTCCAAAAATTGATTGGTGCTCTGGGTTTTCTTTTCCTCGGCTATGATCCTTGCTTTCAAATCATCCCTCTTTTGGGTGAGCTCTTTCTGCTCGTTCTCATAAGCCGACGACATTTTCTCGAAACGTTCATCTGAAATCTTCCCCAAAGCATTCTGCTCAAAGAGCTTCATAATTACACTGTCAATTTCCGCAATCCGTTTTTCAGCTATTTCCAAGTCCTGCCTGAATTGCTTGATTTTCTGGCCGCCGCCTTTTTCGCTCAATTCGTGCATTTCTTCGATGAACTGATCGCCCAGGGCTTCCATGCTCTTAATGTGTTTCTGAATATCGCCCATAACAATCTGCTGTAATGCGTCATACGAAATTGCGTGTGTCGTACAAAGATTGCTGTTTCTCGCATAGGTCCTGCAGCGGAACCGGGGCTCCCTTCCATTTGGATTTGAGAAAGCCATATTGCGGCCGCAATCCGGGCATTTCACAAGCCCCACAAACATATTAGGGCGTCCTGTCTTATTAGGCCGTTTCTTCACGCTGATAAATTTCTGTACCAGCTCAAAGGTTTCCTCGTCCACAATAGCCTCATGGGTATTTCGTACTATGATCCAGTCCTCTTTAGGAACCGATACCAGTTTTTTGTTCTTAAATGATTTTGTCTGTGTCTTATGAGACACCATGTGACCCAGATACACTTGATTCTCCAAAATCATTTTTACATTTTTCCCCACCCAGTCTGTCGGAAACTTGAATCCGGTGCTTGTGTCCAGTGTGCCGTTCTTCATTGCCCTGTATGCCCGTGGGATTAAAATTCCATCCTCACATAGAGCCCTTGCAATCTGATGTACGCTGTTGCCTTGCTTCGATAATTCAAAGATACGCTTGACGGTAGGCGCTGTTTCCGGGTCTATCAGTAATTGACGTTTGTTCTTTGGATCGACCGTATAACCATATGGGGCAAAGGAACCGCAAAACCCACCATTCAAAGCCATCGTTTTCTTGACGCTGCGGATTTTCTTTGATGTGTCACGGGCATAATACTCATTCATAATGGATTTGAACGGCATCATTTCATTTTCATCAAACCTTGTGTCAACATCGTCATTCAGGGCAATAAACAAAATGTCATTGTTGGGGAAGATTTCTTCCACATAGTACATGAACATGGCATTGTTTCGCCCGAAACGCGACATATCCTTGACCATGATACCGGTTGGCCTTGTATCTTCCATAGCATCCTTAATCATACGGTTCAGGTCCGGCCGGTCGAAGGTGGTTCCGGAAATTCCATCGTCCACATATTCGCCGATCACTTCAAAGCCTTTTTCTTTTGCATGATACCTTAACATCTGCAACTGGTTGGTAATGCTGTTGCTTTCCTTATCAGCATCCCCGTCATCTTTGGATAAACGTGCATATAATCTAACTGGAAGTTTTGTCTGCTGTTTTAACATTTCTGCTCCTTTCCAACAGCAAACAAACTACTTTGTACTCTATGATTATATCATGTTTCCAGACTATTTTCAGCCATTTGCTGCGTTATTTTTTCGGCTAACCGGCACTGTTTTCCTGCTCAATTTCCTTTTGTATCAATCTTTTTATCAAATGCTGCAACTGGACTGTTCCAGAAAAAGTTGCTGTTACATAAAATGTCGTGTTCCCGATCTGGATCGTGTCTGACTGTTTTTGGTTCTCCATGTTCCACCTCATTTCCGGGTAACAAAAAAACACCATCGCTGGTGCTTTCCTGTCATTATACATTTGTTATTTTCCGCGAATACTCCCTGCTTTGCAGGTCAATCTCCGCATAGACCATATTGTTGTCGTTAAGTTCTGTCTGGCCCGTCTGAATACAGGCCGTGTCAAGTATCTGGTTTATCCATTTCCCTTTTTCCGTATCAGGGCTTTCGTGAATATGCCCGTGCAAGGAGAGCAGCGGCTGTTTCTTTTTCAGGAAATCATAAATATCTACAGAGCCTATATCCAAATCCTGATACAAAAGCTGTCCCAGCCTCAATCCGGCAGGAGGCATGTGCATCACATAGACTGTCTGCCTGAGATTTTCCGGTTCCGGCAAATCTTTCAGAATATCGCACATAAGAGGAAGTTCTGTCCTTGAATACTCCAGCCAGTTATATATCCTGTCATAGCCGTATTCATTGGAAATACCGGCAACAGTGCTCAGCTGCCTCTGCGGAATATAATGCGTTTCTGTGACAACCCTATCCTTGCACCCGAAAGGATGGTCTAAAATATGGTTCATTCCAATAAACTCATATTCACCAACTCGAACCTTTTTGCCGGCTATATTATGAATATTTCCCGATTCCCCGCAGACTGTATCAAACAGTCCATCCACTGACAGAAGATCGTCATTCCCTAGCATGGCGAGATATGTAATGCCATGCTTTTCAAGTTCCGAAAAATAGTCCCTTAAAAATCCATTGATAAACGAAGGCTGCTCCAGATGTCTTTCACCAAGTTTAGGAAGCATATCCCCGCCATTCACAATGACGCCGATATTTTTCTTAATGGCAATGTCCATCGTTTTCCTGTATTTGCTTTTATCTCCATGCAAATCAGTAACATATAATATTTTCATGCCGCATACCACCTTTTGTACTAATTTCAAAAATCTATCTTTCTGATTATACCATATCATGGGATAACTTTCAGTGCGTTACTTTGTTTTGTTTGTTTTTGTCGGAGATATGTTGTATTGATTCCCCCCTTCCGTGATTTCTATATTCTTTCATCAAAACCACATGAATAGGTCGGACCTGCGCCTATACAGTCACAGACCCGGCCCATTGTATCTGATTTCGATTTTGTTGCCGTATTTGCCACGCCCCCCGGCAAGCCCTGGTCTACCAGGGCGGGGCTGTCACAGGCTGCGGATAGCGTCACCGCATCATAGCCCCGCATACGCCGCCGCTTTGCCAGAGCAGGCGAACGCCGCAGGAACTCTCCCCAAGTCTTTAGGGAGCCGTGAGGAAGTACCATTATGATCTGCGTCGTTATCGCGTCCGGCCTGCCACAGCCGGTTTCGTGGGTTGCGTTGATCGCTCGGACAGCCTGGATTCATCACCTCCTTAGGCTGCCTGTCACCGCGCCGCCCCATCTGCCGCTCGGAACACAGAATGAAGTACCTGTAACAGCGTATATTCGGTTGTCAAGGAGCAAGCGAGGGGCATGGCAGTTATGACATTATTTCAGTTGGGGCGGGCCGGAGCATGTGCTATACGGCCACACCCGTCAGGCTTGTCCCGCCGGATAAATATGTCCCTCTATTATTCATTTCATTTTTGAGGGTTATTTTCGGGGGCTGACTCAAATTTCTTCCAAAATTTTTTTCAGACGCCGAAGCCCGCGCTGGATTCCTTCATGCACGGAGCTTACCGCCGAATGTTCGCTTTTGGCAATTTCCGAAAAGCTCATGCCAAGCAGATAATGCGAGCATATCCGGTTTCGCTGTTTTTCCGGTAACATAGAAATAGCTCGGAACAACCTGGCACGTTCTTCTTTCTGAATCAGAATATCTTCCGGTGCCAGCACGATCACAAGGGCATCATGTTCAACATTCTTGTCATAGTCCAAAGAGAAATATGCCTTATGCCGGTATGTACGCAGAAAATAGGCTGCCTCGTTTAATTTATATTCCCGGAGCAGGTCGGCCACCTCGTCAGGCACTTCAACAACAGTATCTTTTGTATAAAACGGGTAATAGTCCCGCAGGTTAATTTCTTTCATGGGTAATTCCTCCAATTTCGATTTTTAGATTGGTAAGCAAAATCGAAATCAGAGGGTGGAGAACGGCAGCGTGGATAACTCTTGTTGTAACAGCCGCTTATATATGAAATGCGCGCCCATAGAAGAATGGGCGCGCAGGAAGGTGTATGATATAAAACTATTGTAAATTCGGCCAAACTTAAAAACGCCGCAATCCACACCACATGGATTACGGCGCATAAAGCTTTATATGTAAAATAACCATTCTGTTGAATATTACCCTTTGGTAGCATTATCAGCCCTCCCCGAAAAGGAAGCGCAGAAGGCTTATCCTTCATCAGCCTCCTTTTGGGGGATTATACAGGAGTAAATTCTATGTTCTTTCCTGAAACATCATAGTTTTGGTAAGGCTTATATAAAATGTGTTTTGAGGTAATCACGGTCTCAAACGGATTTTACAAGAGAGCCTCATATTATAATAGAGACCACAAGACAAATAAAATTGCCTTGTGGTCTTTCTCAGAATACTTCAAATTTATAACCTATGCCAATAACACTTTTTATATAGTCTGGGGCGTCTTGCGTAACTTTCAGCTTCTTCCGCAGATTGCTCACATGGTTGTTGACTGCCTTGCGGGAGTAGTAGGAATAATCCTCGTTCCAGACCAATTCCATAATCAGTTCATAAGTAAATACTCGTTTCGGGTGAGTAATTAACAAAGCAAGAATGTCAAATTCCTTAGCCGTTAATTTGATTTCCTGCTCGCCAATACATACAATCCGTTGTTCCTGGCAGAAGTATAAATCACCTATGCGAATCTCTGTAAATGGTTCATCAATGGCTGTCTGCATCCTATAATTTTCGGAAATGGCGCATGGGCTGTTAGCCAGATCATTCTGTAACTTTTGAGAATTGATAAGATAATTTACTAACTCCTGACGCTGACGGGTGCTTAACAGCATGAGCAGCTTTTCTGCAATTATGCCGCCCGGTTCAGATATATCAAATACAGCTAATTTCCCATACCGTCACCCCTTCCATCAGTGTAAGTACTTGTACTTTCATTTTGACTGAATAAAGCTGCCATTCGTCACTTTTAGCATGACTATATAAAAACATAACCCCTTATAATACAGAAACAGTTTCTTGTTTAATAAGAATATTTTTTCCTGTAATGTATCAGGCAGATGGCAGATACGACAAACATAATCCCCTCTGCGACAGGTACCGCCAGCCATACTCCCGTTATTCCCCAAATACGGGGCAATAGCAAAATACCCCCGGCCAGCAGTCCGAATGTCCGCAAAAAAGAAAGAACTGCAGATATTTTTCCGTTTGACAATGCTGTGAACATTGCGGATGTAAAATTATTCAAACCGCAGAATAGAAAACTATATGAAAAAATAGTGAAACCATTCGCTGCAATTTGATATACTTCCGACGTATCATTCGCAAACAACCGTACAATATAGGAGCCGCCAAACATGGAAACCGCAAAGATCAGTACCGATGCCAACCCGATAAACCGCATACTGATAGAGAAAACCCTTTTCTGCTGAATCTTATTCCTATTTCCATAGTTAAATCCGATGATAGGCGCTATTCCCATAGAGTAACCGATATACAGCGTGTTCAGCAGAAATTGGGAGTAGATAATAATTGTGATGGCCGCAACGCCATCCTCTCCCAGCAGTTTCATCATAGTGCGATTGAACAGGAATGTCGTAACAGCAGTTGCAAGCTGAGCTACCATTTCAGAGGAGCCGTTAAAACAGCTTTCTCCGATGACTGCCAATTTCAATTTTGGCTTTGTGAAAGACAGCGTTCCTTTGCTCCGGGCAAAATATGCCAGCCCGACGACTGTGGGGATCAGGAAGCCAAAGCCCGTCCCCAAAGCTGCGCCCTGGATACCCAGGTCATAGAGGACAATGAAAACATAGTCCAAAATGATATTCGCCACGCCAGCCAGCACAGATAATCCAAAACCAAGACCCGGTTTTCCGGCTGTCACAAAGAGGTTTGCAAGCAGCGTCTGCAATATATTCGCTGGAATAAATAAAAGCAGCACCATGAGATAGCCTTTACAGTAGGGAAAGAGCAGGTCGCTGGCTCCAAGGGCATAAATGATTTTGTCAATCCAAATTGTCCCGCCCAAAAGAATGAGAAATCCAATCACTGCGCCTGTGATAATAAGCAGGGTGAAATCTTCCTTTGCCTCCTGATTTTTACCTGCTCCCATTTTTCTGGAAACAATCGCGTTTCCGCCCGTTGCAATCATTGTACCCAGCCCTACCGAGATATTGATAACAGGGCACACGATGTTGATAGAGGAAAGTGCGTCCGTATTGACAAACTGCGCCACAAAAATTGTGTCCACGATGGTATATAGTCCCATAAAAATCATCATCACGATGGTGGGAAATGCGAAGCGCAGGAGTGATCCTGCGCTCCATTTTTGGTCTAAAATGTTATCATCCATTGTCGCCTTTCTCCTGTTTTGGTGATAGAATGAGCCGTTGGGTGGGATAGCCAAATTCAGTGAGAAGCTCCGACTCGGCAAAACCCAGACGTTTATAGTCCTCTCTCTGTCCTGTATCGGCTTTATCTCCCTCGCGGAAAGTAGTAATACTGATTTCACGGCCTGCAAATATATTGCACATCATAAACTCAAGGAAAGCCTTTGCCACTCCATAATGCCGATATTGCGGATGCACAGCCAGAAAGTCGATGCTTCCGGTCTGATAAGAAAATGCGGCAGCTCCAATGATAGTAGCACCATCCCGCATAATAAGGGCCTGGCGCTGTCCGACATATTGCCTGACTTGTTCCAGATGGGCGTTTTCATCAAGGCAGGGAAAACCGTCAATGACAAGTGTAATAAAATTCATCCAGTCGGGAATATCTTCCAGCGTAGCATAGGAAATCTCTTGCATAATCGTATCAGGAACATTTGGGTTTTTGTTCAATGTAAATTCCAGTTGCAAAGGATAAAAGACTTCGTTTTGTCTATATTCCAGCGGCGTTTGCTTATACATGGATTTGAAGATGGAAGTAAACGCCTGTTGGCTTTCATAGCCGGCGATCAGCGCAATTTCAATAATCGGCTTTTTAGAAAACACTAATAGCTTTGCCGCTTCGGTCAGCTGCCTGCGCTGGATATAGTCGTGAAGCGTAATCCCAACCGTATCTGTGAACATTCGGTGCAGATGGTACTTGGAATAGCAAACCGCATTTGCAACAGCGTCTAAATCCAATTTTTCATTGAGATGTGATTCGATGTAAGAAATCACTGCCGCTATATTCTCAACTTTTTGGCTGTTCATGGTTTCCCTCCTTCCTGCTTTCATTATAATAAAATGGGACATGCCGCTTTTCATTATTCTTGCGGTCTTTTCATATATACACCCCAGGAACATTTTAGGTAATCTGCGGCCATTTCTTTTATCAATAATGTTGCGTGTTATGAAAGTACATGTATTTTTCCGTTATGCAATGCAAAATTGAAAAGTATTTGGTTAGTCCATCGCTCTGATTTGCTCAACAAGAGATTGCTTTTTCAGATTTCCAGTTGTGTAAGAAATCAAGGTAAACTGCACAAGCAGCAGGATTGCCAAATATATCAATACAATCAGCCACGGAAATGAATAATAAAAGTATGGATTCATCGTTTTCGCAACTACCTGTACGGATAGGAAGCCAAGCCCAGTTCCAAAAACCAATGTTACAAGCGTAGCAAAAACTGAATAAATCAACCCTTCATAACACAGCATTTTGATCAGTTGCTTTTTACTCAAACCAATCGCCTGCAACATTCCAATTTCCTGCCTCCGGGACAGAAAATTTGTGATTGTTGTATTTACAAGGTTGATCAAAGAAAAGCACAGAACAATAACAGCCACTATCAACAACACCCCGAAAGAAAGTTGTTGAAGTCCACTATAATAAGTTATACTTTCTCTTATTGTTTCCATAACCAAATCACTATTTCCGTCTATCAGTTGATTTAATGCAGCTTCAATCGTATCGAATTTATCTGTATCTATAATTACGGAAATAGTACCCGTGCAATCTATCCCGGTCGCTTCATTCATAAGCTGCTCTGGAAGCGTAAAGCATTTTGAGAAGCCGGAGTAAGAATATTTGTTTACAATGCCCATGACTGTATAGGTTTTTGTGTGAATTTGGCCAGATTCGGTTTCATAGTTCACTTTGACGGTATCACCCAACGCAGACTCTATATCATAAAGATCGGCACGCTCTTGAAGCAGGACAATACCATTGCCTGCAACCAGTTCATCATAATCAATCGTGCCTACAATTAGTTCTTTCTCCAAATTCTGTTGTTCATCTCGACGAAAACCCTGAATCCATTTTCCCGAATTACCATTTACGCTATATTCTGCATCCGTGTAATACCAGCGTTTGGTTGCTGTAACGCCATCAATAGATTCTACGGCATTTACAAAATCAAGATTTAGCAAATTCTTTTGCTGTAATCTAGCCAAAGAAATATCGGCGGTGTCCCACGATTGATTTGCGTTGAGCTGAATATTAAATTCACCAACAGGGAAAGCCCTGCCTCGTGCCTCTGCGATGCCATCATAAGAAACTAACATTGTCGAAATCAATACAACCAATACTCCGCCGAGTGAAAGAGAAAGTATTGTTAAAGTGGATTTTGCCTTTTGCCTGGACAGATTCATTTTAGCAAGTGAAGCAGGCGTTATTTTACGGTGCAACACGGAACTTTCTTTCATTTTCTCCTGATAATCGGAATATCGCAATGCTTCCAGCGGAGATACTGCCGCAGCTCTTTTTACAGGAGTATGAATTGCAATTATCACAATCATAAATGCAAAAAGACCAACTCCAGCCGTCACACATAAAGTAGTCAGCCAGTACCAACCAGCAGGAACCAAAAAGTACCCAATCACATTTCCAATAATCAAACCAATAGGAATAGCGATGGCAGCAAGTAATTTTCCCTCGCGGTAAACCATCTTTTTGATCTGCCGTTTTGTTGTTCCGATTGTGCGAAGCTGTCCATAGTTACGGATACTGCTTGCTACTGAAATATAAAAAATTGAATAGATAACAATGCCGGAGCCAATAAAAGTTATAAAGCCGATCAAGAAATAAAACAGCATATCACTTCCGCGATTTTCGTCCTTTAAGTTAAAATATGTGGATCGAACAATAACATTATCATCGGAAATTTCTAATTGCTGTGCCAGAGTGTTTGCATAGCTGGTGGCTTCTTTCTCGCTCATGTTTTGAGCGTCTTTCAACCCAATGTAATAATCAATCATGCCCCTGTCGCCATACTGCTGTCTTACGAATTCTTTCGATATAATGGCTGTATAGCGTCCAATATCGCCAGTTTTCACATTTAAGATTCCTGTCAGTTTGAAATCATGGATAGTTCCGTCAGAAAAGGGGATTTGAATTGTCTGTCCCAATTCATTTGAATATCCCAAACTATCCAAAAAAGATTCCTGTACTACAATTTCATCTTCCGAAGTTGGCAAATTTCCCGAATAGGGCATACTTTGCGATTTTAACATATCCGCATTTGCATAAGTAAAATTAACGGTTGAATGGTTTACCTGTTCAGAAAATGCGTTAAAAAATTCCCCAACCCACGCAAGTCCTTCCTGATTGTATAGTTCCTGCCCCTGTTGTTCAGAAATAGCATGATACATAATCTGTGCTGTTTTTTGGTTGCGGTTTTGCGTTTCCTGCATAACCCCAAAGCCATAGAGGACAATGGCGGATAGTAATGCACTCGCAAGTGTAATCGTCAAAACAATAAAGATATTTCTTTTTCGATTTGCTGATATACTTCGATTTGATATTCGCTTTACTATACCGCTGGTATCATTTTCAAAAGGCCATGTCATAGCCTGCCACCTCCTTATTCCGCAATCTTGCCGTCCTCAATGCGGACAATCTGATCTGCAAGGCGGGCAATATCGTTGTTGTGCGTAATCATAACTACGGTCTGGCAAAACTCCACGCTGGTTCGCTTGATAAGTCCCAGCACCTCGGCACTGGTCTTGCTGTCAAGATTGCCGGTTGGCTCGTCGGCCAGTACGATTGCTGGTTTGGTAATCAGAGCGCGGGCGATAGCCACACGCTGCTGCTGCCCGCCAGAAAGATTGTTCGGCATATTTTTCAGCTTATCTTCCAGCCCCAGCAAGTGAACGATCTCGTCCAAAAACTTCTGATCCACCGTGTCCCCGTCCAGCTCCACCGGCAGGACGATGTTCTCATACACATTCAGGAGGGGAACAAGGTTATAGTTCTGGAAGATAAAGCCGATGTTGCGGCGGCGGAAGATGGTGAGCTGTTCGTCGTTCATTTTTGACAGCTCTTTGTCCCGGACAATGACATTGCCGGAAGTAGGGGTGTCCAGCCCACCCATCATGTGAAGCAGGGTGGACTTGCCGCTGCCAGAGGTTCCCACAACGGCCA
>UPXV01000013.1 GCA_900538465.1 uncultured Erysipelotrichaceae bacterium
AAAAGGACTGAACGTCCTAAGCAGTCAAAAAACTACTTATTCGTTACAGCCTCTTTACACTTATACAAATTTTATTTATATTTCCTATGTTTCAATTAAATCAACAGGAATAAAATTATTATAATATTTAAATTTTAAAATACATTTTGCTTCAGAATTTCTTTTAAGTATTTGCATATCATGATTTTTACTATCATAAGATATCATCAAATTTCCCATTGTTTTGATATCATATACTTTATCAGGTAAAAAATCGTAATCTCCACTAGAATAAACAACTTGCTCGCTATTACTTATAACAATAAGATTATTATTCACTTTTTTAAAATTACAAGCAGTATCTCCTAAATAGTATAAGTTATCATCAAGTGTATAAGTTGATACTTTACCTAAATAATATTTATTGTCTTCACTACTATAAAGTATGATATATCTATTGTTATTTTCAATTGTGAAGTTATCGATATCCTTGATAGTTGGAGTATATATATCATCATCTTTTCTTGTAAAAAAGATAAAAGCAATAGAAACTATACAAATGAATACAACACTAAAAATTATTATTTTTTTCTTCATACAAGCGACACATCCTCTCAACTGTTTTTCTAATATAATTTTACCATAGGCTATACACTCAATAAAAGAAAAAATGCAAAACAATTAAATATTATTCTAATCCGTGTATTATAAAAAGAAAATAGAATTAAAGATTATTAGGACAAGGTATACCTTGTCCTAATTTGTGGGAATAAAATAACTTCTTAGATACTTTCTTGCCCAGTCAATAACATAACAAGTCTATCAATTCCCATACCCATTCCACCTGTTAGTCGTAAACCATATTCTATATGCTTCTACATAATCTAAAACTATTTCGTATAGAACAATACAAAAACACAAGCTTTTTCAAGTGTTTATGAGGCATTATATATCTTTAATTTGCAACATTTTCTATTCCACTTTATATGCCATTTAATATAAATGATATCTAACGCTCTGCTTCTTCCCTCAATTTTTATAATTTCTTCAGTTATTATCTTCAACTTGTGGTCTTATAATTTCTATATATTTAAATTGACCATTTTCGTATTCAAAATGTAGAATACAACAATTAGTAAATCCTCCATGCTTATCAACAATAACTGGATCAACAACACTACTTAAAAACGAATAACAAGCACCACCATGTGAAACAACAAGAACATTTTTATGATCCTCTTTATCCATAATTTCTTTTAAAGTGTTAGACATTCTTTTCACAACATCTTCTAAGTATTCTCCACCATAATGAGGGAATAAATCATCATAATCAAACGTACCATCTCTTTTAGGATTTAAGTCTTCACTTTCACCCTCAAAAGTACCAAAGTTTCTTTCTTTTAACTGTTTTAATCGCTTATATTCAACCTTATAATCAGTTACTATTTCTAAAGTATCACAACATCTTTCAGATGTAGAACTATAATAATGATCAAATTGAATATCCTTTAAACATTCTCTTGCAACCTCAGCTTGTTTTATTCCTTTGTTTGTTAATGGGGAATCACTCCATCCTTGAATTTTTCTTCTTTCATTAAATAATGTTTCTCCATGTCTCATTAAATATAAATGTTTAATCATATTTCTTTCATCCTTTCTTTATTAATAAATCATCTGCAACTCATTAATAATTCATATATTTCTTCACGAGTTAATTCTTTTGGACCAGTGCTAGACACTCCACAAATTTGTGAAACAACTTTTGCAACATCTTTTGTTAATTCATATCCCATTTCAGTAAATGTAGTTGCTAGATTAGCATCTTTAATTAAACGTTCTAATGCTTCAATTCCTTTTAATGCAATATCTTCATCATTCCCTTTTTCGTTAACACCCATAACATTTCTTGCAAATCTTGCAAATTTGCTTATCTCATTTTTATATACAGCTCGATAATATGCTGGTTGAATAACTGCAAGTTGTTTACCATGAGTCCCATGTGAGTATGCACCTAATGCATTTTCAATTTGATGTGCTTGAAAATCACCTGGTTTACCAACATTAAATAAGAAAGTTTGAATTAATGATGCATCCCACATTAAATTAGAACGTACCTCTATTGTGTCATGACCATTGATTAATTCTTTCATATTATAAATGATATCTTTCATTAACCCTTCATTCATCAAATCTGATACATTGAAAGTTTTCCCAAAATAAGTTTCCATACAATGTGTTAAACTATCAAAAACTCCTGGCATAAATACCTTATATGGAACACTCATAATATATTGAGGATCTTCAATAACAAATTTAGCATATGGTCCGACTAAAGTTTTCTTTTCATGTTTTGCTTCATATGTTGCAGCACCTAAACAGTCCATTTCTGCTCCTGCGCCTGATAATGTTAAAATGACTGCGAAATTACCCATTTTTTCAGGAATAATACCTTTTTCAAATTCTAGTTCCCAAATATCATCATTAACTTCAGTTCCTGCACAAATGATCTTACAACAATCTACAACCGATCCGCCACCAACAGCAAGAATTAAATCAACATCATTTTCTTTATATAATTTGATTCCTTCTAAAACTTTCTCATAAGTTGGATTTGCTGGAATATCAGGGAAATCAATGATATTCTTTCCACACTCATTTAAGACATTGACAACATCATCATAAATTCCATTTTTTTTAACTGACCCTTTTCCATAAGCTATCATGATGTTCTTTCCATAATGTTTCAATTCATTTTTCAAATGCTGTTTAACACCATTTTCTCCAAAATAAACTTTTACTGGCATTTGATACACAAAATCTCTCATAGTAACCCTCCTTATATTTTAGAGACGATGTGTCTCTTACATAAAATATTATAAGTGACACTTTGTCTCTTGTCAATTGATTTTTAAATAATTTTTTGTTATAATGCAATAAAAGGTGGGAAAACAATGGATAAACACTTTATACGAGCAAAAAGTCAGGAAAACAAAATTATAAGATTACAACAAATTATGGATGTTACAGATCGCTTATTTCATGAAAAAACATATCATGAAATTACACTATCTGTCATTGCAAAAGAGGTAGGTCTTGCAAGAGGTGGGTTATATAAATATGTTATATCAAAAGAGGAAATCTTTTTGATGATTTATCTTCAAAAAGAAAAAGCAATGATAGATGACATAGTTGAGCAATTGATAAATAAAAAAATAACTCCTGATTTATTATCAGAAGTCATGAGCAAAACAATATACCAACATTTAGACTTTATTAAATATCACCAAATATTAAATGCTATTATTGAAACAAATGTAACCATTGAAAAACTTGCAGAATTCAAAGTAAAAACATTTGAACATACAAAAAATTTATTCAATATTTTAGAAAAAACATTCAACATAGACAGACAAAAAGCATTTGATATATACCTTACTATTTTATATCACTGTGTTTATTTATATGATCGTGTTGCTTATCAAAAAAATTATATAGAGGCTATGAAACTTGCCAATCTTAAAATAGAAGACATTGATTTTGTAGTACATTTGTACCATTTTATATCTATCATTCTACTTAATATTTAATTCATTTTTGTATATAAAACAGCAAGCAAAACAGTTAATACAATAAGCATAAATGGAATTTAATAATTGTAATCATTTAAATGATTGCATAAAATATATAGGACTATGAATTTTAAGAAAATACTCAAGATAGAGAAAAAATTCAACTCTTAAAGTGGATTTAACCGCTAATTCTATTTTAGTTCAAAAATTAAATTTCTCCTTATAGTAACAAGAAAGTTCTTCTAATAACACTATTTAAGAAGTTTCTCTCACATGTAGTTCAACTGATGATTTATACTAAAATTTATCTGTGAATATCTTTCTATTGCTAAAAAAAGACTCAATAACATCTTATAATTTTTGAATCTTTTTTATGAGAGTATTTTTTCTTTAACAACAATATTATTGTTAGAATCATATAAAAAATAAGAATATCAATCTTAAAATATTTACTGGTAATCAATTTGTGATGAACACTTATACTTGCTGTTCATCTTTTTTCAGTTAATCATAAAAATTATATAAATTAGACATATCAACAATCCCCTTAAGTTAATGTTCCACTTCTTATTGACCCAAATGCTAAATAAATACGACTATCTATATAAATCGTTTCAACTTTGATATTCCTTCAGTTTACTTATGTTTGCGACAAAAAGAGTTATAAAAATTCACTAATTGTGCTCATCTGTTATATTTATTGATTTTAAGCACAAATGAAAAAAGCATAATTCTAAGCTAAATTAAATCATTTTAAATGACATAATTTTTACCTATTGTTATGCTTTTGTTATATTTCTAATTAGTTTTACAATCCAAATACGTGGATTTTATCAGCTATTTTTTCGGACGCATTTGCGGGAACAAGATAACTTCTTGGATACTTTCTTGACCAGTCAATAACATAACAAGTCTATCAATTCCCATACCCATTCCACCTGTTGGTGGTAAACCATATTCTAATGCTTCTACATAATCTAAATCCATTTCATTTGCTTCATCATTACCTAATTCTTTTTCTTTTAATTGATTAGCAAATCTTTCATATTGATCAATAGGATCATTTAATTCAGTAAATGCATTTGCATATTCATTACCACAAATAAATAATTCAAAACGTTGTGTAAAACGTGGATCATCTAAGTTTTTCTTTGCAAGTGGAGAGATTTCAATTGGATGACCATATACAAAAGTAGGTTCAACAATTGTTTCTTCCACATATTCTTCAAAGAAAGCATTAATAATATGACCATAACCAAAATGAGGTTCTACTTCAATATGTCTTTGCTCAGCTAATGCTTTTGCTTCTTCAAAAGTCATATCACTAGCAAAATCAATACCAGTTTTTTCTTTAATTGCATCAGTCATAGAAATACGTTTAAATCCAGGAGCTAATGATAATTGATGTCCTTTATATTCAATATCATAAGTTCCACAAACAACCTTTGCAGCATTAGAAATAATACCTTCAGTTAAATCCATCATTCCTTCAAGATCACTAAATGCTTTATAAACTTCAATTGTTGTAAATTCAGGATTATGTGTTCTATCCATTCCTTCATTTCTAAATAATCTTCCAATTTCATAAACAGCATCCATACCACCAACAATTAATCTCTTTAAAGATAATTCAGTAGCAATTCTTAAATAGAAATCAGTATCCAAAGTATTATGATGAGTTATAAATGGTCTAGCAGCAGCTCCACCTAAAATAGGATTTAAAACTGGAGTTTCTACTTCAACATATCCCTGACCATCTAAATAATTTTGAATTGAACGAATAATTTTAGGTCTTGCAAAAGCAATCTTTCTTGATTCTTCATTCATAATCAAATCAACATATCTTCTTCTATATCTTTCTTCAACATCACTTAAACCATGATATTTTTCAGGTAAAGGACGTAATGCTTTTGTTAAGTGAACATATTTTGTTGCTTTGACTGAAAGTTCACCTGTATTTGTAACAAAAACAGTTCCTTCAATTCCAACAATATCACCAATATCACTCTTGATTAAAACTTCATATTCATCTTCACCAATAACATCTTTTCTCACATAGATTTGAATTTGTCCATCTCTATCTTGAATATGCATAAAGCAGACTTTTCCTTTACGACGTTTTGTCATAATTCTTCCTGCTACTTTTACAGGTATTGCCATTTCTTCTAATTCTTCATGTGTTTTTCCAGCAAACTCTTCTTTAATTTGTGTAGAAAAATGAGTCACATCAAATCTTTGTCCAAAAGGATCAATTCCTCTTTCCTTTAAAAATTCTAATTTTTCACGTCTTACTAATTCTTGTTCACTAAATTGTCTTTCTTCCATTGTTTTCTCCTTTCCAAATAAAAAACTCCCATCCGCAAGGGACGAGAGATATCGTGTTACCACCCTAATTCATTACTATATCACTATAGTAATCTTTTCAACTCCTAACAGAGTCTAGCCTGTAACGCGGCACACGTTATTTTATCACCTTTGATCCAAAATACAGCTCCTAGTCTTTATTCATTGTTAATATTATCATCCATTTCCACCATCAGGACTCTCTAGTTATACATCTTAACAACTACTTGTCTATTCTTAGCCTTTTTTTCTATACGCATGTATTATATAAATAAACCAAGTCCTTGTCAAGTTAAGAACTTGGTTTTTCTTCTTGTCATCAACATATTTTATGCATAACTAAACATTTTCATATATTTTTTATCCATCAATTCTTCTAATAAATCTTCTCTATTAAACATTTGTGATGTAACAGCATCAATTTCTATAAACAGTGTATCTCGATCTAATACTTCTACCTTCATAGATTGAATCGTCACACCATGTTTTTTCATAATATGCTGAATATCGCCTAAAGCCGTAGCATCTTGACTAATTTGTAATTGAATAACTTGTCCTTGATTAGTAAACTTTCTAAAAAATCCTCTATGAAAAATAAATTGGACACCAGCTACAAATAAAGTTGCAACAATACCAATATCATAAAGTCCTGCCCCAATACAAGAGCCAGCTCCAGCAGTTGCCCACATTCCAGCCGCTGTCGTTAATCCAGATACTGTTCCATGTCTTACAAATATCACACCAGCACCTAAAAACCCAACACCACTGACAATTTGGGCAGCCATACGTGCAGCATCATACTCTTTGACATCTGCAAAACCATATTTAGAAACAATCATGATTAAAGCCGCACTTAAAGCAATAATAGTATGTGTTCTAATTCCTGCTTCCTTGTTTCTATTTCTTCTTTCATAGCCTATAAATGCTCCACAAAACCCAGCAATCATAATCCTTAAAAACCATTCCCAATGAATCATTGTATCATCTCCTATTCACAATAATACGCTCTTAACAACTCCCTTTTCTTTTCATCTAAGTTATATTCTTTTTCTAAAAAAGTATCATAATTTGGATATTTATCTAAAATAGATTGAATTGTTAACATAATATTTTCTTTTTCCACTAATAATAATGGATCACAATATTTTCTAAATATTTTAGGAATATGATGTTGTTTATAAAAATCTTCTACAAAATCATGGAGATATTCATTTGATAACATATACTCAGCAATGGCATCTTCCTCACTCATCCCTAAAGCAATCATAATTAAAAAAGCACTCACTCCAGTACGATCTTTGCCTGCTGAACAATGAAAATAAACATGTCCATCATTTCTCAATAATAATTCAAATAAACGATGATAAGCAGGATTATCAAATGCCATCTGTTTATATCCTTCTTGAATATATTGAGTTAAAAACTTTAATTTATCAGGAGTCATTCTTCCTTCAAGCATATTGCCAAAATCAAAACCTTGTTCACTATGTTCTTCAAGCTGCAATGCACCAATGCGTTCATATTGAGCCGTTGGAAATGCAATATCTTTAGCAAGTTCTGCTTCTTTTTCATCACGATAGTCCAAAATATAACGTATACCAAATACATCTTCTAAATATTTTGCATCATCTAAAGAGATGGCGTCTAACGACGCCCCTCTAAAGATTTGATTTGCTTTCATGATTTCACCATATTTATTTTTATATCCACTCACATCTCTAAAATTACGAATCTTCAATTCTCTCATATTTTATGAACCTTTCTCTTTAATAATTCATATTGTTCTTTTGTTAATCCAAATTTTCCTAAAATAGTGAGACGTTCATCATGAAAATCACTACCACCACTTTTTAAGAGATGAAATTTTTTGGCATATTCTAAAGTTCTAGGATAATCTTCTTGTTGCATACTTGGATGAGAAATTTCAATACCATCTAATCCAAATCCAACATATTTTTCAATTTCATCATAATTATCATATTCACAAGGATGTGCCAATATGGCAATTCCACCATCTTGATGAATAGCTTCAATGCCTTTTTGAATATCAATGTATCCCATTTGTTTATCAACATCTCGTGAAGTTTGTCCAGCAAATAACTCACGATAACGACTCATATTCATATCATGAGGATATCTTTTCATTAAAGCTAAGAAAATATGAATTTTAAAAACAATATTATAAGGTGAAAATGCCTTGGCATCTTCATAACTTATATCATACCCCTTTTGGTTTAAGAGTTCAATAAGATGGTGATGATACTGATCACGACATTTCAATGTTTGTTGACATAACTTTTCAACATGGGGAACTTCTTCATTTAGCCACAAACCGACAATATGTATCTTTTTCCCAACATCTTCATCATAGCAACTCATTTCAACTCCACGAATTGTTTCTAATTGATATTTTTGAGCTACTGATAAAATATCTTGGTAATGATCAACTGTATCATGATCTGTAATGGCTATTGTATGTATTCCTTTTTCCTTTGCCTGTTTAAAAACTGAATCAATAGATTGTGTTCCATCACTATGATTGGTGTGAACATGTAAATCAGCATATATCATAATTTTACCTCACTAAATAATTGTTAAAAGTATATCATTTTGATTTACAGTTTTTTGTTTTGTTGGAATCACTTCTAAAAATTTATCTGAATTTGTGACAACAACCATAGTTGTAGGATCTAAATCAGCTTTTTTTATTTCTGACATATCAAATTCCACTAATAAATCACCTTGTTTTACTTTTTGACCTTTATTCACACACTGAACAAATGGTTTTCCTTCTAATTTTACAGTATCAATTCCAATATGAATTAATATTTCTACACCTTTATCTGTTGTTAATCCTATGGCATGTTTTGTTTCAAAAGTTGCTGTAATCACACCATCTTCTGGCGCATAAATTTTCCCATTCTCAGGAATAATAGCAACTCCTTTTCCAAGGACTTCACCTGAAAACATTTCATCATTTACTTCATTTAAATCAATAACTGTTCCTTCAATTGGAGAATGTACAAGAAGAATATTGTTGTTGAGTTGTTCCTTTGTTTCTTGTGCTTCTTCTCCTTCTTCCTTTGGATCCTCAAATCCAATAATTAAAGTTGCTATAAAGGTACCAACTGCTGAAATAATCATTGTAATAATTGCATTTACCAGATTTGAACTACCACTACCACCCATCCACATTGGGAAATTAATAACACTAGGTGTCATAAATGCAAAGGCTTTTAATCCACAGAATCCTGCATACAATCCACCTAAACAACTTCCAATCATAACAGCATACATTGGCTTCTTTAATCTTAATGACACACCATAAATACATGGTTCAGTAATACCTGCAAAGAAGGCTGTAAATGCAGCTGAAATACAAGTTGTTCTAAATTGTTTATTTTTTGTTTTCACTGCACATGCTGTCGCAGCTGCACCTTGTGCCATATTGGCTGTCAAAGTTAATGTTCTTGAAAATGGATCATATCCAGATTGTGATAAAATTTGAATCCCTGCAATCGCTAAAGTTGAATGCATTCCTGTCACAACCATCCAAGGATAAATAATACACATAATTGCAATAGCAAACATTCCAAATGTATTGTATACCCATAATAATGCATTACCTAAATAAATAGAAATAATACCCATTGCAGGTGCTAAAATAACAAATGTTAATGGTGTCATAATTAATAAAGTTAATAATGGTGTTAACATTCCTTTTAATAAATCAGGTATATATTTATTCAAAGTCCATTCAACTTTACTCATAACCCATACCATTAATAAAGCAGGAATTAATGATGATGTATATGGCATACCATAAACAGGTAAGAATCCAAACATTTGTCCAATAAATTTTGGATCAGTTGCAGAAACAATTCCGTTCCAATTCGGATGAACCAATGCACATCCTAATAATGCTGCCATAAACATATTACATTTAAAATGTTTAGCTGCTGCTACAGCAACAAACACTGGTAAAAATGTAAATCCTGCATCAAATACAAAGTTAAAAATATAAAAAGTCATAGATGTTTCAGCATTAGCCCAACCCATTGTTGAAATCATCAATAAAATACATTTTCCAAGTCCAGTTCCTACAAGAATTGGAATAATAGGACCAATAGCCCCAATGATTGCTGAGAACATTGCATTAAAAAGATTCTTTTTCTTTTCTGGTTTTTCTTCTCCCTGTTCTTCTTTAATATCAGCAATCTTACATAAATCTAAATAAACATCATGAACATGTGTCCCAATAACAACTTGATATTGTCCACCTTTTTTAACCAATGATAAAACCCCATCAATATTCTTAATCATTTCATCATTGGCTTTAGATTCATCTTTTAAACTAAATCTTAAACGTGTCATACAATGTTGGACAGATATGATATTATCTTTTCCTCCAACTGCTTCAATAATCTCTTTTGAAAGTTTTTCATATTTCATTTTCATTTCCTCCATTCTTTTTGAAAACTTCAAATTTCATGAAGGTTTGGCCAACTTAATGTTACCATCCAACGATTTATATGCAAATCACTTCTTATTTCCCTATACTCCTTTACTTGTTAGAAATGATTTTTGCAACATGTATAGTCAAAAACAAAATCTCTTCATCTTCTAATTCGTACTGATATTTTCTTTCAATAAAATTCTTAATTTCTAATGCACATAAATAAGGCTGCACATACTTTTCTTTCATAATTTCAAGTAAATCATTATTCAGTGAATCTTCTTGATGATACTTTGATTGATTAAAAACACGTAATCCAAAAAATTTTAAATGCGTTGCAAAACGATAATAAGCTAATGACTCTTCATCAAAATCTCTTTGAAAATAATCTCTCACCAATTTCAAAATTTCTTGAATAAAATTTGTCATTTCATACACATCACTAATATTTCTTCCAATCTCACTGCTGACAATATGCATTGCAATAAATCCTGCTTCATCTTCATCCATAGCAATATGATATTTATCTTGAATAAGTGATAATGCCCATAATCCTAATTCATATTCTTTTTTATAGAAATGTTTAATTTCAAATAATAATTGGTTCTTTAAAGGAATCCCTTCTTTATATCTTTCGATACTCGTATGAATATGATCAGTTAAACTAATATATAAAGAATCATCTATATCACTATCTAATTCTTTTCTTGCCTTTTGAATCACTTCATCAGATATTTCCATATATTCAATAGGAATATCTTTCAGCATATTAATCATCTTCTTTTGACTTTCTTTTAAACTCACTTCAAAAGTTTTATTAATTTTAGAAGGATCAATATAATCACCAGTTTTTTTGCCATATGCTAATCCCTTGCCCATGACAACAATTTCTTCATGATGCTCATTTAATGTAATAACAACATTATTATTTAATATTTTCTTAATAATCATAAAGATCCTCCTTCCAATAAAAAAACCTGTCAACAGAAAAAATATCTGTAAACAGGTTTTGTGTAGCCTCAATTTGTGCTATGACAATCCATAAATTACACTATTATCATAGCATGACTTAATTTGAGTGTCAACGCTTTCATCTTAATTTCATTTTAAGATTATGAAAATTTTTCAAACTGTGTTTTATCTCCTGTATGTAGGTAATAACGATAAGCTTCTAAGATATCTTCTAGCTCTTGATATGTCTCAATACGAGATAAACGATTTTTGACTTGTGCAGAAGATTTTAAACCTTTCATATACCAAGGTGCATGTCCTCTCATTTGACGAATAGCATTCTTTTCTCCTTCAACTGGAATTAAACGTTTCGCATGTTGTAAACATTGATCAATCTTTTCATCAATAGTTGGTTCTTCTAACAAGACTCCATTTTCAACATATTCAACCATTTGCTTAATAACCCAAGGATTTCCAAGTGCTGCACGCCCAACCATGACAGCATCACAACCTGTTTCCTCTAACATACGTTTGGCATCTTCAGCTGTTTTCACATCACCATTTCCAATTACAGGAATATTGACAGCTTCTTTGACCTTCTTAATCCATGACCAATCAGCATGACCTTCATACATTTGTGAACGTGTTCTGCCGTGTACTGCAATTGCACTTGCCCCTGCTTTTTCAATTAACTTCGCTATTTCGATACAATTAATTGAATCAAAATCATAACCAATTCTTATCTTAACTGTCACTGGCTTACTCACTGCTTCTACAACATTCTTCACAATATCATAAACCAAATCAGGAAACTGCAATAAATAACTTCCTGCATGTGCTTTTAAAACTTTATTCACAGGGCAACCCATATTAATATCAATAATGTCACAATTAGAATGTTCATCAACAAACTTTGCTGCTGTAACCATTGATTCTACGTCACCACCAAAAATTTGAATACTCACAGGATGCTCATTTTCATCAATTGTTAACATTTCTATTGTTTTTTGATTTCCATAACATAAAGCTTTATCACTGACCATTTCACTCACAACAAGACCAGCCCCAAATTCCTTTATAATCTTACGAAAAGCAACATTGGTAATACCAGCCATTGGTGCCATAATAATTCTATTTTTAATTTCAACATTTCCTATTTTCATCTTTCTTCACCATAACACAATATAACATAATTTTTTTATAAAACAAAGACAAATGAGTGATATATTTATACTTGTAGGAGGCGATATAGATACAAATCATAAGAACAGTTATTATATAATTTTTTTGAATACTATTGATAATAAAACTCTCCCCTTTATTTTCGTTTTGTATTATCATATTTATAATAAGATTAAGAATGGCATTTTCTCCCCTCAGCCATTCTTTTTTTATTTTTTTCATTTTTTATGTATAAAATAAAAAACTCCGTCAAACATATATACAGATAACTTGCACTTTCCCCTCTATTTTTCCTCCCCATATAAAATAGATGTAAGTTATCGATTAGTTATATTCCTAATATTGGTAAACCCAAGAGAAATAGGCACACCCCATCCGTGCCTATTTTTTCGTTCCCTTGGCTTAATAAATATTGTATAATAAAGTCATATCAACAAGGAGAATACTTATGAACTTAAAAGAAAAAATATCAATTCACTACACTTCTTTAACCCCAACTGAAAAAAGAATATGTACATTAATCTTAGATAATCCGCATATTATTATTGATCATTCAATCATTGAAGCTGGTAATTTGTGTCAAACTTCCAAATCTGCAATGCTTCGTTTTGCAAAGAAACTCGAATATCGTGGATATAGCGAATTCAAATATGCTATCCAAGAATACTATAATAAATCTAATGATAGTGAACCCATTATTGGAAATAATGAAACTGCTTTAAGTCAAATATCAATATCTTTTCAATCAACTATCAAAGCATTGAGTGAATTAAACTATGATCATGATTTAAAGCAACTTGCTTTGGACATTGATACATATCCTTATGTAAAATCAATTGGTATTGGTAATTCTGCTTTTTGTGCAAACCAATTAGTTTATTCTCTATACTCACATAATAAATTCTTTGATGCTGTTGTTGATGATGTTCAATTCGATTATCTTGTAAATTGTCTTAATAAAGATTATTTATTAATTGTTTTTACGGTTTCTGGTTCTACAACTAGTTATACTCATCTTTTAAAAGTAGCAAAAAGTTTAAATACCAAGGTTGTTTTAATTACAATGAATAATGATACTCCTTTAAAAAAGTATGCTGATATGACATTTGTGCTTCCCTCTCATGTTTCACCTTTAAAAAATACTAAAGTTCTAAAACAATTAGATAACCGTACAACCTTATATTTCTTTTCTGAAATCATTTCATATTATTATGGAATATACCTTGATACAAAAAATTAACACGTCAAAATTTGACGTGTTTTTCTATATGATAAATCCCATAATCATTATAAATATATTCAAAAAATATCTCTTTAAATTGTTTAGAAAGATAACAACTTAATTCTTTAATTCCTGCAGCTTCACTTGTCAAATGATTAACAACAATTAGTGGAAGATTTTTATCCATTGCCCATTGGGTATATACCCAATTATTAATTCCATCATCAGTAACAAGACAAACATCTGCTCCTTCATTATACATTTCAATAATGTCTGTACAAGCTCCCGTTCCAATGCCTAAATGATGAACTTTTTTATGCAAATCTCCAATTATTACTACTCCAAATTCATGAAATGGTTCAATACGTTGTATAATATGTTTTGACAACGATTTAACATCCATATCAATTTCTTTAGAAATTCGGATAAAACTTTTTGATTTGCTTTCTTGAAAAGGTATATTTAATAGTTTAGCCCAGCTATCTCTTACTCCATATTGGGGGAATAAATCCCATAAATCATGACATCTATAAATGGTAATTTGATGTTGTCTACACAAAGATAATTTTTCTTGTTGAGATTTCATTAATGTTGTTGGAACAGAAGTCGAGGACATATAAAATGGATTTTCATGTGATATAATGAAATGACATTGTTTCTCAATAGCTTTATGTATAACATCTAAAGTTGCTACCCAACACACAATAACATAATTAACATCATAATCTATCTCTCCCACCAATACATGATCCCTTGTATTTTCCCTATCTACCCAATCTCCTTGAGTCTCTAGATATGTAATAATATCTTTAATTTTCATAATAACCTCCCTACGCACTGAAAGAATAGGTATCTAAACCTATTCATTTATATTTTTTTCTTCTAATTCCATTTGTCTATCATAACTTTTCATAAACGGTATAAAAATAATTACATCAATAGCAAATAGAAGGAACCAAACAATAATTGCTTTATAATCCATTGTTGATAAAAAGGCATAAAGTGGAGCAGGTAATGTCCAAGGAACACTCATACATGTTTTCTCCATAAAATGAAAATATGTAGCACCATAAGCTATTGAAACATTAATAATAACACATAGAATGCTTGGAATGAATGTTAATATATTTAAAACTGTTGGAACCCCAAAGACCAATGGTTCATTAATATTAAAAAGTGAAGAGGGAATAGCTAATTTCCCTAATGAACGAAGTCTCTTATTTTTACATACAACATTCATATTAAATAAAATAGCCAAATAGACAATAGCAAGACCGAAAATAAAAGTAAAATTACCAGCAATTATATTAGGGATATCTTTTCCTGCATTGTATGCATCAAGGTTAGCCACTAGATTTCCAGTAAAAATAGGTGTTGTAATGGCACTTACCATGTTATCTCCATGAATACCAAAAAACCAAAAAACAACAGTTAATACAACAATAAGTAACATTGAAGGTAAAGATGCTGTTGCAGAAATAAGTGGAGTGAAAATTGTAAACACTAAATTTGTTAGTCCACTTCCAGTCAAATTAATAATCACTTGATCAACAGCAATAAATAAAATAGTATTAGCAACAAGAGGCAATAATACTTCAAAAGGTCCAGCAACCATAGGTGGTACTCCCTCTGGCATTGAAATTTTAATATTTTTTAAAATCATTAAATGATTAATTTCAATAACAAGTAATCCTATAATAATTGCTGTGAACATTGATGATGCACCTAATCCAGACACATTAATATAAGAACCTTCACTTATACTCTGTGGAACCCCAGCTACACATAAGAAAACAAACAAAGCCGTTAATGAATTAGTAAATGCTTCCATATGATAATATTTAGAAAGACGATAAGAAACTCCTAATACGACATATACAGAAATAATTCCGATTGTAAGATTAAAAGGAATTGTCAATAATGATGACCAATCAGTTGCCCAATTTTTCCAAGCAATCAAAAATTGAAAAAATAAATTTGTTGGCTTTATTACTTCTAAATCTACTGGTGGATTAGCCAACATCAATGATATACCACCAATAACTGTGAAAGGAATAAGTATCGTTAACCCATCACGTAATGCAGATAAATGTCTTTGTGAAGCAATGCGAGATGCTATAGGTACAACCTTTTCTTCCATAATACTTTGAAACTTTTCAAAAAATACTTTTATCTTTTCCATGTTTTTTCTCCCCTTTTTTGAAAGTGTTTACAAATGTATTATATATCCGTTGAGAAAAAGTGTCAATATCAATTTTATATTTTGAGAAATTTCTTATATCAATATCATTTTCTCCTTTATCTACTAAAAAAGGCTATGATTTATATCAATCCAATATATTAATACTGGGAAATTTCCCAACACTCTATAAAAAAGATAAGACTCAAAGAAAAATTTTGAGTCTTATCCACATTAATCTAATTATATTTCATTTAACATTGTTTTTAATTCATCTTCACTAAATTGATAGATAGTATTGCAGAATTGACATCTCATTTCACAGCCATGATCTTCATCTATCATTGCTTGAATTTCATCTTTTCCAACTGTCATCAACGCAGAAGACATTTTTTCTTTTGAACAATCACATTCAAAACTTAAATCTTGTGAATCAAGAATTTCAACATCATCAAAAATCATTTTTAATATATCTTCTGGTGTTTTTCCTTCATGAATTAATGAAGACACTGGTGGAAAATCTTTCATCTTGTTTTCTATATATTCAATATCTTCATCAGTCGCATTAGGTAATAATTGAACAATAAATCCACCACTTGATAAGATTTCATTTGTATCATCAACCAAAACGCCAACAGAAACAACAGATGGAATTTGTTCAGAAACCATAAAATAATATGAAAAATCATCACCAATTTCACCACTTTGTAAAGGAACTGTCCCTACAAATGGTTCTTTTAATCCCATATCTTTAACGACCTGTAATGTTCCTTCTTTTCCAACTGCAACACCAACTGCTAATTTTCCTGTATCATTATAAGTATAATGAACTTCAGGATTCGCAACAAAGGCTTTAATTTTACCATCACTATGAGTTGTTGCGAGCATTGTTCCAATGGGTCCTCCACCATTAATGGTAATTGTCATTTTTTCATGATTCTTATTCATAGCACCCATCATAAGAGTTGCTGACATTAAACGTCCTAAAGCAGCTGATGCAGTTGGCCATAAACCATGCTTAACTCTAGCTACTTCCAATAAATTTGTTGTTGAGCAAGCAAAAACACGACAATTTTTTGATTCTACAATTCCTCTTACTAAATAATCTTTCATTGATTTATCCTCCAAAAGCAAAATAACTAATTAAAGGCAAAACCATACAAATCACTAAAATAAATACCAATATTCTACTCATTGTACTTCTTTTCATCTTGATTTCTCCTCTTATACGAAAATAAGCACTACGTGCTTATTTCATTTCATCTAATAAATCATCATCTAAATCTACTGGATCAGGTGTTTTTGGTGATTCTGGGAATATAATATCTTGATGTGGTTTTTCACCATGATTATCAATATTTCCATCATGCATTTCTAACATCTTTCCTGTATTGTATAAAGATTCAATTTGTTCATTGTTCAATGTTTCATATTCTAATAAAGCATTCGCAATGACTTCAAGTTTATCTTTTTGTGATTCAATGATTTGTTTACATTGTGCATAACATTCATCAATAATCTTACGAACTTGTTGATCAATTTCAAAAGCAATTTGCCCTGAATGTGAATTATCTTGTGAAGAATAATCTCTTCCTAAGAACACCGCATTTTGACCAGAAGCATATTTGATTGGACCTAACTCAGACATACCTAATTCAGTTACCATCAATCTTGCAATTCTTGTTGCTTGTTCAATATCATTATGAGCACCCGAAGTCACATCACCAAAGAAAACTTCTTCAGCAACACGTCCACCCATATAACCAGTAATGCTTGCCATTAACTGTGTTTTTGTTTGGAAATAAGTTTCTTCTTTAGGTGTCATTAAGTTATATCCACCAGCATTCCCTCTTGGAATGATTGTTACTTTTTGAACCTTATTGGCATCTTCCAATGTTAATCCGATAATCGCATGTCCTGATTCATGATAAGCAACTAATTTTCTTTCATGTTCAGTATACTTACGTGATTTCTTAGCTGGTCCACCAATAACACGGTCGATAGCTTCATCAACATCATCTAAAGTAATTAATTGATGTCCTTGTCGAACAGCCAATAAAGCTGATTCATTTAAAACATTAGCAAGCTCAGCTCCTGAGAATCCTGGAGTACGTTGTGCAATATTGTCAAAATTAACATCTGGTGCAAATTTTTTATTTCTTGCATGGACTCTTAAGATTTCAGCTCTTGCTTTCTTATCAGGGTTCGCAACTTGAATTTGTCTATCGAAACGACCTGGACGAAGTAATGCAGGGTCTAAAACATCAGCACGGTTTGTTGCGGCTAAAATAATAATTCCTTCATTTCCACTAAATCCATCCATTTCAACTAACAATTGGTTTAATGTTTGTTCACGTTCATCATGTCCACCACCAACACCAGTTCCTCTTTGACGCCCAACAGCATCAATTTCGTCAATGAAAATAATACATGGTGCATTTTGTTTTGCTTTTTTAAACATGTCACGAACACGTCCAGCACCAACACCAACAAACATTTCTACGAATTCAGAACCAGAAATTGAATAAAATGGAACATTGGCTTCACCTGCAACAGCTCTTGCTAGTAAAGTTTTACCTGTACCTGGAGGCCCTACTAATAAAACACCTCTAGGAATTTTAGCACCCATATTAACAAACTTCTTAGGATTTTTTAAGAAGTCAACCAATTCAGTTAATTCTTCTTTTTCTTCATCAGCACCTGCAACATCACTAAATCTTGTTTTGCTATCTTTTTCTAGTTTTGCACGTGAGTTTCCAAAATCAAAGGCTTTGGCATTGGCTCCACCGCCTCCACCAATACTTCTCATAACGAATACCATTGCACCAATCAATAAAACATATGGTAATAAACCTAAAATGGCATCCATAAACATATTTTCTTTTTGTGCATCTAAAACAGTCACTTTAATTTGTTTATCTTGTAATAGTTGCATTAATGAATCTAACTCTTGATCCGTTTGAGGAACATTTGTTTTAAATGTATATTTAACTTCTTTCCCCTTTTCTGTTTTTGCGTATTGTCCTTCTACGCTTGTTACGTAAATACCTGGCATCACTTGAACTTCAGTGACATTTTGTTTATCTACAATACTTATAAATTCATTGTAGTTGACTTCGCTTGATTTCCCACTATTGATAAGTGGAATAAGTGAACTCAATAAAACAATCACAACTAGCCAAGGCATTATCGCTTTGATTAAACTTTTATTTTTGTTCATACAATCTCCTTCTTACTTTTTTATTGATAACATTCTTCTTTTAAAATACCAACATATGGTAAATTACGGTATTTTTCATTAAAGTCTAAACCAAATCCAATCACAAAAGCATTTGGAATTTCAAATCCAACATACTTTGCTTCAATTGGGAATGTTCTTCCTTCTTTTTTATCCAACATCGCAACAATTTCAACTGAACTTGCACCACGTTCTTCAAGCATTGCTTTGACTGTTGATAATGTTTTTCCTGTATCTAAGATATCTTCTACCAAAAGAATATCCTTTCCAGCAACATCTTGATCTAAATCTTTTTTAATTGTAATTGTACGTGATTCAACACCTTCATAACTGCTGACATCCATATAATCAAATGTCACATCAAGATTAATACATTTAGAAAGTTCAGCTAAAAAAGGAACAGACCCTTTTAATAAACCAACCAAAACTAAATCTTTATCATGATAGTCATTCATAATTTGTTTTCCTAATTCTTTACACTTTTGCGTAATTTCATCTTGTGTATATAATATCTCTTTGACGTCTTTATGCATTATTTATTCACTCCTTATAATGGTTAATCTATTTTATCACAAATACATTTGGTTTTGTAGTCAAATAATCAATGTTTTTTGCAATATGGGGAACTAAAATGATAGTTTTATCTTTATTCAGTAAAACTGGCCATGTTTTTCGCTTTAATGCAGGTATTTTTGCATTAATAAATAAGCGAGAAAGCTTTTTTGTTCCTGAGGAAGTCATAATTGTATCCCCTTCTTGCATTGTACGAATAGTAATTGGATAATCATCTTGACTAAGATAAACACCTTCATTGATATGTCCTGTCTCTAACAAATGAAAATGTTCACAACCAAAAGGAACAAATTCTTTAAATTCATAATAATATCCTTTGGTTTTCTCTTTATCAATGATATAGACATTATCGTATTCTTTTATGAACAGATAATTAACTGGTAGATTCATTTGAATATTCGGTTTCACACTATGAATTTGATGTTTGATTTCTTCAATCAATGCTTGTGAAATCAATTGTGGGTGCATAACATCTCTTAAAATAAGATACAAAAACATATCTCTTAAATCACGAGGAATATAATAATAATAAATTTGTCCATCCGCTATATATTGTTGGTAATATGGTTTCACTTTAAACTCTAATTCTTTGATTCTTTGATTATGTTGATAAGCTTTTTGAATAAGCTCTTCTTTTTGTTTTTTTGTATAATGATTCAAAACTGTATTTCTCACTTTATCACGTTCAAAATCAGTTTCAAAATTTGTATAATCATCATGATATGGAATCTTTTGTAAATGACATGTTTTTAATATCTCTTCCTTATAACAATTCATTAAAGGTCTTATCACATGCATATCTTGAACTTCACTTTCTTCTTTAATTCCAAGATAGTGTATTCTATTATGACGTGACAATTGCATATAGATTGTTTCTAAGTGATCATCTAAATGATGACCTAATATTAATCCTGCACATTTATACAAATCATAGATTTCTTTATAGAAGTTATAACGCAAAGTTCTAGCTTGATCTTGAAAATTTCCTTCATGATAATCTTCTTCATGAAACTCTTTATAGTAAAAAGGCAATCCATATTGAGCGCAATAATCACTCACCAATTCATAGTCAATATAACTATCATGTCGATAATTATAATTCACATGCGCAACAAGTAAGTGATAACCTTTTTGACGTAACATATCTAAAAGATACATTGAATCACAGCCACCAGAAACTCCTATGACATAATATGAAGTTTTATTTAACAATTGTTCATTCATATCGACCACTCCACTAGCCCATTATATCAAAGAATTATGAATTCAAAAACAAAAATCCCAATATTTTGGGATTATTGTTTGCAAAGTTTCAAAACAATCAATGTCATATCATCATTAACCTCTTCTTCATTAGCCAATCCCGCTAACAAATGCGCAATTTCTTTAGGATGATCATCATCGATTAAATATTTATTCTTTTCAATAAATTCATGGAATTGACTTGTAAAACCATCACTTACCATAAATATAATATCATTTTCATACAATTGAAACTTCTCTGTAGATGTTTCCAAAGGAGAAATAATTCCCATAGGTAATGATTGAGATTTCAATTCAATAATCTCATGATCTCTTAAAATATATGTTGGACATGCTCCATACTTTACAAAAGTTGCACTTCCTAAAACTAAATTCACTTGAATCATATCAAGAGTCGTAAACATATCATTACGATTTTTAATCTTTAATAATGCATTCACTGATTGTACTGTATCTTTTAATGATATTCCATTCAAGATTAATTGTTTCATAATATCCAATGTTAAAGACGAATCCTCACTTGCCTTTTGTCCTTGTCCCATACCATCACTTAAAGCAAAATATTGATGTTCATTCATAGCAAACATTTTATAACTATCCCCACAAGCAATTGGATCTTTAGCATATTGTGATAATCCATATTGTAGATAATAACGTGTATGATGTTTTAATAGAAGATACGTATATCCCAATTGATGCATAGGCGTTTTAATGACTTCTATGTCCAATGTCTCATTTAAATATGTTTCTAAGATAGGAATAAATTCATTTTCTACTTCTTCTTGATTAGTTTCATAAAGACCAACTTCAATATAATAAACTGATTGTGATTCATAGTATTTCTTTAAATGAGCAATTTGAAAATGATATCCTTCCATATGTTCATAAATATGTTTTTCTTCGATATTTCCAATCTTTAATTGAGTTGAAAATTGACTAAAAACATCATTTAACAAGGAAAATTGATGATACAAATCTTTTTTCATTGTTTGATATTCTTGTTGAATACGATACACTTTTCGATAATCTTGATGATAACTTTGAATTGTTTGTAAATATTTTTCTGGTTTTAAACAATAATGAAAAATAAAATCTTCATCATCTTGATTATATTTTTCTTTTAATCCTTTATTCATCAATTTAACCAAGCGATTAGGTCCATACTTTTGATTAAAACATGTTGCTTGACTAGAACAATTTTGACACATATCTTCATAAATATAACCAATATATTCTAGCGAATGATTATGATGAGGGGTTTCATTAAACAAGCTTGTCATTTGTTCAAATAAACGACAAAACGAATCTACTTGTTTTGATAATTGTTGTTTCATTGTCATTTCTTGATATGAGGAAGAAAGTAATGATTGTTTTTTATGCATTGGTAAAGCAAAGAAAATGACACCACTCATAACAATAATCAATCCATAATATGTATATGTAAATTCCAAAAAGAATGGTAATATCAAATGAGATAGGAAATAAAGACTCACAATTGCAAGTTTACTTTTACATTTCACCATATAAAAGAAAAAGAGAGGAATCAAAAACGCTAAAATATCATCTTTATATCCTAAATCCATTAACAACATCAACATTGCTCCATAAAACAAACCTGGAAGCAAATCATCCAAACATTCATGATAAATCATAATCAGTATAAACACTCTGATTAAAATCATAGTGATAATTTGGGAATAAGGCAACAAACTCATGATACATATCAAAATAACAACTGCTAATGACTTTACTCTTTCATGAGTTAATAATTCCGATTCCCCATGAATAAACAAAGGTGCTAAATAAGCAAAAATAATTGTATTAAAATAAGTAAAGACTGTTAACATCAATGTTGACATCAAATCAATTTGGATATATGCATAATAAATACCAGAAATCAATGTTAATAAATAAGGAACATAACGTGATTTCATTGATTGAAACAACAAACAAAATTCTAAAACAACAAAAGAAAAGCCACAAATAAACACCAGCTCATAGGGGACTTGTAAAAACACAACACTCCCTAATAAGCCTATAGTAAAACTAATTAAAGCTTGATATCCACACATAAAACATAGATAGAATAACGGTAAAACAAATAATAATGATGTATTATCAACAGTGACTATTGATAATAAAAAAGAAATCAATGTTATGTATAAGACAAACTGCATTTTTATTTTTTTTGTACGACTTGGATTGATAATCAGTTCCATATTTTCACCTCACAAGTCATTATAATCACTCTTAGGTAAATTATTTGTCATAAAAAAGACAAAAACAAAAAGAATATCAAAATGATATTCCTTTTAAAAATGAATAAAGAAACGAACTCCTTTTTCAGTATTTTGAACTCCATATTCAAAATGATGTAAATCTAAGATAGCTCTACAGATAGCTAATCCTAAACCTGTTCCTTGTTCATTTCTAGCTTTATCAACTTTATGGAAAGTTAACCAAATCTTATCAATGTCTTCTTGAGGAATATGTGCTCCTTCATTTTCAACTTCAAAGACATGTTCATCGAGATATACAGAAACTTCTTTATTTTCTTCAGTATATTTTAATGCATTACTAATAAAATTATTAATCACCATTTCCATTTTAAAGCGATCTGCTTGAATCATTGCTGTATCTAAAGATATTTTTAAATGAATATTCTTCTTTTGGAATAAATACATCATAGAATCTATTGATTCATCAACAATATCCAATAAATCTAGCTTTTCTAAATCTAAAGATATATTCTCTGATTCTAATTTTGATAAATCAAGCATAGCCAAAACAAGTTCATTAATACGTTTTGTTTCATTTTGAATAATTTGAATATATTCATTACGCTTGCTTTCATCTTGTTCTAATTCTACCAATTCACTAAATCCATTGATAATACCAAGAGGGGTTTTGATTTCATGAGTAAAGTTAGAAACAAATTCTTTTCTAATGACTTCTAATTGTCTAACTCTTTCAATCTCCTGATGAAGATTGTTAATTGTTTTTTCAAGTTCTTTACTCATTTTATCAATACTTCTTGCAAGATCTCCTAACTCATCATGCCGTGTCATATCAATTGGATAATCAAATTCTCTTCTTGCAATATGTTTTGCTGTTGTTTCAATTCTACGAATTGGCTTAATAATCATATATGCAATACATAAACAGATTAAAATAATCAATAAGAATGCTAAAAAATAAGTTGATGAATTATCCATCATAAATTGTTGAAAAGCTTTCATTGTCAAATCATCATATTCTTGAGTGACGAAGATATATCCCTTTGTGACTTTATCCAAGGAAGACTCTTGGGTAAAATCTAAACTCATATCTTGTGAAGTTAATAAGTTCCAATCTTCTAAACGCATCATAACAGTTGAATAATATTTCCCATTATATTCATACGGTGTTAATAAATAATATTGAGCGTAATCAACGATAGAAGAATTGAACTGTCTACCAGAAGATTTAAACTTTTGAAAATTCTTTTGAATTTGTTCTTGAAGTCCTTTCATAGCATTTTGATAATTAAGAATAACTGCCTTAGATTTCAATTCACTAACTTCTACTTTATTCCCTTTATTTTCACTAATAATTGTTGGTAAGTTCACTTCCATTCGATAACTGGCATATGAACTCACATAACCCTGAATATGTTCTGTCTTTCCTTCAAAAGAACTTTCATAAATAACTTGATCATCAATTTTTAACTGTTTAATCTTAAAATTATCAACATACTGAGCATCATTTATACTAGATTCACCAATTTGAGCATCCATTGAAAAAGAAATAGATTTATCCTGATAATTCATGAGAATATTTTCAATCTTATCTATTTCACTTCTTTCCAACATAGAAAGATAAAAATAAATAGGCATTGATGATGCTCCTCTATACTCATCAACAATAACACAAAGATTAGGATCTCCAACTCCTTCTCTTGAAAGATTTAATATTTTCCCTTGTTCATTAACAAGACATTTTACCTTTGTTGTATCCCCTGATAAAGCATAGTTATAAAGTGCCTTAAACTTACTAGAGTTCAAATCAACGCTATTTACTGAAATTGTTTCTGAATAAGATTTAGAAAATTTATCTAAATTACGAATCGTTGCTTCGGCATCGGTTTCCAACATGTTTTTTATATAACGGTCAATTCCTAATCGAATTTCATTCCCTAACACCAATGCAAAAGCGATAAAAACAATCCCAGTAACCTTAATAAGCAAACTGAAATTTAATTTTTTCATTGTTTTATGACTCCTTTGAATCAAACATATATCCTATTTTAACAACCGTTTGAATATATGATGATGCATCTAAGAGTTTTTTCCTTAATTTTTTTACATATGTATCTACAATTCTTTGATCTCCATAATAATCATAACCCCAAATATGATCTAACAATTGATCCCTAGATAAAATTTTTCTTTTATTTTCAATAAAATAAAGCAACATTAAATATTCCTTATGTGATAATTGAATTAAAGTTTCATTAATGAAAACTTCATGTGTATCTTCATTTATACTAATAACTCCTTCTTGAATAAAAGTTCCTTCATCCTTCTTTAAACGTTTTAACAATGCATTACATTTTGCATACAACAAAGAAGGTGTGAAAGGTTTTGATATAAAATCATCTGCCCCTAGTTCATATCCTTTTAATTTATTATCATCTTCACTCAATGCACTAATGAATAAAATTGGTACATCACTTTTTTTACGCATCAATTTACAAACCTCATAACCATCAATGCCTGGCATCATAATATCTAACAAGACTATATCAAATGAATCATCTAATAAAGCCAAACCTTCATAGCCATCAGTCGCTTCTATAACAGTTGCACCTTGCTTAGCAAAGTATTCAACAATAAACATACGAATTAATTTTTCATCTTCAACTAATAGTACTTTCATTAATAGCACCCCATTTCTTTTTCATTATAATATAAATATGTGGAAATGTTATGAAAAAAGTATTTGTTTACGAAAATTTATTTTGAATCCATATATCTTTTATTAAGATAACAATTTTAAAACATCTTGTTCACATTTTATATCAAGAATATTGTTAACTAAGGAATCTAACTGAGTCAATGAACACTCTGCTAATTTATTTAACAATAATTCTGAAACATTCCCTAATTTTTGTTTTAAAATCATCTGAATAACTTCTATTCTTCCTTCTAATTTTCCTTCCCTTATACCTTCTAATTTTCCCTCTATCATACCTTCTAATTTCCCTTCAATTTTACCAATGGCTGCTCCTTTTAATTCGCTTTCTTCCATTAATTCTCTAATTGCCTTGCACATACTTACTTCCTCCTGTTCTTCTAAAATATACCTCAATTCATCGCAAATAATTGCTGTGAAAATAATGACTTTCATTAAATCATATATTTATGCTGTAAGCAGTTGAAAAACTTCTTCTTCAGTTGTAACTTCCATGATTTTCAATGTCAAAGCATCTAACTGAGTCAATGAACATTCTGCTAATTTATTTAATAATAATTCTGAAACATTCCCTAATTTTTGTTTTAAAATCATCTCAATAACTTCTATTCTTCCTTCTAATTTTCCCTCTCTTATACCTTCTCTTATACCTTCTAATTTCCCTTCAATTTTACCAATGGCTGCTCCTTTTAATTCGCTTTCTTCCATTAATTCTCTAATTGCCTTGCACATACTTACTTCCTCCTGTTCTTCTAAAATATATCTCAATTCATCACACCCTATCGCTGTAGCAACTACAACTGCAACTTCTCTAGACATCTGAATGTTTTGAATAGCCTTTAAATTTTTATCCCAACTATAAAACTTTTGAATCGTCTCTACCATAATTCGATTATCCTCATTTTGTAAATATTGAGGATTGATATTTTTAATATCATAGACAAAAAGTTTCCAATCATTAACTATCTCTATAAAATCATTGGGAATACTCATTCTTTCTTTAAAAGTATAAGGACTTACCCATTTTGTTTCACCTGTATAAAGGACAAGTGATGCCACAGGTATTGGATGAAATGATTGTCTCATCTGACTATCTAGCAAACTAAATTGTTGATTGTATGTAATCGTATCATAGGTAACAGTTCGAAAAGGCATATTGTAATCAACAAAAGTCTGTACCTCTAAACCAAGAAAAATAGACTGTTCACCTTGATCTACTTTTACCATTAAATCTCTTGTTCTACCAATACTTCTCATTCCATTCTTATCCTCTATTAAAGCACTCGCATCTGAATCCTGATATGTGACATCATCTGCATGAATGCACTGTTTTCCTTGAAAAACCATTCCATTAACCATATCAGCATAGCGAAACTTATCTTTAAAATAATTTTTAAAAATATGATCCCTTTTTGTCTTTAACTCTTTAACTTCATAATGATTTGTATCATCAATATTTTGTTTTGTTATATACATAGTTATAAACCTCCTTTTTATATGAAAAGGCGCTCGGAATAAATTATCCTCCTACTATATATATACAAAGATTTTTTTCATTTTTCTTTTTATTTTTGAAAAAAATTGAATAATTTTTATATATTTACTTCATGCAACTTTATTATAACAAATTCACAATTTTCTATCAATTGCTTAAAGTAAATTATTATAAAATATAAAAAGTTAACTTTGCAGTTAACTCTTATAATTTCTTTAAATAGCCTTCATCATCATAATAATATGATTCATCAAACTTTGTAAAATGTAATCTTTTCAATAATTTTTTAGATCTCACATTATCACTATATACATAACAAAGGACCTTTTTAAATCCAAATTCATTTTTCATAAATTCTAAAAAAGCTGTTACCATTTCTGTCGCATAACCTTGTGACCAATAATCACTATCAAGCGTATATCCTAAGACAAAAACCTTCTTATTGACAATTTCCACAAAAATATCCCCAATCAGTCTATCTTCATTTTTCAAAACCACTCCCAAATGATAATTTGAATGTGGTTGATTCAATGATGGAATCAACAAGCATTGACGAATTCTACGCATAGCATCATCAATCGAATATGTTTTCCATGATTGATACTTTGCCACTTCTTGTTTATTTCGATACTCACTCATACGAGGGGCATCACTTTCTTGTAATTGTCTTAAGTATAATCTTTCTGTCTCTAGTATCATAGTTTATCCTTTGTTAAGATGATAATATATAAATAACATGCGATCTTTTCCATTAATATCTTTAATAATCTCATAAGGAATTTGTGGGAAATAACTTTCCACTGCTTCCATCATGAGTTCTCTTTGATCAAAGCCCATTTCAAAAGCCAATAAAGCACGATCTTTAAGCACTTTTGTAACTTCCTGAAATATCTTACGATAGAAATACAAACCATCATTTCCACCAAACAAAGCGACATGGGGTTCATTGTCCTTTACAACATTTTCAATATCCTGTTCTACTGGAATATATGGTGGATTAGAAACAAATATGTCAAATTTCTTATTGAAATCAATCAATGGTTGCAACATATCTCCTTGATAGAAATCAATATTTGCACCTAATTCTTTTGCATTTTCTTTTGCAACCTCTAAAGCTTCTTCACTTATATCAGTTGCTGTAACCTTTAATTTAGGCTCTTCTAAAGCAAGTGAAATTGCAATAGCTCCTGAACCTGTTCCCACATCACATAAATCAATAGACTCATAATCTTCAAAATAATCATCTATCTTATATAAAATATTTTCAACCAATTCTTCTGTTTCATAGCGAGGAATCAAAACATTTTCATTCACAATAAAGTCTCTTGAGAAAAAAGTTTCTCTTCCTTTGATATATTGAATAGGTTCCCCCGCCATATAACGTTTCATACCTTCTTGAAAAGCTTGATATAATTCATCATCAACCTCTTCATCCATCATTAAGTAAAGCTGATGAGGTTCTTTATTGGCAAGATGATAAAACAAAACTTTAGCGACATTACAATCTTTATTGTCTTCATCAAGCATCGCTTCACTTTGACGAATGAGCTCTCTTACTGTCATTAATCATTTTCTCCTGCTAATTTTAATCTTTGATCTTCATTAATCAAAGCATCAATAATTTCATCCAATTTTCCTTCCATGATACGATCAAGTTGTTGAAGGGTAAAACCAATACGATGATCAGTGACACGATTTTGTGGATAATTATATGTTCTAATCTTTTCACTTCTATCTCCGCTACCAATCTTACTACGTCTTTCACTACCAATAGCTTCTTCTTGTTCACGGATTTTCATTTCATATAATTTTGCACGCATAGCACGCATAGCTTTATCTTTATTGTCATGTTGGCTACGCCCATCTTGTGATGTTGTCACTGTTCCTGTTGGTAAATGGGTAATACGAACTGCTGAATCTGTTTTATTGATATGTTGCCCACCAGCACCAGAAGCACGATATGTATCAATTCTTAAATCATTTGGATCAAGATGGAAGTCAACTTCTTCAGCTTCAGGCATAACAAGTACAGTTGCAGTAGAAGTATGAACACGTCCTTGTGTTTCAGTCTTTGGTACACGTTGAACACGGTGTGAACCAGACTCAAATTTCAATTTAGAATAAGCGCCTTCACCTTTAATCATGAAAGAAATCAATGAATATCCTCCTGCATCAGATTCCTGTGCATCCATGATTTCAATTTTCCAACCTTGTGCTTCAGCATATTTGACATACATTCTATATAAGTCACCCGCAAAGATATTTCCTTCATCTCCACCAGCAGCTCCTCTAATTTCTACAATGACATTTTTATTATCGTTTGGATCTTTAGGAATCAATTCTAAATGTAACTTTTCTTCCAAAAGTGGTTTCTTTTCTTCCAATTCACTTAATTCTAATTCTGCCATTTCTTTAATTTCAGGATCATTTTCTTTAAGTAATTCTTTTGCTTCTTCAATTCCACTTATCACTTTTTTGTATTCTTGATACAATTGATAAGCCCCTTCAAGCATTGCTTGTTCTTTTGATGCTTCTGTCATCTTTTCAATATCATTCGCAATACTTGGATCCATTAAAATTTCATTTAATTCTTCATATCTTCTTGCGATTGTTTCCAATCTTTCTATCATATTATTCATAATCTAACCTCCAAACCTTTTCCATTATAATATAAACCATCAAAATAAGCAAAATAATATTGTTATATTCTTTGTTTTTTTGATTGACACAATATGATTGTTTTTTTATACTGTTTTTATATGAGGGAGGGTAAAAAATGATAAAAGCAGTCATATTTGATATGGATGGATTAATGATTAATAGTGAAAGAGTCACTTATGAATGTTATCAAAAAGTTTTAAATAAAATGGGATTAACAATGTCAGAAGATTTCTATAAAACCTTACTTGGAAAAACTTTACCAACAGCTTTTCAATTAATGTATGATGAATATGGAAAAGATTTCCCAATGCAAGATGTTTTAGATGATGTTCATGCTTTGATGAATGATATTTTTGACAAAGAAGGTGTGCCTTTAAAAAAAGGATTAATTGAATTATTAACCTATTTAAAAGATAATCAATACAAAACAATTGTTGCAACTTCAAGTACCAGAAAAAGAGTTGATCATCTTTTAGGTATTGCTGATGTGATGAAATATTATGATAATTCTATTTGTGGTGATGAAGTCACTCATGGGAAACCTCATCCTGAAGTCTTTTTAAAAGCTTGTGAAAAATTAGGAGTTCAACCAAGTGAAGCTATTGTTTTAGAAGATAGTGAAGCAGGTATTCAAGCTGCCTATAATGCTCAAATTCCTGTCATTTGTATTCCTGATATGAAATATCCAGAAGAAGAATATGCGAAAATGACCACAAAAATTCTTGATTCATTAGATCAAGTGATTCCTTTTCTTCAACAAATCTAAGAATTTCTCTATGAAATTCTTTTTTTTAATCAAAAATTAATGTTTTCTTAAGATATCCGTATTTTGTTTATCTATAATATAAGCGAGGTGGTCATAATGAAAAAAATGAAAAAATATTATCTTTTATTATCTATACTTGTTATTTGTATAGGGATAATCATAAGTGGAATGAATATATATGTTTATCAATCTACAAGAAAACAAGTCAATCAAGATATGCAAGATGCTGATTGTATTCTTGTTTTAGGTGCAGGTATCAAAAATAATCAACCAACGCCTATGCTTGAAGATCGCATTAAAGAAGCTATCACATTATATCAAAATAAAAAAGCTCCAAAGATTATTATGAGTGGTGATCACAGTCGTGAAGATTATAATGAGGTTGCTGTGATGAAACAATATGCAGTTGATAAGGGTGTGCCTTCTTCTGATATTTTCTTAGATCATTCTGGTTTCTCTACTTATGAAAGTTTACTTCGTGCAAGAGATATTTTTCAAGCAAAAAAGGTGATTATTGTCACTCAAGACTATCACCTTTATCGTGCTTTGTTTATAGCCAATTCACTAGGTTTAGAAGCTGTTGGTATTTCTGCAACTCTTTCTCAATATCCTGGACAACCCTTGCGTGAAGTTCGTGAAATGATCGCAAGATGTAAAGATGTTGTGAATTGTTTTCTTCCTCATCAATCATCAAAAAGTCAACCAGTCATTTCTTTAGATGGTAATGGAAATCAAACCAACAATCAAGCTATTTAAGATTCTTAGTATAATTATAATGATCTTTCACATACCCATGCGCTTCATAGAAGTGATGGGCTTTTTTACGATATGTAGATGTTGAAAGTTCAATTTGTTCAAGACCTTTTTCTTTGGCTATTTCTTCAATTGTTTTTATCAAATGTTGCCCAATTCTTAATCCTCTATATTCAGGCATAACAACCAATTCAACAATTTCACCTGTATCTTCATCATGATGTAAATAATGATGGATATAAAAACTTAAAAACCCTAAGATTTTTCCATCTTTACGATAAACTAAAAATTCTATATCATCACTTTCAATTCCTTTATAATAAACCTTTATAAAATGATCTTTATTGATTGTTTTTTGTTCTAATATATTAATCAATGCATATATCTCTTCTAAATCATTTTCTTTTGCTTTTTCAATCATATGAACACCCCTTTTAAGATATTATAATGATTTTGTTCAATTTTTCATTAAAATTATCATATTTTGAAAAAAAGATTGAACTTTGAAAGTCCAATCTTATAAAACTATTTTAGATCCTCACCATTTGTTTCAATGACTTTTTTATACCAATAGAAAGATTCTTTTCTTCTTCTAGAGAAATCTCCAGTTCCATCATCATATCTTTCCACAAAGATAAATCCATAACGTTTAGCCATCTCACCAGTAGATGCAGAAACAAGATCAATACATCCCCAAGGTGTATAACCTCTTAAATCAACACCATCTAAAACGGCTTCATGCATTTGTTCAATATGACTTCTTAAATAATCAACACGATAATCATCATAAATTTTACCATCTTCAGCAATCTTATCATAAGCACCTAATCCATTTTCCACAACAAAGATTGGTAATTGATAACGATCCCAAATTTCATTTAATGAATAACGTAATCCTTCAGGATCAATTTGCCATCCCCAGTCACTTGCTTTTAAATAAGGATTAGGAACACCACCTAAAATATTTCCTTTTCCTGATACCTGTTTTTGAGGATCAGCTGTTTGACAATTTGACATATAGTATGAACAAGTATAGAAATCAACAGGTCCAGCTGCTAAGATTTCATCATCTCCTGGTTCCATTTTAACAGTAATATGATTTTCAGCAAAATATCTCTTCATATAATTTGGATATTTTCCTCGGCATTGTACATCACTGCAGAACCAGTTCATAATATGATTTTTTTGTTGATTTTCAATTTGATCAGCTGGATTGCAAGTCAAACCATAGCTTGTTGCCATAATCTGCATACATCCAACTTGATAATTTGGATCAATTTCATGAGCCATTTTTACAGCCAATGCACTGGCTAAGAATTGATGGTGTAAACCTTGGAAACGATTACTTGGAACATCTTCTTGATCCATGAAATCCATTGTCTTGATTTCATTCAAAATCCCTTGTCCTAAAAATGCTCCCATAGCTGTTGTGGCTGAATTGATTTCATTAAAAGTTAGCCAATATTTCACTTTTCCTTTATAACGTGTGAAAATTGCTCTACAGAAATTTAAATAACAATCAATCATTCTACGGTCTGTCCATGAATTCCATTTTTTTGTTAAATGGAATGGAACTTCATAGTGAGAAATTGTAATTAATGGTTCAATATTATATTTTAAGCACTCATCAATTAAATCTTCATAGAATTTTAACCCAGCTTCATTTGGTTCACTTTCATCACCTTGTGGGAAAATTCTTGTCCAAGCAATTGAAAAACGATACATTTTAAATCCCATTTCTGCAAATAATGCAATATCTTCCTTATATCTATGATAATGATCAATTGCATCATGACTTGGATAAAAAGTTCCTTCTTCTAAAACAGGTGTAATTCTTTTACTTTTTGTTGCGCTACCACCAGTACATACATCAGGACAAGAAACACCTTTTCCACCTTCTTGCCATCCACCTTCTAATTGATTAGCAGCAGTTGCGCCACCCCAATAAAATCCCTTTGGAAAACTCATTTTTTTATTCCTCCTTTAATGTCCTCTTTATTATAAAGAAAAGAAAGTCATCCTTGTTCAATTTTTCATAAGTTGAAAGTCATTTTCATATTTTAAAAAGATTGCGCTTTAATTGACAATATTCTACAATAGATGTGGTGATATAAATGAAAACAAAAATGATAGTTCTTTGTATGTTTCTTCTTTTAACAGGTTGTCAATCTCAACCAAAGGAAATTAAAAAAGAAAATTCTGTTCAAACAGTTCATTGTTCTTTTGTTGGAGACTTGCTTTATGAACAACCCTATTATGATTGGATAGAAGATGATTCAAATGATAAAGGTTACTACGATCTTATCAAACCTTATTTTCAAAAAGATGATTTATCAATTGGAAATTTAGAGACTCCTATTGGAGGAAAGGAATTAAAGATATCAGGAACTGGTTATTCTTTTAATGTTTCAAAAGAGATAGGCAATCAAGTCGCTTCTTTAGGTCTAGAAGTTGTTTCAACTGCGAATAACCATGCATTTGATCGTGGTAATCAAGGTATTGATAATACTTTAAAATTCTTAAAAGAAAAAGATATAATGGCTGTGGGTACATATACTAATCAAAAAGATCGTCAACAAGGAAAATATAAAACAATCAATGGTATTCAATTTGGTTTTGTTTCATATACCTATGCAACAAATCAAATCGTTCCTCAAAAAAATCGAGATAAAGTTGGTTTATTTAATGAACCAACTCATCGGAAATTCACAGATGAATACAAACAAAAACTAAGCAAAGAAATTACAGAGACAAGAAAAAACTGTGATGTTTTAATCGCAATGATGCATTGGGGAACAGAGTTTACATATGATATCAATTCACAACAAAAAGAAGTTGCTCAATTTTTGAGTGAACAAGGTGTTGATATCATTATTGGAAATCATCCTCATTGTTCACAAACAATGCAGTGGATAAATAACAATAAAACTTTATGTATGTATTCTTTAGGAAACTTTGTATCTGCTGATCATTTGGTTGATCGTACTCATCAAGAATTTAAAAATGCTTATAATGTCTCTATGATGGTCACTTTAGATGTCAAAAAAGATAATCAAAATATTTCTATTGAAAATATCAATTATATTCCTATTATCAACTATTATGATCAATCCTTAAAAAACTTTAAACTTATCCCTTTTGATCAATATAGTGATAAATTAGCAAAAAGTCATTATCATTATCGTAATGGTTTTACCAAAGAGTGGATAAACAAGACCTATCAAAAGCTTATTCCTCAACCATTACCTAATCAAACTTTGATTAACAAATAAGTCAATATTGAAAAAGATGAACGATAACATCGTGTTATTGTTCATCTTTTCTTTACATTTTTATAGTTTGTACAGCAATACATCCAGGTCCACCTTGCGTAATAAAAGCAGGTGATAATTCATATAATTCAATTGCAACATTTTCAAAAGCTTCTTGAATTTGTGCCAAAGCTGATTTTGCTTGTTCCAAAACACCAGCATGAGTAATATAAATTTTATAATCTTCATTGACGCCAAGTTCTTGGAAACATTTAATAATTTCTTTAATAGCACTTTTAAATGTCTTTTTCATCCCATATTTTTCTAAACGTTTTGCATCTTTTGTTAAAGTCATAATTGGTGTAATCTTTAACATACCCCCAACTGTTGCAGCCAAAGGTGTTAAGCGTCCACCTCTTTTTAAGAATCCAAAATCTTGTGGTATCAAAAATGACTTTTCAGTTGCTATGCTTTTATGTAACTCTTTCATAATATTTTCTAATGATTCACCCATATCTCTTAATTTAACTGCTTTTTCAACAAGATATCTTTGTGGCCCACATAATGTCATTGTATTTATAACATGGATATTTTCACTATTATCAACACTTTGTTTAGCACCTAATGTACTTTGATATGTCCCAGATAATCCATCTGCCATATTAATAACTAAAATCTCTTCTTCTGGATATTTTTCAAACAATTCCATTGTTTCCCCAACAGATGGTTGTGAAGAGCTAGGAACATGTCCTTGTTTAACCAATTCTAAAAATTCTTCACTTTGGATATCAACAAATTCTTTATAATTTTTTTTATCCACAATAACATTTAGAGGCAATACCTCAATCCCTATTTTTTTTCCTTCTTCAGGTGAATACAATGCACCAGTATCAGCAATAATCTTCATAACTTTTCTCCTTCAAATCTCCTCTTATGTATACGTTATCAAATCTCTTGCCTCTTGTCAATAGAAATGTAGTTTTCAAAACCACATATTATAGAGAAAAAATCTATTTGTTCAATAAATTTTTATTATATGTTCAAATATTATTTTAATTATTTTTATATTGTGCTATTATTTATATAGAGAGGTGAGTCATATGTTAACTTTTATCAAGAAAGTTTACAAGAATCAAAAGAAAGACTATCATGTTTTGTTAATCATTTTAACTCTGATATCTTCTTTTGAAATGTGTTTTTTAGCCATGTATGATGCTTTTACACAGTTTAACTTTGATTATCAAGAACGTACATCTATTCATGGTATTCCTATTTTGGCTTCTTTTGTTGCATTAATATTGATTGTTTTTGTAACGAAATATTTTATTTCTCATAAGAAGCAAGAATTTTCTATCCTTTTATTATCAGGAAGAAAACCTAAAGATTTGTTACATTATTTACTGATTCAATTTGCTTCATTATTGATAGTTGCTAATATTATTGGATGTTTCCTTGGTTTTATGATTATGAAGGTGATTCAATCGACTTTGATTTTTTCAAATACCCATGTAACATTAGCATATTCCCTTACAAATGTACTTATCTATAATGGTTGGTATCTTATTTTTACCATTATTATTGTTTTATTTCTAAGTGCTCATCAATTTGTAAGTTTGGATCGTGATTTGGCAAAATATCTTAGTCAAAAAAATATCATAGAAAAACCAATATATGATATTAAGCTGAGTGCTATCTCTTCTGAAAAGAAAATTCCATGGATGTCAATTTTTATGAGTCTTATTGTTTTGTATTTGACGGTGGATTCTTTATTGAAATTGGTTGATTCAAATCTTTCAACAACTGATTTATTAATGGCTTTCACTTTTGCTTTAATAGGTATTTATGCAATTTTAATGAGTGCAATTCCATTGTTATATGATATTTGTCATCATCGCTTATTACGTCATCCCATTTTGATGAATGCTTTATCTCGTTTCAATGATTTTTCAAAGACGATGTTAGTCCTTGTTTCATTAAATATGTTAATTTTACCTGTATTATTATTCTTAACTTTCTTTTCATCTACAAAACCGGTTGTTCAAGCTGTTATGTTGCCTTGTTTTATTATGATGATTATTATGATTGGACTTTGTTTCATTCTTCGTTTTATGATTTATAATGATCAATGTCGCCCTTCATTAGCAACTTTCTCAGCAATTGGCTATAGCCCGATTGTATTAAATAAAATCTCGTTGATAAAGAATTTGTTATTTGCTTTGTTTACATTTTTTATCCCATTCTTATTTATGGCTGAATTATTCTATCGAGCTTATATAGAAAAATTATTAAATCAACAAACTATTATAATTATGATGCTTGTTTATATAATTGTAGATTGTTTGATTATTATATATATTTCATTTAAAGAAAGAATTACACAAAAGGAGGTTTCTCAAAATGTCAAATATCTTAATAGAGGCCAGTAATATTACAAAAATTTATGATCCAGATATCTTTTTAAAAAGAGGTAAGAACTATTATGCTTTAGATAATGTTAATTTTCAATTAGAGGAAGGTGACTTCACTTGTATTATGGGGCCTTCTGGTTCTGGAAAAAGCACATTGTTAAATTGTTTATCTACTCTTGATAGTGTTTCAATGGGAAGTATTAAACTCATGGGGACTGATATGACAACTTTATCTAAAGATAAACTCTGTCAATTTCGTTATGAATCTTTAGGCTTTATTTTCCAAAATCATAACCTTATTCCTTATCTTTCTATCTTTGACAATATTGCAACACCTGCCTTGCTTGCTAAACAAGATAGTAAAAAATTAAAAGCAAAAGTTTTAGAACTTGCAAATACACTAGAGATTGAAAATATTCTTGATAAATTCCCCAATGAATGTTCTGGTGGAGAATGTCAAAGAGTGGCTATTGCTCGTGCATTAATCAATGATCCAAAAATTATTTTCTGTGATGAGCCTACTGGTAACCTTGATTCTAAGAATTCTCACAAAGTCTTAAAAATATTATCTCGTTTAAACAATCAAGGAACAACTATTCTTTTAGTAAGCCATGATGCCATGATAGCAAGTTATGCGAAAAAGATGATGTATCTTTATGATGGTGCTATTCAATCAGTTATTTATAAACATCATGGTAGCCAAATGGATTTCTTTAAAAAGATTAATGAAATCACTATGCAAGATAGTGTTCTTAAAGAATTTTCTAAAGAAGAACAAGAAGAAACACAAAACACAGAAAAAACAGATGATGAAATTGAAGCTATTCAAATCAAAAGTAAAAAGAAAGCTTTTGTTTCTAGGCAAAAAGTTTATATGGTGATTGATGGTGAGCCATATGACCAAGAAATTGCTAAAAAGAATACTTTAATGCATATTCAAGGAACACATGTTCATTTTATCAATCAGAATAATGATCCTGTTGACTTTGATTTAACATCTATCCGTGAAGTACATTTAGATTTAGTAGCTCAATTTATTAATTTTGGACTGTTTAGTCAATATATCTTTTACCCTCATGTTGATCTTGTAAGTCAAGAAGGAACATATCTCTTTAAAGCTAAAAATAAAGATGACTTTATAAACATTATTCAACTTTTCCATCAATTACAAATACCAGTCATTGATCCTCGTCAAATTGAAGAAGCTTATAAAAAATATCCTCATGATTATGAACGTTGTAAATTCTTCCAAAGAACACATAAAGATATTATTCAATATGGCAAAGCTGAAAATATTAATATTATGACTGGAAAAAAATATTAAAAATGAAAACCTGTAGATCATATCATAACTGATCTACAGGTTTTTTCATTTTCTTCATAACAACAATAAAACATAAACCAATAACAATTCCTTTGGCAATGCTAGAAATTGAAATAGCCCACCAAATTCCATTCAAAGCTAAGAATGTTGAAGATAAAATCATAACCAATGGAATTCTTGCAGCAGTTAAAGTAATGGAAACAAATGAAGGGATAGATGTTTTTCCAAGTCCATTTAAAGCTCCTGCTAAAGTACTTTCAATACACATAAAAAGTTGCGAGAAAGCGAGAATTTGTAAATAATCAACACCTAAAGGAATAACATCTTTTTCAGTAATAAAGATTTGAAATATCAATTGTGGGAAAATCAATAAAACAAGTGTTGTAAATATTCCCCATCCAATACATGTCTTTAATGCTGAATATGTTCCTTTCTTAACTCTATCCATATTATGTGCACCATAATTTTGAGCCACAAAAGCATTTAATGCATTTCCAAATCCTTCAGCACTCATCCATGATATTGACTCAATTTGTGAACCCACTTTTTGAACAGCAATCGCAACATCACCATATCCAGCAATAAATCTTGCAATTACCATAGAAATAAAAGTAAAACACATACTTTGAATACCAGTTGGTAACCCTATTTTCACAATTCTTACATAAATATTCTTTGGACACATTTTTGTCATGCAAAGTTCATCAAATAAAATGCGATCTTTTTTTGCATAATATATCATAAAAATCAAAACAATTACTTGAGCAATGACAGTTGCAATAGCAGCTCCCATAACCCCCAAATCAAAAGTAAAAATAAACAATGGATCTAAAACAATATTAATTATAAGTCCAATTGTTGTCGCAATAAAAGGGTGATGACTATCGCCAATGGCTGTCATTAAACTTGTAAAAATTTGATTTAAAAAATTAATCACAACAAATCCACAAGTCAACAATAAATAAATTTGTGCTTGTTCAATAACCTCTGTTGATGTGAGATGAAAGAATCCAATCATTTGTCGATAGAACAATAATGTGATGATTCCATAGATAACCCCTAAAATAATACCCAATTGAAATGTTGAAGTCGCATATTGACCTGCTTCTTCTTTTTTATGAGAACCAATAGATTGTCCCACACAAACTTGTCCACCCATCTTAACTAAAGTACTGACACCATTAGATAACCACATATACATACCAGCACTTCCAACTGCAGCAACTGCACTCGCACCAATTCTTCCAATCCAAATCATATCAATCAGATTATAAGCCATTTGGATAAGTGATGTCCCCATAATTGGTAAAGCTAATTTCATCAATGTTGAAAAAATAGGTCCTTCTAATAAATTAATCTTTTTACCCATAATAATCTCCTATAATTGAAAAGATAATTGCATTGCAATTATCTTAGCTTTCTTCAATAACACCCATTAACTCTAAAATTCTATTTAAATCTTTTGTATCTGTATATTTGATTGTAATTGAATTATCAGCAACTTTAATCTTTGTACGATATTTCTTTCTTAACAATCCTTCTACATAAACATATTCTTTTGGTTTTTCTTCCTTAGGTTTTGCTCTTCTTGCATCTTGAAGTTTAATACCTTTGACAATATCTTCCACTTCTCTTACTGAAAGTTGTTGATCAATGGCTTTCTTTGCAACTTCTAAAGCTTTCTTTTCATCAATAGTAATCAATGGTTTGATATGTCCCATTGTCAGTTGCCCATCTAAAACATAATCCTGTAACTTTTGCGGCATTTTTAAAAGTCGAACAGTATTTGCAATATGCGCTCTTGACTTTCCTACACGTTTAGATAATTCTTCTTGTGTCAATTTTAACTTTTTCATCATAATTTGATAAGCCTGAGCTTCTTCAATTGCATTCAAGTCTTCTCTTTGAATATTTTCTAATAAGGCAATTTCCATCATTTGTTGATCCGTAAAATCAACAATAATTGCAGGAACAGTTTCTAACCCAACAATACCTGCCGCACGGAAACGTCTTTCCCCAGCAACAATTTCATATCCTTGAACTGATTCTTTAACAATAATTGGTTGAAAAATACCATGTTCTTTTATTGATTGCGCCAATTCATTTAATTTTTCTTCATCAAAATGTTTTCTTGGTTGATATGGATTAGGACGAATATCTTTTAAAGGAATCTCTACTTGTGTAAGTTGAGGGGCTTTCTTTTCAATGGCATCAATAACAGATTGTAAATCCCCACCTTGAGATGCTTCTCCAAAGATAGCATCTAGCCCTTTTCCTAATTTTTTACTTTTTTTACTTGTTGCCATTACGTTTCACCACTTCCTTAGCTAATTTTGCATAAGCTTTTGCACCTTCTGAATTGCTATCATAATCAAAAATATTTAAACCTTCTGATGGTGCTTCTGATAATTTAATATTTCTAGGAATGACAACATCATAAACCTTTTCTCTGAAATATTTTCTAACTTCTTGAGAAACCTCAATACCTAAATTTGTACGAGAATCTAACATTGTTAATAAAACACCTTCAATTGTTAAATCTTCATTAAAGACTTTTTGTGTTAATAAGATTGTATTTAATAATTGTGTTAATCCTTCCAAGGCATAATATTCACATTGAACAGGAATTAAAACAGCATCTGAAGCTGTTAAAGCATTTGTATTTAATAAACCTAAAGCTGGAGGACAATCAATAATGACAAAATCATATTGATCTTTAACATCATCTAAAACTGTCTTTAAACGTTGTTCTCTTCCAGATTTAACTTGTGATAACTCTATCTCAACTCCTGCCAAATCAATATTTGCAGGAAGTATGAATAATCCTTCTACATCAGTAGGAATAATAATTTCTTTTAATGGTGTTCCTTGAGTAATCGCATCATAAACAGTCAACTCCAATAAAGATCTATCAACACCGATTCCTTGAGTTGCGTTTGCTTGAGGATCAATATCAATCAATAGCACTTTCTTTCCCATATATGCGAGCGCTGCACTTAAATTGACACTTGTTGTTGTTTTTCCAACGCCACCTTTTTGATTTGTAATTGCTATAACTTTTGACATCTTTATTTCCTCCTCTAATACATCTGCTTGACTATTTTATCATAACTCTACTCTTTTTACACCTATTTTTTCTCCCATAAGAACACGTGTTTCATCATGAGTCTTTGAATTTTGAATAATATCTTCATCAATAATAACTTTATCTTTTTGAAATAAAGCAACTATTGTTGAACCACCAAATTCAAAATATCCTTTTTCTTCACCTTTTTCAAAAGTTTTTTTATCATGGTTGACAATTCTTCCAACCATCATTGCTCCAACTTCCATATAAATCACATCACCAAAATTTTCTGTATGTAAAAGTGAATATGATCTGGAATTTTGTTTATAAATTGGATAATAATCATTTGCGATAGGATTAACTGTATGAAAAACACCAGGGATATAAACATCTTTTTCCTTAGTCCCTTTATCAATAAAACAATAGCGATGATAATCATCAACAGTCAATCTAAAAATAAGACAAACTCCACCTTGATAATCCTTAGCTAAAGATTGATTTTGTAACAAATCCTCAATTGTATAGATTGTATCTTTAATCTGTAAATGTGTATCTTCTAATATAGGATAATATGTAAGTTTAGAATCAGCCGGTGCAATTAATATTTCTTTTTCTTTTGCGATTGGTCTTTGTCCTTCTTTTATACATCTTGTAAAAAATTCATTATAACTCTGATATGATTGTTGAACGTATTGGCTCATATCAATATGATTTTTCTCAATAAAAGGTGATATCTTATGTTTAGAAAATGAACTATTCATATATTTTCCGCCAATATGGGTAATAAAAGGAAGGGTTAATACTTTAAGTAAACATCTTCCTAAAAAATGACTATATAATAATTTTAAAAGATTATTCTGACCTTGATCAACAATGACTTCATTGCCACTTCTATCATAAATTTTCATTACAACATTACCAATCCTACAAAAATAATTGCACCCAGTCCAACCATTGCCATAATTCCTTTAAATCCAGGTTTAATCACATTAAAATTCACAACAAAAGCAATCGCAACAACTAACATGACTCCACCATAAATACTATAAACCAAAGTCGCTTCCATAAAATAATTTAATAAGTAAATTGCTGGGAAAATAACTGCTGAACTTGTTACAGGTAATCCTTGATAATATTTTCTTTTTTCTGTTGTTTCTTTTTGTCTCATTTCTTCAGCAACATTAAAATATCCAAGACGACTCACAGCACAAATGGCATAAATCGCAAAAACAATGAACCATAGCCAACCTTGTTTTGTTGCTTTTTCTATCATCATTGTATAACCAATAATAGCTGGAAAAATCCCAAAACTAAACATATCAGCTAAAGAATCAATTTGAATTCCAAATTTCTTTTCCTCTTCAGTTCTATCTTTTTTTGTACGTGCGACCATTCCATCAAAAGAATCAAAAGCTCCACACAATAAAAGACAAATTAACGCTCCTACAAAATTACCTTGAAAAGCTAAATGTGTCCCAAATAATGCACTAAGCAGACTCAAATATGTAAGTATCACTGTATAATTATAGTATCCAATCATATTTTTCTCCCAATTTCTATTTTAACGTTTGTATTATAGCATACTTCTACAATTTTTTATACCCCTTTTGAATTTTCCTATAAAAATCATAATTTTTTTAAGAAAAAAAGATTCAAAGAAATTTGAATCCTTTTTACATATCAATATCAATACCACTTGTTATTCTTTTCTTTACTTTATCTTTCATCTTCGAAATATTGATCTCAATATTTTGATAACCATTTAATCCATGTTGCTTTGCTAACTCTTCTGTATAGTCTTTTAAACGATAGACAGTAAATCCATGTCTTGAGCCATACGCATCTTTTAGATTAGAAATCTGATAATGATTGATAAGTGGTGTTAAAACAACATTTTCAATTGCAAACTGGTTATCTTTTTTTACAAAATCAAACGATAACATTCCTTCTAATTGTGTTTCTTCTTCCATCATGCCACTCACAAAATTACCTAGACTATAAGCCACTAATGTCTTATGCCCATCTTTACCTTCTACCCATTCAACTGGTTGTAAAGTATGAGAATGAGTTCCAATAACCACATCCACTCCCAAATCAGCAAAGAGTTTTGCATATTTCTTTTGGAAAGCATCAGGCTTAGTATCATACTCATTTCCCCAATGACAAGAGACAAATACAAAATCAGCAATTTCCTTTGCATTTTCTACATCTTTTTTAATTGTCTCTTCATCAAATAAATTCATAGAATAAGAATGAGGCATCTTATGACCATTTGTGAGCTGATTATAAGAAAGTAAAGCTATCTTCATACCCTCTTTTTCAATAACCGTTATATCATCACGTTTTTCCTTAGATTCATACAATCCTATATATTTCATATCTTGATATTTTTTAAAAACTTGAATAGAGTGTAACAAAGCTTCTCCGCCCTTATCAAGCGCATGATTTGTCGCTCCATTAACAATATCAAAACCAACATCATGCAAATTCTTTGCCATAATATCCGGTGTATTAAAATTTGGGTAACCTGAAGCTTTTCCACCACCTAAAATCGTTTCTTGATTCACAAATGACAAATCAGCTTTTTGGATATATGATTGAATATTTGTATAATATGGAGAAAAATCATAATCATCACCCTTTTTAGCATTATCTAATAAAAGTTGATGCATCAAATTATCTCCCACAGCAACAAATGAAACTTTATTTCCTTTTTCACTTAAATTTTCTTGTGGTGATGTTTCTTTCTTAGATTGACATCCAACAATCAACAACATCACCAATAATAGTTTAATTATCTTCATACAATCTCCTTATTTTGTCGTACTCCCAAAGCCTCCATTACGAACTTCACTCACATCATCATCTTCTACAATTCCATATTGCATAAAGATTCCTTGAGCTATTCCTTGTCCAGCTTTCACATCAACAACTTTTCCTTCATTAGAATCATTTGTCACCTTAATGAAAATATGACCTTCATTATCTGAATAAAAATAATCACTATCAATAACTCCAACAGTATTATTTAATTGTAAACGATATTTAAATCCCAAGCCACTTCTTGGATAAATCATTAAAACCCAACTTTCATTCATTTCACATCTTATTCCAGTAGGAATTTTAAGTGTTTCTCCTGGTTTTAAATAAACATCAATAGGTGTATAAAAATCATATCCTGCTGATCCTTTTGTGGCACGTTTAGGTAATTTCAAATCATCATAAGCCTTTTGAATGTCCTCTTTTTTGGCTTGTGGATGACAATCCATATACCCCTCTTCAAATTGTTGAAAAGACACTTTATAAAATTTTGCTTTTTCCATAATTCCTCCTACTGTTTGTAATATTCTTCTAATGTCAAACCTTGTTCATGAAGTTTGGTTGCTAATTCTATACCAACATAACGCATATGCCAAGGCTCATATCCATAGTTTGTTATTGCAACCTTATCTTTTGGATACCTCAATATAAATCCATATTTATAAGCGTCACTTATAATAAATTTCCCAATCGGACTTGTTGCAACCTTTTCACTTAAACGATCACCTTTGGTTGTATAAGAAATATCAATCGCAAGACCTAATTGATGTTCACTTCTTCCAGGATATGCACTATATTGTGAGGCATATTCTTCTCCATAGACTTTTACTTGGTTATCCCAATACTGTTTTTGAGTCTTGTTATCGCGATATGCAGAAATGGTATATATATCAATACCTTTTGCTTTCGCTGCTTTATAAAATTTTGTATAAGCAGCATTTGCTTCTTTTCTTAATTGTCGATACGGACTATCAATAACTGGTTCTAAATCATTTGGAACCCAATCTTTTGGAATCTGATGAACCTTATTCACCAAAACTGTCACATCTTCAGGATTTTTAACAGTTTCCGTTTTAATCCCTAAAGGACTATAAATACCGTTCTTAAAATATTTAACCACATCAATGACCAATGTTTGTTGACTTTCATGTCCTGCCTGATCTTTGACACGATAAATGACTTCATTTTTACCAACCTTATTGGTATTAATCTCATTATAAGTGACTTTCGATTTTAAATCTCCATCAACATCATCTTCTGCTTTTTGAATATATGAAAGATAGTCAATTTTTGAATCAATGCCAACTTGAATTCTTGTTTTATTTAATTCTAAAGTTGGTGCTTTTTTGTCTTCTTTTGCACATCCCGTTAAAAATATCATAGCTACGAGTATTGAACAAATATAGCGTTTCATAAACTCCTCCTTTTAGCGGACACCACCGCCTCCACCACCAGAGAAGCCACCTCCGCCTCCACCGAATGATGAACCACCACCATAGCCACTTGACCTAGATGATTGCGCAGCCATTGCTGCAGCACGTGATGCCTGCATACTATTGTAAGCAAACATATGAACCATATGCATTGTATAAATTGTATCTAAATTAGATTGTTGATTAAATGTTGGACACATTTCACCTAATTGATCTTGTACTTTATCAGCAATACCTAAAATAGATGCAAAAATCAAATATTCTTCCCACATCTTGACTTCAATCACTTCTTTTTCATTGATTAAACTCATTTCTTGTAAAAACATCTTTAATCCCGCAACATGTTCCATTTCTTCTCTAATAGAAGCATCAAACACATCACGATCTTTCACCATTTTCAATCCCATAAAAGAAGTATTGAACGATTCAATAGATAATAAACCTTTTCTTCGATATTCTCCTTCAATAAATGAATCAATATCATCAAACCATAAATCAATTGACGTATAATGATTTTTACACCATTTATCAAATTCCTTTGTTTCTAGACAACCATTATCACCTGCAGCTTGTCTAAAATATTCTAACATCTTTGTATCTAATCGATTATGACAAGGAATATCATGAGATAAATCAATTGAGAAACCATCTTTTTTAAAGAAAACCATATGTGATTCTTCTCTTTTATCAAAATGAATATATCCTTCTTGAACCCATCTTAAAATTAATGCCGCAATCATACCACCACGATCAGTATCACTAATCAAATTGGCTTTTTTTGCAAGATAGTAAAACTCAAAAATATCTTTATGACAAGGAATATCTCTAAACATATTCAAATTCTTTTTATCAAATGGAATATGATCATTGAAAACCGATGGTTCTTCTTTATGTCTCTTAGCAGCAAAAGCTACAATATAAATAGTTGCTCCAAAAGTTAAAATAGCACTAAGAATTGCTAAATAACCAAAAATCCCCATAGATTTATTTTTATCATAATCACTACCAGTTTTAGCATCATCTAAAACTGCTTGAAAATCCATTGGAACAGAAAAACCATTTTCAAAAGTTCCATCATCAATACGCATTAAGAGTTGCATTTTTTGAATTCTTGAAGATGATCCCCCTTTTGTCTTCATGACAACCTTACCAGCTTGAAATTGAACATCTCCATCATAACCAAAGGCCCAAATTTTTGCGTTATTCCCATCAAATTTATAAGGTGATGATACTGTAATTCTTGCATACTTTGGTTTTAATGACATATCTGAAAAAAATGCATAGTTAATTCCTTGAGCATCATTATATTGTTTTATAAAATAAGATATATCATATTCAAAAGTATATTTCTTTTTCCCATATTCACCAATCCCAAAACACAGTTCATATCCACCTGATTTTTGAATTAATCCACATTTCCCATTTTTCTTCTCTTTTTGAACATTACTATTCCATTTTCCAATGTTTTCATATTCTAATCCTGTTTCATCTTTGACCTTTAAGTTTGTTATTTTTGAAGGTCCCATGTTATTAAAGACCTTATAAACTTCAGTTCCCTCATAGACACTCATATCCCAAATTTCCTTAATATGTGCACTTCCATCTTCATTAATATATGCATAAACAAGCATTTGGCTTAAAACGTTCTCTTTTGCTTGTACTGGTGTTAATGAGAAGAAAATACTAAGAAAAAGAGAAAATATGATACATATTTTCTTTTTCATCTAAAACTTAACCTCAGGCGTTTTCTTATCAGCTTCATCAACTTGGAAGAAAGCAAATGGCTTAAATCCAAACATATTTGCAACAATGACTGAAGGGAACATTTCAATTTTATTACGATATGCATAAACAGAATCATTATAGAACTGTCTTGCAAAGCTAATCTTGTCTTCTGTTTCTTTTAATTCATTTTGTAATTGAATAAAATTTGTATTTGCCTTTAAATCAGGATAAGCTTCACTCAACATCATTAATTTATTTAATGCTTGAGTCAATTCCCCAGATGCCTTCATTTGATCTTCTGGTAAAGATGCACTTGTATAAGTATTTCTTGCTTTAATAACTGCATCTAAAGTTTCTTTTTCATGCTTTGCATAACCTTTCACTGTTTCTACCAAGTTAGGAATCAAATCAGCACGTCTTTTTAAAACAACATCTATTTGTGCCCAATTTGTATTCACTTTATTTTTTAATCTTGTTAATGAGTTGTATGTAACTCCAATATATATTGCTAATAAAACAATAATTCCTAATATAATCCATAATGCCATAGTCATGACCTCCTTTATGAAACCATTATAAACTAATTTGCTTAAAAATTCCTTAATATTTATTTATTTTTTCCTTTTCTCTATATCATTTAGTTGACTAAGTCAGTTAATAAGCATACAATAACTTTGAAAGGTGATGTTATGGAAAGAACAATTGCTTATTATATAACTATTTTGCAAAGGCATTTTCGCTCTTATTGTCAACAAGAATTACAACAATTAGGGTTATCTCAAGGCTTATTATTCTTTATATTGTATATTGGGAAACATCCTCAATGTTCACCAAAAGAATTAACAAATGCTTTGCATCTTGATAGTGGACATGTCACACGTTCACTATCCAAATTAGAAAAAAGTCACTTTATTCAACAAACGATTAATTCCAATGATAAACGGGCACGTCTTTTAACTCTTACAAAACAAGGACAAAATATCTTTTTAAAAAGTCATGAATTCTTTTATCAATGGGATCAACAAATTGTTGAAAATCTTACTTTAGTTGAACAGAAACAACTTTTATCTTTATTACAGAAAATCCAAGGAGGTTTATCAAAATGAAATATTCAATTATTTATTCAAGTGCTACAGGAAACACAGCCATGTTAGCAAAACATATTTTAAAAACACTATCAAACCATGAATGTTTATATGATGGGCAATTAACTGATACAATCAATATAGAAAATAACGAAATTCTTTTTATTGGTTTTTGGACTGATAAAGGTGTCTGCGATGAAAAAATGCAAACATTTTTAAAGTCATTACACAATCAAAAAATATTTTTATTTGGAACAGCTGGTTTTGGTGGTAGTCAACAGTATTTTGACGCTATTATTGAACGTGTAAAAGCATTTATTGATGATACAAATCAAATTGTTGGAACATTTATGTGTCAGGGAAAAATGCCAATGAGTATCAGGGAGAGATATGTTTCTATGGCAAAAAAAGATCCTCAAAGATTTCAGCCAATGATAGAAAACTTTGATCAAGCTTTAGCACATCCTAGTCAAAATGATCTTCAATCTCTTACAAGTATATTAGAAAAAATATCCTAGTTTTAGAAAGTGACTTTTGTCACTTTTTATTTTGCCAAGTTTTCTTATCAATTTTTATTGACAAGTATACTTGGCATGTTATAATGAAAGTGTAAAGAAAACTTGTCAATAATGACAATGAATCATGAACAAAGAAGAAATTTTAACAACTTCTTATCTTTATTTTGGGTTTTCTTACTATGATCACTTGAGTTGCCTATTTATATGAAAGCTTATGTTAGGAGGGCATATTATGAATAAGGAAAATATATTAAAAAGAAGTCAACAGGAAAAAAATGATGAAATCATTACGTATATTGATAATAAAACGACTCAATATGCTTCTTTGATATTTATTGTTTCTTGTGGATTTATGATGATTCTCTCTTTTTTCAGTGTGAAGCAAACAGAACTGTTTTATACTTCTGCCGCTTTACTAACAACATTTCTTAGTCTTTATTTTTGGGTACGTTATTACTATATAAGAAAGAATTGGAGTCTTATTTTAGGTATCATTATTTTTATCTTTGCATGTTATAGTATTATGAAAGTGTGGATGTTGATATGGTAGGAGGAAACATTATGAATAAAGAAGAAATATTAAGACGTTATCAAAAAGAAAAAGATGAAGGTAAAGTTTTCTTTGAAAGCAAAGCTTTATTTAAAGGTTTTACAATGATGATGTTAGTTGCGATGATTTTAATGATTATGTCTTTTTTACTGAGTGGAGATACTATCATAACAAATATTTGTTTTTTATTAATTGTTCCTTTTCTTTTCTGCTTTTATGGGATTAGAGGTTACTATACAAAAGATAAAACAAATATCTTTATTGCAATAACATGGATTTTTATTTATATTCTTAGATTCTTTGATATTTTAAAAGAATTATTTTAGGAGTATTTTATGAATGAAAAATTAATCTTAAAAAATCACTTAAAAGAAGCACGTAATGAAAAAAACATATCTCAGACACAGCTTGCTGAAATGGTTGGTGTTTCAAGGCAAACCATTAGTTCCATTGAAACTGGTCAATTTAATCCAACTGCTAAATTAGCTTTAATCTTATGTATTGCATTAGATAAAACTTTTGAAGAACTTTTCTATTTCGAATAAAATTATTTTTTCTTTTGCATTAATTGTATAGAAGCAATAATTATATCAACAACATGTCTAATTGCAAATTTATTATATTTATCATGATAAGAAGGAACACATAATGTGTTTTTTGGAAACTCCATTTTTGTATTACATGTAACTAACCATGTTTTAACATTTGCCTTTAATAAACGTGATATAATTCTTTTATTGAGATTGAAAATTGTTGCATTCGTGCTTAAAATAATTAAAACATCTTCATCATTAAATTGATATTCTTTTATAAAGTCAGCATCACAAATAACCACTGACACATACAAAGCACTCAATTCAACTTGAATAACATTACACAAAGAGCGATTATCTCCTTGTGCATAAAGATAGACAATTCGGCTTCCTAATATATCATTAATTAATCGATTCAAAACAGCATAATTGATATGTTCAGATACATAACCAATTGTCTTTGAGACATGTTCCGCAAAAGTTTTATTGTTTTGTGGGAGATCATCTTCTTTCGAGAAGAAAACTGGTTTCACAAGGAGAGAGTGACTATAATCAATACAAGCATCCTTAAATTCTAAATAAGATGCAAAGCCTAATCTTTTAGCACATTTTGATATTTGGCCTTTTGATGTAAAACAATCTTTAGCAACTTCTTCAATTGTGATATGAGATATATCATGAATATGTGTTTTAATAAAATCACAAAAATAATACATGGTTGTATGAGAATCAGTGCTATTCAGTACTTCATTTAATATATCTATAATCATTCCTATATTCACCCCTTTATATCTATTATACACACAAGGAAAAACTCTTACTACAAATGAGTAAGAGTTTTTACATTTCATTTAAATTCTCTCCATTCGTGGCAATAACTTTTTGATACCAATAGAATGAATCTTTCTTATATCTCTTCAACGTTCCATTTCCATAATCATCACTATCTACATAAATATAACCATACCTTTTGCTTCTTTCAGATGTTCCTGCACTAACAATATCAATGCATCCCCACGATGTATATCCAATCACTTGAACTCCTTGTTCAATACAGATAAGCATTTGCTGAATATGTTCTTTTAAATAATTAATACGATAATTATCATGAATTTGTTTATCTGCAGTAAGTGTATCATATGTTCCTAATCCATTTTCAGAAATAATGATTGGTTTATGATAACGATCCCAAACTTCATTAATGGCAATCCTTAAACCAATTGGATCTATTTGGAATCCCCAATCAGTCACTTTTAAATTTTCATTTCTTACTTTGTGAGGATGAAATTCATCTTGCTCATCTTTTTCAGGAATAAATGCAACTAATGAGTTTTCTGTTTCTGGATTTTGAGCAGTGCATAAAGAATAATAATAACTAAACGAATTGAAATCAACAGTATTATTTTTAAGTAATTCTAAATCGCCTTCTTCCATTTCAATAGTAATTTTATTTTTCTTTAAATAAGCAAAAACATATTGTGGATATTCACCCTTTGATAAAACATCTAAAAAGAAATAGTTAATACGATTGGCATTTTGAGCAGCAAGAATATCTTCTGGTTTATTTGTATGAGGATAGTATAATGACATTCCTAACATTGATCCAAATTGAAAATGTGGATTGATTTCTCTTCCAAGTTTTGTAACCAAAGCACTCGCTACCATCTGATGATGTAAAGCTTGAAAAGTTGTTTGCAATTCATTCCCACATTTTTCAATAAAGATAGCTCCACCTGTATAAGGTAAATGTAATGACATATTAATTTCATTGAATGGTATCCAATATTTGACTTTCTTTTGATAACGTTTAAAAATAACTTTTGCATAATTTTCAAAAAAGGTAATGAGTTTTCTATTTTCCCATCCATTATATTTTAATGCTAAATGTAGTGGCGTCTCATAATGTGATAATGTAACTAAAGGTTCAATTCCATACTTTAAGCATTCATCAAAAACGTCATCATAAAATTGCAATCCTTCTTCATTAGGCAATTCATCATCACCATTAGGAAAAATTCTTGGCCAACTGATAGACATTCTAAAACATTTAAATCCCATTTCTGCCATTAATGCTATATCTTCCTTATAATGATGATAAAAATCAACTCCCCATCTTTTTGGATAGTATTCATCATCATGTTTTCCAGCCATAATATCTAAGGCCTCTTGATAAGTGACAGTTTCAGTGTTTTTTCCTTGGCTTAGTTCTCTTGGAACAAATTTAACCATATCAGCTGTACTTAGACCTTTTCCACCTTCATTATAGGCCCCTTCTAATTGGTTAGCAGCTGTTGCTCCTCCCCATAAAAAATCTTTTGGAAATCCACACATATTTCTTCTCCTTTACTCACTTTCTACTTGTTGTTTATTTGCCATTGCAACAAATGGCAAGTAAATCAAAACACAAATTACAAAGACAACTACAACTGATAATGCAGTTTCCCATGAACCGGATGCTGACAGGAATGCTTTTATTGGTTGTGGTGTTGTCCATCCAACATCTAATGTCCCTGGTAAAACAAAGCCACTTGCAATCATTAAAGCTCCTAATCCCATTGAAACAATTGGTGATAGAATAAATGGAATAACCAGTATTGGATTTAAAACAATAGGCAATCCAAATATAATTGGCTCGTTAATACAAAACAACCCTGGTATTAATCCAATCTTTGCTGTCTTTGTATAGTCGTCACGTTTCCACCCTTTTTTCCTTGATAAAATCAAAATAGCAACAATAAGTGCTAGAGTATTTCCTGTTCCTCCTATACATCCATAATTTTCAAATAAAGCAAACCATGTATATGGATATGGAGACCCAGCTGTTGTTCCAGCTTGAGCAGCATATGATATATTAGCTATATTCATAGAGGCATATAATGTTAAATAAATTGGTGAAACAGTAAATGTTCCATGAATTCCAACTGACCATAAAATCATTGCCATAAAGATAAGAATTAATGGTGTAAAAGGTGTAGCTCCTAATGACTGGATTGGTGCCTGCAATAATGAATAAATTAGAACATTCAACCCTAGTGGTTCTATAAATGAAACAGCATAAGATACTACAGATGCTAAAATAATCATAATTGCAGCAGGAATAGCAACCATAAATGATTTGGCTACTTCTGGCGGAACTTGTTCAGGCATTTTAATCTGTAATTTATCAATCTTCGTTAATTGACTAAATCCATATCCTGCTAATAGACCAACAATAATTGCCACAAAAATACCATTTGCTCCTAAATAAGAATCAGTTAACATTCCTTCTACTTTAGGTGGATATAAAACAAAGAATGAAGCTAATGATGTTAATCCAGCTTTTAATCCATCTACCTTATATTGTAAGGCCATATTTCTCGCAATAAGAAAAACAACAAAGACAGCCATTAAATTAATAGTTCCATTTCCCACTGGTGCAAGAATAGCTTGGAAATCATCTAGATTAGGAATCATTTTCACTAAAAATTGTCCTAGGAACCCAGATGAGCTTAACAAAACAACATTAATACAAACAACTATTGAACCTACAAATGTCAGTGGAAAAATCTGTATAAAGGCATCACGAACAGCAATTAAGCCTTTAATACTATTAAGTTTAGTCGCAAAAGGCATAAAATACTTTTCAAAAAAAGAATTTAAAGTACGCATATTTTTTCCTCCTAAATAAATATATTATTCATTTAAAAAGAGCAACACATTTTGTGTCAAATGAATAACAACAATATCAAATGAGACTTTTATCATAGAGTGATCAGTTCTATCATAAAATAATTCATTCCCCCTCCTCTTTTCATCTTCATTATAGAAAATAGTTTATTCAAAAGCAAAAAAGTTTCCAAAAATGGAAACCCTTACATTTTTGTTTTTCTAAAAAGAAAAGAAGTCACTTTCATGTGACTTCCTTTTTATTTAATTGCTTTATGATATTCTTGCAATGATTTAACTTCATGACTACCATGAATCTTCATTTCCATAATACCTTCTAATGATGCTTTTGCAGCAGCAATATTTGTCATATATGGAATTCTCATCTTGATAGCTGTTTTACGAATATAACTATCATCATGAGCACTTTGTTTACCATGAGGTGTATTGACAATCATTGCTAAATCTCCATTGATTAAAGCATCTGATATATTTGGTTGACCTTCATGAATTTTCTTAATCTTAGTTACTGGAATTCCAGCTTCACTAATTAATTTATATGTATTTCCAGTAGCTACAATTTCAAATCCAGCATCATAATATCCTCTTGCTAAATCAACGATTTGAGGTTTATCTAAATCATTAACACTGAATAAAACTTTTCCTTCAGTTGGTAAGATTGTTTTAGCACCTTCTTCAGCCTTGTACATTGCTGCACCATAAGAACTTGCAAGTCCTAAAACTTCACCAGTCGATCTCATTTCAGGTCCTAAGATAGGATCAACTTCTGGGAACATATTGAATGGGAAGACTGCTTGTTTGACCCCAATATGAGGAATTTTCTTTTCTGTTAATGTAGGAACTGGAGAATCTCTACCAGTTAATTCTCTTGTGACAATATCAGTTGCAATCTTAACCATGTTGATGTTACATACTTTTGATACCAAAGGTACTGTTCTTGAAGCTCTTGGATTAGCTTCTAAGACATAAACTTTATCATCTGCAATTGCATATTGCATGTTCATTAAACCACGAACATTCATTTCTTTTGCAATTTTCTTTGTATATTCTTTAATTGTTGCTAAGTGTCTCATTGGGATATGACGAGATGGTAAGATACATGCTGAATCTCCTGAGTGGATACCAGCTAATTCAATATGTTCCATAACTGCTGGAACAAAGACATTTTCACCATCACTAATCGCATCTGCTTCACATTCCATTGCATTATTTAAGAATCTATCAATTAAGATTGGTCTATCAGGTGTAACCCCAACAGCTGCTTTCATGTATTGTTCTAATGATTCATCATCATAAACAACTTCCATTCCTCTACCACCTAATACGTAAGAAGGTCTTACCATTAATGGATAACCAATGCGTTTAGCAATTTCTAATGCTTCTTCTACATTGACTGCCATTCCTGATTCTGGCATAGGAATATTTAATTTTTCCATCATAGCATTGAATAAATCTCTATCTTCTGCCATATCAATTGTTTCAGGAGTTGTTCCTAAGATATTAACACCATTTTCTTTTAATTGAGCTGCTAAGTTTAATGGTGTTTGTCCACCAAATTGAGCAATAACTCCAACTGGTTTTTCTTTATCATGAATACTTAATACATCTTCTAATGTTAATGGTTCAAAGTATAATTTATCAGATGTATCGTAGTCTGTTGAAACTGTTTCTGGGTTACAGTTAACAATAATTGTTTCAAATCCTAATTTCTTTAATGCTAAGGCTGCATGTACACAACAATAGTCAAATTCAATTCCTTGACCAATTCTGTTTGGACCTCCACCTAAGATCATAATCTTTTGTTTATCATGATGGATGTCACTATGATCTTTGGCATTATATGTAGAATAGTAATATGAACTATTTTCTGTACCACTAACATGTACTGGTTCCCAAGCTTGATTAATACCATTAGCTAATCTTTCATCTCTAATTGCTTTTTCTTCTACATTTAAGATTTGACTTAAATATCTATCAGAGAATCCATCTTTCTTTGCTTGTCTTAAAACATCTACAGGTAAATCTTTTCCTTTATATGTTTTAATCATTTCTTCCTCTTCAACTAATTCTTTCATTTGTTCAATGAAATAATGTTTGATTTGAGTTAATTCAAATAATTCTTCAACTGTTGCTCCTTTTCTTAAAGCTTCATACATAATAAATTGTCTTTGGCTTGTAGGAACAGCTAACATATTTAATAATTCTTCTTTTGATAATTCATTGAAGTTTTTAGCATATCCTAATCCATATTGACCAATTTCAAGAGAGCGGATAGCTTTTTGGAAAGCTTCTTTATAAGTCTTACCAATACTCATAACTTCTCCAACAGCTTTCATTTGTGTACCAAGTTTATCTTCTGCACCTTTGAATTTTTCAAATGCCCATCTTGCAAACTTAATCACAACATAATCACCATCAGGTTCATATTTATCTAATGTTCCATATTTTCCACATGGGATTTCATCTAATGTTAATCCAGCAGCTAACATAGCTGATACTAATGCAATTGGGAATCCAGTTGCTTTAGAAGCTAAAGCTGAAGAACGAGATGTTCTTGGATTGATTTCAATAACACAAATTCTATCTGTGACTGGATCATGAGCAAATTGTACATTTGTTCCACCAATAACACCAATTGATTCAACAATTCTAAAGGCTTGATCTTTTAAACGATCTTGACATTCTTGAGAGATTGTCAACATTGGAGCACTACAGAAAGAATCTCCAGTATGGACACCTAATGGGTCAATGTTTTCAATAAAGCACACTGTAATCATGTTGTTTTTAGCATCTCTGACGACTTCGACTTCTAATTCTTCCCATCCTAAGATTGATTCTTCAATCAAACATTGATGAACTAAACTTGCTTGTAATCCACGAGAAACAACTGTTTTCAATTCTTCAACATTGTAAACAAGTCCTCCTCCGGCACCACCCATTGTATAAGCAGGTCTAACAACAACAGGGTATCCTAGTCTTTCCGCAATAGCTAAAGCATCATCAACTGTATTTGCGATTTCACTTTTTGCCATTTCAATTCCTAATTCATTCATGGCTTTTTTGAATTCTAAACGGTCTTCTCCTCGTTCAATGGCATCCACTTGAACACCTAGAACTTGGACATCATATTTTTCTAGCACACCTGCTTCATTTAACTCAGAGCATAAGTTTAATGCTGATTGACCACCTAAGTTTGGTAATAAAGCATCTGGTCTTTCCTTCTCAATGATTTGAGTTAATCTTTCTAAATTAAGTGGCTCAATATATGTGACATCAGCAGTTTCTGGATCAGTCATAATTGTTGCAGGGTTTGAGTTCACTAACACGATCTTGTAACCTAAACTTCTTAAAGCTTTACAAGCTTGTGTTCCTGAGTAATCAAATTCGCAGGCTTGTCCAATAATGATTGGTCCTGAACCAATCACTAATACTGTATTAATATCTTCTCTTTTTGGCATAATTTATCCTCCTTTAAGTTCTTGCACAAAAAAACATATCAAATAAAATGATATGCCTTATGCAATAAATATGAAAAATGGAAAAAAGGACCCTTAGTCATAACACAGTTATAAACATCATCTCTTAAAACAGAAATATTTGTCATTTTTCCTCATTCCTTCCTTATTCCTATATAGTATATTAGATATGGCTCCAATATTCAAGAAAAATTTTAAATTTTTTTCAAAATGATAGAAATTTTTTAAGCAAGAAAAAAGGAGATATCGAATGATATCTCCAGATGAACTGGCGGCTTGCTATTGTCGCAATCTCTCACTATCTTCGCCGTTATGATGCTTAACTTCTGTGTTCGGTATGGGTACAGGTGTCTCCATCATGCCATCGCCACCAGATCTCTTCCAGTGCTCTTGCTAGAACACTCAAAACTGAACAGTAATCCTCTTCCTTGAACGTTTCCTTAACTCCTAGGTTAAGTCCTCGACCTATTAGTATCAGTCAGCTCAGCATGTCACCATGCTTACACCCCTGACCTATCTACCTCTTCGTCTTAGAGGGGTCTTACTTCTTGAAGAATGGGAAGTCTCATCTTGGAGGGGGCTTCACACTTAGATGCCTTCAGCGTTTATCCCTTCCAGACTTAGCTACCCAGCTGTGCCACTGGCGTGACAACTGGTGCACCATTGGTCTGTCCACCCCGGTCCTCTCGTACTGAGGGCAGCTCTCCTCAAACTTCCTACGCCCACGACAGATAGGGACCGAACTGTCTCACGACGTTCTGAACCCAGCTCGCGTACCGCTTTAATGGGCGAACAGCCCAACCCTTGGAACCGACTTCAGCTCCAGGATGCGATGAGCCGACATCGAGGTGCCAAACCTCCCCGTCGATGTGAACTCTTGGGGGAGATCAGCCTGTTATCCCCAGGGTAGCTTTTATCCGTTGAGCGACGGCCCTTCCATTCGGTGCCGCCGGATCACTAAGCCCGACTTTCGTCCCTGCTCGACCTGTATGTCTCGCAGTCAAACACCCTTCTGCCTTTGCACTCTTCGCATGATTTCCAACCATGCTGAGGGTATCTTTGGGCGCCTCCGTTACTCTTTGGGAGGCGACCGCCCCAGTCAAACTGCCCACCTGACACTGTCCCGTCATCGGTTCCACGACGTCCGGTTAGAACTTCAATGCATCAAGGGTAGTATCCCAACGGCGACTCCTCGAATACTGGCGTATCCGTCTCTCAGTCTCCTACCTATCCTGTACATCATGCATCAAAATCCAATATCAAGCTACAGTAAAGCTCCATGGGGTCTTTCCGTCTAGTCGCGGGTAACCTGCATCTTCACAGGTACTAAGACTTCACCGAGTCTACAGCTGAGACAGCGCCCAAATCGTTACGCCTTTCGTGCGGGTCAGAACTTACCTGACAAGGAATTTCGCTACCTTAGGACCGTTATAGTTACGGCCGCCGTTTACTGGGGCTTCAATTCATGGCTTCGCCTTATAGACTGACCACTCCTCTTAACCTTCCAGCACCGGGCAGGCGTCACCCCCTATACTTCGACTTGCGTCTTGGCAGAGAGCTGTGTTTTTGGTAAACAGTCGCTTGGGCCGTTTTACTGCGGCTCAGCTTTCACTGAGCACTCCTTCTCCCGAAGTTACGGAGTCATTTTGCAGAGTTCCTTAGCTATAGTTCTCTCGCTCACCTTAGGATTCTCTCCTCACCCATGTGTGTCCATTTTCGGTACGGGCTGATAAAGAGTTGTGCTAGAAGCTTTTCTTGGAAGCTTGCTTTGGCGACTTCTGTACTTATCGAAATGTTCCATACGCGTCACGCCTTCGGGTTATGACATCCGGATTTGCCTGGATGTCCCCTACCTCGCTTGCACCAGCTATTCCAGCAGCTGGATCGCCTAGCCTTCTCCGTCACTCCATTGCCTCTTCATCAGGTACGGGAATCTCCACCCGTTGTCCATCGACTACGCCTCTCGGCCTCGCCTTAGGTCCCGACTTACCCAGAGCGGACGAACCTTCCTCTGGAAACCTTGGGTCTTCGGTGCGTGGGATTCTCACCCACGTGCCGCTACTCACACCGGCATTCTCTCTTCCAGCCGCTCCACATGTCCTTGCGATCATGCTTCCTCGCTGACTGGAACGCTCCCCTACCACTTATACCTATAGTATAAATCCATAGCTTCGGTATTATGCTTAGCCCCGGTAAATTTTCGGCGCAGAGTCATTCGACCAGTGAGCTGTTACGCACTCTTTAAAGGATGGCTGCTTCTGAGCCAACCTCCTGGTTGTCTGGACATCTCCACATCCTTTTCCACTTAGCATATATTTTGGGACCTTAGCTGATGGTCTGGGCTGTTTCCCTCTTGACTACGGACCTTATCACCCGCAGTCTGACTGCCAGATATGTTCCTGTGACATTCGGAGTTTGATTATGCTCAGTACCTCGGGATGAGGCCATCACATATTCAGTGCTCTACCTTCACATAACTTTCACTCTGACGCTAGCCCTAAAGCTATTTCGGGGAGAACCAGCTATCTCCAGGTTCGTTTGGAATTTCACCCCTAGCCACAATTCATCCGCCAACGTTTCAACGGGGGTCGGTTCGGTCCTCCATCGGGTTTTACCCCAACTTCAACCTGATCATGGCTAGATCACCTGGTTTCGGGTCTATGACATGCAACTTGCGCCCTCTTAAGACTCGCTTTCGCTTCGGCTCCGCATTCCCTGCTTAACCTCGCTCCATATCATAACTCGCCGGCTCATTCTACAAAAGGCACGCCATCACCCTTTAACGGGCTCTGACTTCTTGTAAGCATATGGTTTCAGGTTCTCTTTCACTCCCCTCCCGGGGTTCTTTTCACCTTTCCCTCACGGTACTGGTTCACTATCGGTCACAAAGGAGTATTTAGCCTTTCGAGATGGTCCTCGATACTTCCGTCAGGATTCCACGTGCCCCGACGTACTCAGGGTCTGCCTCGCCCTCCTTCACGATTTCGGATACGGGAGTTTCACCCTCTTCGCCGCACCTTCCCAGATGCTTCTCCTATCATGTCGGATCGACTTTATCGGCAGCCCTATAACCCCACCTTTACGATGGTTTGGGCTCCTCCGCTTTCGCTCGCCACTACTTACGGAATCGTTTTTACTTTCCTCTCCTGCAGGTACTGAGATGTTTCAGTTCCCTGCGTCTCGCCTCATGAGACTATGTATTCATCTCATGATGTCATCCTATCAAAGATGACGGGTTCCCCCATTCGGACATCGACGGGTCGTTGCCTGCTTACTGCTCGCCGTCGCGTTTCGCCGTTCGCTGCGTCCTTCTTCGCCTCTTTGTGCCTAGGCATTCGCCATACGCTCTTTCTTACTTAACCTAAAGTGTTCAAGTTTTCTTAACTTTGTTGTTTCGTGATCTTCCGATCACTTCAGCTTGTTATCTTAGTTTTCTTACCTTACTGACTAGATGAATCAACCTTTTCTTCTTGATCTCGTTTCTTCATCTTATCTTTTCTTGTAAAAAGTTTTTCTTTGATTACTATTCAGTTTTCAATGTTCTCTGAGTATCTTAAGGACACTCAAAACCAAACAGAAAATTCACGTTTCTTCTCCTTAGAAAGGAGGTGATCCATCCCCACGTTCCCGTAGGGATACCTTGTTA
>UPXV01000014.1 GCA_900538465.1 uncultured Erysipelotrichaceae bacterium
AGGCGAACGTATTGGCGAAATGAAAGTTATTAGAAATTATGCCGCAGCAAATGATATCTCATTTGTAGAAGCTATGATGAAACTTCATATCTCAAAACAAGATCAAAAATTAATTATGGAATATCTATAATGAAATGAAAAAGCAGCAGATAATATTCTGTTGCTTTTTAAAAGGAAATGAAATAATACAATAATCCTATTTTCACTTATTATTAATAAAATGAATATTATAATTTCTCATTTGGAAAATCATTTGATAAAAAAATATGCTATAATACATACATAAATGAAAGAAGGGACAATAATGAAGAATTATCATACACATACAACACGTTGTTATCATGCTATGGATAATGAAGAGGATTATATTCAAGCTGCTATTCAATCTGGATATACTGAATTGGGATTTAGTGATCATACACCTTGGCATTATGATTCTACTTTTCATTCAACAATGCGTATGGAAGAAGATAAATTAGAAGGATATATTGAAACATTGTTAGAATTAAGAGAAAAGTATAAAAATCAAATTTCTATTAAAATTGGATTAGAATGTGAATATTTTCCAAAATACATGGATTGGTTAAAAGAAACAATTCAGAAATACCCTATTGATTATATTATTTTAGGAAATCATTATGATGATAGTGATGAAACAGGGATCTATTTTGGGAGACCATTAAACAAACAACAATTAAAAAAATATGTTGATAATTGTATAAAGGCCATAGAAACAGGGTTATATAGTTATGTTGCACATCCTGATTTAGCCTATTACGATACAGAAGATCCATTCTACATTGAACAGATGAAAAGATTATGTGAAGCTGCTAAAATTCATGATATGCCTTTGGAATTTAATTTACTTGGATATAAAACTCATCGTCAATATCCAAATATGACATTCTTTTCTTTAACTAAGGAAATAGGAAATAAAGTTATTATTGGAACAGATGCTCATGAAAGTGGAGAATTGTTAGATATGAAAACATATCAACAGGCGAAACAATTGCTTACAGATATAGGTGTTGAACTTACAGAAAATATAAAATTTTTACGATAAGGTGATGGTGTCGATATTCATCACTTTTTCTTATGAAAAAATAAAGAAATTTATAAAAAAGACATATATCCATGGTATAATAAACAATAAGGAGTGATAGAAATGGAACATGTTACAGATATAGATAAAAAAGATTATATAGATGCGTGCAAAGAAATTGTCAAAACAACAATTGCATTAGAAAAGATTGATTTAACTGATCATGAATTGACCTTACTTACAGAAGAAATTATGGATACATCATTAATGATGGGTGGAGATTATTCGACTGAAAATATTCGTAATATTGCAGTTCAATATGTAAGAAGTCAATTTTTACCACGTTTTCAAGCTGCTCATAGAGGAGAATAATCATGGGATTTCAAACACAGGTCTTAGAAGACTTTCTTAAAGATAATGATTCGCAATATATAGGGAAATATCGTTTCCATAGTGGTTATCGTACAGGGGAAACAGAGTTTAAGAATCATTATTATATGTTAGACCAAAATTTTAGACAAATAGATATTTATGTTGAAGTCCAATGTAAAGATCGTATTACGTATACTTTTTCAGAGGATTTGCATGAACAAGAAAAACTCTTTATTGTTAAGGATGCATTAAAGAGAATTTTAAAGAAATCAAAGTATAAAAGTGCTTTGCATTATTCATTATATGATAATTATATTGAAATGAATCTTAAGGATCAAAATATATTAGAACCAGTTGATTATTGTGATATTTTAAATTATATGAAATATCATAAAGGAATTAATCAAAAGACAATGGATGAATATTATAATCTTTTTATTCCTTGTTTAAAAAGAGATATGGGGAATAAGAATTATAAGAAATTTATGGATTCCATTATTCTATTGTTAAAAAATATATTGTATCAATATGAATGGGATGGAACAAATTCTAAATACTTAGATACAGAGTATCAATATCATTTGTATTATATTAGAGAGATTGTTAGAATTGTTTATGAAAATTTAGATAAATTTTATAAAAATGTTCCTGATGAATTGTTTGAGGCAGTACGTATTTTGTGTTTAAATGAAAGATTTTCATTTGCGATAATGACTGATTTTGGATCAATGATTTTATCACAATATAGAGTGACAAATGCTATGATTAAGGCATTGAAAGATGAATTGGTTATTAATGATAAAGATGAAGAAAAAGACAATGTGAATCTTGTATTTTCATATATATATTATATTTTCTATAATGATTATGATCAATTATATGCGGTTATATTGAAAGTTTTACGTCATGTGATTAATAGTATGTTGACTTTTGCAAATCATGATTTAGATTTGGCTTTAGGAAATTCATTGGTAAAAGCAGAAGGATATCAAATTATATTAGATTTATTCCATGCTGATTACAATACATTTATTTTCTCATGTTTCCCAATTGATTCTTTTCCTAAGGAATTAAGACCTAAAGTGAGAGATGAATTGGTGACTGCTATTCAGTTCTTTGCTGCAAGAATGGACAGTGAAAAATATCGTTTAAGTTCTTTTGAACAGGTTATGAACATAAATAGATTATTGATGGATAATTTTAAGGAGTGGTATAAATGAAAAAGAAAATCGTTGTAGGGGGAGCTGTAGTTTCTACCTTAACAGCATCAACAATTACAGCTGGATTAGCTATGGCAAGTCAATTTGCAAAAAGAGTTTTATATCGTGAACATTTGAATAAAGATGATCAAGGGCATTGGTATGAAGAAATGGGAGCAATCAAAGTCAAGATTAAAAATCATAAAGGGTTGCATTTACAAGCTTATTTGATTGAAAAAGAAAATGCGCATCGTACGATTATTTGTCTACATGGATTAATGAAATCAGCTTGTTCTTTGCAAAAGACTGCGGATTATTTACAAAGTGTTTTTGAAGATGATAATATCTTGATGGTTGATGCCAATGCACATGGATTAAGTGATGGGTATATTCGAGGATTTGGTTATCGAGATGTATTTGATTTAATGTATTTTAATACTTATATTTTACAAAAATATGGTCAAGATCATCGTATTATTATGTATGGAAAAGGTATGGGGGCAAATACGATTTTAAATACTTCTGGACTTGGGAAATTAAAGAATGTGGATTTGATTATTAGTGAAGGGGCTTTTGATACTGTTTATAATTATTTATCTTATTTGTGTCAAAAGGAAACAAAGGTTGCTAAATTTATATGTGGTCCAATTATTCGTAAAGTGATTAAAGATGAATTGAAGAATGATATTAAACGTATGAATACAGTTGATATGGTTAAGAAAAATCAAGTTCCTACTGTTTATGTTCATTCTAAAAATGATAGTGATGTTCCATTTCAAATGGTTTTTCCATTGTATAATCATGATGCATCAAATAAATTATTGTTTCCAATTAAAGAAGAAAATTTATATGAATTAAAAAATAGAGAAGATGCTTATTCATTATCTCTTATTGAGTTCATGAATGAAAATATATAAAGAAAAGGAGAGAAGGTATGTATTTTAAAGAAACAAATGGGTTCCCTAAGGATTTTTTATGGGGAAGTGCTTCTGCAGCCTATCAAGTTGAAGGTGGTTGGGATGCAGATGGAAAAGGTGTATCAAACTGGGATAAGTTTGTAAGAATTCCTGGTAAGACATTTAAGGCAACAACAGGAGATAAGGCTGTTGATCATTATCATCGTTATAAAGAAGATGTTAAATTGATGGCAGAAATGGGACTTAAAACTTATCGTTTTTCAATTGCTTGGACAAGAATTTATCCAAATGGTCATGGTGAATTAAATGAGGCAGGTTTAAAATTCTATGATGATTTAATTAATGAATTATTAAAATATGGTATTGAACCAATGGTTACAGTTTATCATTGGGATATGCCACAAGCTTTAGAAGAAGAGTATCATGGTTGGGAAAATAGAAAGATTGTTGATGATTATGTGAATTATGCAACGACTTTATTTAAAAGATATGGAGATCGTGTGAAGTATTGGATTACTATGAATGAACAAAATATCTTTACATCATTTGGATGGTTAAAAGGAATGCATCCACCAGGAAAAGAAAATGATATGAAGACTTTCTATCAAGTGAATCATCATGCAAATATGGCTCATGCTGGAGCAGTTTTGGCATTGAAAGAACTTTATCCTGATGCAAAAGTAGGCGCAAGTTTTGCTTATAGTCCTTGTTATGCATATGATAGAAAACCTGAAAATGCTATGGCTAAGGCTGATTATGATGATTTACAAAATTATTGGTGGATGGATATTTATGCTTATGGACGTTATCCAAGAAGTGCATGGGCATATTTAGAAAGTCATGGGGTAACTCCAGATGTTTTACCTGGTGATATGGAAACATTGAAAAAAGCTGCTGCTTTGGTTGATTTTATGGGTGTGAATTATTATCAAACTTGTGTTGCCCAGTATAACGATATCAATGGTGTTGGTATGAGTAATACGATGAATACAACAGGAAAAAAAGGAACAGCTCAAGTTCAAGGAATTCCGGGATTATATAAAAATCCAGCCAATGATTATTTACCAACAACAGATTGGGATTGGACAATTGATCCAATGGGGCTAAGAATGTGTTGTCGTGATATTACATCTCGTTATGATTTACCAATTGTAATTTCTGAAAATGGTTTAGGAGCATTTGATAAGGTTGAAGATGGAAAAATTCATGATCCATATCGTATTGCATATTTAAAAGCTCATATTGAAGAATTAAAGAAAGCATGCGATGATGGATGTCGTGTTCTTGCTTATTGTACATGGTCTTATACTGATTTATTAAGTTGGTTAAATGGTTATCAAAAGAGATATGGTTTTGTTTATGTTGATAGAGAGGAAGATGAAAACTCTGGAACATTAAACCGTATTCCTAAAGATTCTTATTATTGGTATAAAAAAGTTATTGAAACAAATGGTGAAGAATTATAGACATAGCAATTGCTGTGTCTTTTTTTATACAAGAAAACCATGGTTCACAAACAAACCATGGTTTTAATCTTCTCTTTTATTTTCTCTGACAACTCGACAAGGATTTCCATATGCAATAGTGTTATCAGGAATATCTTTTGTCACAACACTCCCAGCACCAATCACAACATTATCACCAATTGTAACACCTGGCATAATAATTGCTCCTCCACCAATCCACACATGATCTCCAATTGTTACAGGAGCTGTTTCAGTTTTACAAAAATTAAAATCTGAATCAGCACTATCACCAAATCTGTCAAGATAGTGTGTAGGATGAAATGCAGTATAAATTTGTACTCCAGGAGCAATTAAAGCATAATCACCAATAGTAATTTTATTATCATCTAAAAAAGTGCAATTCATATTGACTTCGCAATTATTACCAAAAAAGATATTACATCCATAATCAACATAGAAAGGTGGAGTAATCCAAAGATTATCACCCATACCACCAAGTAATTGTTTAAGAATTTCTTTCTTCCCTTGAGCATCATGAGAATCTAATAAATTATATTTTCGTGCTAAATCTTTTCCTAAATGCCATAATTCTAGTAATTCAGGATCACCACAATCATATAATTCACCAGCTAACATTTTTTCTTTTTCTGTCATTTTTCTTCTCCTAAAATAAATTTTTCAATATATTCAGCAACACCATCATTTTGATTATCTAAAGTTATGGCTTTCGCATATGATTTGGTTAAAGGACTGGCATTTTCCATTGCAATACCAATTCCAACATCACGTATCATGTCAGCGTCATTGTCTGCATCACCAAAAGCACATATGTTTTCAATTTTCATTTGATGCCAGGTACAAAGCATATTGATACCATGACTTTTAGAAAGTTTAGGATGCATATATTCATATTCAATCTTGCCAGCTTGTAAAGATTTCACATCTGGATGACTAAACAATTGACCATGTTTGACAATGGCAGGCATATCTTTAGGATCACAAATGACAATCAGCTTACTTTGTTGGTACTTGAGCAGTTCTTCAAAATCAACGACTTGATAAGGAATATCATCACTTTTTGCAAGTCTTTGAGCAAGATAATCATCTTTTAATACAGCTAAATAGTTTTCATTATAAATCCCAAAATTAACAGGCATATCATGAAAATGTTTAATAATATCTTTAATGATATAACCATCAATTTGAAAATATCTTTCTTCCTTTTGTAATCGATAGTCTTTAACATGACCACCATTTAATCCAATGATAAAATCTACCATCCCATCCATCTGCCATTTTGGAATAAGATTTTCTACTGAACAAATAGGTCTTCCTGTTGCAAAACCGAATAAAATACCATTTTCTTTTAATTTTTTAATTGCCTTGATATTTCTTTGACTGACAATTTCCTCATTATTTAAAAAAGTTCCATCTAAATCAGTGATTATCATTTTTATTTCATTCATCATTCTTACCCAATAATCTCAATAAATCTAAAGGACTTTCAAAAACAAAATCAGGATGTTCAATACCATCACTTGAAACACTTCCCCATTTTGCATAACCAAAATCCATACCAGCATTGCGTGAAGCCTGATAATCTGATAAAGCATCACCAATATAAATAGCTTCACTAACTTCAATATTTAATCTTTTGATACATTCTAATAAAGGTTCGGGATCTGGCTTGTGTTTTGTTGTATCATCAGCCAAAATAGAAACATCCATAAATCGATCTAATCCTTTATCAACAAAATCAATTTTATATTGTTGTGTTGTTTTTGCAGAAACAACAGCTTGAATAACTTGATTTTTTTTGAAAGTTTCAAATACTTCCATAAATCCATCATAAAGAGTTGCACCTTCTTCATATTCATTCACATATTTGACCCATCTCGCATAAGTTTTTTCTTGATCTTTAACACCAAGTTCTTCCATGACTTTCATTCCTGGGTAGGCAGCAAATTTTAAAACTTGTTCAAAAGTCCAATCTTCACCTGTTTCTTCTTTAATGATTTTCATTAAAGGATACATATTCATATTTAATGTGTTTAAAACTGTTCCATCAATATCATAAATAATAGCTTTGTATTTTTTCATTTTTTATTCTCCTGTTATGAAGTGACCTTTGTCAAGCATAAACTTCAATTCATAATAAATTTGTTATTAAATTGTCATCAATGGTACGTAAAAGCCCCGAATAAACAAGATCTATCGACAGTTAACCACTCTGTTATTCGTGGATTGGTTACCTCAGGCTAATGGTCTGTCGAATAAGTTCTATAATCTTGTAACGTGGATCATAAGCTTCTGTATAATTCTTTCTGCATCACATCATTATACGACTCATGCCAGAAAAGGAGGAACGTAGATAACTAGACCTGTCTCATTTCTGCCTTCGAAGCTTATACATACCATTGATGTTGAAGTTTATTTTCTCAACCGATCACTCTTATCCTTTCTTTTCATATTTTTAAAGCTGATATATTAAATGTGTTTTCTATAACACCATTAATATCTAATAAATTTTCCCTGTCTCCATTCCCCACACAAAGCATGCTAATTCCCTTGCGACTGCGGTTATTGCCTTGTTGTGGTTGACTCCTCTCTTTACCATCTTGTGATATTTTCTTTGCAGTCTTTCTACTGCCTTATCTGCATATTCTATTGCCGCTGCCTCTTGTCCTTTTTGTCTTTGCTTAACTGCCTTGCTTTTGACTCCTATTTTCCCTTTTACCAGTGCCTGTGCACATTCAACAAGTGTATTCCTTACTGTTGCATTTCCTTGTTTTGTTATACTCAAATACTGAGTCTTATCTCCACTTGAATCTTCTCCTGGCGTTAAGCCAACATAGGAACTGAATTTTTTGGCAGTAGAAAAACGAAGGAAATCTGAAATTTCAACATGCAATGTCATTGCAGAAGTTGTATCAATACCTTTTAAGCAGCGTAATTGTGAAACAGGTTTCTCATATGATTCATTATGTGATAGTTCCTTTAATCTTTCACTGAATCTCTCAATTTTATCACATAGAGAATCATATAATGCTAATCGTTCATTTAATGTCTCTTTAAGCAATGGTGATAATTCTAAATCTCTTAGCCATTTGATATGCGCCATTGTCCATTTGGATTTTCCTTGATAGTGCAGATCATATCTAAGCGTAAATGCATTGATTTGTTGCTTGACTTTCTTACGGGCAATTTTTGCATCATCCAGCATGCGAATATATTCCTTAACTGCCAGATCATCCTCACTAGGAACATAGACTGATTTATATGTCCCATTAGCCAGATTTGTAGCGATATTGCGTGCATCTAACTTATCATTCTTATTTAACTTGTTCTTTGAAGAACGATACATTGTTGTTGGGGCAAGAATATCACAGTCAATCCCATGATTTGTTAATTGCTTATATGGCACATAACCTAGACATCCAGCCTCATACCCAGCTTTGATTTGAATATCTTCTCCATACTTCTTTTTGAGATTTTCAATGAACTTTAAAACAAACTTTATATCAGAAGAACATCTTGTTTCTCCCAATATTTCTCCTGTAAATCCATTATAAGCGCATAAACTATACGAATTTTGATGGACATCCATTCCAAGATAAATTATACTATTCATAAGTGACCTCCTATTGTCATGTGGTAATGACTCCTAATATTTTGTTTACAGATTATATTATGAATCTAAATCCACGTTTTGGCAACTTAGGAGGTCACTTCATATTATCTTGAATGATTTTGTTTAATAAATATTGAATCCCTATGTACTGCAATCCTTCAAACATAAGACCTATAAAATCTTGATGATATTCGATTTGATTCTCTATTTTTAAAGGTAATAAGTGTTGTAAATATTGGGGTTCATTTAAAATATTTGGCTTCCATTTGTTGTCAATGGAAACATAGATATAAGGGGGATCAAAAGTAGAAACAATAATTGTAAAAAGAAAGATGAGAAGTTCATTAAATTGTTGTTGATTTTGACATTTCCTCATAGCAAGATTTAAAGGAATTCCATGATAAGGAATCAAACCAATTTCACCAGCAATACCATTTTGACCATGAAGAAGCTGTTCATGATTGATATAGGAACTTCCAATACCTAATTGATTAATATGCAAATAAAAAGATGAACTTTTAGAATTATGAAGAAATTGTCCATAATGCATAGCTTTGACATCATTTTCTAAACAAATGGGAATATCTACTGATTGTTTTAAAGAATCAATCCAAGTATGCTTTTCTAAAGAATCAAAATGATCAGTAATATAAGTATATCCTTGAACAATTCCCTCTACTGAAAGAATACAACAATGAATAGAATATTGAGTTATCATTTGTTTTATCTTGTCAATGAGTTCTTCTTCATTTTGATAGGGGATTTGAAAATGTAAATCTTCATAAACAATATAAAACTGAGCAATATTATTTCGAATCAGTATACATAAGAGATGAAATTGTTCTTGATTTAATGCAAATCGAGTTGGACATCTTCCACCTGTAGAAAAATCATTACCGGTTTCAACAATTATGTTTTGTGTTTGTAATGTTCTTAACATATTTCTTATACTAGGTTGTGATAAATTGGTTTTTTCTATCAGTTCATTAATGGTTGCATTTTTATTGAGATAGAGTTCATTTAAAATCATATAAAGATGATTCTTTTTCATATCTTGCAGTTTATTATGTTTCATAGAAGCCTCCTTACTTTTATTATACTTTAATAAAAGTAAAAAACAATAAAAAACATAATCAAAAACAAGAAAATTTTCAATATTTGAAAAAAATAATGTATACATTGAATCTTCTATAGAGTTGTGATAAAATTGGCTCCGCACTGGTTTGAAAGCCAAAACCCAGTATAAAAAACTAAGAATGTTATAAAAATGATGGCAAAGCCATCATTTTTCGCGTTTGACTTCTCACTGTTCTTGAGAAGAAGGAGGAAAAATGAATAAAAAATTAAATGTTAAAATTGTCTCTATGAATGCGATGATTGCTTGCGTTTATGCAGTATTGACAATCATTTGTTCAGGAATTTCTTATGGGGCAATTCAATTGCGTTTTTCAGAAATTCTTCTGTTTTTAGCTTTTTACAATAGAAAGTTTATTCCGGGGTTAGTGGTAGGATGCTTTTTAGCAAATATTCCATCACCTTTAGGATTAGCAGATATGATTTTTGGAACTTTTGCAACAGTATTGGCATGTTTAGTGATGTATGAGGCATCAAAGCTATATATTGGTGCAATTTTTGGCGCATTGATTAATGGGATTATTGTTGGAGGAGAATTGTATTTTGTCTTGAAATTACCATTTCTTATAAATGCTTTTTATGTATTTATTGGAGAGTTTATTGTTTTGATTATAGGATGTATTATATTAAAATATTTAAATAATTACTCTCATTTTATGGACAAATATATTAGAAATTTATAAAATATAAATAGAGGAAAAGGTGAGGAAAAAAATGAGTGCTTTTGGACGATTTTATAAGAAATTAACGTCCCCAATGAAATATAGCCTTATTTTGATTGTTTATATTATATTGGCATTGTTTTTGTTTTCAATTATTATAGACAATCAAATTAAGGAAACAGCTGCAGCGAATCTTGAGCAGAGTTTAATTTTACAAGCTGGAAATATTGAAAAAACAACAGACCAACAGCTTCAAGCTTTAGAGTCTTTATCTGCTTTTGTTTCTGCGCAGGATCAATTGGTTAATGAACATACAATGGGATTTGTTAATAGTTTGGTAGAAAATACCATGATGAGTAAAGTTTATGTTATTACATCTGATGGAATTGCACATGCCAATGGCAATAGTTCGTTTAATGCATCAGATAGACTTTTCTTTAAACAATCAATGGCGGGAGATCGTGTTGTGACAAAGTCATTGAGTACTGAAAATGATGAGGAATATCGAATTGTATTAAGTGTTCCTATTTATCAAAATGGAAAGATTAATGGTGTTGTTGGAGGATCATTTAAACTTTCGGATATTAGTCAAATGATTTTTCCATCACAACCGTTTAGAAGTAGTGGTCATATTTTTGTTATAGATAAACATGGGGAATTTATTACAATGGATTCTTCTGAATATTTTAAAAATGAAAAAAATTTCTTTGATTATTATACAGGAGTTAAGTTACATCATACATCATTTCATCAAATTAAAGAAGAAATGAAAAATGGAAAATCTAACTCTTATATGTTAGAAAAGGATGGGGAAGTTTATTATTTGGTATTGACACCCATGAGTATTGCAGACTGGAGTTTGGGTTATGTTATACCAACACGTGTTGCTGATGAACCATATCAATTTTTTTCAATGCATGAAATGGCATTGTTTGGGGTTATTATGATAGGTGTTTTGGTTTATTTAATAGCAATTTTTCGTTTGGTTTATGATGAACAAAAACAGTTGTATAAGCAAGCATCTTATGATTCTTTGACAAATCTATATAATAAGAAATATACGGAAATGTTAATTTCAGAGAGATTAATGGGAAATCAATTAAAGGCAATATTGATTATTGATTTAGATGACTTTAAAGTTGTCAATGATCAATATGGACATATTGTTGGTGATCGTTTTTTAAGTGAAGTTGCTAAAGAATTGAAAGATATGTTTAGGAGTTATGATATTGTTGGAAGAATTGGTGGAGATGAAATGATGATTCTCATGGATCAAATTTCAAATCCTGAAGCAGTTTATAAAAAATGTAAAAAAGTCATTCATAGAATATCACAAATTCAAATGAGTGATGATACTGAATATTGTGCAAGTTGCAGTATTGGGATTGCTTTTTATCCAAATGATGGAGAAACTTTTGAAAGTCTTTATCAAAAAGCTGATAAGGCTTTATATAAAATGAAAAAGAATGGAAAGAAAGGTTATTGGATCTACGAAGAACAATAACCTTTCTTCATATTCAATACATATTATTTTTTTATAATGAAAAAAATGGAGGGATAAGATGATTTCAACAGATAAAATGAGGGATTTAACTCTAAAGAATATGATTATTTTAGTCACATATATTGCAGGATTGGTTTTATGTCTTATTTATTTTAAGAATATTATGGGATTTATTGGTCAACTAATAAGCATAATCAAACCGTTTATTATTGGATTTGTTTTGGCTTTTATTTTTAATATTCCTATGAAATATTTGATTAAGAAATTACCAATTCAAAATGAAAAGACAAAGAAATTGGTTGCAGCCATACTTTCAATTCTTTTGGTATTCTTTGTTTTAACACTTATTGTTATGGTTGTTTTACCACAAGTGATTGAGAATATACGTATGCTTATTGATAATTTACCAAGTATCTTTGCTCAAATTGAAGAATGGTTAAATTACTTTTTAAAGGAAGTCAATTTATCATCTAATATTCTTGTAAAAATAGAAGAATTTCAACAAAACTTTGGTCAAACAATTTTAACAAAATTAACAACTTGGGTTCCAAGTATTGCCTTAGGAGTGAGTCATTTCACAACAGGAATTGTGAATGTATTTATGGGATTTGTCATGGCTGTTTATATGTTGTTTTCTAAGGATAAGTTAATGCGTCAAGTTCAAAGAGTGGGAAGAGCTTTTTTGAATGAGCAACAATTTGAACAGACAAGAGAAGTTTTACGTTTAACATCATCAACATTTGAAAACTTTTTAGCAGGACAATTAACAGAATCAGTCATTATTGGTGTTTTATGTTATATTGGTTGCGTTATTTTAGATATTCCATATGCATCAATTGCAGCCATTGTGATTGGTTTTACAAATATTATTCCTTATTTTGGACCAATTATTGGAGCTGTGATTTCATCAGTATTGATTATTTTTGTTTCACCAATGAAAGCTATTATTTTCCTAATTTTTAGTACTTTATTACAACAGTTTGAATCTAACTTGATTTATCCACATGTTGTAGGAAATTCTGTAGGGTTATCTGCTTTATGGGTTTTATTTGCAGTGAGTGCTGGTGGAGGATTGTTTGGTATTCCTGGAATGGTATTTGGTTTACCGACATTCTCTGTTATTTATGAATTGATGCGAAGATGGACAAATCAAAGATTAAAACAGAAAAATACAAAAGTTGGACTATCAGATTGATAGTCCATTTTCTTTGTGAGTTCAACCTAAGAATTGTTTGAATACATGTAAAAGATGGTGTATTTTAATTCAATATTTTGTAAAATGAAGTAAATATTGACTCAAAAATAATCCAATGTTAGTATAAGACTATAAAAGGGGTTACATTTTTATTGAAGAAGGAGGATTTATTTATTAATATCTCATGATAATAATTTGAGGAGGGAAAACAATGAAAAAATTATTTCATTTTTTATCATGTCGTGGTTTGATTCCAATTCATGATTTAGAATTACAAGTTTTAAAAAAAGTAAAAACTCAATTTTTTAAATTAATGATGGATAAGGAGAATCCATATAGAAACATTTTAAGTTATAAATTATTTTATAAGGGACTTTTAAATAATAAAATAAGTCATATAATAAATTATACAAAGATTAGGTCTACATGGTCTCGTGTACAAAGAGAAGTTAATAAAAAGGGATGTTTATATGATGAAATGACAAGTGAATTGGAGCCATATATAGCTATCATCCATATAGCTTGGACACTTAAAACTATATGAGTAGAAAACAAATGAGAATTATCTTTATTGTTATACCCATTACTCTTATTGCATCAATATTGATTTATTTTATAGTAAATATGAATAGTCCTTCAAAGGATAAACCTATTTATTTTATTGAGAATCTGATTGATAATTGGGAAAATGCCTCATTTCTATATGATGCAAAAACAAATGATTTACTGGGTATAAAAATTCTCCATACTAAAAATCCTTGGGGATTATTTGTTTCAAAAGAAAAACATCCTTTGGTTTATGACTTTTATGATGATAAACAAGCAATGCTTTATGAATATAATAGAGAACAGATAGATATCATTATTCAAAAAGATCATCAATTAGGATATCAAACGTCATGTTATTTTGAAATTATATTGAAGTATGATAATTTGTTCATTCACTCTATTTATGAGATAGAAGACTTTCAAGGAGATATTAGTAATAAAAGTGATCATATTGAAAAGTCTAAACAAATCGATTTGTTATGTAAGGAAATGATAGACTCATACTCAAATTATAAAAATAGAATACAAGAAGTTTATCCATAAAAGTATTTAACAGGAAAGAAGATTATCTTTCCTGTATTATTTTTATATTAATAATATTGATAATCTAATAAAGTGTGAAGATGATAAATAAAAGTTATTAATCCCATTTTTTAAAGAGTCTCAGTAAAGTTTCAATGGCTTGGTTGAATTCTATTTGTTCATCAATTGTTAAATGAGTTTGAATTTGTTCTTGTAAAGGAGAAGTATCCAAAGGATTATCGATAAGAAATTGTTTTCCTTTCTCATTAATACCAATGAGTATGCTTCGACGATCTTGAGGGTCATCCTGACGATCAATAAGTCCATGTTGATAAAGTTTATCAATCATTTGTGTAGCTTGTTGCTTACTTAAACGTAAAGCTTTGGCAATCTCGCTCATTTTAACCAAACCGCCTTTTTTTAATATTAATAAACAAAAATATGTTTCATAACTGATATTTTTATTCTTTTGTTTTTGTTTAATACTTCTTTCAATTTTATAGTGCCAATGTGGCAGAATATGGATGATATTTTGGTATAAAGTTTTGCTCATGATTCTTTCCTCCCTTTAATGACTCTTGACATTCATCATAATGCGTCTATAATAGTAAATAAAAGTTTACTATATATAAATGTATACTATATGATTATCATAAATGATAATGAGATAAAATGCAAGAATGAAAGGTGAGGTTATGATGAAAATAGATAAAAATAGTTTAGGATTTCAAATATTACAAAATGCTTTTCGCTTTTTGATTAATGTTGGTTTTGTCTTTATTTTTCAAATGATTTTTGGTATGGAAAATACCTTGGTAGGAGTAGCTATTGGTGTTGGGTTTACAATGCTTCCTATGTGCAATTTGGATTTAAAACCAATGACGATGTTTTTAACGATTGTCCTGCTTTATGGAGGTAGTGGGTTGATTGGTCAAATAACACTTATTAATCCATGGTTGGCTTTTATCTGTGATTTCTTATTTGTTGCCCTTATTATTCTGTTAAGTAATGAGCCAATTCATAGCAAACCCAATATTTCATTTTTATTATGTTTTGTATTTGCTCAATCAACAGTTGTTCAATGGGAACAATTTCCAATGCGAATGATGTCCTGCGTTATGGGTGGATTGTTTGTTGGAGGATGTGTTTTATGGCGTTGGCATTCTCATCAATATGGAGGATGTATTGGTTTTAAAGAACAGATTCTAAGATGTCAAAAAAATCGTAGTTATTTATTAAGAATGTCATTTGGAATAGCTTTAGCCATGTTGATAGGAAGTTTGTTACAATTAAAAAAGCCATTATGGATAAGTATCGTTGTCATGTCTTTAACACAGCTAGAGTTTAGTGAAACTTTGGAAAGAATCAAACATCGTTTTATTGGAACTTTAATTGGCGTTGTTTTGTTTTTTATATTTTTTCAATTATTGATTCCCCAAAAATATGCAATATGGGTTGTGATGTTACTTGGGTATGTGGGATTCTTTTTACCTGATTATAAATACAAACAAGTTATTAATGCAGTTAGTGCACTTAATGCATCACTTGTTATTTTGGATACAATGACAGCAATTGAAACACGTATTCTTTGTTTGGGTGCAGGTATATTGATTGTTTTGATTATTTATCTTATGACAAAGCTGATAAGAAGACTTCATTTGAAATCAACATTGTTATTGAGAAATCAAGTTGATCAGTTCTTTTCAAAATTAAAAAAAGAAGCAGTCATGGAATAACTTTGAAAGTTATCTCATGACTGCTTTTTAAATAGCTTTGGTATATTCTTTTAACCAAGTTTTTTCTTCATCTGTTAGATATGGTGAAATCTTATCATAAACAGCTTGATGATAATCATTTAACCATTGTTTTTCTTTATATGTTAATAAGCTCACATCAATTGCATCCAAATCAATAGGAACATAAGTCAAAACATCAAAATGCATAAATTGACCATATTCATTTTCAACACCATTGACACATAATAATTCATTTTCAATACGAATACCATATTGTCCTTCTAAATAAATTCCTGGTTCATCAGTGACAATCATACCTGCTTCTAATTTACATTCTTCACCTTGCAAACGAGGGCGAGGACGAATACCTTGAGGACCTTCATGAACATTTAAGAAATGACCAACACCATGTCCTGTTCCACATTGATAATCAATATCTTCTTCCCACATAGGTGTTCTTGCCAAAATATCTAGGCTTAAACCACTTGCTCCATCTAAGAAATGAGCATTTTGTAAAGCCAACATACCTTGTAAAACCATTGTATAATGTTTCTTTTGAATAGGAGTGATTTCACCTAATGCATAAGTTCTCGTAATATCAGTTGTTCCATCTAAATATTGACCACCACTATCAATCAATAAGAAACCATTTCCTTCAACAGTCGCATGATCTTCATCAGTTGCATGATAATGCATTAAAGCAGCATTTTGATTCCATCCACAAATTGTTGTAAAACTTAAATCAGTGAATAAATCTTGTTGTTGTCTAAAACTTGCAACTTTATCAGCAATACTGATTTCATCCATTGGAACTTTTCCATAATTTGTTTTTAACCAATACATAAATTTGGTCATTGCAACACCATCTTTGATATGTGCATTTTTTGTATTTTTAATTTCAACTTCATTTTTTATAGCTTTAAATGCTTGTGATGGATTCATTCCATCAACAATATCACATTCAATTTGACTAAATAATTGATAATTAATATTGTTTGTATTTAATAAAACACGACCTTTTAAGCTTGCCACATCATCATAAATTTGATAATAACTTTTAATTAAAATATTTTCTTGTTGATAAGCTTTAACCATATCTAAATCATATGTTCCACTTTGTAAATACAAATAAGATTGTTCAAGTGTAATCAAAGCAAATGCCATAACAGTTGGTGAATGAGGAATATCACTTCCACGAATATTAAAAATCCAGGCAATATCATCAAGCGATGAAACAATATGTGATTGACAATCATTTTCTTTCATATATTCTTGAATGATTTCAATCTTCTCATGAGCAGAAAGACCATGATATTTTTGATCATAAATATAAGCTTTATTGTTTGACATAGCTGGTCTATCCACCCAGAATTCTTTCATTAAATCAATGTTTTCTAAATGATAGTCAACATCTAATTTTTCTTCTAAATCCAAGATGAATTGACAAGTCATGGTTTGTCCATCAAAACCAATCACTTGACCATCTTTGACATCATTTGATAAAAAGTCTAATAAAGTTGGAACATCTTTTTGTGCCATTTTCATCAAAGTGATACCATCTTCTAATTGTTTGGCTGCTTGGATAAAATATCTTCCATCAGTCCATAAATATGCACTATCTTGTTTCACTAATAAAGTTCCAGCACTTCCTGTAAAACCACTTAAATAAGCACGTGACTGGAAATGTTCTCCAACTGTTTCTGATTGATGATCATCATCAGTTGGTACGATATAATAATCAATTTTCTTTTCTTTTAATAATTTTTGAAATTCTTTTATCATTTTATCAACCTCTATTCTTTATAGATAATACTTTACCACATTTTTTATCTTTTGAATAATAAAATATGTTAAAATGAAGTTGCAACCATAAAAATATGTCAATGCAACTTTATGTTGACAAAAAGCAAGAGAATGTTGGTAGTCTTTTTATAGTATTTTCTATATGATGATAAAGAGGTGAAAATATATGGATTTTGGAATGAAATTACAGGATTTGAGAAAAGCGAAAGGATTGTCTCAAGAAGCATTGGCAGAAAAGTTAAATGTTTCTAGACAAGCTGTTAGTAAATGGGAGTCAGGTGTTGGGTATCCAGAAATGGATAAATTAATTTTGTTAAGTGATTTATTTGGGGTAACAATTGATTATCTTATTAAGGATCAAAATGAGACATTTGTACAAAATGAACAAGAGTCAAAATATTTTATGTCACATGAAAAACTTCAGGAGTATATGCATTTTAAAAAAAGTTTTGGTTTCAAGATTGCCAGTTCAGTTTCAGGTATTATTATAGGTGTTATTTTAACGATAATTGCTGAAGGAACAAAATATGAAACAATAGCAATATTTGGGTTTTTATTAATTGTTGCATTAGCTGTTTTCTGCATGATTGTTGCAGGGATTTCATGTGAAAGATACAGTGCATTGGAAAAGCAGAATATTAATATGAGTTTTCAAGATTTACAAAACTTGCAAAATGAATATTCTCAATTTAAAATGAAGTTTGGTATTTCAATTGCTTTTGGTGTTTTTTTGATCATTATTTCTACAGCAGCCATTATCTTATTACAAGACATGAATTTAGATGAGAAATTTTGCGCTGCTCAATTGATGTTTTGTGTAGCTTGTGCTGTTTTCATTTTTATTTATCAAGGAATAAAAGAAGATATGTATCGATTCTTGATTGAAAATAAGCAATTTATTAAAGAAAAGCATAAAGAAGAACATAGTTTGTATAGTTTTACAATGCCACTTGCAGCAATGATTTTTGTATTTTTAGGACTAACAAAAGGATGGTGGCATCCGGGATGGATTATTTTTCCAGTGACAGCTATTTTAACTTCTGGAATTGAAAGTATAAGAAATAAAGAGTAAAGAGGTGGGAATGTTTATTCATTTCCACTTTTCATATTTAAGAAATGGGTGTAAAAGTGAAATAATCATAGTATAATAAGAAAAGATGATAAAGGAGGATATCTATGGATAAACAATGGAGTTTAAAAGAATTATATAGTTCTTTTGATGATACTTGCTTTCATGATGATTTAAGTCAAGTCAAAGCTATTTTAAATGAAATGAAAAGATTTCCAGATTTAGCAACGACACCAGAAAATTTGAAAGCTTATTTATGTGAAGACAATCAATTAAATGATTTAGTAGAAAAATTATATGCTTTTGTGAGTTTAACTATGAATGCCAATACAAATGATCAACAAGCATTAAAGTATTCATCAGTTATTGAAAATATTTTAGCATCATTTGCTGAAGATTCAGCAAAAATTCAAAAATGGATTGGTGAATTTGATCTCAATTCTATTCAAAATACTTATATTCAAGAACATATGTTTATATTAAAAGAAATGCAATTGAATAATCAATACTTACTTGATGAACAAAGCGAAGCAGTTCTTGCCCAAATGAAAACAACTGGGTCATCTGCTTGGTTAAAATATAAAGATCAATTAATTTCATCAATGAAAGTCACAATTGATAATAAAGAATATCCATTAACAGAAGTTTTAAATATGGCTTATTCTCAAAATCACGAAGTCAGAAAGAAAGCTTATTTTGCAGAAATAGCTGCTTATCCAAAAGTTGAACAAGGTGTAGCAAGTGCTTTGAATGCGATTAAAGGAGAAGCTTTAACTGTCACAAAAATGCGCGGATATGAATCCGTTTTACAAAGAACTTTGATTGATTCAAGAATGTCTCAAAAGACATTAGATGTTTTACTTCAAACAATGAAGAAAGCTTTGCCAGTATTTGAAAAATATTATTTATTAAAAGCCAAACGTTTAGGTTATACAAAAGGTTTACCTTGGTATGATATGTATGCACCGATTATAGAAAGTGAAAGTTCTTATCCTTATGAAAAAGGTTGTGCTTTTGTGGTGGAACAATTTTCAACATTTTCTCATCATTTGGGAGAATATGCAAAAAAAGCCATTGAAAACAATTGGATAGATGTTTATCCAAGAAGTGGAAAAGTTGGTGGTGCTTTCTGTCATAATTTACATAGTTTAAAAGAAAGTCGTTTCTTATTAAATTATGGAAATGAATTTGGTGATGTCATTACAATGGCACATGAATTGGGACATGGCTTCCATGGAGAATGTTTAAGCGAACAAACAGCATTAAATGCCGATTATCCTATGCCAATAGCTGAAACAGCTTCTACATTCTGTGAAACAATTGTTAAAAAAGCAGCATTAAAAAATGCACCTATTGAACAACAATTAATGATTTTAGAAAATGAATTATGTGATTGTGCTCAAGTGATTGTTGATATATATTCTCGTTTCTTATTTGAAAGTCGTTTATTTGAAAAACGTGAAGAAGGACCTCTTTCTGTTGAAGAAATGAAAAACTTAATGCTTGAAGCTCAAAAAGAGGCTTATGGAAATGGGTTGGATCATGATTACCTTCATCCTTATATGTGGACTTGGAAACCACATTATTATGAAGCTGATTATGCTTTTTATAATTTCCCATATGCTTTTGGATTATTGCTTGCAAAAGGACTTTATGGATTATATCAAAAAGAAGGATCTAATTTTGAGAAAACATATGAAAATTTCCTATCTTTGACTGGGAAAATGTCGCTTGAAGATGTTGGACAAAGTGTTGGAATTGATTTAACTTCAGAAGATTTCTGGCAAAATTCTATTGATATGATTCAGGAAGATATTGATTTGTTTGAAAAATTACTTTCTCAAGTTTAAAAAGATGATAATAAAACAATTAAAGAAAATGGGAACAAGATATAAAATATGTATATGTATTTTGTGATTACTTTTTTCCATTTTATGAATAAAGACAAGAAGGTGTCCATATGAAGAATAAGAAAATGCGTTTGATTCTATGGTTATGTATATTTATTTATATTGTAACTTTGATTTATGCTTTTGTTTTGAATTGGCAGGGTCAATATTTTAAGATGACATTTGTGGCTTGCCTAACGCCATTAATTATGCCTCTTTTGATGAAACTCATGAAGATAAAGGTTCCTCAAGAATTTTATATTATCAATATTATTTTCGTTTATTTTGCAAGTCTATGGGGAAGTTGTTTGGGTGGATATTCAACGCCTTATTATGATAAATTTACCCATTGTGCCAGTGGAGTTGTCATCAGTGAATTGGTTTATATAGTTTATAAACATTATTTAAGAAATGATCATCGTAAAGGGCTTATGTTGTTGTTTATCAATGGCGTGAATGCAATGATTGCTTTATTCTGGGAATTTTATGAATATGCTTTACTTGTTTTTTTCCAATATGATGCAATTAGGAACGTGACAGGAGTTCATGATACGATTACAGATATGTTGGTTGCTGTGATAGGCGGTTTTGTTTTAAGTTTATATCTCATCCGTTTTGATCAAAGTAAACATGAACATTTCTTTGTATCATTGGAAAGAAAAATATATCAACTGAATCATCAATAATGTAACATAGTCTTTTTTTAGACTATGTTTTTTTATAAATTCTTCATTAATAAAAAGCTAAATTATAATCAAAGAAGAAACGATAAAAACAGAAAAAAACGAAAATTGAGTATCTAAAATGATACTTTTTTCGTATTTGCGAATAAGAAAGTTCGATATTTTGAATGTTGGAAAAAAGTGTAAAAAAGTGTCGAAAATGAGTTGACAAAACATGATGGAAGCGGTTATAGTAATTACGTAATACGAAATAGCGTATACAGTTCGTAAATACGAATAAGGGAGGAAAAGGAAATGAATTTTTCAGAGGCAGCAACTGAGAAGTTGCTAATGATTGCTGATAAAATCAGTAATCAAAAACACATGAGTGCAATTAAAAATGCTTTCTCAACATTAATGCCAGTCATTATTACTGGGGCATTCTGTACTCTTATTTCAAACGTTGTTTGTTCTACAACAACAAATGGTATCTCACTTGCAAAGGTACCAGGTATGGCGTGGTTAGAATTTTTACAACCTATTTTTACATCAGCTAACTATGCAACACTTAATTTCTTTACAATTGGTGCAGTTGTTTTAATTGGACTTGAACTTGGAAAAGCCAATAAAGTAAAAGGGTATGCACCTGCTGTTATTGCATTATGTTCTTATGTCGCATGTTGTCCATCATTTATTAACTTTACTTTAGAAAATGAAGAAATTATTAAAGTTGCTGATGTATTTGGGAAAGATTACACAGCTGCTAAAGGATTGTTCTTAGGAATGGTTATTGCGATGTTATCAGTGGAATTATTTTCATGGATTGTTAAATCAGGAAAATTGAAAATTTCTATGCCTGATTCAGTTCCAGGAAATGTTGCTACATCATTTAATGTGTTATTCCCTGCAATGATTACAATTATTGCTTTCTCTGCAATTAATTTTGCAATTACACAAGTAACTGGTATGACTTTATATGATATTATTTATACAATGTTACAAAAACCACTTGAAGCGGTTATGCAAGGTCTTCCAGGATTATTAATCTTAATGTTGGTTGCGCAATTATTCTGGGTTATTGGTATTCATGGTAATCAAATTATTAAACCTGTACGTGAACCTTTATTAAATGCTGCAATTATTGCAAATACTGATTTGGTAAATTCAGGAACTTATACACGTGGAGATTTAAATGTTATTAATATGTCTTTCTGGGATGTTTATATGTCTATGGGAGGATCAGGGGTTACTATTGGTTTAGTTATTGCTATCTTCTTATTCTCAAAACGTGAAGATTATAAAGGAATTGCAAAATTATCTTTAGCTCCAGGAATTTTCAATATTAATGAAACAATGACATTTGGATTACCTATTATGTTAAACCCAATTATGGCTATTCCATTTATTATTACACCTCTTGTTACAGGAACAATTGGTTATGTTTTAACAACAATTGGATTTGCAGATATTCTTGTTTATGCAGTTCCATGGACAACTCCACCAATTTTAAGTGCTTGGTTAGCAAGTGGTGGAAGTATTACTTGTATCATTACACAATTGATTTGTATTGTTGTTTCAATTCTTATTTATATTCCATTTGTTATGGCTGCAAACAAACAACAAATTGTTGCTGAATAAAAAAACACAACCACCTTATTATGGGTGGTTTGTATTTATGTTTCATAAAACCTGTGATATGATTATCTTAATAGGAAAGGCGTGTTATTATGAAATTAAATCGTACATTATTAAGAGCTATTGATATTTTAGAATTGTTATCTAAAAATAGAGAAGGTTATACTTTGGCTCAATTATCATCCATGTTAGATTCTCCCAAATCTAGTGTTTTTGATATTGTCAAAACACTGGTCTATAAAAACATGATTATTGAAGATAATCACACAGGTAATACAAAATATAAAATTGGTTTACAAGCTTTTTTGATTGGAAGTAGTTATTTAAATGATATAGATATTGTCAATCTTGCTAAACAAGATTTGATAGATCTTGCTAATCAAATGCAATCAACAACTTTTATGGCTATTTTAGATGATGATATGGTGACATATCTTTATAAATATGAATCAGAAAAAACAATTATTACAACTGCAAATATTGGAAGTAGACGTTCTGTCCATTCAGCTGCTTTAGGAAAGGTTATGTTAGCTTTTTCTTCAGATGAAGATGTGAAAAGAGCAATTCAAAAAACAAATTTTGAACCCTATACACAATATACAATTACGTCTATTGAAAAATATCTAGATGAATTAAAAGAAGTTCGTCAAAAAGGTTATGCAAAAAGCGATAGAGAAGATACTCTCCAACAAATTGCAGCAGCAGCCCCTATTAGAGATCATGATGGAAAAGTGATTGCAGCAATTAGTTGTGTAGGATTTTATGAAAGTGATATTAATTTAGATGACTTAGGTCTAATTGTAAAAGGTGTTGCAGATAAAATATCTGCAAAATTAGGTTATACGTTTGGGGGTTAAACTATGAAAATGACATTTCGATGGTACGGACAAGATGATCCTGTCACTTTAAAATATATTAAACAAATTCCAAATGTGACAGGTGTTGTTAGTGCTATTTATGATATTCCAGTTGGCGAAGTGTGGCCAATTGAGAGAATTCAAGAATTAAAAGAAACTGTTCAAAGTGCTGGGTTAGAACTTGAAGTTATTGAAAGTGTACCCGTTCATGAAGATATTAAATTAAAACGAGGAAATTATCAAAGATATATTGATAATTATAAACAGACAATTCAAAATTTAGCCAAGTGTGGAGTGAAGTGTATTTGTTATAATTTTATGCCTGTTTTTGATTGGACAAGATCTTCTGTTGATCATATTTTAGAAGATGGTTCAAGTGCTTTGGTTTATTACAAGAATGAGGTTGATGAATTAGATCCAACAAAATTAACATTACCAGGATGGGATGCTTCATATTCGCCAAAAGAAGTCAGTGAACTTATTGAGGCTTATCAACAATTGGGGGAAGAGGGATTGTGGAAAAATCTTCAATATTTTATTGAAGAAATTATTCCTGTTGCAGTCAGTTGTGATGTCAATATGGCTATTCATCCAGATGATCCACCATGGTCAATTTTTAATATTCCAAGAATTATAACAAACGAAAAAAATTTAGATCGCTTTTTAAGTTTATATGATGATACTCATCATGGATTAACATTATGTAGTGGTTCACTTGGTTGTGCGACATTTAATGATATGCCTCATTTGATTAGAAAATATGGTGCAATGAACAGAATTCACTTTGCTCATGTGAGAAATATAAAAATATTAGAAGATGGTTCATTTGAAGAAAGTGCTCACTATTCTTCTTGTGGCTCTTTGGATATGGTGGAAATAATGAAAGCCTATATGGAAACAGGCTTTGAAGGATATATAAGACCAGATCATGGACGTATGATTTGGGGTGAAACTGGAAAGCCAGGATATGGATTGTATGATCGTGCATTAGGTGCTATGTATCTTGGTGGAATTATTGATGCTTTGAAAGGAAAATAGTGTATGAAAAAGAAAGTTGTATTACCTGATGACTTTTTCTTAGGCGCTGCAGCAAGTGCATGGCAGACAGAAGGATGGACTGGAAAAAAAGAACATCAGGATTCATATATTGATTTATGGTATAAAGAAAATAAGAATGTATGGCATAATGGCTATGGACCAGCTATTGCGACAGATTACTATCATCGTTATCAAGAAGATATTGGCTATATGAAAGAAATTGGTATGAATTGTTATCGGACATCATTAAATTGGTCAAGATTTCTAACTGATTATGAAAATGTAATTGTTGATGAAGAGTATGCAGCATACTATGATGCCATGTTAGATGAATTAATTGCCCAAGGCATTGAACCAATGGTTTGTCTTGAACATTATGAAATCCCTGGTGTTTTGTTTAAAAAATATGATGGGTTTGCAAGTAAGCACGTTGTAGAATTATTTGTGAAATATGCGGAAAAAGCCTTTCAAAGATTTGGACATAAGGTAAAATACTGGTTTGCTTTTAATGAACCTGTTGTTGTTCAAACAAGAATTCATTTAGATGCTTTGCGTTATCCATTTTATCAAGACAGTCAGGCTTGGATGCAATGGAATTACAATAAAGCATTGGCAACAAATATGGTTATGAAAGTTTATAAAGAAGGTGGCTATCGCATAAAAGGTGGTAAGTTTGGAACGATTATTAATGTAGAGACAGCTTATCCTAGAGGAAACAATCCAAGAGATTTAGATGCTGCTGATAAGTATGATTTATTCTATAATCGTGTTTTCTTAGATCCAGCTATTAAAGGACATTATGAGGAAGGGTTCTTTGATTTGTTAAAGAAACATGATATTTTAATGGATTATACGAAGGAAGAATTAGATATTATCCAAAATAATACATTGGATTGGGTAGGAATTAATTTGTATCATCCTAATCGTGTGAAAGGACGTACAACAATGGTTCATCCTGAGGCACCATTCCATCCAGATTTCTATTATGAAGATTTCAATATGCCTGGTAAAAAAATGAATCCTCATCGTGGTTGGGAAATTTATCCTCAAATCATGTATGATATGGCTATGCGTATGAAGAATCAATATGATAATTTTGAGTGGTTTATTGCTGAAAGTGGTATGGGTGTTGAAAATGAAAAACAATACAAGGATGATTCAGGAATGATTCAAGATGAGTATCGTATTGAATTTATAAAAATGCATTTAGATTGGTTATTAAAAGGAATTGAAGAAGGATCAAATTGTAAAGGTTATATGTTATGGGCATTTACAGATAATGTATCCCCAATGAATGCTTTTAAGAATCGTTATGGATTAGTTGAAATAGATTTAGAAGATAATCGTAATAGACATTTAAAAAAATCTGCTTATTTCTATAAAGAACTTATTTTAAAGCGAACTTTTGAAATTGAAGATGATGAAAATGAATATAAATAAAATGTAAGAAGGGAAGAAGTATTTATGAAAAGCCAAGAATTAAGAGAAATTGCACCAGAGTTAGATCCATTAAGAATTGGAACTGGTTGGCAAGTTGATGAATTGGATAAGATGCAAATCTTTATTGAAAGTACATATGGAGATTCTCATCCAGGCAGTGCGCATTTGAATGAATTGGTTGGATATGTAGAAGAAAGCATAAAAGCCCAACATGCAAAAGGGGCTAAATATTATACAACGGATATGTGTGATGGAGAAGCACAAGGACATGATGGAATTAATTATTCTTTATGTTCTCGAGAAATGATCACAAATATGATTGAAATTCAATATGAAGCAACACCATATGATGGATGTGTCTTTTTATCAAGTTGTGATAAAGCAGTTCCTGCACATTTAAAAGCAATTGCTAGATTAAATGCTCCTTCTATTATTATTCCTGGGGGAGTTATGAATGCCGGACCAAATTTATTAACATTAGAACAAATTGGAAAATACTCTGCACAATATCAACGTGGTGAAATCACTTTAGATGAGTTCAACTATTATAAACACAATGCTTGTCCAAGTTGTGGAGCTTGTAGTTTTATTGGAACTGCAACAACTATGCAAATTATGTCTGAGGCATTAGGTTTAGCGTTGCCTGGAACATCATTACTTCCTGCAACAAGTGATGAATTAAAAGAAGTTGCTAAAAATATTGGGCAACATATACGATTCTTGGTGGAAAAAGATATTAAACCTTCTGATATTTTAACAAAAGAAGCCTTTGAAAATGCGATTATGGTTCATGCTGCCATTGCTGGTTCAACAAATGCATTATTACATTTACCTGCGATTGCACATGAAGCTGGAATTGAATTAACAGGGGATGATTTTGATCGTATTCATCGTCAAATTCCATATATTTTAAATTTAAGACCAAGTGGGTTCTATCCTGCTCAATATTACTATTATGCGGGAGGAACTCCTGCTATTATGGAAGCTATTAAAGATCATTTGCATTTAGATGTTATGACTGTAACAGGAAAAACACTTGGTGAAAATTTAGAGGATCTCAAAAACAATGGTTATTATGAAAGATGTTTTGCTCATTTAAAAGATGTTGATGTCAAACGTGAAGATATTATTTATTCTTGTGAGAAACCTTTAAATCAAGAAGGTGCCATTGCTATCTTAAAAGGAAACTTAGCACCGGAAGGGGCAGTTGTGAAACATTCAGCAGTTCCTAAAGCTATGCAAGAAGTTGTTTTATCAGCACGTGTTTTTGATTGTGAGGAAGAAGCGATTGATGCAATCTTAAAACATAAAATCAATCCAGGTGAAGCTGTTTTTATTCGTTATGAAGGTCCAAAAGGAAGTGGAATGCCAGAAATGTTCTATACAACAGAAGCAATTTCTAGTGATCCTGAATTATCAGCATCTATAGCCTTATTGACAGATGGTCGTTTTTCAGGCGCAAGTAAAGGACCAGCAATTGGACATATTTCACCAGAAGCGGCAAGTGGAGGACCAATTGCCTTAGTAGAAGATGGTGACTTGATTGAAATCAGTGTTAAAAATCGAACTTTAAATATTGTTGGTATTGCTGGAAAAAGAACACCATTAGATTTGGTTGATAAAGTCTTAGAAGAAAGAAAAGCAAAATGGCAACCACGTGCTGCAAAATATCAAAAAGGAGTTATGAAACTCTATACAAAACATGCAGTTTCACCAATGAAAGGTGGGTATATGGATTAATGGCTACAAAAAAACAAAAGAAAGACAAGATGGATGGATTAACAGATCGTCAAAAACATATTGTTGAATTAAGAGAAAAACTGAATCAACCTGATCCAAATGCCATTCATGTTTTTACAAAATATAAAATCATTACCTATATTTTTAATATTGTTTTTCCACCTTATGCACTTTATCGCATATGGAATAAAAATTCTGAATTTAATAAGAATGAAAAGGGAATTCAAACAGCAGTTTGTATTATTTATGTGATGGTCTTAATCAGTTTATTAATGGGAGGAATGTCATAATGAAAAAATCAGAAATTATTATGGAATTAAAAAAACAAGGTGTTGTCGCAGTTATTAGAGGAAATAGTTTAGAAGAAGGGATTGGAATTTCGAAAGCTTGTATTGCTGGCGGATTAACTTCAATTGAAATGGCTTATACAAATGCCAATGCTTCAGAAATTATCAAACAATTGTCAGATATGTATAAAGATGATGCAAGAGTTTGTATTGGGGCAGGAACAGTTTTAGATGCTCCTACAGCGAGAATGGCTATTTTAGCAGGTGCTCAATATATTGTTTCACCTTCTTTTGATCAAGAAACAGCTGTTTTATGTAATCGCTATGGAATTCCTTATATTCCTGGATGCATGACAATTAAAGAAATTGTAACTGCTATGGAAGCAGGAAGCGAAATCATTAAATTGTTCCCAGGTAGTGCTTTTGGACCAGGATATGTTGGAGCAATTAAAGCACCATTACCTCAAGTTTCATTAATGGTAACAGGTGGAGTAAAATTGGATAATTTAGATCAATGGTTCAAGGCTGGTGTTGATGCAATCGGTGTTGGTGGAGAATTGAATAAACTTGGTGAAGCGGGTCAATTTGATGAAATCACAAGAATCGCATCTGAATATGTCAAGAAAGCAAGTGAGGCGAGAGGATAGTGAAAGTTTTATGTATGGGGGAAACCCTCCTGCGTTATTCGACTTTAAAAGGACATCGTATTAGTGAACTGGATTTTCAAGTGCATGTAGGAGGTAGCGAAACAAATATTGCAGTCAGTTTAGCTCAATATGGATTTGAAACATCATTGCTGACAAAATTACCACAACATGCTTTAGGTGATGCGGTGATTTCTTTCTTAAAAAGATTTGATGTAGATACATCTAAAATTATCAGAAATGATATGCGTATAGGAAGTTATTTCTTAGAAAATGGAAGTGGAAATCGCACAAGTCAAGTTATCTATGATCGCCAAAATAGTGCAATGACTTCATTGACTCTTGATGATATTGATATTAAAGAGTTATTTGCTGGAATTGATGTTTTTGTGGTTTCAGGCATCACTTTAGCGTTGAATGAGACAGTCAAAAATGTTGTGTTAGAAATGGTAAAATATTGCCAAGGAAATAAGATTACTGTCGTATATGATAGTAATTATCGTGCAAAAATGTGGTCAATTGAAGAAGCTGGAAAAGCTTTGAAAGAAATTTTGCCTTATGTAGATATTCTTTCGGCAGGTTATTTAGATGCTCAAAACTTCTTAGGTATTACAAGTGATAAAGAAAGTTTTGAAGAACGATTGAGTGAAGTTTATATGAAAATGAAAGAAATTTATCCAAATTTAAAATATATCACTTCAACCAAAAGAGATATTATCTCTACTAGTGTTAATGATTTAACAGGTTATCTTTATAGTGATCAATTGTATGTATCAAAGACTTATCATATTGATGATATTGTTGATCGTGTTGGTGGTGGAGATGCTTATTTATCTGGATTGTTATATGGGTTATTAAATCAAAAAGATTTAAAATATAGTTTGGAATTGGGATGTTGCGCATCTGTTTTGAAACATACGATTCATGGTGATGCAAATACATTTACAATAAGTGAAATAGAAAATTTTATGGATGCTGGAGCATCAAGAATTCATAGATAATGGAGGAATATTATGGGATTTCCTAAAGATTTTTTATGGGGTGGAGCCATTGCTGCAAATCAAGCAGAAGGAGCATATCTTGAAGATGGAAAAGGTTTAACAACTGTGGATATGATTCCTCATGGTGAAAAAAGAATGTATGTCAAACTTGGAGATATGTATCCTGTTGAATTCATTGAAGGAGAAAATTATCCTAGTCATGAAGCTATTGATTTTTATCATCATTATAAAGAGGATATCAAATTATTTGCCCAAATGGGATTTAAAACTTTTCGTACTTCTATTTCATGGGCAAGAATTTTCCCTAATGGTGATGAATTAGAACCCAATGAAGCAGGAATTGCTTTTTATACAGATATGTTTAAGGAATGTCAAAAATATGGTATTGAACCATTAGTGACTTTATGTCATTTTGATGTTCCTATGGGTCTTGTTAGAAAATATGATTCATGGAAAAGTCGTGAAATGATTGATTGTTTTGTCAAATATGCAAAAGTTTGTTTTGAAAGATTTGACGGCTTGGTGAAGTATTGGTTAACATTTAATGAAATTAATATTTTGTTACATTCTCCTTTTTCAGGTGCTGGGATCAGTTTTAAAGAAGGAGAAAATAGAGAACAAGTCAAATATCAAGCAGCACATCATGAACTCGTAGCAAGTGCATTGGCAACAAAAATAGCACATCAAATTAATCCTGAAAATAAAGTTGGTTGTATGTTAGCTGGTGGACAATTTTATCCATACAGTTGCGATCCTAAAGATGTTTGGATGGCTATGAATAAAGATCGTGAAAATTTAATGTTTATTGACGTTCAAGCAAGAGGATATTATCCAAGTTATGCTAAACGTGTATTTAAAGAAAAAGATATTCATTTAGATATTCGTCTTGGTGATGAAGAAATTTTAAGACAATATCCAGTTGATTTTATTTCTTTTAGTTATTATCAATCACGTTGTGCAAGTAGTGATCCAAAAATGGGAATGACTGATGGTAATGTTGTGAAATCAGTTAAAAATCCATATTTACAAACATCTGATTGGGGTTGGCAAATTGATCCATTAGGATTAAGAATTACTTTAAATGCTTTATATGATCGTTATCAAAAACCATTATTCATTGTTGAAAATGGTTTAGGTGCTAAAGATAAGATTGAAGAAGATGGTACGATTCAAGATGATTATCGTATTGATTATTTAAGAGAACATATTAAAGCAATGAAAGATGCTATTGAAGATGGTGTTGATTTAATGGGCTATACAACTTGGGGTTGTATAGATTTGGTTGCTGCATCAACGGGTGAAATGAGTAAACGTTATGGTTTTATTTATGTGGATAAAGATGACCAAGGAAATGGGACTTTAGAAAGAAGAAAAAAGAAATCATTTGATTGGTATAAGAGAGTTATTGCGAGTAATGGAGAAATATTAGATTAAAAAAGATATATTATCAAAACAACTTCTCTGTTGTTTCTTTGCAAATATTTTTAAGAAGATACTTTCAATCAAGTATCTTTTTTGTCGGACAATGTTACAATAAAAAAGCTCGTATATGGGTAGAGGTGCATTAATCTAATAACACTAATAGCTTTAGATGTGACCAAGTAGACATTATTAACTTTATTAAATTCAATGAATTATTTAGAAGCATGAACATTAATTGTTTTGCTTTTTATTATCAGAGAATTAAAACGTAAGTAGTTATAATGTTGAAAAGTCATGAAAAAAGGGAAGGATGGTCGTCCTTCTCTTTCTCTTTGAGTAAACATTATTTACTCTTACTAAATCCACTAATAGTATAACACTTAATGATAAAATGTAAACATTAAAAAAGAAGCTTCAAATAACAGGATTAAGTTCAAATATGATATAGCTTATTACCTGTAAATAATCTTTTTTAAATGTTATACAGTTATCAATAAGTTATGAGTATAATCAATGAGATGATAATAATTTGTATGAAGATTATTATCATTTTCTCATCAAAAAGGAGGCGAAAAAAGTAAAAAATGAACGAAAAAAAGATTATTAAGAAAAAAATTGCATTTTTAGATGTAGAAGTTTGCCTGTTCATGAAAGGGCTATCTTTATATAATAACAGTGATGAGAGGAGGAATGTGTCATGAGACTTTATTACATAATGAATGATCTGAAAGAAAAAGAAGATTATTGTTCAATTGAATATTTTATGAAGAAATACAATGTATCAAAAAGAACAATACAAAATGATATTTCCTATCTCATGAGAATTTCGCCTCGAAATGGATTCCAAATTCAAACAAAGCGAGGGCAAGGGTATTTATTAGAAATTACAAATAAGGAACTTTTTAAAGATTTTGTTGAGTCTTTAAATGAAGGTATGAGTTTAAATGTTCAAGAAAGACCTGGGCATATCTTGGCATACCTTGCTGTGAAAGATGGTTATGAAACAATGGAACAGATTGCGGAGTTTTTCCAGGTTTCTAAAACATTAGTTAAAAATGATATGAATGATGTAGAGGAGCTTGCACAAACGTATCATTTGAATATTGAAAAAAGAAGTCACTATGGTGTAAGAGTGATTGCTGATGATAAATATTTAAAAAGATATTTAGTAAGTGAGTATTTAAATCAAAATGTCATTGTTCAAACGAATGTTAATGATGTGGTTAAAGATTTTAGTGTTATTGAAAGTCGACTTGTTGAGCAATTGAATAAAGAAACTTTGAATATGAATTACAATGAATTGCTAAATGTAACAGAGTATTTAAAGATTATGGTCTATATAGCTTATTTAAAACAAGAAGAAAAAAATGATTTTAATTATGATGATAATGATTCTATTCATAGAATTGTATCTTCTCTTATTGATTTGTTGGAAGAAAAATACAGGGTGTCTTTTCATCAACAAAGTATTTTAGATTTCATAGAAACGCTTCAAAAAAATGTAAGAAAAGAAATGAGTAGTATTTCATTTACTGATTATTTGGAGAATGATATTGAGGAGTTTTTAGAGCGTATTGATCAAACTTATGGAACATCATTTCAACTGGATCAAGACTTTAAGAAACTTTTAGAAGTTCATGTTTCTTTATTGGTTGATCGTTTACATAACAAAATATCTTATCAAAACCCTATGGCCAATGAACTTAGTATTACATATCCAATGATGTTTAATATTGCTATTCAATTTTGTGATATGTTGAATGAAAAATATGGTGTCCAATCGACATTTGATGAAATTGGTTTTATTGCAACTCATTTTGCTGCTCATATGGAGAAAGAAAGACGTCAAAAATTACAATCTTATAATCGTATTGGAGTTGTCTGTTCTTCTGGTGGTGGAAGTGCTTATATGATTAAAATTCAAATTGAATCATTATTTCCAAATGCTCAAGTTCAAACATTTTCTTTTTTACAACAAGAAGAATTACTGGCTTTTCAACCTGATTTAATATTTACGGTTATGCCTTTATCTCCAGATATTCAAATTCCTATTATTTATATTAAAGAGTTATTGGATGATAAAGACTTATATCGAATCAAACAACTCTTACAATGTGATGAATATGATCCATATATGCTTATTCACGAAAGCCCTATATATACTTCCTTTTTCTCAAAAGATTTTTTTCAGATAAGTGAAGGTTATGATTATATAGAGATGATTACTGAGATGGCAGAAGAATTAGAAACGAGAGGTTATGGCAAACCAGGATATACAAAACTTGTTTTAGAAAGAGAATCTTATGTAAGTACAATTTATATGAATGGTGTTTGTATTCCCCATCCATTGGAGACAGATGCTTTAAAGAATATGATTTCAGTAAGATTACTAAAAAAACCATTTCTATATAATGGAAAAGAAGTCAAAATCATCTTTATGATTTGTTTAAAGAAAGAACATATTGAAATGTATAAAACAATAACCAAAACACTTTATTATTTGATGAAAGAGACAAAATATTTAGAAAAAATGGTTCATGTGAAATCATTTGAAGAAATGATAGCTGTTATAAAAGAGATGGGAGGTATTCATCATGAATAGTGAATTACTTAAACAATTGAGTGATGCTGATAGTATTGCATCATGTGAAGATGAAGTCAGAAATATATTCTATCAGCAGTTAAAAGATATTAGTGATGAAATTATATGTGATCATTTAGGAAGTATTATTTTCCATAAGAAAGGAAAATCTAAAAATCCTTTAAAGATTATGTTTTGTGCACATATGGATGAAGTTGGATTTATGGTCAGACATATCTCTGATATTGGATTTTTAGAATTAATTCAAGTTGGGGGTGTGTTAGACAAAAGTAAAGAAATGCAAATGGTTAAAGTCACAACTTCTAAAGGAAAGAAAATTCAAGGTTTATTGAATGTTGTGAAAGATAGTGATGGCAAAGTCAAAACAATGTATGTTGATATTGGTGTTGATAGTCGTCAAGAAGTTGAAGCACTAGGGATCGAAGTTGGAAATATGGTTTGTTTTGCAAGTGCTGCAAAACAATTACAGGAAAAGGTTTATGCAGGTAAAGCAATGGATGATCGTGCAGGGTGTTATGTGTTGATTGAAGCAATGAAAATGTTAAAGGATGTTGATAATGATCTCTATTTTGTAGGGACAAGTAGTGAAGAAGTTGGTATTCGTGGTGGAAAAACAGCAACTCATTTGATTGATCCAGATATTGTTTTTGCTTTAGATGTCGCTAATAACCCTGAATTGGTTAAGAATTACACAAATCATCGTTTGATTGGTCAGGGACCTATGATAGTTCATTATGATAAAACGATGTCACCAAATCAAAAATTACTGTCCTATGTTAAAGAGTTGGCAAGTGAGGCAAATATTCCATATCAGTGCGATATGTTTAGTGGTGGAGGAACAGATGCGGGTAATGCCCATTTAGAATCTGGTGGAAGATTGGCATTGGTTTTAGGAATACCACTGCGTTATTGTCATAGTGCATATTCATTTGTACATAGTGATGATTTAAAAAGTTTAACTCAATTGGTGGTGTTATTATCACAAAAAATAACTCATCAAGATTATCAAGAATTTATCAATTTTATAGGAGGAAATAAAAAATGACAGAGTTAGAACAAAGTATTATTGGAATGATTTCTTCAGCAGGGCAAAGTAAAGCAAAGGCTTTTGAAGCTTTGAAGAAAGTCAAAACAGGAGAGTATGATGCTGCAAGAGTATTATTAGATGAAGCAAGAGAAGCTGATTTGCAAGCTCATACAATTCAAACAAAACTTATCCAAGCTGAAATGGCAAATGGTGAGGATAAGCCAGAAGTTGGGTTATTAATGGTTCATGCGCAGGATCATTATATGACTTCTCAATTAGCAAGAGATCTAATTGAGGAAATGATAAATGTTTTTGAAGCAAAGGAGGGAAAATAAATGAAAATTGTATTATGTTGTGCAGGAGGTTTTTCAACAACTATGCTTATGGACAGCATGAAAAACACAGTGAAAAACAGTGCTAAGCTTAATGATTCAGACTTCGCATTTACTGCTATTCCAGTGGATATTTTACAAAGTGAAGTAGAAGATTGTGATGTCTTAGTGATTGGGCCACAAATTGCTCATAAATTGGATTATATTAAACCAATTATTGAACCATACAATATTCCTTATGTAATTGTTGATCAAGATACATATGGAAAAATGGATGGAGCAACAGTTTTAAAACAAGCATTAATTGCTCGTAAAAAGGCAGATATGAAAAAATAAAAGGGAGGGTTCATAAAAATGTTTAATGCATTTGAGTCTTTTATGACAAAGTATTTAACACCACTTGCAAACAAAATGGATAAACAAGTTCATTTAAGTGCTGTTAAAAAATCAATGGTTGCCTTAACACCATTATTGATTATTGGAAGTTTCTGTTTGATTCCAGAAGCAATTCCTAATATGATTGGTAAAAGTCACCCAATTTCAGTATGGATTTTAGCAAACCTTGATACTATTTATATTCCATATAATGTCGGGATGGCATTAATGTCAATTTATGTAACGGCATTTATTGCTTATCATTTGGCTAATTCTTATAAACAAGATGTTCCAGGGTCAATTAGTATGGCTTTGATTGCTTTTCTTATGATGACTGTTCAATACACTGAAGATGGTGGTATTGATAAAGGATTCATGGGACCTAAAGGTTTATTTGCAGCTATGTTTGCATCAATTATTGCTGTAGAATTATTCCGTTGGTGTAAAAAGAAACATTTCACAATCAAAATGCCTGATTCAGTACCAGACTTTGTATCACGTTCATTTGAAATGATACCAATTTCAGTAATTGTTATTGGATTCTTCTTAATTGTACGTATTGTTTGTGTGAATGTTTTTAATACAATGCCACCTTTAATCTTTACGAATTTATTAGCACCATTAGTAGGATCTATGGATAATCCAATTGCCTATACTTTCTTAAAGATGTTACAATGTTTATTGTTCTTCTTTGGTATTCACCCATCAGTATTAAGCCCAATTACAAGTCCAATTTCTACTCAATTCTTAGCAGAAAACGTTGCTGCAAGTCAATTGCATACAACTTTACCACATTTCTTCTGTCCAGGACCTGAGTCAGCATTTGGTAACTTTACTGGAACTGGTGTGACATTTGGATTGGTATTCTGGTGTTTGATGTCAAAGAACAAAGCTTTAAAACAAATTGGTCGTGTTGCTTTAATTCCAGCTTTATTTGGAATTAATGAACCAATCTTATTTGGTGCTCCAATTGTTTTAAATCCAGTTTTCTTTATTCCTTATGTTATCTTTGGTGGTATTATTGGAAGTTTAGGTGGATGGGCAATGTACTTAGGTGTTATGAGTAAATCTATCTTTACACCACCATATGTAGGTGTTTTCCTTGAAGGTTACTTAACAAATTTGGACTTTATGTCTGTTGTGGTTAATGGTGTTCAATTAATTTTATCATTACTTATTTGGTATCCATTCTTTAAGATTTATGAAAATCGTTATGGTGAAAAAGAAGATACAAATAAAAAAGTGGATATGAGTGATGAAGATGCTGAAATCTTAAAAGATTTAGATTTAGACTTCTAAAAATTAAGGCAAGCTTTGGCTTGCCTTTAAGAATAGGATAGTGAAATTATGGCAAAACGAATCGATAAAATACAAAATTTATTATTAGAAAAAAATATAGATGCTATTTTACTAACAAGTCGCACAATGAAAAAGTGGATGGCAACAATGTTAGGAAGTGGCTGTAAAGTCTTAATAACAAAAAAACAAGGATATTTAATCTTAGATGGAAGATATATTACTGAAGCCAAAGAAACAGAACATGATTTACAAATTGTGTTACATAATCCTCATACAACAGGAAGAAATTATTTAGCAGCAGTTGAGAAAATTTTAAAGGAAGAAAAATGTCAATCTTTGGGTGTTGAATCTTCAGTTGTTTTAGCAAGTGAATATCAACAAATGAAAAAAGAATTAGATGTCGATATTATTATGTTAGATGAAGATATCACAAATTTAAGAATAATAAAAGATCAAGAAGAAATTGAAGCAATGAAAAAAACAGTGGCTTTGACAGATGAAATCTATGCTAAAGTGATTGAACATATTCGTGTCGGAATGAGTGAATATGAGATTAGTGCTTTGGTTCAATATTATTCAATTGCTGCTGGAGCTTCGCAAATGTCTTTTGATACAGTTGTATCTAGTGGGGAAAGAACAGCTTTACCACATGGTAGACCAAGTTCTCGAAAAGTAAAAGCTCATGAGCCAATTATGATTGATTTTGGAATCCAATATGATAATTATCAGTCTGATATGACAAGAGTTTGTTTTATTGGAGAACCATTAGAAGAATATAAAAAGATTTATGATCTTGTTTTAAAAGCACAACTTTCTGGTTTAGCAGCAATTAAAACAGGTGCTAAAGCAAGTGATGTTGATAAGGCAGCAAGAGCAGTTATTGAAGAGGCTGGTTATGGTCAATATTTTGATCATGGATTAGGTCATGGTATTGGTGTAACTGATAGTGGGGAAGGACCAATATTGAATTCAAAAAGTCAAACTATTTTAAAAGATGGTATGATGATGTCTTGTGAACCAGGTGTTTATATTCCTGGATTAGGTGGTATTCGTATTGAGGATGATGTTGTGATTATTGATGGAAAAGGTGTTCCAATGAATAAAACAACAAAGGATTATATTATTTTGGAGGAAAGATAAATGAAATATGATTTTAATGAAGTGCATAATCGATTAGGGACATATTGTACACAATGGGATTATATTGAAGATCGTTTTCAAGAAAAAGATTTGATTCCATTTTCAATTTCAGATACTGATTTTATTATACCTAAACCTATCACAGAAAAAATTCTAGAAGTCGCAAAGCATCAAATTTATGGTTATACGAGATGGAATCATCATGATTTTAAATCATCAATCACAAATTATTTTCAAAGACGTTTTGATACGGTTTTAGAAGAGGATTGGATATTATATAGTCCAAGTGTTATGTATTCAGTATCATTACTTATTCGTTTGTTAAGTCAACCACAAGATAAAGTTTTGACTTTTAATCCAATGTATGATTCCTTTTTTACAGTGATTGAAGACAATGATAGACAACTTGTTTCACATCATCTTATCAATCAAGATGGGAAATTTATTATTGATTTTGATCTTTTTGAAAAACAAATCCAAGATTGTCAGCTTTTATTACTTTGTGCACCCCACAATCCAACAGGAAGAATTTGGAGTGAACATGAAATGGATAGAATGATTGAAATTTGTCAAAAATATGATGTTAAAATCATTTCTGATGAAATACATATGGATATCCAAGTTGGACAAAGAAAACATTTACCTTTAATGAAATATTATCAAAAATATCAAGAGATATATACTGCTTCTTCATCAAGTAAAACATTAAATACACCGGGATTGATTGGTTCATATGTTATTATTCCAAATGTTGAAGTTAGAGAAGCATTTTTATATCATACAAGGAAAAGAGATTTTTTAAATTCTGCAAGTATTTTAGGAATGTATGCTACAATGGTAGGATATACAAAATGTGATGACTATATTGACCAATTGAATGAATACATTCGTGGTAATATGCAATTGGTTGATGATTTTCTCAAGAAAGAATTACCAGATTTTAAATTTACACAACCAGATGCAACTTATCTTGCATGGATTGATGCAAGAAATGTTCCTTTTACATCTGATGAGATTCAAGATGCTCTTATTCATATTGGTGGTATCGCTATTATGAAAGGAGAAACATATGGTGAAAATGGGAAAAAGTATTTAAGAATGAATTTAGGATGTCCTCGTAGTAAGATCGAAGAGGGATTGAAACGAATGAAAAAAGCAATGGATACATTGTATCAAAAATAGGAGGAAAAGTTTTATGCAAAAATTATGGAAGAAATTAACACCATGGTTAGATAGAAAACCATCACAAGTGAAATTTTCAACACGTTTTATAGCTTATGTTATTGATTGGGCAATTGGAGGAGTTATTGCTGGATTCCCAGCTGTATTGCTTTATGCTGCAATTACAAAACGTTCAGATATGTTTAGTGATCTATATGTTTTTCCAGCTTTAGGATATCCAACATATTTCTCTTATATTGCAGGTTTTTCTTGTCTTCTTGTTGCAATCATCTATTATGTCTATATTCCTTATAAAAAGTATCCAGGTCAAACATTAGGAAAGAAATGGATGAAAATCAAAATAATGAAGATGAATGGGGATCCCCTTGATTTAAAAACTTTATTCATCAGACAAATTTGTGGATTAATGCTCATAGAAGGTGTTTCTATGGTTGTTTCTAATTATTTAAGACAAATGTTAACTCTTGCAACTGGTATATACTTAGAATATTATCTTTTAGCTATTGGATCACTTATTACTGTTATTTCTTGCGTTCTTGTCTTTAATTCTCCATCAAAAAGAGCGATTCATGATTATATGGCAAAAACAAGAGTGGCACTTGAAACAGAAGAATATAAACCTGTAGATAATAAAAAAATAAAATCAAAACATAAGAAGAAACATCAATAATTGCATAAAACAAAAAGAGGTGATTTTTCACCTCTTTCATTTTTCTATTAAATAATTAACCAAGGATTTTCTTTTCCTTCATAGGTTGCTTGACTACTCATGATTGAATATTCAACCATATCACTGACAGCTTGATTTGTAAAGAAGGCTGTATGTGGTGTTAATAAAACATTAGGGAAAGAACGAAGAATAGCTAATTGTCTATGACTAATGACTTCGTTTTTAAATTCTTTGTAGTAAAGATGTGATTCGTTTTCAACAACATCTAAAGCAGCATAACCAATCTTATTCTCTTCAATAGCTTCAATCAAATCATCTGTATCAATTAATGCACCACGTGCAGTATTGATAATAATCACACCATCTTTCATTGTTTGAATAGATTCTTTATTAATCATATGATATGTTTCTTCAATGTTAGGTGCATGTAAAGAAATAATATCACTACGTTTAAATAATGTTTGTAAATCGACATATTCAACTGTATCTTTTAATTTTTCATTAGGGTAAATATCATAAGCAATAATATGACAAGAAAATCCTGATAATAAACGAATCACTTCTTGTCCAATTTTTCCAGTTCCAATGATACCAACAGTAAGGTGTGTTAATTCTTTCCCTCTAATATGTTGAAGACTAAAATCTTGAGTAGAAAAACGTTCAACAATTAATTTCATATTTCTAAGTGACATTAAAATCATCATAATTGTGTATTCAGCAACACTACTTAATGAATAACTAACGTTTCCAACATGGATATTGTATTTTTGACAAGCTTTTAAATCAATGTGATCAAAACCTATTGTTCTGGTTGAAATATACATAATTCCATAATCATGTAATTTTTTCACTAATTCCTCATCTGTTTTTGTTGTCATAATACTCACTGCTTGGGCATCTTGACATTCATTCACATTATCAAGAGTCAAAGCATCTCGACATATGGAAACATCAATTTCATATTTCTTAGCAAATTTAAATATAAAATCATATTCATCTTCTCTAACGCTAAAAAAAGCTATTTTCATATTTTTCACTCCTTTTCATATAAGTACAGTATAAATGAGAAAATAATTGTGAAAAAGATGATAATTTGCATTATAAAGTGCAAAAAAGAAATGAAAAGGTAGGAATCAAAGTCTTTGATTTATTTTTATTTAAAAATCTAGTATAATAACAAAAAGGGGATGAGGATATGGATGATTTTTACCGTATTGAAAACATTGAAGTTTTTAAAAAATGGGTTTACTTTCAAGTTCAAAATGATCCACGTCTAACAATTGAAAAATATGATGAAAGAACATATAAAATCTTTTATAAAAAAAGAGTAGCCAGATTTGTTGTTTGGCCAATTGGAATTGTTGAAGAAGCTATCAATGAAGATGATCAACTTTTATTTTATTTACATTATCAATTTCAAAGTTATCATTTTGCAATAGATTTGTTTTATCGTATGATTTCTAAATTAACTGAAGAAAGACAGGAAGAAAAACATATTTTATTATGTTGTACAGGAGGTATGACGACAGGATTCTTTGCTGAAAAGATGAATAAGTTTTGTGAATTAAACAAAGTCCAATATCATATAGATGCGACTCCGGCCTACCATCTTCAGGATATTTATAAAGATTATGATTTGATTCTTATTGCACCCCAACTAAGATATAAGATGATTGAATTATCTAACCAATTAAAGCCAGTTGTCATTCAGCCTATTGATCCAGTTACTTTTGCAACATATGATTGTCAAGCTTTGCTTGAACAGATACAAAAATATTATAAAAGCGAGGAAAAACAATGAGTGAAAAAGAAAAGATGTTAGAAGGACATCTTTATCAACCATATAGTAGTGAATTATATAAAGATAGAGAATTTTGTAAAGGGTTATTATTTGAATATAATCATTTAAATCCTTTAGATAAAGATGATCGAGATCTGATTTTAAAAAGATTATTGAATTGTAAAGGTGAATTGTGTATTGAACAACCTTTCTATTGTAACTATGGATATAATATTACAATTGGACTTAATTTTTATAGTGATGTGAATTTAACAATATTAGATCAAGGATGTGTTGTTTTTGGCGATAATGTCATTTTAGGACCAAATGTTAATATTTATACGGCTGCTCATCCATATAATGAAATTCAAAGATTAAAAGGTTTAGAATATGCAAAGCCTGTGAAGATTTATGATAATGTTTGGATTGGTGGTCATGTGACAATCTTACCTGGTGTAAAGATTAATCAAGGGGCAATTATTGGTGCTGGAAGTGTAGTGACTCATGATATTCCACCTTATGTGATTGCTGCTGGGAATCCATGTGAAGTGATTCGTTCAATTACAAAAGAAGATGTTCATAAAAATTGGTAAAAAAAGCATCCCTTCAATGAAGAGATGTTTTTTAGTTTATAATTTCTTGATATTTGAAAAATTAATTAATTCAATATGATTATCTTCAATGAATTGTCTTAGTTTTGGGGATGTAATCAATTCAAGTTCCTTCATACGAGGTAAACAGTAACTTGTCATATCATATAATCTTTGATCAATAAGTGCAGGGTGACACATAAATTCAAGGATATCCTCATCAACACTATAAGCTTGAGTTACAAAATCATAATTGGCATCATCACCATACATACGATCATCACATCTTACATATTCATATGTGTCTAAGACTTGTTCTCTTTGACGCATTGGAACATCATATTCTTTAGCTAATCTTTTGGCAACTTCAACATGCCAAGGCAATAAGTGAACATGGTGGTGTGAATCAATATGAGTTGGTTTATGTCCTGCAATAGCAATAAATTTTTCCATTTGTGCTTTCCACTCAGTATAAAGTTCTTGTGGATCGGCATGAGGATGGTTATCAGGATAATCTTTTGGTCTAATAAAGTTACCTTCTTCATCAGTATAAGATTTAGCACCTTCTACTAATGGTCTGCCAACAGTTAAAACAAAATGGATTCCTACTCCAAGATTTGGGTATTTTTTTGCTTCTTTTAATGCAAATTCAGCAAAAGGCATATTCATCATACATGTTGTAGATGTTAAAATTCCTTGTGTATGCGCAAGTAAAATTCCAATAGAATTTCCTTGTGTCATTCCAAAATCATCAGCATTCATAATTAGTTTTTTTATCATTTGTTTGTCCTCCCGTAATTCATTCTTATTATACAAAGGAATAGGTGAAAAAGGAAATTATTTTCAAAAACTAAAAATAAAATCTTAGAATTTCATGATTTTTGCTTTTTGTATAAGGAAAATTACTATATAATAGAAAAGAATGAGAAGGGGAGATGATAACCTTGAATCAAAATAGAATAACTGGATATACAGGAATGTATGGAATTGTTGCAAATCCAATTAAACATTCTTTTTCACCAATGATGCATAATACTGCATTTCAAACATTAGGAATAGATGATGTTTATTTGGCATTTGAAGTAGAGGAAGAACAATTACCTGATTTTATTACAAGTGTGAAAACATTAAATATCAAAGGATTTAATGTTTCCATGCCTTATAAATTAAAGATTATGAAATATTTAGATGAATTTACAAAAGAAGCCCAATTATGTCAAGCAGTCAATACGATCAAAAATGAGAATGGCAAGTTGATAGGGCATATCAGTGATGGCAAAGGATTTGTAAAGGCTTGTGAAGAAAAAGGATGGAATATTGAAAATCAAAAGATTGTTGTTTTAGGAGCAGGAGGGGCTTCTCGTGCTATTATTGTTTCTCTTGCTTTAGCAAAAGCCAAAGAAATTATTGTTTATAATCGTAGCGATAAACCTTTTATAAGAGAGTTAAATCAACAATTGGATTGTCCGATTCATTTAAAATCATTAAATGATCAAAATGAATTAAAAAACGATCTTAAAGATGCTTATATGCTTATTCAAACAACCAATGTTGGCATGAGTCCTCATGAAGAAAATTGTTTGATTCCTGATGATTCTTATTTGCCTTTAGGATTAAAAGTGGCTGATATTATCTATAATCCAAAAGTTACAAAACTTTTAAGAATGGCTAAGGAAAAGGGTTTAGAATATATGAATGGGGAAGGTATGATTTTATATCAAGGAGCTGTTTCTTTTGAATTTTGGACAGGACAAACGATGCCAATATCAGAAGTTAAACAAGCTTTAGAAATGGAGTGAGAAAATGAAAGAAATTATTGTAGCTTCAACAAATGAAGGTAAGATTAAAGAAATCAAAGCAATGTTAAGTGAAATTGGTATTGATGTCAAATCAATCAAAGATGTTTTTGATCAAGAAATAGAAATTGAAGAAAATGGGAAAACTTTTCAAGAAAATGCTTTAATTAAGGCACAAACAATTTGTGATATGATACATCTTCCCACATTAGCAGATGATTCTGGTTTAGAAGTTGATGCAATGGATGGAGCACCAGGTATTTATTCAGCTCGTTTTATGGGACATGATACAAGTTATGATATCAAGAATCTATATATTATAGATGCAGTGAAAGGAAAAGAAAGAGGAGCACGATTTGTTTGTGCAATGGCTCTTTGTATTCCTGATGAAGAACCTATCTTGATTGAAGAATACTTTGATGGGGAAATCTATGATCATATTGAAGGAGAAAATGGTTTTGGTTATGATCCTATTTTTTATGTACCAGAGCTAGGAAAAACATCTGCTCAGTTGTCATTAGAAGAAAAAAATCAATATTCACATCGTGCGAAGGCACTTAAAAAATTATATCAAATATTAAAGGAGAAATAAGTATGAATCATATTGTTTTAGTACATCCTGCCATTCCACAAAATACAGGAAATATTATGCGTACATGTGTAGCAACGCATTCTAAATTGCACATTATAAAACCAATGGGATTTTCATTAGATGATAAGCATATGAAAAGAGCAGGGTTAGATTATATTAAAGATTTAGAAATGGAAATCTATGAAAACTGGGAAGATTTTATTTCTAAAAACAAAGGCGATTTTCACTTTTTCACACGTTATTCTAAACTTTGTTATACAGATCAAAGCTATGTTTCAAAAAATGATCAATATTTATTATTTGGTCATGAACATGATGGAATCCCTCATGATATTTTAAAAAATCATTTAGATGAATGTGTGCGTATTCCAATGGATGGAAATGCGAGAAGTTTAAATTTATCCAATTGTGTTGCTATTGGAATATATGAAGCCTTACGTCAACAAAATTATCCAAAATTATCTAAAGTAGAGGTACAAAAAGGTGAAGACTTTATTTACGAAGAATAGAAAAAGAGATATTATTTTAGCTCTTGTTTTGACTCTTTGTATTATATGCTTTGCAGTTATTGTGACTGTTTTTTGTAAACAACTTTATTATTTTGATATAGATTATTTAAAAATTGCACAAAATACGGGATTATCCAAAGAAGTCATTCGAAAAAATTATGATGTTTTAATTCAATATCAAAGTCTTTTTTATCAAGGATCATTAAATTTACCTGATTTTGTTATGTCAACAACAGGAAGAATTCACTTTGAAGAAGTGAAACATATTTTTGATATGATTCAAATCATGTTTGTTGTTACATTTGGAATATCAGCAGTTATGATCTATCAAAATATGAAACAAAAGGAATATCGTTTTTTACAATTAACACCTATATTTTCAATTGGCATTCCTTTGATTATTGGATTCTTTGCTGCTCTTGATTTTGATAAAGCATTTGTGATTTTCCATAAAATATTTTTTAGAAATGATTATTGGATATTTGATTACACAACTGATCCAGTGATTACTATTTTACCTGAAAGCTTTTTTATGCATTGCTTTATGCTGATTATTCTCATCGTTGTTTTGATAAGTATAGCAATGTACATGATATATAGAAGAAAGAGAAACTTGATTCTTGAAGAAGCAAAAAGTGAGTGAAATTTATGAGTAAAAGAAAAAAGATTTTTATAACCAGTTCATTCGTTATTTCGTTGATAGTTGTTTTTGTATTCTTTTATTTGCGCCCTTCTCCTCAAAAGAAACAACAATCCCAACAAAACAATGTATTGGCATTAGAAGAAGACGTAGAAAATATGGAGGCCTATCAGATACAGGTTGAAGCTATTTTGCAAAAACCAGAATTACCTACAGGCTGTGAAGTCACTTCACTCGCAACTGTTTTGCAGTATTGGGATTATGAAATTGATAAATGTGATTTAGCAGATTCTTTTTTAGAAAAAGGAAAGATAGGAGAAACTGATTTTAGAAAAGCTTTTGTCGGAAATCCAAGAAGTGAAAGTAGTTATGGTTGTTATGCTGAAGTGATTGAAAAATGTGCAAACGATTATTTGATTTCTGTAGATTCTACATTGAAAGTTGAAAATATAACGGGAAGTGAGTTTGAACATTTATATAAATACATTCAAACAGATATTCCAGTGATTGTATGGACAACAGTCGATTTAAAAAAGCCTTATAAAACAACAACTTGGCATGTTGATGGAAAAGATTTGACTTGGTTAAAGAATGAACATTGTGTTGTTTTAACAGGTTATGATCAAGAAAAGGTTTATGTATGTGATCCTTTAAAAGGAAATGTCACATATGATGCTGATGTATTTGAAGAACGTTTTGAACAGTTGTATTCACAAGCAGTTGTCATTTATGGAAGATGATTTGAAAAACAGATGTTACTATTGATTAAATCATAAAAAGGTATAAATCTAAGATGAGTTTCTTAAATTTATACCTTTTATTATAGATTAAACTAGTTTATGTTTATAGAATGTTTGAATCAGTCTTGTCTAATTATAACCTAAATTTTATTTTAATTTTGTTTTGTTGCGACATATTGATGGGCAATTTCAGTGATTTTATCAAATTCACCTTGAGTAGCTAATTTATTTAATTCTCCACCAATTCCAATCGCATCTACACCAGCTTTAAACCATTGATGCGCATTTTCTAAATTAACTCCACCTGTAACCATTAATGAAACTTGAGGTAATGGAGCTTTGATTGCACTGACATAACTAGGAGAAAATGCACTACCTGGGAATAGTTTAATCATTTCACTACCTGCTTCCATGGCTTCAACAATTTCTCTAATAGTCATACATCCTGGAATGTAAGGAACACCATAGCGATTACACATAATCGCTGTTTCTTTATTGAAAGATGGTGAAACAATATATTTCGCACCAGCTATAATAGCGTTTCTTGCTGTAGGAGCATCTAAAACTGTTCCAGCTCCAATTAAGACATTGTTGTCATCTTTATAGTTTTGTTGTAATTGAGAAATGATTTCACTAGCTTTATTGTTAGTAAAAGCAACTTCAATAGCTTTTAAATCTCCTTTGATACAAGCACAACTTGCTTGATATCCTTCTTCAAAACTATCACCTCTAATAACTGCCACAACACCTTGTTGTTTTAATTTCATAATAACTTCTGATTTTTTCATAATTTCCTCCTAACGTGATATTTCATGATTATTTTTTAGTAATGATTGAACATTTTCGACACTTTCAAACATACTGTCACCAGGGATTGTACATTTTAAAGTCCCAGAAGCCACAGCAAAATCAATAACATCTTGCATAGAAGCCTGATTCATGATCTGGTAAAGAGCACCTGCGACAAAAGCATCACCACTACCAACACGTTCTAATAAATCAGTTTCTAAAGTAATGGATTGATAAAGTTGATCTTGATAAGCATATGCATAATAACGATTGATGTTATTTTTATCAACAGTTCTCATTGTATGAAAAATGGCTTTGAAAGCATAAACACTTTGTAATTCTTTCATTCTTTTTTCAATGGTTTCTATGGATGCATGATTTCGATCAAACATTTCTAAATTGTTTTTATGTGACATGATTGGATCGATTCCAAAGCAATAATCTGCATATTTAGCAAATTGACTAAATTGATATTTAGCATCCTCAACAGAAATCATTTTTGTACGCAAATTAAGATCCATTGAAATAATGATTTGGCGTTTCTTAGCTTCTTCTAAAATGACTTTTAAAGCATCTTGAACACTTTTAGAAACTGCAACAGTAATACCACTAAAATGAAAATGAGTAATATCTTTCAATAGTTCATCAAAATTGATTTGTGAAATATCAATATCTTGGATGCTTGTATATTGTCTATCATAATACACTTGGCTAGAACGAATACCAAAACCATCTTCTAAGTAATATAAACCAAGTCTTTGGTGATTACGATAAATACTTGATGTATCAATATCATATTGATTTAAAAAGTGAAGAAAACTATCTCCAATGGGATCTTGTGGTAAACCAGTCAAGACTTTACTAGAAATGTTGAAACCAGATAAAGTTTTGGCTATGTTGATTTCACTTCCACCATAATACATTGTGGAATTCATACAATCATTCATTTTTTGATGATGAGTAGGGGTAATACGAATAAGAGGTTCTCCAAAAAATAATATCTTCATATAATCATCCTTTCAAAAAACTGTCATCATGGATGACAGTTTATATATTAGCGTATTTGGCATGTTATTTTATATGTGAGAGGAATTCAAAATGACGGACGCCAAAACACGTAATACCATTTTATAATACTGATTTAATATAATCAGCAATATCTTGATCTTGACAATTTGCAAAGAAATATTCTTGGAATTTTTCTCCAGCAACTGTTTCTTTTAAGAAATCTTGATCAATTGTTTTTAAGATTGTTAACATATCTTGATGAGTAATTTTTTTAACATCATTTAAGATACGAGCATTTCTTTGTTCTGGGATAGCTCTTTCTTTTGGATATCCACCCCCCATTTCTTCTGCAAATAATCTTTCAAACATTAATTTTAAGTTTAATTCAGCACCCCAACCAAATCCTTTTGCGTAAGGAATAGATAAGGCATTTCCACCATTGATTTGTGAGAATAAATAAGCATCAGTAGGTTCAACCGCAAAACCACATACAACATTAGGGAAACTGTTTAAAGCAAGCATAGCGCCAACTCCAGTTCCACATCCAGTCACAACAAAGTCAGCAGCTTTACTGTTTAATAAAATTGCGGCTAATAAACCATTTTGAACATAAGTTAATTGGCTTTCACCATCTTTTCCATACATTCCATAATTATAAACTTCATATCCTTTTGCATCTGCTACACTCTTTAAACTATCGTAAATAACTGAGTTTTTCGCAGCTTGACTATTTTCATTAATTAAAGCAATTTTCATATGATTATCTTCCTTTCTTTTATTGTGGTTGTTTACCAATATAGGCTAAGATACCACCATCTACATATAAAACATGACCATTGACAAAGTCACTTGCATCACTTGCTAAGAATATTGCTGGTCCCATTAAATCTTCAGGATTTCCCCAACGTGCAGCAGGTGTTTTAGAAATGATGAATTGATCAAATGGATGACGTGATCCATCTTCTTGTAATTCTCTTAAAGGAGCAGTTTGAGGAGTTGCAATATAACCTGGACCAATACCATTACATTGAATATTGTATTCACCATATTCAGATGCGATATTGCGAGTTAACATCTTTAATCCACCTTTTGCAGCTGCATAAGCACTTACAGTCTCACGACCAAGTTCACTCATCATAGAACAGATATTAATAATCTTTCCATGCCCTTTAGAAATCATAGATGGGATGACAGCTTTAGAAACGATGAAAGGAGCGTTAAGATCAACATCAATCACTTTTCTAAAATCATCTGCACTCATATCACACATTGGGATTCGCTTAATAATTCCTGCATTATTTACAAGAATATCAATGACACCAACGTCATTTTCAATTTTTTTCACCATTGCATTCACAGCTTCTTCATTTGTAACATCACAAACATAACCGTGAGCTTCAATACCTAATTCTTTATAACTTTGAATACCTTTATCAACTAATTCTTGATTAATATCATTAAATACAATAGTTGCTCCAGCACTTGCATAAGCAGAAGCAATTGCAAAACCAATTCCATAACTAGCACCTGTGACTAAAGCAACTTTTCCAGTTAAGGAAAATTGGTTCATATTAAACTTTTCAGACATTTTTTCATCTCCTTTTTTTGAAGCAATACCTAAATGGATAGAAGTAAACCGGATAAGAACAAATATCCATTTAGGTAAACCAGTAAGTAATAACCAGTACAAACAAATCATAAATTAGTAAACCGGTTTTGTCAAGAAAAACGTGAAAAAATTTTCTTGATAAAATAAAAAATATGCTTTTTTAACCAGAATATGACAAATATCATCCTTATATATGTCTAAAAGATTGGAAAAGTCCAAATAAATTTTATGTAAAAAATGATTGACAACGCTTTCTATACGAAGTAAAATGGAATTGTAAGTAAACCGGTAAACAAGAAAAACAGGAGGGAACCATGAATATACTTATTGTATCTCACCATGGTGTTGCAAGTGGTATGCAACAGGCAGCACAAATGATTGTTGGTGATGTTAGTAAAATCCATGTTATTGAATTAACCGAAGAAGGCGTGGATGTCTTTGCTAATAAGTTAGAAACATATTTAAAAGAATGGTTATCAGAAAACACAGGTATTGTTTTAGCAGATTTAAAAGGTGGAACACCTTTTAATCAAGCAGAATTGATTTTATCAAGATTAGGTTTAAAAAATAAGGCAAAGGTTATTGCGGGTGTTAATTTACCTTTGATCTTAGAACTTTTATTTAAAGATATTGATATCAACAACATTGATGAATTAAGAGAAGTTGTTGAATCTAACAGATTAAATATTGATTGTATGGATTTATATAGTCAAAATAATGAAGATGAAGACGAATAGGGAGGATTTATTGTATGACAATTCAATGGTGGCAAATTGCTTTATTAACAATTTATGCTGGATTTTCATTCTATGATGGAAATAATACAACTTTTGGAACAGTGAAGCCAACAATGGCAGGGTTCTTTGCAGGTTTAATTTTAGGTGATGTGAAAACAGGTTTAATTGTTGGTGGAACATTAAACTTATTAGTATTAGGTGTTGGAAACTTTGGTGGAGCATCTATTCCAGATTATATGACAGGAGCATTATTAGGAACTGCTTTTGCAATTGAAAGTGGAAAAGGTGCAGAATTTGGAGTAACATTGGCTATTCCAATTGGATTATTAATGATTCAATTAGATGTTTTAGCAAGATTCTCAAATACTTTCTTCCAACATAAAGCAGAAGCTTATGTTGAAAAAGGTGATTTTGATAAAGCAGGTTTAATGAACTTATTAGGATTAATTCCTCAATCTTTATCAAGAATGTTACCAGTTTTCTTAGCATTGGTATTTGGTTCAGTGTTTGTTCAAGGTGTTGTTGATCATATGCCAGTATGGTTGATGAGTGGATTAAAAACAGCAGGTGGTATTTTACCAGCTTTAGGTATTGCAATTTTATTAAGATATTTACCAGTTGCTAAAAATATTACATTCTTAATTGTTGGATTTGTATTAGCTGCTTATTTAAATGTACCAGTATTTGGTGTTGCATTAGTAGGTTTAGCTATGGCTATTTATGTTTTCCAATCAGAAGATAATGAACAAGCATCTATCAATAATACAAATGTTGGAGGTATGGGTGATGAGTAAATTACAATTGAGTAAAGAAACAAATAAAGTCTTTTGGAGATGGTATTTCTTAGGTGGTGCCGGATGGAACTATGAAAAAATGCAAGGTCTTGGATACTATTTCTCAACTTTACCATTAATTAAAAAATTATATAAAAATGAAGATGATTTAAAGAAAGCAGCTCAAGTTGAAATGCAATTCTTTAATACAAATAATACAATGGCACCAATTGTTTTAGGATTGGATTGTGCATTACAAGAAGAAAAAGGAATTGAATCTGTTGAAACTTTAGCTTCTTTAAAAACAGGGATGATGGGTCCTTTAGCTGGAATTGGTGATACTTTATTCCACGTTATTCCATCAACAATTATTGGATCTTTAGCTTCATATATGGCTTTAGAAGGAAATCCAATGGCATTAATTTTATGGATTGCGTTTGGATTCTTACGTTTAGGTTTCATGAAATCATTCTTTAAAATGGGATATCGTGAAGGAGCTAAAGTCGTTGGAGAATTAGGAAATAAATTAAAGAAAATTACAAAAGCGGCTAATGTTTTAGGGATTACAGTTATTGGAGCTTTGATTCCTTCAGTTGTTAATGCAAAATTTGCATATACATTTACTCAAGGTGAAGTTTCTATTGCAGTTCAAGAATTAGCTGATAAGATTATGCCTTCACTTGCTCCTTGTTTGGTGGTATTATTAACATACTGGTTATTAGGTAGAAAGAAAATGAATTCAACAAGAGTGACTTTATTATTAGTTGTTTTAGGAATTTTAACTTTCAACTTAAAAATCTTTGGATAGAAGGAGGATAACAAATGGAAGGATTTGTACACATTAGAATTGATGATCGTTTGATTCATGGTCAAGTTGCAACACGTTGGGCAACAGGTTTAAAAGTCAACCGTATTATGATTATTGATGATCAAGTCGCAGTCAATGAAACAGAAAAATCAGTTTTAAGAATGGCTGCACCAGCTGGAGTCAATACATCCATTTTACAATTTGATAAAGCTGTCGCAAATATTAAAAATGGAAACTATGCTGGTCAAAGAGTCATGTTAGTTGTGAAATCACCAGTCATTTTAGTCAAAATGATGGAAGCAGGAATTCGATTATTACCAGTGAACGTTGGAAATATGTCTAACCGTCCAGGGACAACTCAATATAAAAAGTCAGTGAGTATGACAGATGAAGAAAAAGCAGCTGTTGAAAAATTACTTCAAGCAGGAATTAAAGTCACTGCTCAAATGGTTCCTGATGAACCAGATGTCAGCATTGAAAATTTCTTTTAAACAATGAAAGGCATTCATGAAAATGATTGCCTTTTTCAAAAGGAGATAAGAAAATGAATGAGAAAATAATACAAGAATATATAAAACTTGGTCAAAATGTAGATCAAGTATTCTTAAAACAAGAAATGGATTGGATATGTGAAAAGCTATTAAAAAATATTGATAGATTTCAAGAAAACTTTCCATCAGCTTGTACAACCAATCACATTTATCGTATTAAAGCTAATGATGATTGGACAAATGGTTTTTGGACAGGAATGTTATGGATGGCATATCAATATACAAAAAATGAAGTTTTTTATGATATTGTTATGAAAAATATCAAAAGTTTTCAACAAAGATTAGCTGACCATTTTGTTTTAGATCACCATGATATTGGATTTTTGTATAGTCCATCCATTGTAATGGTTTATCGTGATACACAAGACAAAAGTCTTGAAAAGATCATTGTTGAGGCAGCAGACAAATTATTAAATAGATTCCAAGAAAAAGGACAATTTATTCAAGCGTGGGGACAACTTGGAAATCCTCAAGAATATCGTTTAATTATTGATTCACTCCTTAATTTGCCATTATTATATGAAGCAAGCAAAATTACGAATAATCCTCTTTATGCACATAAAGCCGATGCTCATTATCAACAAGTCATCAATCATATTATTCGATCAGATTATTCAACATATCATACTTTCTATTTTGACGTTGAAACTGGAAAACCTGATCATGGGGCAACACATCAAGGTTTTAGTGATCAATCTTGTTGGGCAAGAGGACAGGCTTGGGCAATTTTGGGGATTCCACTCCATGAAAGAATCACTCAACAAAAAAATGATGAGAATAAATGGACACATGTTTTTGAATATTTTATTGATAAAATACCTCAGGATTTAGTTCCTTATTGGGATTTGTGTTTTGATGATACGAGTCATGAACCTAAAGACAGTTCAGCTCTTGCAATTGTGGCTTGTGGATTGATGGAAGCTCAAAAAGTTGGATATCGTCAGGATGCACAAATGATTGCAAAGGGAATGATTGGAGCACTTTCTCAAACATATACATCTTCAAAGTATAAAGATGTAGAAGGATTATTGATGCATGGAGTTTATGCATATAGTGAAAATAAAGGCGTTGATGAAGAAAATCTATGGGGAGATTATTTTTACATGGAAGCTCTTTATCGTTTATTGAATCCTGAATGGAAAACATGTTGGTAGGAGAAGAAAATGAAGACATTTGAGATAAAAGATGATTTTTTAGTTGATGGGAAGCCTATTCAAATTTTATCTGGGGCTATTCATTATTTTAGAATGGTTCCAGAACATTGGTATCATAGTTTATATAATCTAAAAGCATTAGGTTTTAATACCGTAGAAACATATATTCCTTGGAATCTTCATGAACCAAAAGAAGGACAATTTGAATTTGATGGGTTTAAAGATGTTGTTGCATTTATAAAACAAGCTCAAGAAATGGGACTCATGGTTATTGTTAGACCTTCTCCTTATATTTGTGCTGAATGGGAATTTGGTGGATTACCAGCATGGTTATTAAATGAAGATAATCTTAAATTGAGATGTAATGATTCTAAATATTTAGAAAAAGTCAGACATTATTATGAAGTTTTATTACCATTATTAACACCATTGCAATATACTCAAGGTGGACCAATTATTATGATGCAGGTTGAAAATGAGTATGGTTCTTTTTCAAATGATAAGACTTATCTAAGAAAATTAAAAGACATGATGATAAATTTAGGTGTGGAAGTTCCTTTATTTACATCTGATGGATCTTGGAAACAAGCGTTACAATCTGGTAGTCTGATAGATGATGATGTTCTTGTCACAGCAAATTTTGGATCACGTTCAAATGAAAATTTAGATGTTTTAGAAGATTTTATGTATGAACATAAAAAGAATTGGCCACTTATGTCAATGGAATTTTGGGATGGTTGGTTTAATCGCTGGGGCGAAGACATCATCACAAGAGATGCGAAGGATTTAGCAGATTGTGTTAAAGAATTATTAATGCGTGCAAGTATAAATTTATATATGTTTCATGGTGGCACAAACTTTGGATTTATGAATGGATGTTCTGCTCGTCAACAAAGAGATTTACCACAAGTGACATCTTATGATTATGATGCTTTATTAACAGAAGCAGGGGCTCCTACTGAAAAATACTATCAAGTTCAAAAAGTGATTAAAGAATTATTTCCACATATCAAACAACAAGAACCACTTATTCGTCAAAAACATGCTTATGGAAAAATTCCACAAACAAGATGTGTTTCATTGTTTCATACGCTTGATAGTTTATCAAATTGTCAAGAAAGTGTTTTTCCTAAGACAATGGAACAGTTAGGTGAAGGATATGGATATGTTCTATATAAAACAGAAGTCAAAGGATTCCATCAAGAAGAAAAAGTCAAAGTTATGGAGGCAAGTGATCGCATCCAAGTCTATAAAGATCAACAACATATCATCACACAATATCAAGAAGAAATTGGGGAAGAATTCCAAATCCACTTTGAAACAAAGAATGAACTTTCTATTTTGGTAGAGAATATGGGGCGTGTCAATTATGGTTATAAATTATTGGCTCCAACGCAAAAAAAGGGGATTCGTTCTGGTGTCATGGTAGATATGCATTTTGAAACAAATTGGAAACAATATGCATTACCATTAAATAATATTGATGATATTGATTTTGATCAACCCTGGCAAGAAAACACACCAGCTTTTTATGAATTTGAATTAGAAGTTGATGAATGTATAGATACTTTTATTGATTGTCATCAATTGGGTAAAGGTGTTATCTTTATTAATGGATTTAATTTAGGAAGATATTGGTCTAAAGGACCTATTGAATATTTATATTTACCTGGTCCATTACTTCAAAAAGGGAAAAATAAAATTGTAGTTTTTGAAACAGAAGGAATTTGTATCAATGAATTAGAGTTGATTGATCATCCTATTTATAAGAAAGACTAATGTCTTTCTTTTTCGTAAAGGAGATAAAAAATGAGAATTGAAATAAAAAATGATAAAGAAGTCAAAGCTTCTCAAGATGGAACAAATAAAATTCAACTTTTTTATAATGAAGAATATCAACAAGGAGATAAAATATGTATTTATCCAGATGAAGTCCCAGCTTATCTTCGTATTAAGATTGATGATGCTATTGAAGAAACAATGATTTATTTAAAAGAGGGGATTTTTGAATACTATGTTCCTTTTGATCAACAAAGAAAATCGTATAGTTATAAAGCGTTCTATAATAAAAAACATCTTATTAGAGTTACAAAATCAAGTTTAAATCAAATTCAATCATATCAAAATTTAGCTTTAAATACAGTTGATCAAGAAAATCAAAATCATGTTTTTCCTCATGCTAGCTCATCTTTAGATGATAAGTTGCAACCAGTATTTCAAGCTAAAAATATCATTGATGGATTAACTTTTAACAATGATCATGGTAGGTGGCCATATACATCATGGAGTTATATGCAAGATCCATGTGCTTCATTAACGATTGATTTTGGTCGAAAAGTTAATGTTGAAGAAATACATATTTACTTACGAGCAGATTTTCCTCATGATAGTTATTTTAAAAAAATTTCTTTAGAATTTTCCAATGGCGTGAGAGAACAACTTGATTTGATTTCAACAAATCAGGCACAAGTTTTTAAAATAAAACAAAAAGATGTTGAAAGGATACGTTTTTACGGTTTTATTAAAAATGAAGATGAATCAAATTTTGCTGCTATTTCTCAAATAGAGGTTTATGGATACAATCAATAATGAAAGCCCTTTAGTAAACAGATTTACTAAATAGGAATCTTATGTTAAAATAGAAATGTAAAGTTTCAAAGGGGATATCAAAATGAAAAAAAGTAAAGTGACAATTAAAGATATTGCTGAAATGGCAGGAACATCAAAAACTACAGTTTCTTTTTATTTGAATGGTAAAACAGAAAAAATGTCAGAAGAAACAAAACAAAAAATTGAACAAGTGATTAAAGAAACAAATTATCGTCCGAGTATTGTTGCAAGGAGTTTAAATTCAAAGAATAGTCAATTGATAGGTGTTCTTATTGGCGATATTACCAATTCTTTTTCCAATCAAATTGTGAAAGGGATTGAATCGGCTGCGAGTAAAGCAGGTTATCAGATTATTGTTGGGAATAGTGACTATAATCATCAAAGAGAAGAAAAGTATGTTGAAAGAATGTTGTCAATGGGAGTAGATGGATTTATTATTCAACCAACAGCTCAATTTAGAAAAATATCAAAAAGAATAGAAGCTTTAGGTAAACCAATGGTTTTCTTTGATAGTAAATTATATGATATGAAAACCAAATGGGTGAAAACAAATAATTATGAAGCTACTTATGATGCAACAGTCAAGTGTATTGAAAAAGGATATGAGGAATATGTTCTTGTGACTGCTGATCCTCAATTGATCAGTACAAGACTTGAAAGAACGAGTGGATTTGTTGATGCTTTAGCTGATAATAATTTGACGCATGAAATGTTTATAGTGGAAAATGATGAAGTGAGGCCTGAAGTTATTGCTGATTTTTTAGATACACGTATTCATTTTGATAAAAAAACTTTAGTTTTTGTTCCAAATTGTTGGGCATTGCCAACTGTTTTCTTAGCGTTAAAACATCATCGTAAGAAAATGCCACAACTTGGATTGATGGGGTTTGATAATATGGAATGGGTTAACTTTTCATCACCAAGTATTACAACGATTGTCCAACCAGCTTTTGAAGAAGGCTTAGAAGCAGCTAAAATTGTTATTGATCAAATAGAAGGGAAAAATGAAGTTCCTGGTCAACAGGTTTTAGATTGTTATGTGAATTGGAACGAATCCACATTTTAAACAAGTTTGATAGTTATCAAACTTGTTTTTTGTTATAGATAATAATAATTTGAAAAAAAATAAAAAAAGTTGCTTCAAAAAAAAGAAAAATGAAAAAAATCTTTGTAT
>UPXV01000015.1 GCA_900538465.1 uncultured Erysipelotrichaceae bacterium
TTAATTTCTTCTAAATCAACTGTATCAATAATAAATTCCATTTTCCTTTTCTCCTTATAAAGTTTGTTCTGTTCTTGCTATAATATCATCTTGTGTTGCTTTGGATAAAACATTGAAAAATGCTGAATAACCTGCTACACGTACAATTAAATCACGATGTTTTTCAGGGTGAACTTGAGCATCAAGCAATGTTTCTTTATCCACAACATTATATTGAACATGATAACCATGTAAACGATTAAAGAATGTTTTTATCATCATTTCTAATTTCATTTTATTTTCTTTTGTTGATAACATTGTTGGTGTCACCTTTTGATTCAATAAAACTCCACCCGTAATTTCATGAGTTGGTAATTTTGAAACTGTCTTGAAAACAGCTGTAGGGCCACTTTTATCCATCGCATGCGCTGGAGAACATCCCTCAGCAAGTGGTGTATGAGCTTTACGTCCATCAGGGGTTGCCATTGTTGATAAGCCTTGTCCTACATTGGCTGAAATAGAAGATGTTCCAGCATAACGAATGCCTCCAATAGGACCCCTACCATAACGGGTATTTGGATATTTCTTCATTTCATCAATATAGCAGTTATAAGCATCAACAACCAACTGATCAACGTAATCATCATCATTTCCATATTTTGGGGCATCATTGATTAACAGAGATTGAATTCTTTGATTCTCTTCACCTTCAAAATCAGCCAGCAAGGCATTCCACAATTGTTCAGGTGTGATTTTCTTTTCTTCAAAAACCAATTTTTTAATTGCTGCTAAACTATCTGCCATATTAGCAATTCCAATTTGCAGTCCAGAAATAAAGTCATAGATGGCTCCACCTTCTTTAATTGTCTTTCCACGACCAATACAATCTTGTGTTAAAGCAGAACATAAAACATCTGGGATTTCTCTTTCTCCAGCAATATCAACTGCATTTTCAACAATGACAGAAACCTTTGTTAATTCTCTAATCGCTTTGTCCCAAGCAGCTTGTAATTCTTCAAAAGACTTCATATCTTTAAAATATCCACTGCCCTTTACAAATCTTTTTCCTGTTGTTAAATCAACACCATCATTCATCACACAAAGCAAGATTCTAGGGAAATTCAAATATGACATTCCAGTACAACGATATCCCCATTTTCCTGGAACTGCTGTTTCCACACAACCAATTGCAGAATAATTATAAGCATCTTCTTCTTTAACTCCTAAGTCTATAAAAGAAGGAATAATGATTTCATCATTATTAAATGCTGGCATTCCTGTTCCTAATTTCATAACTTCAATGGCTTCATCTAAGAATTCTTGAGGAATTCCATTATAATATCTTACTGTTAAGTTTGGTTGAGGAAGCCTTGTTTGGGCAACAGATTTTAAAACAAGATATGATAACTTATTAATTGCACATTTTTTATCAGGTGTTTGTCCTCCAATTGTTACATTTTGGTACATTGGACTTCCAGCTGATGAATACGTATGTGCTTGTGAACGAACTTTATTAATTGTTAATGTTTTGATCCATAAGTTTGTTAATAATTCTACAGCCTCATCTTCTGTGATTGTTTTTTCATCTAAATCATGTTTTAAATAAGGATAAATGTATTGATCAAAGCGTCCATAAGATAAAGAATGACCATTTGATTCAATCTGTAAAATCAATTGAATAAACCATGTTGATTGAATCGCTTCTTGAAAAGTTTGGGCTGGTTCATAAGGAACTTTTGCACAAATTCTAGAAATCTCTAATAATTCTTCTTTTCTAGGACTTGTTGCTTTTTGAGCCATCCTTTTAGCAAGAATACTAAATCTATCGGCATATGTTTTTACAGCTTCAATCACAATCAAGACAGCTTTATAAAACATATATTTATCAATACTTTCAGGTTTACATAAATCTAATTCTGACTTTAATTTTTTAACTCGTTCTTCATATCCTTTTAATCCTATTTGTAAGACTGTTTGATAATCAACAGCCAAATGAGCATCACCAGAATTTAATTTTCCTTCCATCCCTAATAATCCCGTAGACATGATGTCTCTCACTTCATCAGGTAATAAAGCATCCCCTTTTGATCTTAAATTATTATTTTTCCAAAATGGTGCGATTGAACGTAATGCTTCTTTTGTTTCTTCTGTAATATAAAACACATCACCATCACGTTTTTCAAATTTATCCAATTCATCAATTACAAAATCTAAAGTGTATTCAGGAAAAATGGGTGCATCTTTATTGGAAGACGCTTGATTTCCTACAATCAAAGTTTCATCTTCAATATAAATAGACATCTTTTCTAAAATATTCTTTAACATCAAAGCACGTTTCATTACTGCTGGTTGATTTTGATGTTCTTTATAAGCTTCTGTAGCTAAAAGTGCACGCTCAGCACAAATATAAGGTTTCTTTTCTAAAACCTTTTCTCTAAACTCGTTCATTCTTGGTGTTAAATCTCCAAAATGCTCAACATTCTTCATTATTATTCCTCCTGTATTTCATTTGAAACTTTTTCATATTTCTTTCACACTTATATCATATCACACCTCGACATCAAGTCAATATTAATTTCATAATAAATAACAATAAGTTTCATTTGAAATATTTATTTACTATTTATAAAAGCTATGCTAATATAATATTAAAAAGGAGTGATATGATGAGTCAAGGTATTATCTTTAATATTCAAAAATTTAGTATTCATGATGGCCCTGGTATTCGCACGACTGTCTTTTTAAAAGGTTGCCCTCTCAAATGTAAATGGTGTTCTAATCCCGAATCTCAAGAAGAAAGAGTTCAAATTTTATATGATGAAAAAAAATGTGTTCATTGTCTGACTTGTGTTCACACTTGTCCCCATCAAGCCATCACCAATAATCATCAAAAAATTCATATTGATTTCAACAAATGTGTTAGTTGTTTACAATGTGTACATAACTGTCCACAACTGGCTCTCTCATATGAGGGTGAATATAAAGACGTTCAAGAGGTTGTTCAAGTTTGTTTACAAGATCAAGTATTTTATGAAGAATCTGATGGTGGTGTCACAATCTCTGGTGGTGAGGGAATGAGTCAGCCAGAATTTGTGAAAGAATTGATTCATGAACTCAAAAAAGAAAACATCCATGTTGCGATTGAAACAACAGGATATATTCAACCAGATACATTTCAAGAGGTTGCCTCATTATTTGATTTATTATTATTTGATGTGAAACATTATGACAGTCTTCAACATTTCAAAGGAACTGCGGTTTATAATGAATTGATTATTTCTAATTTAAAATGGGCAATTGAGCATCATATTGAAGTTCTACCAAGAATTCCTGTTATCCCAAAGTTTAATGATTCTCTTGAAGATGCGAAAGGATTGGCTAAATTATTAATATCTGTAGGTGCAAAACGTGTTCAATTGTTACCTTTTCATCAATTTGGTGAAAGAAAATATGAAATGTTAAATAGAGATTATGAATTAAAAAATAAAAAAGCGCTTCATCCAGAAGATTTAAAAGATTATCAAGATGTTTTTTTAGAAGCAGGATTAGATTGTTTTTTCTAAATATTTCTTCTCATTGAAACTCACTTTTAATCAAGTTATAATTTGAATATATGAAAAGGAGAAAACAAATGGGACTATTTGATAAATTCAAAAAAGAAAAACAAGAGACTATTGAGGATGATATTCACGCTGATGGTTGGGATGCAATTACAACAGCGTTTGAAAAAGTTTATCCAACACAAAAAGATCCTAAACATTATGGAACTTTAATCAGCTGGCGTTTGGGTGGAGATTCTCCTCTACAAGGAATTAGTATTTATGAAGCTGAAGATTATTGGCATTTTGTGACTTATGGTTTATCAGAACTTTATGAAAAAGAATCTGAAAATAAAGAAATCAGTGGATTTGGTATGGAATTCACTTTTAAACTTAAAAAAGATCATTATGAAGATGAAGAAGCAGAAATTAAAGGCATCTGTAATATTTTACAAACAATTGCAAAATTAACTTTTGTAAATGGGGAAATCTTTAAACCTTATGAATATGTCTATACTGGTCAAACACAAGGAATTGATATCAAGATGTTATCAAATATTACTGGTTTTATAACAATTCCTGATACAGATGTAGCACCTATTTCAACACCAAATGGATATGTAGAATTTGTTGAATTTATTGGTGCAACCAACAATGAATTGATAGCATTAAAAAATCATGAATTAACTGTTCAAGAATTGTATGAGAAAATGGGGACAGATGTAACAAATTATCATAGAGATTCGCTTATCTAATAGAAAATGAATTTCTAACTATTCTTTTGTATTTTTAGTATAAATAGAGGAATTGATTTTATTGATAATAATTCAATAATTTCATCCCTCTTTTTTACATTCATTTGCTTTTAGCATATTTTATGATAAAATAAAAGCTAAGGAGGCCCCATTGTGTAAAATATTTAAAAAAATTTCAAAAATAAAAAGAAAAATGCCACCTAATTCTTGTATATAGAAGTAGGAGGTATTTTATATGATTGATTTGAAATTAGATTTTTGCTTTAAGTACATCTTCGCTAATCAGTGTGATAGTGATAGTACATATCTTTTAAAACTACTTGTTGAACAAACAACACATTTTTCTTTAAAACAGTATATTATTACAAATCCTGAAATTTTTAAACTGGATGCAAGCGACAAAACGATTCGTTATGATATTTTGATTCAAGATCAACAAGGCAACCAGATTGATATCGAAATGCAACGTTCCCGTTTTTCAAAAACACAGGCTAAACGTTTTGGCTTCTATGGTGCCACCCTCGTTTACCAAAGTTTGAATGTTGGTGAGCATTATGCAAACCTCAAACATAACGTTCAAATTATTCTCATTAATGATATGAATGAAGAACATCCTAAGTTGATTGATGCCTTTGAAGCAAGAACAATTATAGGTCAAAGAGAAATTAAAACCGACCATGACAAGGATATTTTATTGATTCGCTATTATATTTATTTACCCTATATTGATATTATTGCAAAGGAAAAAGGTGTTGGTCAATTAAGTGATTTTGAAATGATGATCTATATTTTACAAAATGGTATAAATGAAAAAGTGAAAAAACACAAAGAAAGGAAGATAGTTCAAATGATGGAAAGAAGACTGTTAAAACTCCAAATGGATGATGAATCAATAAAACGCGCGATGGAAAGAGAAGTTGCCTTAGCGTGTGATGAAGAAGAAAAGAAAGAACGAGAAAAAGAAGGTGAAAGAAAAGCTTTAAAAGATTGTATAACATTTAAATATCCTAAAAAGGATTTAAACTGGGTCGATGATTGCAATGAAGTTCAATGTCAAATGATAAAAGAACTCTTATTTCAAGATTTATCTTATCAACAATTTTATGAAAGAATACAACAATGTATTGCATAGACCTTATTAATATCAGTTAGAACGTTGAGGCGAGAACAGAGAATAAAAAAGCACTTATTTTAGTACGTTTCAAAATATTATCCCATAACTTAATTTATGAGAAATTTTATAAAGTTATTAAAAAGTATAAAGAACATAAAAAGATATCTTTCAATGGAGATATCTTTTTCATATATGATAAGTATTTTCTTTTTGGGAGGAAAAGAATAAACACTTTTTATTTTTGATATAAAAATTCTTCTGGTAATGTCACTTGGAAAGCCTTTGCTAATGAACGAAATTCATCAGGCTGAATTGTTTGTAGCTTTGTTGGTGACATTGATAACATCTTCACTAAAATCTCTGCTGATTTTTCTACAGTATGTGCTAGTCCAAACGTGATATCAAAGTTTTCACCTGAACAGAAGATTCCATGATGCGCCCAAATAGCAACATCATATTTTTTCATTAACTCACTTGTCGCTACAGCTATATCCTTACCACCTGGTACCATCCAAGGAACAACCCCCACACCACCAGGGAAAACAACTGGACATTCCGTTGCCATTTCCCAGAGTTCTCTAGTAAAGATTTCATCTTTTAATGGTAAAACAAATGTTAAGGCAATGACATTTGTTGCATGACAATGATAAATCACACGATGTTTACCATGACTTGCTAATTTTTTGACTTCATGATTCATCAAATGAGATGGCAATTCACTTGTTGGCACTGCCCCATTGACTAGTCCCCAAACAACACGATATTTAGTTCCTTTTTCATCAATTTCAACAATACCAATATTGTCTTGAGGAGCAAGTTCAACATTTCTAAAGAATTTCCCTGAACCTGTTGTTAAGAAATATTCTCCAGCTAAGTGAGGAACTTCAGTTCCAATTTCATCCCATTCTCTTTCATTGGTAAAATAACAAGCAACTTGTTTGACTTCTTCCTCTTTCATACGATAAGTAAGGTTTCCTCCATTACGTTCATGCCATCCTTGAGCAAAACCATCACTGCACATTCTAATAAATCCTTTAATAAATTCTAAATCTAATATATTCATGATTAACCCCTCTTCGCTAAAACATCTGTTTCATATTTTTTAACATCTTGATACCATTTTTCTCTCACTGGTACTTGATTTCTTTGACAATATTCATCCCAAATATCTGAGAATGGATAAGTTTTTAATTCTTCTTGAATCATCATAATTTTTGTAAAATCACCAGCATCTTGTAATGCTCTTAATTCATCATAAGGTTGCAATAAAGCAAACAACATTGCTTTTTGCATATTACGCATACCAACAACCCAAGCTGCAATACGATTAATACTTGCATCAAAGAAATCTAATCCTAATAAGACTCTCTCCATAGCATCATTTCTGACAATTTCCTTAGCAATTTCTTTTGTTTCATCATCAAATAACACAACATGATCACTATCCCAACGTACTGGTCTTGTCACATGTAAAGCAACTTTATCATGGAACAATAACATAGCTGATAATTTATCAGAAACAACTTCTGTTGGATGATAGTGTCCATTATCCATTAATGGCAGAATATCCTTTGTTTTGGCATAATTAATAGTAAATTCGCTTGATCCAACTGTATAAGATTCCATTCCTATTCCAAAAACTTTTGATTCTAAACAAACAAAAACTTTTTCTTTATCATAATCAATAGATAAAATATCATCTAATGATTCTTTAAATCTTTTTCTTGGTGTCAAACGATCACCTGGAATATCTTTCAATCCATCAGGAATCCAGATATTCATCAGGCAAGGTGTTCCAAGTTCACTTGCAAAATATTCACTAATACGAATACATGCTTGACAATGTCTAATCCAAAAATCTCTAATATCCTTATCGGCTGAAGAAAGTGTTAATCCTTCAGCTTTAGGATGAGAGAAAATGGTTGGATTGAAATCTAAACCTAATCCCCTTTCTTTTGCAAACTCTACCCATTTTTGAAAATGCTTAGGTTCAATAGCATCACGATCAACCTTTTCACCATCTTCAAAAATAGCATATGATGCATGAAGATTAATACGTTTTTTTCCAGGAATCAGTTTTAAAGCCTCATCAATATCATCCATTAATTCTTTAGGATTACGCGCTTTACCCGGATAGTTTCCAGTTGTTTGAATTCCTCCTGATAAAGATCCTGCTCCATCAAATCCAACAACATCATCGCCTTGCCAACAATGCATAGAAACAGGAAAGTTTTCTAATTGGCTGATAGCTTGTTCTACATCAATACCCATGTTTTGATAAATTTCTTTCGCTTCTAAAAATCTTTGACTCATAATTGTCCTCCTTTATATTCTTTCACTTCAAATGAAACTTTAATCAATTGCCTTCCTTCACTCAAATCATTCACAACTCCTTGTTGAATCAATTGAGCTAAAAGATTTCCTAAAGCAGTGGCTTCAATTGGACCAGCCACAACTTTACGCTTACATACCATAGCAATCATTTCATTCAACAATTCATTTTGGCAACCACCACCAATAATATTAATCGTATCAAAATGTTTTCCTGTAATATCTTCCAATTCTTCAATAGCTTCTTTATAACAATGTGCCAATGAGTGATAAACACAATAAGCAATCTCACCAACACTTTGAGGAGCCTTTTGATGTCTTTCTTCAAAATAACCTTTGATTTCTAAAATCATACTTTCTGGTTTTAAAAATCTTTCATCATTCACATCAAAAATACCATCAAACGGATCTTGTCTTGCTTCTTCAACTAACTTTGCAAAACTATATTGATGACCTAAATTACGAGAAACTTCTTGAATAATCCATAGTCCCATAATATTTTTCAAGAAACGATAACGATAATCATATCCACCTTCATTTGTAAAATTAGCAACTCTTGCTTTTTCACTCACATAAGGTGTTTTTGTTTCAATTCCTAATAAAGACCATGTCCCTGAACTTAAAATCACACTGTTCTCTTCAATAGCTGCCATATAAGCGCTCCCTGTATCATGAGTCGCTGGAACAACAACTTCTATATTCGTTCCTATCACTTTTTGCATATCTTCTGATAAACTTCCTAAAGATGTTCCTGGCATAACCATCTTTTGAAAAATCTTTTCATCAACTTCACAAAAATCTATCAGTTCCTTTGATAATTGATGAGTCTCAATATCTAAAAGTTGTGTTGTTGACATATTGGTATATTCATTGACCTTTTTTCCAGTTAATAAATAATTGAGATAATCAGGTACCATCAAGAAATCAACTGCTCTTGTTTTTCTCATGTCATTGTCACTTGCTAACTGATAAAGTGTGTTAAACTTTTGAAATTGAATACCTGTTTTTTGATAAATATCTTCAAAGACTTTTTGATTCACTTTTTCATGAATCAACTTATCAACACGATTATCTCGATAAGCATAAATCTCATCAATTCTTTGTCCTCTATTGTCTAATAAAGCATAATCCACTGCCCAAGTATCAATACCTAATGTTGTTGGAACTTTTCCACATTTAACACATGTCTTGATTCCAGCAACAACTTCACCAAACAAATAATCAATATTCCAATAATAATGTTGATTTTTCATTTGAACATTGTTTTCAAAACGATAAACTTCCTCCAACTTCATTTTCCCATCTTCAATAAAGCAAAGAATATGTCTCCCACTTGATGCTCCAATATCAATGGCTAAAAAATATTTCATCTTTCCACCTCACTTTTGATGATATCATCATACAAAAAAACAACCTGGATTTTAATGTCCTAGGTTGTTTTTTCTATTGTCCTATTTTGCTTTTTAATCTTTTTAACTCTATGATATAAGAAACAACAAGAAGCATTGATAAACATAAAGCAATGATCCAATTACATTTATAGAATAATATAATGATTGCAATAATATATAACCATATCATATGCTTGAAACGCTGATATTTTTCAACTTGGTTTAAATTCTACCAAAATAACTTTTTATTCAAAAAATTCACTTTCTTTTTTAATCATTTAAAATATTTTATAGATTTTAAAATATACACTATTCTTATTTGAATATGTTAAAATATTGAAATAAGGAGGACACTATGAAAAAAGATTTGTATTTAATGAGACATGGACAAACATTGTTTAATGTGAGAAGAAAAATTCAAGGCTGGTGTGATTCTCCACTGACAGAATTGGGAATCCAACAAGCCCAATCAGCAAAAGAATTGTTAAAAGATATTTCATTTGATCATTATTATTGTTCAACGGCTGAAAGAGCAAGTGATACTTTAGAATTAATAACAGATAAACCCTATATTCGTTTAAAAGGATTAAAAGAAAGATATTTTTCAGTCTTTGAAGGTGAGAGTGAAGATTTAAATGCTGATATTACTCAATTTGATAATATCTTTCCTTTGTTTGGAGGAGAATACAGTTATGAAGTCAGAGATAGAATGGTAAAAACTTTAACGGAAATCATGGAAAAAGAAGATCATCATACTGTTCTTGCGGTTTCTCATGCAGGAGCTTGTCTCAACTTTTTATCAGCTTGGGAAGATGCCAACATCATCAGAAAAAATGGTGGCTTTCCAAATTGTTCAATTCTTCACTTTGAATATGAAAACAAAAAGTTCCAATTTATTGAAATAATAAGAGTTAATATTTAAACCATAGCAAAATGCTATGGTTTTACTTTTCTATCAGCAATATAATGTGTCATCAAGAAAATGAGTTGCGTAAACAAATAGATTCCCCAATAATCATAATGACGCTCTATCCAATCAACAATGCCCTTTTGATCACCCCAAAAAATATAAGATAAAACCAACAGCGATATAATCATTAATAATATATTGATTTTTGCTAAATCTTTACATGTTTTCATACAATAAAGATCTATGAGAATCCATATTATTAATATTGCTTCCACACTATAACAAAAAATCATAAAACATCTCCTCTTTGAAATTGCTTGCGATAATCTTGTGGTGTCATTTGATATTTCTTTTTAAAAATACGATAAAAATAAGAAATATTTTCATAACCAACTTCTATAATCAAATCATTCATTGACATATTGGTAGTCACTAACAAATGTGTAGCTACTTTTAACTTTTCATCTTGTAACAATTGAGTAAATGTTTGATGTGTTTGTTTTTTTATGAGTTTACATATTTTATAATTTGGTTGATGAATAAGAGCTGATAATTCAGCCAATGAACCCTCTTTATAATTTAAATGAATATACTTTAAAATCATACTTCCTAGCACTTTTTCATAACTATCTCCACTGTAAGATTCTATACTTTCTGGGTGATTCATTAATTCTGTTAATAACAAACCAACCAATAATTTTAATTCTAAATCATTATGTAAACGTGGTTCATATAAATGAATAATAATTGATTCAATATATTCTTTCACCTTATCATTATCTTGAACTTTAAAAACCAAATATTCTCCATCATTATCATAAGAATATAAAGTATCAAAAATAAAACGTGAGACATCATTATCATCATCTAACATCGTAGATAAAAATGATAAAAATTCAGGACGAATAATAAAATTAAAAATAATATCATTTTCATCACAATAATCAATTGCATGTTCAATATTTTGATTCAACAATAGCAATTCTCCTTGATGAATCGTGATATTTTTTGATTCAATTGTATGTGTCATACTGCCTCCATAAACATACATTAATTCAATATAATTATGTTTATGCGCTGGATATTGACAAAAACGTGTATGTTTTCTGACTGAAAACAATTGATTATCTTCTAATAAATGATGATAATCAATTGTATTTGATTTTTGATTAATAAAGATACTTCGATCAATATCATTTTGTCCATTAAGATTATTGATTTCTTCTTCACTAAAACATACTAATTTTTCTAATATATATTGTGGTATCATTTCTATCCTTCTTTATCTAAATCAAATTTCTTATATAATTTAGAAAATTGATTTTTTTCTTTTAATTTATAAACTTGATTTTCTACATAATAATATGACTGTCCATTTTGGAAATGGATATCTAAAACAATCTGATTATGTCTTATATTTGAAATCATTATAAAAGATTGAAAAAGTTTTGTTGTTCCAAATAGAATTGTTGAAACTTGGTTATGCATCATTTGTTCTAATGGAGAAGTCATTGAAAGATGAAACAAATCATTATGAATAGTTGTTTCATTTTTATTTTTAACAATTTGAAAATAAAGCTCTAAATAGTCATAAAAATGATTATTTATTGATAAAGTAAGACATTCTCCTCTTTTTTGAAAACTTTCCGATGTTATGATGAGCTTTTCATCATAATAATGATTGATGATTTCCATAATCCTTTTTCTTGATAATGTTTTAAAGACAATATATCCTTCTACATCATTATCCAGATAAAGATCATATAAAGTCATACTATGCACATCCTTTCTTCTTCTATTCTACGCTATCTTCCCATTCCATAGCAAGTCTTACCTTTTCAAAGAAAGAATATATAAAGCATCTTTTTGACCAGAATGCATTTCAATCACTTGATTGTGATGTTTTAAAGTTTCACTTGTTCGTTTTTCTAAATCAATGGCAGTGATTGTATATTGTGATAAATTAAGATTTAAGCAAGAAACATCTAATTCTGTATTGCAAGGTAAATAGATAAAATAATCATTGTCTTTTTGAGATATTCTTATTAGTGGTGTATGCATGAGTTCTCTATTAACCGGGTGACTTAGATAAATTTGATATTTTAAAACAAGCTGTTTTAAAAATGCATAATCATATGCCCCTTGAAATGTTAAAGCAGTCATCACATCAAAAGGAACATCAAAGCCTTCACCAGTATGAACACCAAAATTTTCTCCTTTATGATGCCAACTCCAAATTCCATGAGCTCCATACGTGATTCCCGCATTTGCTCCTGAAAGGATACTTTGCCAAGCTATTTTTCGTATATCTTCGCGACTAAAACGTCCAAATTCATGACAACTATGACTATAGCTAATTTGTTCATAACATGGTTCTGTATTGATAATAGGCATTTTTATACCTTTTTGGCGTAATTTTTGAGGAATCGTAAAAGCTGTGTTTTGATAGTTTTTATTATGACCTGATTGATAAGAGAAGAAGTCAATACGTTTTAAAAATTGTTCTGGAATTTCATCCAATCGTCCTTTTATATGGAAAGAAACCAAAGACTCTTTGTCATATTTTTTTAATGTATCTAAAACAATCTGATAGTATTCTATTGCTTGAAGTGTAGGAAAATCAGTATCTCCACTCACAAAATAAATCGGTTCATATTTTTGAAAACGTTTGACAATATATTTAACATAATTTATTAAATAAGCTTTATTAAAAAGATTATTCGTAATCATTGGATTCGTCCATGTATCTGGTACATAATTAGCCCACAATAAAACCAAAGCAGGTGTTAAATGGTATTTTCTCATAATCTCTAACATTTTTTCAGCACGATCAAAATAATCTTCATGAATATTTTGATAATCATATATATAATGCCCATCATCTAATAATGTTACCTCAAAAGGATCTCTACGAATTGATATATAACTGGCATCCCATTGTCTTAAAACATTGATTTGAATCACATTGTACCCTTGTTTTTGTCTGAATTGACAATAGTTTTCCCATTCATCTAATTCAATATTCGTAAAAGCACTCCAACATGTATCTGCTAAATAGAAAAAAACTTCTCCATTTTTCATTAAATATTGATCTTTAACTTCCATAAGTTTCTCCTTTTTAATAACAAAAGGATAGCCAAGCTATCCTAATGTATGAATAATCATTTGCTGATCAATGATTTCTTTTTGATATTCCTGATCCAAACATATCTCATATTGGATATTTTCTGGTATAGAGATTATCCATTCAATCTCGTTGTTCTTTCTTTGCCAATTAGATTGAATCATTCCTTGTTTTGTCTGTACATGACATTCAACATGATTCACTTGTTTAGAAAAATATGGTTTTAATTTAATTTTATCAAAAGCAACAGCATTATTTTCAATACAAATACCAGCTAAACCTTGATAATACCATTGTTGATAGCTTGCAAACATAGCATGATTCAAAGATAGCTGTTCACCTACAAATAATTCAGCTAAAGCTTTATTTCCATTTGATAACATAGCTTTAAAGCCAATATCACTTTCTTGTAATAACCAATTTTCAATTATTTCATGATATCCATATTTAGCTAATATTTCATATGTTAAAGCCATACCAAAAATTCCACTATTGAAAATACCTTGATCCGCTTGAATCTTTTCAACAAACTTTTGACATAATATCTTTTCATCATCTAAGCCTAAACAAATCGCAAAAGCATAACCTGTTTGTGTTCCTTTACCAAATGAGCCATCTTCATTTTTAAACTTTTGAATTGTCGTCTCTTTAATTTCATCATATCTTTGTTGATACAACGTTGTATCTTTATGAAGAATATGTCTCATTGCAATATTATATTCAAGGAATAATAACATTGTACAATAACCTAATAACAACTTATCCGGTGTTGGTTTTCTAAACTCACCAGCAATCAAAATACTGCCATGATCTCCTAAACAGTGTTCAGCAATTTCATCTAAATCATAACTCAATAAATAATTCAATTGTTTATTTAAATATGGATATTCTTCCTCTAGTAAAGAAATATCACCATAATATTGATAATGCTTATACGTCAAATATGGATAGACCAATTGCCATAATAATGGTCCTTCACCTTGACCAGTTCCATTGGATTGAATGCCCATATAAGGAGCGGTTTCAGGTATTCCGCCATTTGTTGTTTGTTCATAGCGAAAATCTCTGATAATCTTTTTATAAAATGCTTCTAAATCAAACGTATAAAGATTAGAAGCTGCTAAAGCAACCATGTCACCACCATAGCCTAGCCTTTCTCTTGCACAATCTTCAAATGTTCCATGAACATTATTCAGTTTTGTACGCATTGCTACATCAAATAATTCATTATAAAATGAATGATCTGTTTTGACATTTCCGATTTGTTTTAAATCAGTATGCACGTACGTTGCATAAACATCATGAATATCAGCTTTTGACAAGCCTTGGATGAGAACATATCTAAAAGAGTGATAAGTAAATGTGTTGGTAAAATGATTTATTCCTTCTTTTGATATGATTTCATCTGTTTGAATGGCTTGAGTCGGTGCCCCTAATCCTCCTGGAATCACAAAATCATGAATACCTTTACCAACGCTTCCTGCTAAACATGTTTTATAATCCATTTGGTTATCAACACATCTTTCACTATATTGAAGTTTTACATATTGTCTATTTCGAGCGTGAAAAGATAGATTTATAAATCCTGAAATCATTTCACCAAAATCAACAATTATTCCTTCTTTTGTTTCTATAAGACTTGCTGGTTGAATATTTTGAAATCTTCTTACATGTGGAATAAAATTAGCTTCTAAATGATACGTATTTTCTTTTGTTTCAACTGGTTTTAATGATGACATTTCAAGACGTAAATCAACACGTTCTCCTAAATAAAGATTATTAAATAAGAAATGTCCTTCTCCTTGCTTCCAAGAAGCATCACTTGATAAAATGACTTGATTGCAAGACACAAGATCACAAAGAACTTTTGGTTCTCCAACTTCACTTAATCTTTCTCTTAAATTGTATTTACCAAACAAACGTAATGGTGATGGATTGTACATTCCATTCCCTAATTCAATCTTCATTTGATTTTGCCCCTTCTTTAAATAAGGAGTGACATCATATTGATCATAATAAACACATTTTTGAAATTGTGTCCAAACGAGGTTCAATTCATCTTGTGTCACTCTTTGATTATTGATGTAGATGATTGAATATCCAAGAGTCGCTATATAAAGATATGTTTTCTGAATATCATCAAGATAAAAATTCTTAACAAGAATGACATTTCGATGATCTTGATAATAGCCACTATCTTCTTTTCCATAATCAATATCATTGCCTTTAATCCAACAACCTTGAAATTGATAATTTTTATTCATAAATATCATCTCTTTTTCTAAACTCCATAAAGAAGCATTATGCTTCTTTATGAGTTTCTTCTTTCATTTGACTTTCTAATTGTTTTTCTTCTTGTAAGATTTGGTTATCTGCAACTTTGACAAATGGAAGCCAAACAAGAACGACTGCGACTAAACAAACAATTTGTAAGATTGATCCAGCAACACTTCCAGTAGCTAAATATCCACTAACGATTAATGGTGTTGTCCAAGGGACTTGTGCTAAGCCAGTACAAACAGGAACAAGTTTTAAAGCAAAGGCTGCATATGAAATAACAATAGAAAGAACATTACTTAAAATAAATGGAATAAAATAGATAACATTCATCATTAATGGAATACCAAATAATGTAGGTTCACCAACGTTGAAAATATATGGAACCCCAGCAATTTTCTTCATTTCTTTATAACGTTTACTTTTCGCAATAAGAACAATTGCAATAATAGAACCAATAATCCCAATACTTGCAAAACTATCCCAGAAACTTTGGCAAATAATATTTGTAGGAGTTCCTCCTGCCATTGAAATTGTTTTATTAGCATCTTGTAAAACTTGGAAAATTGGAGTCATAACACCATTAACAATAGAATCACCATGGATACCAAAAAACCATAATAATTGTGAGAACATTTTGACAATAATTACACCTGGAAGAGATCCCCCAACAGCTTGTAGAGGCATTCCCAATACAGTATTAAAAATAGCTAACGCACTACCACCATTGAATGCATCAATCACTAATCTTAAAATCCAAAATAATGTAATAACCACTAATGAGGGAACAATTGATTCAAATGGTGCAGATACAGCAGGTGGAACGGCAGCAGGCATTTTAATCTTGATTCCTTTTCTATCAATAAATTGATAAACTTTTGCAGTCACAATAGAAATAAGAATTGATAAGAAAATTGTTTGTGCTCCTAAATAAGTTATTCCAATAAAACTTCCACTCTTATCAGAACCAAATGGCACCAATAACATAAAAGCAACAACCGAAGTTAAAGTCACTTGCATTCCATTAATATTTAATTTATCAGCTAATGATCTAGAGATTGCAAGTAAAACAAGTAAACCTCCAATACCTAAACTGGCATCATTGACTAAAGCTAATTTTCCTTGCCAAACTCCTGTTTCTAATCCAGTTATGTTTGTCACAAAATCTGTAAAAGCAGGAACTGGGAAGAAAGCGATAATCAAGAATATAGAAGCAATAAAGGCAAATGGCATATATGCCAACATTCCATCTTTAATTGCATTGATATAAATATTTCCACTTAATTTCACTGATACTTTTCCAAGGACTTCAGAAAGAGTATCAAAAAACGAGTTTTTCTTTTCCATAAAAAGTGTTTCCCCTTTCAATATTTTTACTTTTTACACAATATAACGTAATTGATTTGGCCTCATCACAAATTACACTCATATTATAATCATTGATTAACGTTTTCACAATGTCATATTATCGCTTTATGACTATCAAAATTCGACTTCGTATGTTACAATAAAGTCAGGTGATGATAATGAACTATCAAGAATTAGAACAAACTTTACAAGGGCCTATTAGCTATCAGAATACGAGTGATGAAGAACTCTTAAACCATTTTAAACAAAAATTTACTGTAGTGCCTTATCAAAATGATATCATGTTTATTTTCCATCATGAAAGAGAATTTCAAAATCACAATCATATTATTAATTTACACCAACGAAAAAGTGGAACTGTTCCTATGCATATCTTCCACTATATTGTCATGACTTATGTGTATTCTGGAACCCTTATTATGCGTGTTGAGGATGAAACCATTACCCTTCATCAAGGCGATATTATTATTTTAGATAAACATGTTCCTCATAGTGTAGCAGCCACAGGTGAAAATGATTTAGGAATTAATATTATTTTAAATGATAATTATTTTGCTCATCGTTTTATTAATCATTTACCACATGATCAATTGATTACTCAATTTATGATTGAACTGATGAATCATCAAAATACACATAATCATTATTTGCTGTTTTATACCAAACAAGATCAACTCATTCATAATTGTATTCAAAATATTCTTTGTGAACATTTTGATCCTATGACATCTTCAGATGAAATTATTGATAATTATATTATGATCTTAATTACTCATCTTGCAAGAAAGGGTCAATACAATACGAATCTTTCGGTAAGTTTATTTAAAAACCAACAACTCATGGATGATATTCTAGAATATATCCATCATCATTATCAAGATGGTAATCTCAAAAACATGTGTACGCATTTTGGTTACGACCCTTCTTATACCAGTAAGTTAATTAAACAATTCTCAGGGAAAACATTTAAACAATTAGCCAATGAAGAGCGTATGAAAAAGACTATTATCCTTTTACAAAACAAACAATTACCTATCTATGAAATAGCAAGCGAAGTGGGAATCCATAATTTAACATCTTTTTATAAAAGATTTCAAGAATACACAGGTTTCACCCCCTCAAGATTATCGAAATCAAATGACATAATCCCTTATTTTTTACGCTATCTTATCGATAGCGTTTTCAAAACTTTCATTTTTTCTTCACAATAAGACTTAGAATTGATATAATAGTAAACGAGGTGATGAATCGTGGAAAAACGTGAACCAAAAGACTTAACAAATTACAACAAACGTTTTGAGGAAGATCCTAGCTCTTTTAATGATTTTCAAGCTATGGATTATGTAAGAGAATTAAAAAATCAAGGACGCAACGACGATGCAATCGAAGTTGGTAGAACATTTTTACAAGTTGGTGAAGGATTAACTGGGTTTATTAATCATTATGGATATGCCCTTTATAATAAATTCATTAATATTGATGAAGAAAAAATCAAAGAAAAAGAAGATTTATTCTTTTCTATCGTTGATGAAATTGCTTCTTTATGTAAACAAGAGAAATATTCTCCTTTAGAAGCAACAATCAACAAAGCTATGAAATATATTATAAATCAACAAGTTGTTGATTATAAGAAATTATCAGATTTATTAGATAAATTAGATGTTCAAACATTAAATACTGAACCATTTATTAATAACGCTGGTAAAGAATACGAATCAAAAAGAGAAAAATGGTATCGTATCAAAGTGAGATGTGCATATGAACTTGGTGATTATGCAAAATGTGTTGAATATGCAAACAATGCATTTGCTCAACCATTGAAATGGCATTATAAAAATTTGAATTGGGTAAAATATTATCGTGCTTCTGCTTTGGTACAATTAAAAAGATATGAGGAAGCTGAAAATGAATTCTTATCTTTAGGAAATAGAATTCCTAATGTTGATGCATTTGAAGTTTTATATGATCTTTATATGAATACTGGTAAAGAAAAAGAAGCTTATACAAATTTAATTTATAAGTTCTTTAATTCTGGATACAATGCAAAACAACTTTCTTTATATGAAAAAGTTTTAGGCATGGTTAACAATGGAAAGAATGAAGAAGTGAAAGACTTAGCAAATGCCTTTGTTTATAAATTAAAAGAAGAAGCTCATCAAGATGTTGCTGATATAGACATCAAAGATGAATATAAAGAATTAGATAGCAGTGCTTTATATGATTGTTTCTATAATCAATTAATGGAACATTTAGATGATTATATTGATCGTCTTGAAGGAAAAGTTGTTTATTACAACAAAGATAAAGAATTTGGAAGTATCTATCAAGAAGGTGAAGATAACTTATTCTTTAGACAAGCAGATTATATTTATGATGAAGTTGTTGAAAAAAGAGATGTTGTGGAATATAGCATTATGAAAACTTATGATGTGAAAAAACAACGTACAACAACAAAAGCTATTTTATTAAAAACATTATATGAAGATATTAATTATTAAGCTGTGAAATGAATCACAGCTTTTTCTTATGGCACACATCATTTTTTTATGCATAATTTATAAAGAGGTGAAAATATGTTGTCAATACTCAAAGAAATGCCTATTTTAATCTTTATTGGGGCCATTCTCTTTAACTGGTTATCAACATTCTTAGGGGCAGCCCTAGTTTATTTTACAAATAAAGAAAACGTGAAATTGGTTTCTATTGCTTTAGGGAGTAGTGCTGGAATTATGATTGCAGCATCATTCTTTTCATTAATTTTACCAGCCATGGATTTATTAGAAGGATTAAATCGTTGGTATCTTCTGATCATTCCTGCTGGATTTGCTTGTGGGGTTTTATTTTTAACACTCTGTGATCATTTCTTACCCCATGAACATATGATGTCACATGAAGTTGAAGGCGTTGAGTCAAAACTATCTCAAAATCAACTTTTGATGTTAGCAATGACACTGCATAATATTCCTGAAGGTTTAGCAGTAGGTGTCGCATTTGCTTGTGCACAACATGATATTATTCCAGCATTAATTTTATCTATTGGAATTGGAATTCAAAACTTTCCTGAAGGAACAGCAATTTCTTTGCCTATGCATCAATATGGAAAAAGTAAATTTGTTGCGATGATGTATGGTCAATTTTCTGGAATTGTTGAAATCCCAGCAGCGATTATCGGTTATATATTTGCAACAACAATCAATAATATTCTCCCCTTTGCCCTTAGTTTTGCAGCAGGAGCGATGTTATTTGTATGTGTTGAAGATATGATTCCAGAAGCATCATGTAAAAATCAAATTGATATTGGTGCTGTTTCTTGTATGGCTGGATTCTTGATTATGATGTTACTAGATATTATGTTATCTTAAATCCGATACCAATTTTATGATTTTATAAAATGTGAATATCTTATTTTGTTATATTTAGATATTTGTGTTGACAAATAAAAATACTTCATTTATGATAAGACATATACATTTATAAAAACAAAAACAAAGATGTGACAGAGTAAAAATTCTTGCGACATAAGAGATATGATGGTTGGTGCAAATCATACGATGAGGAATTTTGAATACACCACGGAGTTGTTATTCTGATAAGGGATAACCGGGGTCATAACGTTATTTATGAAAGTTTCTAACTTATGAAGGTTATAATTGTGAAGTTATAACAAACTGAGGTGGTACCGCGATCACTCGCCCTCTTACGAGCGAGTTTTTTTGTTTTTATATGAAAATGGGGAGGAAGAGATTATGAAAAGATTAACAGTAAGTTTATTAGCATTAGGATTAATGTTAACAGGATGTGGGACAGGAAATTCTTCTACAGAAGCCACTGCCAAAGATTTATCAAAAGCAAAAGTTGGTGTTATCCAATTAATGCAACATGAAGCATTGGATGCCTCTTATCAAGGATTTAAAGATGCTTTAATTGCTGCAGGAGTCAAAGAAGATAATATTGATTATCAAGTTGCAGGGGATCAAGCAAACTGTTCAACAGTTGCTGATAAGCTTGTCAATGGTGGAAATGATTTGATTTATGCAATTGCAACACCAGCAGCACAAGCAGCTTATGCAGCTTCTAAGGATATTCCTATTGTTGGATGTGCAATTACTGATTATGCCAGTGCTGGACTTGTTAAAAGTGATGACGCTCCTGGGGGAAATGTCACTGGAGCAAGTGATTTAACACCTATTCAAGAACAATTTGATTTAATGAAAGAATTATTACCAAACACAAAGAAAGTAGCGATTATGTATAATGGAAGTGAAGATAATTCTATCTTCCAAGGCAATCTTGCTCAAAAGGCTGCTAAAGATAAAGGATTAGAAGCAAAAGTTTATAAAGTTTCTGATTCAAATGATATTCAAGCAGTCACTTCACAAATCGTTAACGATGGTGTTGATGTTGTTTACATTCCAACAGACAACCTTCTTGCAACATATATGAGTAGTGTTGAAGCCATTACGTCTCAAGCTAAAATTCCTTGTATTGTTGGTGAAGAAGGTATGTGTAAAGCTGGTGGATTTGCAACATATGGAATTAATTATACAAACTTAGGAAAATTAGCTGGTGAACAAGCAGTCGCTATTTTAAAAGGTGAAAAAACAGCTGCTAACTCACCAGTCGTACAATTAAAAGCTGAAGATTGTACAATGGTTATTAATTTAAAAGTTGCTAAAAAATGTGGTATTGATATTCAAAAAGCAGATCATCCAAAAGCAACTTTCATAGAATAGGAGAATGAAGTATGGGTTTATTTTATACGTATTTAGGGGCTATTGATTTAGGTTTAATATGGGGATTTTTAGCTTTAGGTGTCTATATAACATTTCGTTTATTAGATATAGCGGATTTAACAGTAGATGGAAGCTTTGCAACTGGGGGAGCTGTTTGTGCCGTCTGTGTTTTAAATGGAATTCATCCTTTGCTTGCGATTGTTGCAGCAATTCTTTCAGGTTTTATTGCTGGGGCAATTACGGGATTATTGCATACAAAATGTAAAATCCCAGCTATCTTAGCTGGAATCTTAACTCAAATTGGCTTATATTCAATTAACTTAAGAATCATGGGTGGTCGTGCTAATCTTCCATTAACAACTGCCAATACTTTATTTACTGATTTATCCATTGCGTTAGATGTGAATAAATATTATATTGCATTTGTTATTGCTTTATTATTTGTTATTATCTTTATTGCTTTGCTTTATTGGTTCTTTGGTACAGAAATGGGATCTTCGATTCGTGCAACAGGAAATAATGAACAAATGGCAAGATCTTTAGGAATTAATACGAATACAATGAAACTCTTAGGGTTAATGATTAGTAATGGTCTTGTTGGTTTATCTGGCGGTCTCTATGCTTTATATGGACAAGCAACTGATGTTCGTATTGGGACTGGAGCTATCGTTATTGCCCTCGCATCTATTGTTATTGGAGAAGTCATTTTCTCTGGTAAGAAAGGTGGTTTTGCTTTAAGACTGGCTTCTATTATTGTTGGTTCTATCATTTATCGTATTATTGTAGCAGTTGTTTTACAAATGGGACTGAATACTGATGACTTAAAAGTTTTAACTGCTATTCTGGTTGGTATTGCTTTAACAATTCCAATGATGATGAGTAAACAAAGGCAAGTAGCGATGTATAAAAAATTAACAGGAAAGGAGATTTCTAAAGATGCTTAAATTAGAAAAAGTCAGTAAAACTTTTAATTTAGGAACTGTCAATGAAAAGAAAGTTCTCCATGAAATTAATTTAGAATTAGAAGAAGGTGATTTTGTCACTATTATTGGTGGAAATGGAGCTGGAAAATCAACATTACTAAATATGATTTCTGGTCTTTATCCTATGGATTGTGGTATTATCACTTTAGATGGCGAAGATATTTCATTACAACCTGAATATCAACGTGCTAAAAAAATTGGACGCTTATTTCAAGATCCAATGTTAGGGACAGCCGCAAATATGCAAATTTTAGAAAATCTTGCTTTAGCCAAAAGACGTGGAAAACATCGTGGTTTATCTTGGGGTGTCAGCAAAGAAGAAAAGAAAGAATATTATGAGTTGGTAAAAACTTTAGGATTAAATTTGGAAGATCGTTTAACAAGTAAAGTTGGTTTGCTTTCTGGTGGTCAAAGACAAGCTTTAACACTTTTGATGGCAACTTTACAAAAACCAAAATTACTATTGTTAGATGAACATACGGCTGCCTTAGATCCAGCAACCAGTGCTAAAGTTTTAAACCTAACAAATGAAATTGTTGCAAAACAAAACTTAACAGCGATGATGGTTACGCATAATATGAAAGATGCAATTGATATTGGTAATCGTTTAATTATGATGTATGATGGTCATATTATTTATGATGTCAAAGGTAAAGAAAAGAAAAAATTGACTGTTGCTGATTTATTAAAGAAATTTGAAGAAGCAACAGGAGAAGAATTTGTGAATGATAGAATGTTATTGGGCTAGAATTTCTAGCCTTTTATTTTTTGATAAAGAATAATCTTTCTTTTTCTAAAACACAATAAAAGACATCTTTATAGTCTTGAACACCATGTTGTCGTAATTGTTTCTTTAACCAATTTTCATCTTTTCCCATCACTTTTAAAATTTCATAATTGATTTCTCCATCATTAATCAAAGATTCTGGCATCTCCACCTGATTCTTTTGATTTTCAATAACTGATAATTGCCCATCAATTTCCAAAACAGCAAATTCAACTTCTGATAAAGAGCCAATCCCCTGTGATCGTAAATGATGACATAAATCATCAACAGAATAATTGAGTGAAGCCATTTTCTCTTGATCTAATTTTCCTTTATTGACAATGACTGTTGGATGCCCTTCTAAAACCTTTTTCACAGGTTTAAACTTCATTGCTAAATAAGAACATAATTTATCTAAAAGAATAATTACCAAAGCTGCTAATGCTCCATGAAAAAAATTAACATTTTCATCTCCAATAGAGATTGTCATTAATTCACTAATCAATAAAAAAACAATTAAATCTGAGATACTTAATTTTCCCATTTCCTTTTTACCAAGATATCTTAATAAAAATACCAAATAAAAATAAGTAGCAATACATTCAATAATTATTTCTACATATTTCATAAAACAAACTCCTTTTCATATAATATACAAGGAGGAACCTATGAAAAAAACAATACGTACTTATCTCAATACTCTATTATTCTTTCTTATTCCCTTTGTTGTGATCTCATTTATTCTTGCCATTTTATCTTATTTCATGCAATTAAGTTCAACAGTTGTCAATATTATCATTCAAGTTATTTCTTATGGTTTGTTAATTCTTTCAGCACTATATTTTACCTCACAAATGAGTGAGAAAAGATTGACTCATTGTTTTTGTTTAAGTTTAATGTATTTTTTAATGAGTTTATTAATTCATCTTGGAAATATGAATTATTTGCATCTTTTTATAAAATCTTTTCTCTTTATTATCATTGGTCTATTTAAAGAATTAAGATCAAAACAAGTTGCATAAAAAAAGCAAGTAAGATTATCCTACTTGCTTACAAAACATAAAGAGAACACCAATCAATAACAAACCAGCTGGTAATAAAACAGCTTGAATTGATAATGACTGAGTAAAAATGGCTCCTAACATGGCACCAACAATGAAAAAAGCAATAATGATATAGTATTGAAGGCTCTTTGATAGAGTCTTTTTATCTTTTGTTAAACGATATTGATACAAATGTTCACTCGCACTACGTAAATTGCCTGTACACATGGTTGAAGCATATGGCATTCCATGAAACTTACGAAAGCTTTCAACCTGCAATGAACAAGCAAAAGAAATCATAATATTACATAACACATCCCATTGTCCTTGTGGTAAAAATGCCACTATAATCAATACACACATTTCCATCAATAAGACAATTTGACGCCAATGAATCTTAGGATGAGATAAGAAATGATGTTTAATGATTTCAGCAATAATAATTCCTATAAAGAAAGCAAATATTGGAAAGAAATAATAGAGTGCCTTTTGAAATTGACCTTCAATCAGTCGAATCCCCAAAAGGACAATATTTCCTGTTTGGGCATTGGCAAAAACTTGACCACGGCATAAATATGTATAAGCATCTAAAAATCCTCCAACAATAGCCAAAAGAATTCCTAAACGCATTGTATCAGATGTTTGTTTTTTTGTAGACATAATCATTCCCCCATAAAATAAAAAGATGATGTTGCCATCATCTTAAGAAATGTATTCAATCTTTAAAATCTTAACCTCATAAGGTTCAGCAACTCCGACAGAAACAATTTCATTCACACCATGATCCAAAATTGCTTTTGCAAGTGGTGATTCATTTGAAATTTTTCCATTTAAAGGATCAGTTTCAAATGTCCCTACAATTGTAAAAGATTCTGGTTGTGCATCTTTTTCAGATAAATCTAAGATTGTTACAGTGGCACCAGGTTTGGCAACCGTATTATCCATTTGTGATTCATCAATGATTTGCACATGCAACAACATTTGATCAATTTCTTTGATTCTTGCTTCAATGTGTGCTTGTTTATCTCTGGCAGCATCATAATCAGCATTTTCAGACAAGTCACCTTGAGAACGTGCTAATTGTAATTCTTCAATAACCTTAGGTCTTTCAACATTAATTAATTGTTCTTTTTCTTGTTTTAATTTTTCAACCCCACTTTGGGTTAATAAAACTGCATCATGATCCATTATTATTCACCTCGCGAACTCTACTATATCATAAAAATCTTAAAAATACTAGCATTAATCAATGATACTTTTTATTTTTGTTATTAATAAATCAACAGCAACCTTATTACTTCCACCTCTAGGAATAATAATATGAGCATATTTTTTGGATGGTTCAATAAATTGTTCATGCATTGGTCTAACTGTATTTAAATATTGATTACATACAGAATCTAAACTTCTTCCACGCTCTTCAATATCTCTTTTTAAACGTCGTATGAAACGAATATCACTATCAGTATCCACATAAACCAAAATATCACAAAGATCTCTCACACGTGCTTCTGCCAAAACAAAGATTCCTTCTAAAATAATAACATCTCTTGCTTCAACTGTTTCTACAATTTGACTTCTGGTATGTAATGTATAATCATATGTTGGTTTTTGAATTGTTTCTTTGTTTTTTAATTTTTTTAAATCTTCAACCAACAAATCTGTATCAAATGCCAAAGGATGATCATAATTGGTTTTCACTCTTTCTTCAAAAGGCAAATGACTTTGATCTTTATAATAATCATCTTGTTTAATAATTTTAACTTTATGATATCCTTTAAAATAATCATACAATTGAATCGCAATCGATGTTTTCCCTGATGCACTTCCACCTGCAATTCCAATAATCACTGCTTGTTGATTCATCGTATAACCTTCCTTCCCATATCATTCTCACAAACCTCTTGATCAATTTCAACATATAAAACTTCCATAGGATGATTTGCAACTTCAATACTTTCTTTATCTTCATTATAAAGTTTTTTAACTGTAAAGAAAAGATTAGGATGATGTGGTGAAAAAATTTCTATTTGATCCCCCACTTTAAAATAATTGCGTTGTTCAATTTTAGCCAAGTGTAAAGACGCATCATAAGATAAAACACGCATAACAAATTCTTGAGTTGGATGTTCATCACGCATATTAAACAATTGTTCATCAACACCAGGATGCTCATAGAAGAAACCATGACACAAGGCACGATTAGCTGCCTTTAATAATTCTTGGCGATAACTTTCATCTTGTTGAAAATGATCAGGATCTTCACAATAAGCATCAATTAACTTACGATATGTAGAAACAACTGTCGCAATATAATGAAGTGATTTCATACGCCCTTCTATTTTAAACGAATCCACACCCAATTCAATCAATTCACCAATATGATCAATTAAAGACATATCCTTACTTGACATACTAAAAGGCATATCCTCTTCATGATTAACCAATTGACCATTTTCATACAAATCATAATACCAACGACAAGACTGTGAACATCCTCCACGATTAGCATCACGACGACTCAAATAATTCGATAACATACATCTTCCAGAATAATGAATACACATCGCACCATGAATAAAGTATTCTACATCAACAGGGGCATAAGCCATAATTGTTTTCAAATCTTCATATGTCACTTCACGTCCTAAAACAACACGATCCATTCCCATACTTTTATAAAACTCAATCGCCTTAAGATTCAAAGTTGAAAGTTGTGTTGAAACATGAACTTCTAATTTCAAATGCATATCCTTAGCAATCTTCATAATATAAGGATCCGCTACAATAATAGCTGTAACCCCAATATCATCTAATGATTGAAGATATTCTTGAATACCTTTAAGATTATCTTGATGCAAAATAATATTACATGTGACATGAATATGAGCTCCATATTTTTTAGCAAACTCTACGCCTTCTTGAATATCCTCTAATGAAAAATTAGAAGCTTGTGAACGCAAAGAAAATTCTTTTCCACCAACAAAAACCGCATCAGCACCATACATAATGGCTGTTTTTAATTTTTCTAAGTTTCCAGCTGGCGCTAAAAGTTCTGGTTTTTTTATAATCTTTCTTTTTCCATTAATGATTTGACTCACGTTTCTCATTATCCATCTTCCTCATATCTTCTAATTTATATACTGTTTGATCAAATAAAAACCCTCTTCCTAATGGTGTTTTTAAACGATACATAAGATTCATATATTCTTTGACATCACGATCATATGTTTGATTTTCAAAACTCTTTAAAGCATCACTATATAGAGATGCAATCTCTATGGCTTCCTCATCATCCATCATCAATGTTTCTATATATAAATTATCAAATTCATGAATTTGATTCAATAAATCTAACATATATAAGCGCTCATTGGAAAAAATATGTGTTCCAAAATGATCTTCAAATATACGCAGTTCATATGTTGAATTCTTTGCTTTTAACATAAGACTCTTTTGATCTTGTAAATCAAATTCAAGATGAGAGGCTTGTTTATAATTTGATAATAATTCTCTTTTACTTGCTGCAATATATTCAACACCATGGACTTGAAGCATCAAAGGCATATCAACAAGATGATGAATTTCTAATTGTTCTTGAAGAGGAATGACACGTGATAAAAACGCACTATTAACACCTTGTTGTTGTAAGACCTGAAGTGTACAGGCATTGGTATTTAAGGTTTCTGGTGAATACATCATATCAAAATGATAACCATTTTCTTTAACAATTTGTAAAACGCCAAAATCTTGAAACAACAATCCATCTATATTGATTTGATAAAGTTGATTGAGATACACTTGTAAATCTGCAATCATATGTTGATCATATAAAGCATTCACAGCCACATAAAAATGAATATGAGGATATCTCTCTTTCATTTTTTTCATCTCTTCAATATCAAAAACACATGGGCAATGAAAAGAGTATTTTCCACCTAATACAAAGGTGTCAATACCCATATCTATATAATCATATAATCTTGTTTGATTGTTTAATGATAAGACTATTTTCATTTTTGATCCTTTCTTTGAATGACACAAATACCATCACCAACTTGATAATATTCTACGTCATAATCTTCATGATTAAAAATCCAATCTTTAAATCTTTTTATTTTTTTGACCAATTGTTTAGTATTTCTATTTTTAATATGGTCAATATCAAAAATCATACCATGAAAATCTAAATTATCAACAATTATGATTCCTTTTTTTAAAACATAAGGAGCATATTTTTCAAAAAACTTTTGATATTGTGCCTTTGCTGCATCAATAAACAAACAATCATAAGGTGCATGTTGTAACAAAAATTCATCAAATGTTAAAGCATCACCATGATGAATTGTGATGGATTCTTCAAGTTGTTCTTCTTGAATATGGGAACATGCTTCTTGATATCTTTCATCATTTAATTCAATCGTTTCTACATGTAATCCTTCAACATGAGAAACCATCATCATGGCAGAATATCCCACAGCCGAACCAATTTCTAAACAACTTTTGGCATGTATTTCATTTAACTGAGAAATTAAAAAGAGGATTCCCTCTTTTTGCATGACAGGAATATTTCTTTTCAATGCATCTTGTTCTAACTTTTCTAAATTTTCTATTCTAACCATAACCCTGCATCCTTTGCTTTTTTCACTTCTTTTGTATGTTCTTCATATGTTTTAGTATAAAAAACTTTTGCAAGTTTGGTATTTTGAGGATCTTTCATCGCAAAGAAATAAAGATAATTATGGTGAACATATTCAAGACATGCTTTCATTGTTGACTCTGGCACAGTACTGATTGGACCAACAGGTAAACCTGTATATTTATAAGTATTGTATTTAGAGTCAATTTGTAAATGTGCAGTAGACACATTCACTCCTGTTCTTTGCCATGCATAGTTTACCGTAATATCACTTTGTAGTAACATTCCTTTATCAAGACGGTTTTTAAAGACCCCAGCTATCATTGGACGATCTGTTTCGTCAGTTCCTGATTCTCTTTCAACAACAGATGCGAATGATAAAAATTGATGAGGTGTCCACCCCATTTTTTTAATTTGTTCTTGATAAGGTGATAACTTTTTATCCATCATATCCAAAGCCAGTTTTGTTACACTTTGAACAGTCGGTTTTTCATCTGTAATAAAATAAGTTTCTGGATATAAGTACCCTTCTAATGGATACATAATTTCTGCATTTAAAATACTTTCATCAATAAACCAATATTCTTTGATAAGAGATTTCAAATAGTCTTTTTTATTCCATTCCTTAATGACATCATCATCTGACATCTCTAACAAATTTGCAAAAGATTTGGCCACTTCTGGAATCGTATTGCCTTCTTTAATTGTCAATTTTGATTTTAAAATATATTTAAAATCTGGATTTTCAATAATCGAAAAGATTTCACTTAAAGACATATTTTTATTCAATATATATGTATTGGCTTGTAATTTATCATAATGATTTAATTTTAAAAATATTTTTCCACATAATTTATTTTTAACAAGACCGGTTTCATCTAATGTATCCAAAATTTGTGATGCCCCTGAGCCGGCTTCAATTTTTACAATCACTTCTTCACTTTTTGAAGAAACAGCTGAAGTTCCATTCACGTAGAAAAAAGCACTTCCTATAATAACAATTGCTAATATTGCTCCAATAATGATAAACATGGTTTTTTTATTTTTCATAAAACATCCTCCATCTTTATTATTATAAGTGATTTTACAAGAATTATCAATAATACCTCTTTTTTTTATAATTCATGACAATATTTCATGATTTTCTAAAAAAAATTGGTATAATGATTTTATAGGAGAAAATGATTATGCTAAAAAAATACAACTTAAAAATATTATGTCTTATCTTTTGTTTGGTTTTATTATGTGCTTGTCAATCAAATGAATCTGATAAAAGCGTTTCTCAAAATTCAACACCTCAACAATCACAAGATGAACAAGAACCTCAAAATCAAGAAGAACCTCTTTCTCAAGCTCAACAAATTTTAAACGATATGAGTTTAAAAGAAAAAATCGGTCAATTATTTATAATTAGACCAGAATCATTAGATTCATCTTTAACACCAACTCAGGTTCATGATCCCCATAAATATGGAGTGACAAAAATCAATAAAAACATGCAAGAAACATTCAATCAATATCCTGCTGGTGGAATCATTATGTTTTCTAAAAACATTATAAAACCTTCTCAAATCACAACATTTACCAGTCAATTACAAAATGCTTCTCAAACACCACTGTTTATGGCTATAGATGAAGAAGGTGGTCTTGTTTCAAGAATTGCAACGAACTCTTCTTTTCAAGTAAAAACATATAAAAACATGACTGAAATCGGAAAAACAAAAAATCCTAAAAAAGCACAAGAAGTGGGAAAAACAATTGGAACATATTTAGATCAATATGGTTTTAATCTTGACTTTGCTCCTGATGCTGATATCAATACCAATCCCAAGAATCCAGTTATAGGAACACGTTCTTTTGGAACGACACCAAAACTTGTTTCTCAAATGGTTAGTGGAGCCATTGAAGGTTTCCATAGTGTCGATATGATGACTTCAATTAAACATTTCCCCGGTCATGGTGATACACAGACCGATACACATTTAGGTTATGCAGGAACAAATAAAACTTGGGATGAATTATTAAAATGTGAATTAATTCCTTTTATTGATAATAAAGATAAAACAGATATGATTATGGTTTCCCATATTACTGTCAAAAATGTCACTGATGATCATCTTCCATCATCACTCTCGTATGAAATGATTACCAAACGTTTGCGTCAAGAATTAGGATATGAAGGAATTGTTATTACTGATTCTTTAGCAATGGGAGCTGTTACAAATGATTACAGTTCTGACAAAGCGGCTTTGATGGCTTTTCAAGCTGGGGCTGATATCCTTCTTATGCCTGAAGATTATAAGGTTGCTTTTGATAGCATTTATGATGCTGTGCAAAATCAAAAAATCAGTGAAGACAGAATTAATGAAAGTGTTTTGAAAATTATTAATTTAAAATTAAAATATCACTTAATTTAAAAAAGAGTTTCAATGAAACTCTTTTTATAATCCACGTCCTTCAATAACACAAACAGGTTCTCCAACCATATAACTAAAGTGTGTTTCAAATAAAACTCCTTTAGATTCATTTTTCTTTAATTCAAATGACTCTAATGTTCCTCCTATTTGTGAAGCAACCACTAACCAACGATCTAAAACAAGTGTCATTGCTACTGGTTTTTCATCTGTATCAAGATATTCAGTAAAGTTTAATTTTCCTTCAGTTGATACATCAAATACTGAAACTGAATCATGTCCACAGTTAGAAACAAATAAATATTCACCTGTTTCATTCATAACAATATCTCCAGCTGTATTTTCTTTATCATATTCATTCTTAGGATATGTATCAATTTCTTGAATTAATGTAAAATGACAATCTTGATATTCATAAACACTCACAGTACTTGAAAGTTCATTTAAAACATAAGCATATTTCCCATTAGGTGTGAAAACCATTTTCTTAGGTCCACTGCCTGGTTTTAATTGGAAACTATTCTCTTCATCACGCTCTAATTTTCCTTTTTCTACAACACGATAAAGAACAACTTCATCAGTTCCCATGTCACAGACAAATATTCTTTGATGATCTAGTGTTTCTTCAATATAACATGGGTGAGCTTGAGCTTGTTTTTTTGGATCAAGTCCTTGTCCAACATGTTGAATTCTTTGTGTTACCTTTACAATTTTTTGTTTTAAAATAGGAATTGTTACAACTTCACTATTATAATAATCCACAGCATAAGCATAGCTACGATCTTCATTGACAAAACTTCCAACATATGTTTTTCCACCATCTGTTGCTTTACCAGCAAGTCCAAATTGAAGTTCCATAGATGCATATTGCCAAAGCCCACCATCAGTTTTACGTCCTGTATTATTTTTATAACATACATAAATAAAACGTTCACGTTTATACATTGAAATTGGATTGGCTAAACTTTTATAAAATTTCTTTTTTAATATTTCACCATTTTCAATATCAAGATGGAAAACATAGATTCCTCTTGTTAAATCATTTCCATAACTTCCTACAAATATTGGTTTGACTTTTCTTTTTTTAAAAAACAATCCCATTCACTTCTTCCTCCTCAGTCATAACTTAACTATATTATGTCACATCAATATGAATTGATTATAAACAAAAAGGTAACAGATGTTACCCTTCTTTCTTTTGACAACAACATTCATGGTCATCATCTTGACAACATTCATGACCTTCATCATCATTTTGACAACATCCTTGATGATCACATTCGTCTTCTTCCTCTTCTTCATCTTGAGAAATAAAACTATTAAAGACTTCTTCAATCATTTCCCATTCTTCTGGTGTTTCTACTGGATATAAATTTCCTTCATCATCATAGATAGAAGAATAAACTTGTGGTTCTTCAATTGTTGCATCATAATATAACACATATTTTTTACCAGTATCTTCACTATCAAATGTGAATAACACTTCAAATTCTAATTCATTTCCGTCATCATCAATGACTTGTATTTTGTTTACGTCCATTTTTATCTCCTTTGTTGATCTAAATAACCTTGTAGTATTTGTACGGCAGCCATTTTATCAATAACTTCTTTTCTTTTTTTTCTAGAAACATCTGCGAAAATCAATTGATTTTCAGCAAATACGGTTGTTAATCTCTCATCAACAAGAATCACTTTGACATCCATCATTTTCTCAAGTCTTTCTTTAAAATCAATAGAGATTTGTGCTCTTTCGCCCAAATCTCCATTCATATGTTTTGGAAGACCTAATACAATTGTATGGATTTGATTTTCTTGAACAAGTTGCTTAACATGATATGCAGCACTTTTATAGTGGTTTTCTTTAAAATGATACGTTTCCACTCCATGAGCAATCATTCCTAAAGTATCACTCATTGCAATTCCACACGTTCTTGATCCTAAGTCTAATCCTAATATTTTTTCCATTACTTAGACTCCAAATAGAATTTAACAAGTTCTTCAATAATTTCATCACGATCAATTTGTTGAATAATTGAACGTGCCCCCTTATGGCTTGAAATGTATGCTGGATCATTTGAAATTAAATAACCAGCAATTTGATGAACTGCATTATATCCTCTTTCATCCAAAGCTTGAGAAACTGTCATTAAATTAGAATGAATCACTTCTCGTTTAATTTCTTCTGAATTGAATAGACGTGTTTGAGTAAAATCTTTTGCCATCGCACATACCTCCTGTCTATATAATCCATATTACACCATATTGTTAAAAAATGCTAGTAAAAGTGCTTAGAATACTTGTTTTATTTGTGCCAATGCTTCATTCATATTCTCTAAAGAAGCACATCCACCTTGCGCAAAATCAGGCTTTCCGCCACCTCTACCACCAGTGACTTCATTCATCATTTTAATGAAGTTTCCAGCTTTATATCCGTTTTGAACCATAGATGGAGTCAATCCTACAAAATAAGATATTTTTCCTTCAAATTCACTGACCATAACAACCATACCATTTTGAAGTTGATCTCTTAATTCAAATGTCATTGCTTTAGCAGTTTGAGCATCTTTATTTTCTAAGATATATAAGAATTGTACCCCATTGATATCTTCAATATTCTTTGTTTTTTCTTTTGCTTCTAAACTATTTAACCTATCTAAATATTGATCTCTTTGTTTTTTCACTTCATTAGCTTCATCAATATAATGAGTCACTTTTTCAACAATTTCGTTGCGATTCTTTAATTTCAATAAATCACCAATTGTATAAAGTGTTTCTTCATTTTTCTTTAAAGCAAGGTAGGCAAGAAAAGATGTTACAGCCTCAATACGTCTTACTCCTGAACCAACACTTTCTTCACTCATAATTTTAAATAAACCAATTTGTGAACTGTTAGAAACATGGCAACCACCACATAATTCTTTAGAATAATCTCCAACACTGACAACACGGACTTCATTACCATATTTTTCATTGAACAGTGCCATTGCACCTGATTGCATAGCTTCTTCTTTGCTCATCAATTGAATATCGACATCGATAGCTTTAAAAATATATTCATTTACTTCATCTTCAACTTTTCTAATATCTTCATCACTCATCTTTTGAGGATGTGTAAAGTCAAAACGTAATCTTTGATCATCTACATAAGAACCAGCTTGAGAAACATGATCACCTAAAACATTCTTTAAAGCTTTTTGTAATAAGTGAGTTGCAGTATGGTTATTTTGAACGAGAGCACGTTTTTGTGTATCAACATATAATGTCAATTCATCACCAACTTTGACACTTCCACTTTCTACAATAATCTTATGGAGATGTTGTTGATGCGGTGCTTTGCTGACATATGTCACATTCACTTTTGTTGTTTGAGAAGACATTGTTCCCCTATCAGCACATTGCCCACCCATTTCAGCATAGAATGTTGTATGGTCTAAGATGATTTCACCTTTATCTGTAATTTCTTCACATTTAACACCATCAATAAAAGTGGCAATCACTTTTGCAGTGATAGGAGTTGGATCATAAGTAAAAGTAGAAGGTGTATCAAATGCCATTAAGTCTGGTTTTTGTGATGACATTGATTCCACATCTCCACGAGCATTTCTCGCACGTTCTTGTTGAGCTTTCATTTCTGCTTTGAATCCTTCTTCATCAACTGTAAAACCTGATTCTTCGGCAATTTCTACTGTTAATTCTAATGGAAAACCATATGTATCATATAATTTAAAAGCATCTTTTCCATTTAATTGGTGATTTTGAGTTTTGCTTAACATTTGTGTTAATAACTTTTCACCATTTGATAATGTTTTATGGAAAGCTTCTTCTTCTTTTTTGACAAGTCCACTGACATAATCAGCTTTTGCTGGTAGATAATCATAGAAATCTTTCATAATATCACTCACAACATAAACCAACTTATACATAAATGAATGGTCAATACCAATCTTCTTCCCATAACGAACAGCACGTCTTAAAATACGTCTTAAAACATATCCACGCCCTGCATTATCAAACAATGCTCCATCACTTAAAGCAAAAGTGACAGTACGAATATGATCAGCAATCACACGATAAGCCATTTTATGATCTTCATATTTCACATTTGTCATTGCTTCAGTCGCATGAATAATTGGTAAGAAGAAATCTGTATCAAAGTTTGTTTCTCCACCTTGAATAATGCTGACAAGTCTTTCTAATCCCATTCCTGTATCAATATTTTTTTGTGGTAATTCTTTATAATCTTTTCTATCAATGGCTGGATTACAATCATATTGTGAGAACACAACATTCCATATTTCAATATAACGATCATTTTCTAATTCTTCAAAGAATAATTTTTCTCCTAATCCTTCAGGATCATATTTTTCTCCACGGTCATAGAAGATTTCAGAGTCAGGACCACCAGGACCTTCTCCAATTTCCCAGAAGTTTCCATCTGTTTTTAAAATATGACTCTCATCAACATGACAAACATCTTTCCAAATACGATAAGCTTCTTCATCATCTGTATAAACAGTGACATATAACTTATCTTTATCAAAGCCAATCCATTCTTCACTTGTTAAAAATTCCCAAGCGAAAGGAATGGCTTCTTCTTTAAAATAATCTCCAATAGAGAAATTTCCTAACATTTCAAAGAATGTATGATGTCTTGCCGTTTTCCCAACATTTTCAATATCATTTGTACGAATTGATTTTTGAGCATTGGCAATACGATGACTAGCTGGCGTTTCACTTCCATCAAAATATTTTTTTAAAGCTGCAACCCCAGCATTAATCCATAATAATGTTGGATCGTTTTGGGGAATCAATGATGCCCCAGGTTCAATCATATGTCCTTTTGATTTGAAATAATCTAAAAACATTTGTCGTACTTGATTTCCTGTTAATTGTTTCATAATATCCTCCTTCTTATTAATAAAAAAAGCCATTCCTTAAAAAAGGAACGACTGATATCGCGGTACCATCCTTATTCATAATCATAAGATTATGCCCTCTAAGTCGATAACGCTGACTATGCGTTGATGTTTACATCACTCTTCAAAGTAGCTTTCTTTATATTTCCTTGGAAATTTTCACCAACCATTTCCTCTCTTGAAAGGAAAGTATAAATACTCTTCTTTTTCAACGATTTGACGTTAGTATTATAACCAATTCATAGCTTAAAATCAACTAAAATAAACGACGAGAAGATATTTTTTCTATAAAACGAATCACATAATCATCAATCATTAAGAAAAATAAAGTTGTTCCTATATTAAAGAAAGTATGCAAATTGGCTAATTGGCTCATATTGTTATAAGGTGTTAGTGCCATAACCCATGATAAAAATGGAGTCAATTGACAAATCAAGACAAATAAAACTGTTCCACAAACATTAAATAAAATATGAAATAAAGTTAAACGTTTCGCATTTTGACATCCCGATAAAGATGCCAGCAAAGCTGTCATGCATGTCCCAATATTCAATCCAAAAATCATATAAGCACCTATATGAAATGGAATAAGACCCTTAGCGGATAATGTTTGTAAGATGCCTAAAGCGGCAGAAGAACTTTGAATAATAGCTGTAAACACTGCCCCAACACCAATTGATAAAAGTGGATGAGATAAAGATGTCATGATTTGAAAAAAGGATGGTGAATTTTGTAAAGGTGATAAAGAAATCGCCATAAATTCTAATCCCATAAATAAAATGCCAAGTCCAGCAGTGATTTGACCAACACATTGAAATACATGTCTTGATAAAAAAACAATCATAACAACCCCAACAATAGCCAAAACAGGAGCAATCATACCAATATCCAAAGCAATCATTTGACCCGTTATTGTTGTCCCAATATTAGCCCCCATAACAACCCATGCCGCTCTTTTTAAATCCATAACTTTCGCATTTATAAAGCCAATTAACATAATCGTCATTGCTGAAGAACTTTGAATCAAACAAGTCACAATCATACCAACCAAAACAGCTTTGACTTTATGACTGGTTAAATGTTTTAAAACAGATTCCAATTGATTCCCAGCCGTCATTTGTAAACCTTCACTCATCATCTGCATACCATATAAAAATAATGCCAATCCACCTAATACACCTAAAATATCTTGCGTTTTCATAATCCAACTCCTTTTTCTTTATTATAAAAAAGGAAAAATGAAGAAGTTGTAAAATAAAGCAAGATATCTTGATTTTCTATTTTGAATCTGTCTATTCTTATTCTTTTAAGACGATTTGTTTGACTTTTGAAAAAACATTGAGATTTTTTAGCAATTCCAATACCAACAAACTATATGATAATAAAAGTGGTGAAAAGATCATACCGACAATTCCAAATAAATCACCAAAAAAAGTCAAAGCAATAAACAAAGGAATAGGATGTAATTGAATACATTTTGAAAATAAATAGGGTTGTAAATATGAAGATTCTAAATATTGCAAAACCACAACTGCAATAAAAGCTGCATACCCCATTTGAGGATGAATAAAATATTCATAAATCACAACAGGTATCCCTCCAATATATGGACCAATATAAGGAATTAAATTGGTAATAGATAAAAATAATGCAATCCATAAAAATAAACTCTCATCAATAAAATAAAAAGGTATCAAACACATAAAGAAAAAGAACATAAAATCCAATACCATTGATTTCATAAATTGATAAGTAATTAACTTTAAACGTTTTAAAGTCTGCATACAAATGCCTTGTTTTTCAAAAGGAAGATAAACAATTGCTTTTTCAATCAAATGCAAATTATCATAAGATAAATAAAAAGAAATTCCCATTGCGATTAAAACATTTGTCACCCAATAAATCACAGATTGTGTCCATCCATTTAAAATATCCATTAAATAATCAATAACTTGATATTGTTGTAAAAAATCAAAGATAGCTTTAAAAATAGGATTTAATCTCATTTGTCCATTACAATATTGGTTATAAAAACGTAAACATTGATTCAAAATATAAGGAGCTGCCAAATAACAGACAACAATAAATAATAATGATAAAGATAGATAGATATGAACAACAACAATCTTTCTCTCTAAACGCTCACTTGTAAAATAATCAATGATAGGATCTAATAAAAAATGAAAAAACAAAGCAATAATAAGCGGAAAAAATAAATTAAAAACATAACAAAAAAGAGAACCAATCTGAAATAATGTCAAAACATAATAGACAAGAATGGCACAAATACTATAAATAATAATGTTTTTTGCGATTGTGATCCTGTTCATAATCTCCTCCAATATGTAAAGAAAAGGACTAAAGTTTAGTCCTTTGTACTTCTTAAAGTTGTTCTTTAATAGCCTTTTTGGCTTTATGAACAGTATGTTCAATATCGTCAGCACAAGGCATATCACTCATCATAATCATTGCTGCGGCAACAATTCCAGCTGAGAAAAAAGCAACTGCTAATTTAGACATATTGTCTCACTCCTTCAAAAGTACATTCTTAGTATGACCATTTTACATAAAATCATACGGTGAAAGTTGAGGAGATTCTAACATTTTTTCTTTTAAAGTGGTGCGTCTTTTTTCATCGTGATTATTCTCAATACCATAGATAAAAGAAGCATGATGACCAATCACAAAAAGAGATTGTTTCGCACGTGTTAACCCAGTATAAATCAAATTCTTTCTAAGCATAATATAATAATCTTTTAAAACTGGCATGATCACAATTTTAAATTCATTCCCTTGTGACTTATGAATACTCATGCAATAGGCATGTGTAATTGTATAAAAATCATTGGCTGTATATTCTACATATGTTCCATCAAAATCAACAATCAATGTATCTGTAAGATATTCAAAATTATCTTTATAACAAATTTCCACTAAAGTTCCAATATCACCATTAAAAACATTATCATCAATACGATTTTTTAACTGTAAGATTTTATCGCCTTCTCGATAGATTCGTTTCCCCACTCTTAATTCATTTTTAAATTCATCATGGGGATTTAATAAATCTTGTAAACAATCATTAAGAGCATCAATACCAGCTACACCATTATACATTGGTGCTAAAACTTGTATATCATTGGCATCATAACCATCTTTCATCGCTTTAGAAACAAGAATCTTCACATAGTTCACAACATCATAAGATGCACATGATTGAAAATGGATATCTTTATATTCTAAAAACAAGTTTTCATCATAAGCATCATTACGAATACTATGAGCTAGTTGAACAATCCCACTTTCTTGTGATTGACGATAAATTCGATTCAAGCGCACTGTTGGCACACAAGAGGCATCTAATAAATCTTTTAAAACATGACCAGGTGCTACAGAAGGTAATTGCTGATCATCTCCAATCAATAAAATCTTAGTGACTTTACGACTTGCTGATAAGAGATTGGAAAACAATAAAGTATCAACCATTGAAAATTCATCAATCACCAACAAATCCACATCTAAGGGATTTTGCGCATTAATCGCAAAAGTATTGGTATGTAAATCCCATTTTAATAAACGATGAATCGTACAGGCTTCTAGTCCTGTAACTTCACTTAAACGTTTAGATGCTCTTCCTGTTGGAGCAACCAAAGCAATTTTTTGATCAGGATTCAATTTTGTATATAATTTCATAATAGCTTCTACAATTGTTGTTTTTCCAGTTCCCGGTCCACCAGTTAAAATCATGGCTGATTGTTGTAAGAAAAGATGGATGGCTTGTTTTTGTAAGTCATCATATTCAATAGAGAGTTGTTGCTGGAGTTCATTTAAGAGCTGATCAACTTCTTCATCTTCATATTGTGATAAAGGAGTATTGATAAAACGTTTGAATGTTTGGGCAATTGTTATTTCACTTTCATATAAATCATAAGGATAATATTTATCAACATCTTGAATGATTTTCTTTTCATCAATTAATTCTTCTAAATCATCTTCAAATTGTTCATAAGTGATACTTGGAATATAACGATGAAATCTTTTATATATCATATCATGTTCATGATAAGTACTTCCATCTTGAAAACAAGCTTCTTTTAAAGCATATAAAATAGCTGCTTTTCTACGGTGTTCATCAAGGGGATCGACTCCAATTTTTAAAGCCAGATCATCTGCTGTCTTAAATCCAATGCCATCAATGTCATCGATTAATTGATAAGGATTGTTTTGTAAAACATCTAGTGTATGTTCTTGATAAACTGCTTGAATTAAAGCCAAATGTTTAGTACTAATGCCATGTCCCATAAAGAAGGAAAGAACTTCTTGATCAAAGTCTTGTGATGAAAGAACATTTATAATTGTTTCTCTTTTTTTCTCATTCATTCCTCTGACTTGATCTAAAACATGTTTATCTTCTTTAATCTTATTTAAAGCCTCTTTTCCTAAAGTTTCAACAATAGCAGTGGCTTGTTTTTCTCCAATTCCTTTAAACAATGGACTAGATAAATAGCGAATGATTTCACTCTCATCATCCGCTAATATAATCTCATAGGATTGAATTTGGAATTGTTTACCATATTTAGGATGGATAATATAATCTCCTTTAAAATGATATTTATCTTGAGGATTGACATAGCTCATATATCCTGTTGCTAAAATAGGCTTATCTTCTTGTTCGCTATCAATAACACAAACAATAAATTTTGTATCTTCACTGTAAAAACGAACTTGTTTAATAATCCCCGTATATTCTAACATTATAAATATGTAATCTCCTTATCATCCTTATAGACCTTTTCAATTGTTCCTCCGCCCAAACAAACATCTCCTTGATAAAAGACAGCTGCTTGACCAGGTGTAACAGCTTTAATTGGTTTTTTAAAAGTCACATAAATTGTTGTTTCATCGACAAAATGAATTGAGACATCATTATCTGCTTGACGATATCTAAATTTTGCTGTGCAATCATACTCACCTGTAGGTCTTTCACTTGAAATCCAATTGACATCACTTATCAGTGCCCCTTCACTCATCAACCAATCGTTTTGATCACCTTGACAAACATACAAAATATTTTGATCATATTCTTTGCCCACAACAAACCATGCATCCCCAGGTCCACCGATATTCAAACCTTTACGTTGACCAATTGTATAATACATAATCCCTTGATGTTCACCAACGACTTTTCCTGATTCAATATCAACCATTTTTCCTGATTTAGCAGGAATATAATTTTTCAAGAACTCTCTAAAGTCTCTTTCACCAATAAAGCAAATACCTGTACTGTCTTTTTTATGAGCAACTGGAAGTTTTAAATCTTCAGCAATTTTTCTTACTTCCGGTTTCGTTAATTCTCCAATTGGAAAAAGGGATGCTTGTAATTGTGCTTGATTCAATTGACATAAAAAATAAGTCTGATCCTTGTTGTTGTCAACACCTCTTAACATGAGTGAATCTTCACCTGGATGATGTTCGACTCTGGCATAATGTCCAGTTGCAATATAAGAAGCATCAATAGATTTTGCATAATCTAAAAAAGCTTTGAATTTAATATGTTTATTACATAAAATATCTGGATTTGGTGTTCTTCCTTTGGCATATTCTTCTAAGAAATATGTAAACACATGATCCCAATATTCTTTAATAAAGTCCACACGTCGAAGTTCAATTCCCAAATGTTCGGCAACCTTTTTGGCATCATTGTAATCTTCTTCTTGAGGGCAAATCTCATTATCATTTGTAGGATTGCCTAAAATATCATTATTGAGTGTTGAATCCCAATTACGCATAAATACTGCAATAACTTCATATCCTTGTTCTTTTAAAAGATAAGCCGCTACTGCACTATCTACACCTCCACTTAATCCTAATACAATTCTTTCTTTCATAAACACCCTCCTTTTTGCCCTTTTATTCTATCACTTTCTTCACTTATTATAAAGAAAAAATAAAGCGTTTTTTTACAAAAAAAGATTTATGACTGACATCATAAACCTCTTTATCGTTTATTTTAATTTAGACATTGGAAGCATTGCTGCCCCAATTGCACCACAATCTTCTAATTCAGTTTCAAGTAATGGAATATATCCTCTCATACCAACATGAATCTTAGAATTAAATTGTTCAACAAGTTTATCATAGAAATAACGTTTAGACTTCATAACGCCACCACCAATGATAAAGCAATGTGGATCAACAGTATGTGCAATATTTGCAAACATTGTCGCAAGTTCACTAATACATTCATCAACAATACCTTGCGCTTTGACATCCCCTTCATCAGCCAATCTAAAGACATCTCCAGCATGAGCAACTCTATCTTCACCAAGAATTTCTTTTCCTTTACGTGTAATTGCTGTTCCACTGGCTTCACCTTCAACAGCTCCAGGGTTTAAACCACCAAATTTATATCCATTGTTTTTCACAATAATATTACCAATTTCTCCAGCATGACCTCTACCACCAGAAACAAGTTGACCATTAACAATGAATGCTCCACCAATTCCTGTAGAAATTGTAACATAATAACAAGTTGGTTTTCCTTTTCCTGCTCCTAATAATGCTTCAGCAAGACCAGCAACATTGGCATCATTATCAATAAAAACAGGTAAATTAAAACGACTTGATAATTTTTCACAAATAGGATAATTTTCAAAACCTGGTAAGTTTGTTGCCATAATCATGACACCATGTTCTGTATCAACTGGACCAGGTACCCCAATTCCAATTCCTTCAACATTTTCTAATCCACCACAAACTGAACAATCTAAACTTTCAATTTGTCTCATAATTTTTGAGCAGACAAAATCAGGACCGTTTTCTCTTTCTGTTGCATCCTTCACTTCGCTATATGATTTTCCAGTTTCATCAACCAAAAGAGTACGAACATTTGTCCCACCTAAATCAATTCCAATATAGTATTTCATTTGTGTTCTCCTTCCCATATGTTATTTTTATTATACAATAAAAATGACCATTTTCATAGGTCATTTTTCATCAAAGATTTGTTTTTTTATTTTCTCAAGATGATTTGGCAATGGACATGTTATAATTTTATCTTGTAAATATTTTAAACAGCCAATAGGTTTCACAAATTGAATTTGATAAGCATGTAAATATTGATAATTTAAATGATATACTTTTTTAACAATTTTGTTCAATTCAAAATCACCATATTTACTATCACCAATAAGAGGATGTCCCACACTCGCAAGATGAATACGTATTTGATGTGTTCGCCCTGTAACCAATTTGACTTTTAATAATGAATAATTGGTATTGGCTTTGACTTGTTCAACAATCGTATGCATCATTAAAGCACCTGGTGTATTTTGACTTACAACTTTTGATAAGGATTGATCACTATCTTTTTTCATATAACCAATTAATTCCTGAGAGACCATATAACCTTTACAAATTGTCAAATATGTTTTTTCAATGCAATGTCTTTTTTTCATCATTTCATTTAAATCTTGTAAAGCACGCATTGTTTTTCCAAAAATCACAATACCACTTGTATTACGATCCAAACGATGAACAGGACCAGGCGTAAATCCTAAAGAAGCATGTGGATCATATTCTCCTTTTTGGTAAAGATAAGTTAATACTTGATTAGAAAGTGTATTCATATCTTCATGAATATCTTCATGAACTAATAAACCCGCTGGTTTCCCAACAATTAAAATATGTTCATCTTCATATAAAACATCAAATTCGATTTTTAAATCAAAAATGGTTTGTGGTTTAGTATACTCTTGAAATTTATCTTCATATAAAAACAATTCAACAACATCATGATTTTGTAGAATATAATTTTCTTTGACTTTCTTTCCATTGACTTTCACATCTTTTTTTCTCAACATTTTATAAATCAATTGTGAAGGTGCCTGACATAATAACTTCTTTAAATATTTATCTATTCTTTGATTTGCATGATTTTCATCAATTATTAATTTCTTCATTTTTATCACCGTCTCTATTATACAGAAATTCACATAAAAAATACATATTTTTATTTGAAAGCCTTTACAATCAATGAATATTTGTTATAATATAGATGTTAAGTGGTTCCCACTTAATCATACCCCCCTATTATCACCCTAACGTGTAAATAATAGAGAGAATAAGAAAGTATGCTCCCCCGCATACTTTCTTTTCTTTTTGTGCTATAATAAGGACAAGGAGTTGAATTCAATGGAAAAAGAGTTAAATAGGGAAATTATATATGATGGCAAAATCATGCAAGTCACACGTGAAGAAGTTTCATTAGAAAATGGTCAACATGCTTTTAGAGAAGTTGTTTATCATCATGGTGGTGTCTGTATTTTAGCAATTGAAAATCATCAAATCTTAATGGTAAAACAATTCCGTTATCCTAATCGTATTGAGACTTTAGAAATACCTGCTGGAAAATTAGAAAAAGATGAAGATACAAAAGCTTGTGCTTTTCGTGAATTAGAAGAAGAAACCAATTGTCGTGCTGAGGATATGAAATTTATTATGAAAGTTTTACCTTCACCTGGATATACAAGTGAATGGTTATACTTATATGAGGCAATTCATTTTAAAGAAGTTGATGATTCTTTGGATTGTGATGAAGATGAATTTATTGATGTTGTGAAAATGGATATTGATGAAGCTTATCAAAAAGTTTTGTCTGGAGAAATTGTTGATGCCAAAACTGTGATTGCGATTATGTATGCATACAATCAATATAAATAAGTCCTTAAAGGACTTTTTTTAATAAAGAAAAAAGTTATCCAAATCGGATAACTTTGAGTTTTCTATTGGCGGTCTGGACGGGACTCGAACCCGCGACCTCCGCCGTGACAGGGCGGCATTCTAACCAACTGAACTACCAGACCAATATATAAACTCTGCCAAGGGCAACACTATGGCGGAGACAGAGGGATTTGAACCCTCGCGCCAGTTTCCCGACCTACACCCTTAGCAGGGGCGCCTCTTCAGCCTCTTGAGTATGTCTCCATCAGTTGCTTAAATATAATAGCATATCTTTTTTTTAATTTCAATACAAAAATGATAAAATTTTAAAAAGAAAACCTCGAAAAATTTTCGAGGTTATTTATCAAAGAATTGTGGTAAATAATCTTTATGCGCTTCTAAGAGTTCATCAACAACAATATTCGCAAGTTCATCACTTGGGCATAAAGGATTCATATTGAGAGCCGCCACAGCCAAATCACGGCTTCCTTGAACAGCTGCTTCAATAACCATTCTTTCAAAAGCTTTCATCATATGAACATATCCACTAATAGGAAGTTTTAATTCTCCTGTTGCGATTGGTTTTGGTCCATCAGCAGTAACACGACAAGCGACTTCAACAGCACTATCAATTGGAAGATCAGCAATTGCTCCATTATTTCTAACATCAACATATTGAATATCTCCCTTATCATTATAAATGGAAGCGATTAAATTACATGCAGCATCTGAATATTTTGCTCCTCCACGCATTGCAAGTTGTTCTGGTTTTTCTTGTAATTCTTCATGACTATAAAGTTCAAAAAGTTCTTCTTCTGTTTGACTGACAACTTCTCCACGAACAGTTCCTTGTTTTAACTGTTCTAATTCTTCAGATAGTTGTTCTTTGGTAAAGAAATAATAATTATGATATGGACAAGGAATCGCTTGAATCCCTTCAATAAAAGCTGGTGAGTAAGGAAGAGAAACAAAATTTTTCATTTGAATTGTATCTTCTGCTTTTAAGTGAGCATACATATCAAGTAAACGATCAAATTGAGAAACACCATTCACAAAAGCATCAGTCGCAAAGATAAAATGATTGACACCTTGTATTTCCATTGTAACGTTTTTTTCTTCAACACCCAACATTTTTGCAAATCCAGCAACCATATTCACTGGAACATTACATAATCCAATGGCTTTTTTAAAATTGGTATGACGTAAAATAGCTTCAGTCACAATACCAGCAGGATTCGTAAAATTAATCAACCATGCATCTGGGCATAATTCTTCAATATCTTTCACAATATCCAAAATAACTGGAATTGTACGAAATGCTTTAAACATTCCACCAGCACCATTTGTTTCTTGACCAATCATTCCATGACTTAAAGGAATCTTTTCATCTAAAACACGTGCTGGCAAACGTCCAATACGCATTTGTGTTGTCACAAAATCAGCATCTTTTAATGCAACACGACGATCATAACTTAAAATGACTTTCATAGGCAGTCCTGCTTTTTTCACCATTCTTTGTGCAAGGGCTCCTACTGTTTCTAGTTTTTCACGACCTTCTTCAATATCTACTAACCATAATTCTCTTACAGGAAGTTCATCATATCTTTTAATAAATCCTTCTACTAATTCAGGAGTATAGCTGCTCCCTCCACCAATTGTTACAATTTTTACAGAATCTTTTTTCATCTTGTGCACCTCTTTCTTTTGTATTGACAAGATGATTATAAAATATTCTCGTTAGAAATCAACATTTCCAAATGGTAACTATACCGGTATAATTTTACAACTGTTTATGGTATACTTAAAAAAGAGGTGTTGTTATGTATAAATATCAAAGTCTTGCTGTTGAAATAGAAAATCAAATCTTAAATCATAAATTTCAACAAAGTGAAAAACTCCCATCTATTTCACAATTAGCTAAACAAAAACATTGCAGTAAAGAGACGATTATCAAAGCTTATCAGGAATTAGAAAAGAAACATTTGATTTATGCGAAAGCTCAAAGTGGCTATTATGTTGCTGATGGTTTATTAAAACCACAAATAGAATCGCATGTTTTCTCACTAGAAACAGGAAATCCTATTGTAGCTGCTTCATCTTTAGTAGATGCAAAACATTGTTTATCCATCGCAATTGAACAATATTCCCAATCATCATTAAATATATCTTTACAAGGTGTTGAATCTTTAAGAGAAATTTTACCAGACTTTTTAGCAAATATGGGCATCTATACACAAAAAGATTCTGTTTATTTAATTCAAGGTGTCACACAAATGTTATCTTTTTTATCAACGATGACATTCCCTAATCATCACTCTTATATTCTCATTGAAGAGCCTACTTATAGTTACTATATTCAATTTTTAAAAACAACGAAATTACCAATTCTTACAATTCAACGTGATGAACAAGGAATTGATCTTAAGGAATTAAAAAGACTTTTTGAAAATTATGATATTAAATTCTTTTATACGATTCCTAGAAATCATAATCCTTTAGGAACAACTCTTGATAGTTTGACACGTCAAAAAATTGCAGAATTGGCTTTAAAATATAATGTCTATATTATTGAAGATGATTACTTTGGTCATTGTTCATATTCACCAAGATATCTTCCTATCTATTATTATATGGAAGGCAAAAATTGTATCTATTTAACAAGTTTTAGTAAAACGATTCCTTATATACGTATTGGAATTTGCGTTATTCATCCTCAGTTTCAAGAAACATTTAAGCAAGTTATGCATCAATCTTATTACTACTCTTATCAATTACCATCTCTTATTTCTCAAGCAACCTTAGAATCTTATTTAAGAAGTTCACTTTATCAAAAACAAATTCAACCACTTCTTCATCAATTAAAAAAGAACTATCGAGTGATAAAAAAAATAACACAAGATTGGGATAAAAGTATTGTCAAAATGATAAGTAGTTATTCAGGATATTACTTGAGTCTTCAATTTTCACCTGATATAGATATTGATGATCTGCAAGAGAAGTTAAACGAAGAAAACATTATGATTGCTCGTAACGAAAGATGTTTCTATTTACCAGAGCATTTTAATCATTCCATTCGGATAAGTTTAGCTAGAATTAACCCATCAACACTTCAAAATGTTCTTCCTCTTCTCTATCAAATGATTCTTCAAACTTATAAAAAAACCGAAAAGCAATGATTTAATCAATACTTTTCGGTATCATTCAAATGGTCTCCCCTCACGGGCTCGAACCGTGGACCCTCTGATTAAGAGTCAGATGCTCTGCCAACTGAGCTAAGGAGAGTTCGTCAACGAGTATATAATACACTAAACATCATGAAAAATCAAGTGATTTTACATGGAATATTATAACAAAATTTGCTATAATAATGTGGACAGGCGGTGGAAACATGTATAAACAATCTATTAATAATATAAAAGTTGTGATTATCCCTCTTGATGGGACAATCTTGGATTTAAACAGATTCAGATATAATTATTATCATCATTTATGTGAGCATAGAAAAATACCTTTTGATATTGAAACATTTTATCCACATCTTTCTAATATGTATGATATGTATAATGGATTGCCTCTTTCTAAAAATGTTGATACCGGACCTTTAAATGCAAAAATTGAAAGAGAATTAAAAGAATATTTAAGACTTAAAGGTGTTGATGTCAAAGAAGGATTTGTAGAATTATTAGAATATCTTCATCAAAAAAACATCTATGTTGCTGTTATGTCAACTCACCGTACAAAAGATACAGTTGAATATTTACAAATGACAAATCTTTATCATAATGTTCACTTTATTATTGGAAGTGATACATCAAGTCTTCCTTTGCCATCTACGCAAATGCTTGAAACAATTATTCAACATTTTGGGGTAACCCCTCATGAAACATTAGTTATTTCTTCTTTTATGGCTTTAAATAAAGCGGCAAATCAAATTCAAGCTAATGTTATTTATTGTGAAGATTTAATGAAAGCAAGTGATTATGAAAAGAAATCTTCTTATAAAGTTGCTCATAATCTTTTTGAAGTTTTAAATATTCTTTTGTTTGATCGTTATGAAGAATTAGAAATGTATTCTCCAATATTGGGAATGGATTCTCAAATGACATTTGAAGAACTGACAAGAGTTAAAGAAAGATTAGAAAAGACATACCAAGATGATCCTCAAATTCTTGATCTTGTTGAAAAAACTTATGCTTATCATATTTCTCAATTAGGTCAACAAAACATTAAAGATGGAAGTCTATTCAATCAAAAAGTACCTACAAGAAAAAGATTTCAATTTGAAGATGAAATTCATCCTCCTATCAAAGAAGAACAACATATTCAAAAAGATGTTCCACCTATTCTCGAAGATATTAAACAACCTCAAGAATCACTTCAAGAAGAGATTAATGAAAAAGAAGAACCACAACATCTAACTCCATTAGATTCTAAAGAAGAAGATGAATTAACGACTTTACTCAAACAAATCAATCATAAAAACATTCAAGAATCACAAGTTAAAAAGATCACTGATCTTAGTGAAATCAAACAGATTGTTGAAGAAGCGCAAGAAGAAAGTGAACCCGAAGAAAAACAAGAATCAAAAGTTTTTTCTTTTCTCTTTAATTCAATCTATATTCTTGCAGTATCCTTTTTGATTTTCTTTATTGGTTTAATTGTCTATATTGCATTTATTCATCAATTTTATGATAATAAAGGTATATTTGCGATTATATCAATGATTTTTCATGGATATACTCAATGTATTGAAACAATAGTTCGTTTTCTATTTAATCAATTGCATTCTCTTTTCAGTTTTATTCCAAATTACTCTAATTATATTCAACATAATTCTTTCTTTTCTGTTGATGGAATTAAACTTTTTAATCTTTTTGTTTTTCAAACAATGATAATTACTATTTTTAAAACTATTGTTCATTTTATCAATAAAAGGGGAATAAATAATGAAAGCGATACTTAAGAAAATTAAAGATTATGATATCAAAATTGCTTTTCAAATGAGAACTTATTATCAGCATCATTACGTGAATGAAACAATGAAATTCATTAGTTCTTGTGGTGATTTTGGTATGAGTTGGCTTATTATTATCCTTATTACAAATATGATTGACCAAACACGCTCAATGTCTATACACATGTTATTGGCTTTAATTGCCGCAACACTTATTGGGCAAGTCACAATCAAAAGTATAGTAAGAAGAAAACGTCCTTGTCATACATATAAAGATGTTGAAATGTTAGTTCCTATTCCTAGTGACTTATCATTTCCATCTGGTCATACAACTTCATCTTTTGCATGTAGTACTGTCATGATGTTCTTTAACCCCATTTATGGAATTATTGGATATATCTATGCAAGTTTAACAGCTATTTCTAGATTATATCTTTTTGTTCACTATTTAAGTGATGTTATTTGTGGTATGGTCCTAGGTATTCTTATTGGTATATGTACTTGTCTAATATAAAAAGTCAAAGATTTCGTTCTTTGACTTTTTTAAAGCAATATTGTTAATATTGAAATCAAATTGTATATCCCATGTGATAACATAGGAACAAAAATATTGTTCTTTTTTTCATAAAGATAACTTAATCCCATCCCCATAAAGAAATAAGTAAAGATTTGTATCCATTCCGACATATTACCACTTAAAACACTCATCATAATATGCACAAATCCAAAAACAAATCCAGAAAAGAGATGTGCTAACTTAGGATTAAATTCATATAACCAACCAAAGACAATACATCTAAAAATCATTTCTTCCAATATTGGAGCTAAAATCACTGAAGAGATAGCCATAATAACAGGGTAAACACTAATAATAGATTCAATTAACTGTTGATTTTCACTAGAAACATTAGCCCCTAATATAAGTGTGATTATTCCACCAAGAAAACCAACACCATAAATAATAGCAACTCCTATTAAGCCACCATATATAAGGTTTCCTTTTAAATCCTTCTTAAAATCATGCCATTGTTCAATAAGTGTATCTTTTAATATCCATCCAACCAAAACAACCATAATCAAATCAAATATGAGATTCAAATATGCATTTAATGTTGTATAATCAAACTTTAATGAAAATGTAACAATAATAAATTTGAAAAAAGCCGATAATATTAAAGACCCACAATAAACATATAATGGTAAAACAACAAGCGTAAATAACCATTTGGTTTGGTTACTTATTTTTCTTGTAAAAGCATGATCAAACATTATAAATGTTCTCCTTGATTATCCATTGTTGATTGTTGAGGTTGATCATAACGATAATATGCTATTTCTTCAAAAAGAATTGTTTGAGAAATATGATATTTTGGTATATAAGTATAAATACCAACAAAACCTCCAACAATTGCACCAATCATAGAACCTAAGATAGGTATAAATGAAAGTAATTGTGTAACGACACTTTGAGCAATAACAGTTAATAACATCCATCCTAAAAATGATAATTCCAATTTAATCATATCCCAAATATGATTTTTCATCATAGCAAATGATTCTTTAACAGCTACCATGTTTTTCATATGATATTGTTCCAATAAATAAGGCACAGCAAATAAGTATACCGAAATAATTGCTACTGCAATAATAACAATAACTACAAATAAGATAATCAAAAGAACCATAACTGGATTAACCAAAAGTAAATTGAATAAATACGAATAATCTCCACCACCAGAAAGATTAGAATACACAGTCATACTATGACTTGCACTCCATGATAAATAACTTCCAAATAGTAAAGAGAAAAGTAGAGTCAATACCAAAATAATTGCAACTACAATCGCAAACATAATCACACCTGTAATGAGATATGTAGAAAACAATTCTTTAAATCTAGTAAATCCCACAAAAGCATCATCATCACTTAATGAATCTTGTCTATTACGTACAACTTTTAAGCCAGTAACAACATATCCATGTCCAAAAGCGATAAACACGATTGTCAAAATAAGTGATATTAAGGAAATAAAAATATTTCCACTACCACTAAACAAACTAGGAATCAATCCTATAAGCATCATAATTGTCATAATACGAATCACTTGTGGTTGACATGTTAAAAGCAATTCATCTGCTCGATTTTTTATACGAGATATATTCATCATTATTTCACTCCTTTATTGCATCATATTATATCATATTCCCTATCTAATGTCTAAACTTGTTTTTATTGCTTGATTCACCCTTTCCATAATTTCCAATGATAAACACCCTAACTTCTCATCAATTCTTTTCTTATCAATTGTCCGTATTTGTTCTAATAGAATAACTGATTTCTTTTCTAAAAAACTTGGCTCAATAATCACATGTGTAGGCAAATCATTTTTTGTCATTCTTGATGATATGGGAGCCACGATAACTGTCGTTGAATACTTATTTCCTTTATTGTTTTGTAAAATCAAAACTGGTCTATAACCGCCTTGTTCGCTACCAACGACAGGTGATAAATCAGCATAATATATTTCTCCCCTATTCATATTTTTCCTCCTAGACTTTTTAATAAAGTATATGAGAAAAAATAAAAAATATGATAAAAGCCAGTATTTCTACTGACTCTTCTTTTCGTTATAATAGGCTTGTATTTGAGAAATTGATTTTTTCTTGAAATTGAAATATAAGAATGCACAAGCAAAAGTTGTTACAGCAAATACAAAAGTTGTAATCATGAAAATATCAATACCTTTTTCTTCTTGAGTTGGCTCAGTATAAAGTTGTAATTGATTTTCAGTGATTTCATAATCATAAATATTCTTTTCACCATTCTCATTCATGAGATAAACTTGAACATAATTTTTCATAGCTTTATCATTATAAATCCAACCATCTAATTCTAATTCTCTTACTTTTACTTTTTGATATTGAAAACCATCTCTTTGTTGTAGCTTGTCTCCAATTGGAATGATAATAAAATGACGACCATCAATTTCTGCAGTTTTAAACTCATATTGAATTTTTCCTTCTTCTACAACATAAAAGGCTTTTTTATTGTTTTCATCTGTTAAATAACAAACTGTTAATTTCATTTTTTCATTTGTCCAGGCATCTACTTTTTGTTTAGATAAAGTTGTTGTTGCTTTTTCAAAACCAGCTGGAGCATCAACACCTTCTAAATTTCTAACGACACCTAATTTTTGATCATTATAATCAGAAAAAACAACTGGCTTTTCATCTACATTCACTTCTATTGTATAATTTCTTGTACTTCCATTTTCAGCCACGCATTTTACAACAAATGTATTTTTACCGACTTTTAAATCTTTTTCACCAGTTCCACTGACTTTTGCTTTTGAATCTTTTGCTTTAGCATCAATTGTGATTTTTGTTTGGTTTCCATCTAAATTAACACTATACTTTGTTGTATTTGCACTAAACTTAGGTGAAAGACTTCCATTATTGACACTTAGTGAAGATAAAGCATTTTCTTTTGAACGTGTATCTTCTTTTGGAGCAGTTGGTGTTGTCGTTGAAGCAGCATTGCTTGAAGTACTACCTGGTGCTTTTACAGTAACGCTTTTACTTGCGCTAACAGGTTTATCATTCGGTTCATAATTAGCATTTGAGATATTTTCTCCCACTGCAGTTACGGTAAATGTTCCTGCTCCAGTCTTAAATTTCATAGACTTTCTATCACCAATATTTTCTAAATAAATAGATTTACTTTGACCATTAACAGAAACTGTTACTCTTCCAACAATTTTTCCTCCAACTGAAACAGATATACCTCCGCTCCCATCATCACTAGCACTCAAACCTAAATCAAATCCTGCTGCGAAAACAGAATTCATAAATCCTATCTGTGTTAATAGAAAAATCAACGTAATAAGTATACATTTTATTTTTCTCATCATTGTCATCTTCATATTCTTTTTCCCCTTTATAATTTACTGATTTTTCCCATAATAAAATCTTTAATTTTTAAATAATCAGCGGCATCTAAACGCTTATTATTATTTATATCAGCATGGTGTGTCTGCAATGAGTTCAATTTCAATTTACCCATTATATTATCTTTAATCATTAGATAATCAGTTGTTTTATTCTTAGTTTTGATAGTTATATTCTTCCCATCACATTCTAAAACAATATTCCCATGTTCCTTACTTGTATAAATATCACTCATTGATAAATCTTTTCTTACTTTAGCAGTTGGTATGGCTGATGATGTATTATGTATTCCTGATTGAACGATACTAATAACAGGATTCGTTTTAACAAAAAAGTTATAGTTTCCAGAATGTTCAGAAACTCCAAAATCGTTATTTGTATGTCCATGGTGAGGAACTTTTAAAACATCAACATTAGAAATCAACGAAGCTTTGTTATCAATTAAATTTTTTTGAGCAGCAACTTGAGCATCTCCAGTAAAGAGAAATGATCGTTGTCCATAATCTAATCTTAATACAACAGAACCATTATTCGTTGAATCTCCACTTGTTGTAGAATAATCTTTTGTTTGATCACTCAATACAGTTATTTTTGCACTTCCCACATTAAACGTATCATTTTCATGTGGTATTTGAAGGGCAGCACTCACTTTGCCAGAATTGACATTGTCTTCTGCTAATCTTTTAAAATACTTATAATATCTTGTATCATAATCATGTCCATTATAATAAATATGGTCATAAGTATATTTATTAATAACTTGTAATAAACCACCAACATGATCATAGTGTGGATGTGAAGAAACAATATAATTAATCTTATTGACACCTAAACTATCTAAATATTTTGTAGAATCACAATTGTTATAATCATTTAATAAAGTTCTTAATTGATCCATAAAATCTGCTTGTTTATCATCAATTGGTGCAGGATCATTATGAAGCTGATGTTCAAGTGGTGTATACAAAGTGGCATCTTCGACTCTATCTGCATGACTTAAATATCCACCATCAATCAGCATATTTTCTCCATCACATTCAATATAAATAGCATCCCCACTTCCTACATCAATATAATGAATTTTTAATCCACTAGCAGCATAACTATCTTGTATACTGCCAAAAACAATTGTCATTGTAATTGTTAATATGGGTCTCTAAATTTTCGTGGGGTTTCTAAAAATGAGACTCTAAAATAATGTGGGG